>CAYTLW010000014.1:0-96280 GCA_964438735.1 uncultured Enterobacteriaceae bacterium | reverse complement strand
ACAAGATCAACAAGAACCGGCTGGTGGCCAACAAGACCCCCGGCATGGAGATCCTCCATCCCAGCGCTCAGACCGGAGACGATGGCCTGGTGCTGGACGAGTTTGGCCCGCTGGGCGTCATCGGTTCGATCACCCCGTGCACCAACGCCACCGAGACCATTCTCAACAACGCGATCTCGATGATCGCCGGCGGCAATGTGGTCGTCTTCAACGTCCACCCTTCGGCCAAGCGGACGTTGGGCTGGTACACCGAGATGCTCAATCGCGTCTGTGTCGAGGCCGGCGCGCCCGACAACATGATGACGATGATCCGCGAGCCGACCATCAAAAGCGCCCAGGCGCTGATGAAGCACCAGGGTGTGCGCCTGTTGGCGGTGACCGGCGGCGGCCCGGTGGTCAGCGCGGCGCTGGACAGCGGCAAGCGAGCCGTCTGCGCCGGCCCGGGCAATCCGCCCGCCGTGGTCGATGAGACGGCCAATCTCAAGCTCGCGGCGCGCAACATCATCAACGGCGCCAGCCTGGACAACAACATCGTCTGCATCGTCGAGAAGCAGATGATCTGCGTGTCGTCCGTGGCCGACGAGTTCAAGCGCGAACTGGTCGACGCCGGGGCCTACCTGGTGAGCGAGCGCGAGCTGCCGAAGCTGGAGAAGGTGCTGATCGTCGACGGCCATGTGAACCGCAAATTCGTCGGCAAGAACGCCTCGGTGATCCTGCGCGAGATCGGCGTGCGGGTCTCTGATGATGTGCGCATGGCTTTCGCCGAGGTGCCAGAGGATCATCCCTTCGTGCAGCTGGAGATGTTGCTTCCGGTGCTCGGCCTGGTTCGCGTGCCGGACTGGGAGTCGGCCATCGAGATGGCGGTACGCACCGAGAAGGGCTGCTTCCATACGGCGACCATGCACTCGATGGCCCTGGATCGCCTCGATCGCATGGCCAAGGCCACCAACGTGTCGATCTTCGTGAAGAACGCGCCTTCCTACGCGGGTCTGGGAATGGGCGGTGAAGGCTACACGGCCTGGACCATCGCCGGCACCACCGGCGAGGGCCTGACCAACGCCCGCACCTGGGTCAAGCAGCGCCGCTGCACCCTGGCCGGCTTCTTCCGCATCGTCTAGGGGGGTCTGTTCCCCAACCATCGCTGACCGGGTAACGGAACCGGATGACGCACACGCCCACGGAGACTCTGGCTGCCATCGAGTTGCGGACCGTTCCGTCCGGCCTCGTGGCGCTGGATGCCCTGGTGAAAGAGGCGCATGTCCGCGTTCTATACGCCGGAGACATCGACCCATCCCACTTCCTGGTGGTCTTCGATGGCGCCTTGGCCGACGTCGAGGCCGCCCTGCGAAAGGCCGTGCACGCGGGCGCCGTCGATACGCTGGAGACCCTGCTCCTGCCCAGGGCGCACGCGCTCTTGCGGGCCGCCACGGGCGGTGAGTTTTCGCCCCCGGGACCGCCATCTGAGGATGAGCAGGCCGTGGGCGTGATCCAATGCCACACCGTGTTGGGCATACTCGCCGCTACCGACCGCGCCTTGAAGGCGGCGGAGGTGGCATTGCTCAGGCTGCGTTTCGCCACCGATCTGGCCGGTCAGGGGCATGCCGTGGTATCCGGCGAACACTTCGATGTCGCCGCCGCTTTGGAAGCTGCGGCCGCGGAATCGGAGCCGGGCGTCACCGTCGAGACCCGGATCATCCCCCGTGCCGCGGCGGAGACCTTCGCCGCCGCCGCCCAGCGAGCAGCGGGTCCACGACCGTTGCGCTCGCTTGAGCCTTGAGCCAGGAGTTCATGACATGGCGTCCATCGCCTCGATCGAAACGGCGATCCAGGACATCCGTTCCGGCGGCATGGTCATCCTGGTCGACGACGAGGATCGCGAGAATGAAGGCGATCTCGTCATCGCCGCCGAACATGTCACGGCCGAGTCCATCGCCTTCATGGCAGAGCATGGCCGCGGTCTGATCTGCCTGGCCATGGAGGGCGAGCTGCTGGAGCGACTCGCCTTGCCGCCCATGGCGACCGATAACGAAGCCCCGCTCGGCACCGCGTTCACCATCAGCGTCGACGCCGTCGATTGCGCCGGCAGCGGCGTCTCGGCCGCCGATCGTGCCCACACCATCCGCCGCGCGATCGCCGGCGAGGCCTGCCCGGAGCACTTCCGATCGCCCGGCCACGTCTTTCCCTTACGCGCCCGCGACGGCGGCGTATTGATGCGCAGCGGCCAGACCGAAGGTAGCGTCGACCTGGCGCGCCTGGCCGGACTGGCCCCGGCCGGAGTGATCTGCGAGGTCATGGCCGCCGATGGCACCATGCAACGCCTGGACGCCCTGCTGGCGTTTGGTGACAAGCACGGCATCGGCGTGGTGACCGTGGCCGACCTGATCGAATACCGCGTGCACTCCGAGCCCCTGGTGGTCGAAGAGGCGCGCAGCCAGATGCCCACCCGCTTCGGCACCTTCGACATCGTGGTCTTCCGCACGATGGTCGACGATGGCGTGCACGTGGCCATGACCATGGGCGAGATGGACCCGGAGCGGCCGACGCTGGCACGCGTTCACCGGGCCAACATGCTCGGCGATGCCTTCGGACTCAGCCTGTCGCATAGCCGCCGCAACCTGGAATTCGCCCTGGAGAAGATCGCCAAGGAGGGATGCGGCGCCCTGGTCCACCTGTCGGCCGTTCAAGAGGCGGGCGACCTGGCAGCTGTTCTGGAGGGCTATGTCGAGCGCACAGCCGGCCGCCCATGGCCGCCCGGTGCCTCCCCGCAGACGAAGATGGACTTCCGCGAGTTCGGCGTCGGCGCCCAGATTCTGCGCCAGCTCGGCCTGGGCAAGCTGCGGGTGCTGACCAACAATCCCGTTCGCCTGCGGGCGGTCTCCGGCTTCGGATTGGAGATCGTGCAGTGGTTGCCCCTGAGTGACGCTGCGCCCGCCGTTGACAGCGCCGCGGGGGCGCCCCCATGATCGGGCGCCGCTGTCTTTGGGGCGCCTTGCTGGCGGTGGCGCTGTGGTCGATGGGCTGCAGCGATGCATGCGGTGATCTGGCGCAACGGACCTGTTCCCGTGTCGGCGACGCGGACCCGCTGTGTCGCCATTTGAAGGAGATCGCGGCCGAGCCCCGCGCGGGCGACGCAAAACGCTGCACAGCCGGCATCGAATTCATCGACGAGTTGCGCCGTGGCGGTTGAAATCGCCCCCGACGCGGAGAGCCGGAGAGAGGAAGGTTTGGGCAAGAAGTTCGGCCGCTTCGATCTCCTCGAGCGCATCGGCGTCGGCGGCATGGCCGAGGTCTGGAAGGCGCGTGTCGCTGGTGTCGGCGGCTTCGAGAAGATCCTGGTGCTGAAGAAGATTCTGCCCGCATTCGCGCAGAACAAGACCTTCATCCAGATGCTGCTCGCCGAGGCGCGGCTGTGCGCCGTCCTGCAGCACGCCAACATCGTGCAGACCTACGAGAACGGTGAGATCGAGGGCCAGTACTACATCGCCATGGAGTACGTGCCCGGTCATGACCTGTTCAAGATGCTCTCCCGCGCCACGCAGGTGGGGCGCCGGTTGCCGCCCGAGATCTGCCTGTTCGTCGCCGCGGAGGTCGCCAAGGGCCTGGGTTATGCCCACGAGGCCAAGGATCATCGCGGCCGGCCCCTGAACATCATCCACCGCGACGTGTCGCCATCCAATGTGCTGATCAGCCATTCCGGCGAGGTCAAGGTGATGGACTTCGGCGTCGCTCGCGCCACGATGGGCGGCAATACCACCGAGGCCAGCACCCGTTCCGGCGTGCTCAAGGGCAAGCTCGGCTACATGTCGCCCGAGCAGGTCACGGGCCAGCCCTTCGACCGGCGTAGCGATATCTTCTCGCTCGGCATCATTCTGTACGAGAGCATCACCCTGAAGAGGTTGTTCCTCGGCCGTACTGACCTGGAGACGCTGGTCAACATCCGCGACGCGCGGATCGAGCATAAATTCCGCAAGCACAGTTACATCGACGAGGGTGTGCGGGCGATTCTGCGCAAGACGTTGACCCGCAATCCATCCGATCGATACGACTCGGCCCTGGATCTGCACGACGACATCATCAACCTGCTCTTCGAGGCCAAAATCCAGGTCTCAAATCGCTCCCTGTCGGAGTTTGTCATCGACCTCTTCGATCCCGAAGAGCCACAGGAAGACGAGGCCGACGAGCAGGTGAAGCCGGCCGGCCAGACGACTCGTCGGACGTCGGCCGTGGTCGCGGTGAAACGCTCCAAATCGACGCGCTCGCTCACCTTCTCGGCCGAAGATGTAGCGCGTGATCGTGCGGCCATCCGGCGGCGACGGGAGCAGGCCCTCGGCACCTCGCCCGCCGGCGGCGAAGAGGTCAGCCCGGCGGCCAGCGTGCGTGCCCTCGAACTGGTTGAGGAGACCGCAAGTCAGCCCGAAGATACCGACCCGGAGCTGGCGGCGCGGTTGCAGGGGTCAGACGGGCCGGACGAGGGCGGCGATTCTGAGCCGCACACTTCGGATACCTCCGAAAGCGACCGGCCGGCGTGGACCGCTGAGTCTGCCGCCTTCCAGGCCCTGGACGAGGATGGGCTCGTGTTGCCCGGCGGCGGCGAGGTCACCGTGCCCGATGGCGGCCCGCGCCGACGCCAATCTGCCGTCGAGGCGCCGGAGATGGAGATCCCGCCGGCCCTGGGAACACCCGAAGAGCAGGGCGGAACGGCGAAGGCGGAGCGCAAGGAGGTGCCCTCCTCACAGCGCGCTTCGTTCCATATTCGAACCGGCGATGGCCAGGTCATCGGCCCGATCACGACCGATCACCTCGGCGCCATGGTGCGCAGCCGGGCGGTCTCTTCGCAGTCCCTGGTCAGCGGCGACGCCGAGCACTTCGAGCCCGTAGCGGAGGTCGCCGAGCTGCAGGAAGCGATCGAGCATGTCTCCCAGCGCCAGCCTCCCGTCGAAGAGGGCAAAAGTTCGCGGATCAACCACGCCCGGCTGCTCTACCGTCTATGGGCCCGGCGTTTCACTGGCAGCCTGGAGTTGCGCCACGGCGAGGCGCAGAAGTGCGTCTACATGCGCCGCGGCAGGCCCTGTCACATCGCCAGCAACCAGAAGTCGGAGATGCTCGGCCCCTTCTTGATCAGCCAGGGCTTCGTCGGTCAGGCCGATGTGCAGCGGGCGCTGGACCACATCCAGGCCCATGGCGGCCGGCTTGGCGACGTGTTGATCGGCCTGGGATTGCTGCAGCCCTTCCAGCTCTACCAGGTGTTGGAGCGCCAGTTCCGGGCCAAGTTCATCGACGCGTTCGCTTGGGATGATGTGGGCTATGCAATCTTCGACGGCGAAGCGCTGCCCGACTACGTGGTGCCGCTGGACCTGGATCCCATCGTCGCGATGGTCGAGGGGGTTCGGGACAAGGTGCCCCTGTCGATGCTGGAGCCGCACTTCAAGGACCACATGGAGCGGTCCTACGGCCGGGTCGAGGGGGCCAAGCTCACCGTCGAGTCCTTCCGCTTCCAGGCGCGCGAGACCAAGGCGTCGGGTATGTTGCTGTCCTCCCATACGCTGCGCCAGGCGATCGAGGAGCGTTGTCGTAATCGACAGCAGAAGCTGGCGCTGCTCCATGTTGCCCTGTTGCTTCTGCAGACCGAGGTGTTGGCGTTCGTCACGGAGTAACGCGCCATGCACGTGATCGGTCATCGCGGTGCGCCGCGGCTTTGCCTGGAAAACACTGTCGAATCGCTGCGGGCGGCCTTTGAAGAGGGCGCTGACGGGGTCGAGTTTGACGTGCAGTTCTCCGGCGACGGCGAGCTGGTCGTCTGGCACGACCATGATCTGAGTCGCTGGGGAGGCGGTCGCGAACCTCTCCGCAGCACCCCATGGCGCGTCCTGCGGGCCACTCCTCTGGTCGATGCGCGGGGTCATGGCGGCGCTATCGCTCACCTGGACGAGGTGTTGGAGCTGCTGGAACATCGCACCGGGCCGATCAACGCCGAGTTGAAGCCCACCCCCGGATTCGCCGATGAGGGCGTGCGCCTCGCGGAAGCCTTCGCTCGCCGCACGTCGGCCACCCCAGCGCGCGACTGGATCGTCTCAAGTTTCGACCGCGCCGCCCTGCACGCCGCCGCAGACAGGTCCACAGGGGCAGAGATTGCGGCCCTGGTCAGGACCTCTGCCTGCGACTTCTCAGACCTGGCGACCGCCGACGCTGGCGAACTGAAACGCGCCATGATCGATTTCGACGCCGGACGTGGCCAGTCGATCCAGGCGCTGCATGTGGATCTGGGGCTGGTGAGCTCCGAGCGCATGTCGGCGTGGCGACAACAGGAGCTGCGCCTGAGGGTCTGGACGGCCAACCACGAACGCGACTGGGAGCGACTGCTGGGATTGGGCGTGCAGGCCACGATCACAGACGATCCCGGCGGCTTGCGTCGCTTTCTCGATGCCACGGGGGTACCCCCTCAGGACGCTTGACGGCGTGGGGGTCGATCTGCCACACCCGCCGTCGGCGACCCGACCTGTCCGGTTGCGGAGGGAACGATCATGGATGTGTTCTGCCCGGCCTGCGACGATCAGGTGGAGGTTGAAGTCTCCGCGGACGCCCGCTGTCCTGTCTGCCATCGACGATTTGCCGCCGACGAGTTGAACGACGCCGAAGAGCACGGCGGCGACAAAGCTGGCGATTCCACCGTCCGTCCGCTGGTGCTGGCCGCGGTGGTCGCCGCAGTCACTGCGCTGGCGGTGATCGCGTGGACATTCTTCGACGGCCAGGATGGCGCTGCCCAGCGCGCAAAAGCCGACGATCCGAAACCCGCCGCGACGGCGACGGACTGGCAGGCGAAATTCACCGGCGCGGGACTGAAGGGCGAGCGAGCGCTGCCTCCAGGCGGCATCGACAAGGGCCTGGCCACGGCTGTGACCGGGCTGGACGACGCCGCTTTGGGCAAGCTGCTGGCCAGCAAGAAGGGGCCGGGGCGGCTGGTGATCGTCCGCAACGACCGCCGGCGCGACCACCCCGTGCTGTCCACAGAAGCGTTGTGGCGCTCGATCGAGGCCGGCAAGGCCGAGCCGGTACATGCCATCGAGGTGGCCTGGCTGGCTATGGCCGCCGTGCGCGCGGCGGGCAAAAGCGCGTCCTTTGTGATCGACCGCGCCGGCGTGCAGACACCGCTGCTGCTCGCTCGTACCCGCGTGGCCGTGCGCACCGACGGTGGTGTGCTGCTCAATCCGCTCGAGGTCGCCATGGGTCAGGCGGAGGTGGTGTCCGAGCGCGAGGTGGCGGCCTGGTGGCTGTTGTTGCGGGCGCACGCCAATCGCTCCGCGGCCGATTTCGCCGCCGCCCATGCAGACCTGGCCCTGGCGGGGAGGGTCCTGCCCGACGATCCGGCGATCCGTTTTGCCCGCGGTGTGGTCACCATGGACCAGGGCCTGCTCGACAAGGGGCTGGAGATCTGCGAGGCGGCGTTGGCCGCTCGTGAGGACAGCCTCGCCCGCCTCTTCCTTGCGGATGTGTTGTCGGCGATGCAGCGTCCCTTCAAGGCCTGGGGCCATGTGACTGCCGCGCTGGCGGTCAAGAACCCCATGCCGGAGGCGTGGGTCAGCAAGGGCCTGTTGCAGGCAGCACGGGTGGCCACCCTGCCCGAAGCCCGCAAGGCCTCCGCCCTGGCCGAAGCTGTCACCTCCTTCGACAAGGCGCTGTCGCTGTCGCCGACCGTGCCCGGCGCGCGCGCCGGTCTGGCCCAGGTCCGCCTGCTGCAACAGGATCAGCCGGCGGCCGAGAAGCTGCTCCGCGAGGCCGTCGACGGGTACAAGGATGTGGATGCCGCGCTGCTCCTGGCGGAGTTGCTGCACGGAACCGAGCGCGGTGCGGACGTGGCGCCCATGTTGCGCAAGCTCGATCGACTTGATGATGAGCGGGTGGTCAAGGAGTTGGCGCGGGCGCTGGCCCTCGCGGGCGACAAGAAGGCCGCGCTGGCGGTCGCCGAGAGCGCCTGGAAGCGACAACCCGACAACCGCGGGCACGCCTTGTTACGCGCCGATCTGCTCCGCCAGGTGGGCCGCATTGATGACGCCATCGCAGCCCTGGAGCCACTGCGCGACGGCGAAGACAAGGAGCGGATGACGCTGCTGCAGGCGCAACTCTACCTGCAGAAGGGAGAGATCGCCGCCGCCATCGAGCGCCTGGAGCCCATGTCGAAGGTGGCCTCACCGACCCGCGAGGTGCTGGTCCTGCTGCTGGTGGCCTACGTGCATTCAGGCAAAAGCGACGCCATCGACGCCTTCACCAAGCGCTGCCTGGACGGCGGACTGCTCACCGAACTGGACATCGCCGGCGTCTTCCTGGAGGCCGGCGATGCCGAGCGCGCCCAGACCGTGCTCGAGCGCGCCGTCGCCCGGCCCAAGCCATCACCCGACGCCGCCATGATGCTGGCCATGGTCTACGTGGCCTCTGACCGCAAGACCGACGCCCTCGCCCTGCGCGACCGGATGGTCGCCTCCGCCGGGGAGGGAGCCGCCGAGCTGGCGGCCAAGATGAACGAGGCGATCACCGGCGCCGAGAAGGAGCTGGAGAGCATCGCCAGAGAGGAGGCGGCAGCCGGCGAAGCCCGCGAACCCGCCAACGAGTCGCCGTGATCACGGCCAGCGAGCAACTGGCCGGGCTGGCGCGCAGCCACGGGCTGCGATTCGACGACGCCTGGCAGCCGGCCATCGAGCGAGTCCTGACCTTGCTGGCCCGCTTCAATCAGCGCACGAACCTGGTCGGTGACGCCGAGCCGCAGGCCGTGATCCGGGAACACCTGGTCGAGTCCCTGGTGGCCGTGGATGTCGCCGACAAGATCCTGGGCCGACCACCGGAGACCGTCTGCGATGTGGGCGCAGGAGCGGGACTGGAGGCCTTGATCATGGGCCTGGCCTGGCCCGACAGCCGGGTTCAGGCGGTCGAGCCACGCCGTCGTCGAGCCGACTTCATCGAGCTGGCGGCGGATGCGGCCGGAATCGGGCAGCGCGTGGCTGTGATGCGCGCCGACCTGGCGTCGCTGCGATTGGCGCCGGTGGATCTGGCCACCTCTCGGGCCACGTTTGCGCCCACCACATGGCTGCTCGCGGGAAGCGCGCTGGTCGCACCCGGTGGTGCCCTGCTGATGCACGGCGACGATGGCGAAGTGGCGCTGCCGTCGTCATGGGTGGCCCATGACTGGTCGGCTGGCCCGGTTGCAGAGGTGCCGGAACGTGCCGGCCATCGCGTGCGATCGTGGCTGCGAACGACCCCTTGAAACACGGCCCGCGCGGGTGCATGAGATCGTTCTGAGAGAGGAAGATTCTCAGCCTCGCAAAAAAGCGGTACGCTCCGCGCCCCCGAAAGCCGGGCATCTCCACGAGAGGACGTGCCATGCAGATCCCCAGCGACTTGCTCTCGACCATCTCGGCCGACCAGCGCGCGGCTGTGGAGTCTGGCGCTGCAGACGTGGCCGTGGCCGCCGTCTTCGAGATCATCGACGGGCTGCCGGCGCTCTCGTCACGGGTCAAGGCGCGCTCTCGTTGGCTGGCTGTGGCCAGCGGCATGTTGGCCGAATCGGGCGACGAGTGCCCGGATGAACTCGAAGTCCTGCTGCTGGCTGCCGTCGCCCAGACGGCCTTCGCGGCGCGCGAGAGTACCTCGGCGTTGACGGCGTCGGAGCAGGCCGTTGGTCGCGCCATCGAGATCGGTGACTGTGGACTCGAGGTCCTGGTTCGCGCACGGCGGCTTGCCTGGCTGTCGGTGATCGACCACGGCGAAGCGGCCGCCGAAGCCCAGGCGCTGCACGCGGTGTGGGAGCGCACCCCAGAGAACAACCGCTCGGATCTGCTGCTGGCCGAACTGCACCTGGGCTGGACCGCCTGGTACGGCGCCCGACGCGAGTTCCGGGCCATGCGCAAGGCCATGGCCGGGCTGGGCCGCCTGGCCCTGCCGCACGATGATCGCATCCACTTCGTCGCCTTCGCCACCCAGTGCGCCCTGGCCCAACTGTCGCTGCGCACCCGCCATCGCGTGCAGGCGGCGACCTCGATGATCGATGCGGCGCGCATCGCCGCCGAGTTCGAGGCCTTCGCCGAGCTCTCGAATCTGCAGGGCGCCCTGGCCGCGTTCGCCGTGCGAGCGGGCGACTTCGACGCCGCCATCTCCCACGCCGGCTCCGCGCTCGACGCGGCGCAGGCCTGCAAGGCGACCAATGCTCAGCTGAATCCCTGGTTCGGCATGCCTTTCGACATCGCGCCCGAACGAGACGTCGCGGGCATCATCCATCACCTCGCCGAGGCCGCGCTGCAAGCCCAGGAGGGGGGCGATCGAACCGGATTCCTCGTCTCCGCCACCGGCATGGTGGCCTTCTATCTCTTCGCCGATCGCGCCCCAGAGGCCCTCGACGCCATGAACGAAGCCATCGAAGCCGTCCAGGAGATGAACGACGAGCACGCCAGCAAGATGCTTCGCGGCGTCGCCGAGAGCCTGCTCCGCTTCATGGGAATGCTCGACTGACCTCGTTCAGCCGCCGGTGCCCAGGGCAGCGCCGATGGCCGCCAGCAGGCCGTCGGACTCGTACCCCCATTGCGCCCAGGTAATGGTGCCACCAGGCGCCACCACATAGAGGATTGGCATGGGCGGTCCGGCCAGGATCGGTTGACCCAGGTACTGGTCGAGTACCTCGGAGTTGTCATGGCCGTCGCTGGTGCTCAGGGGCGAGAACAACATCTTGAACTTCTTGGGCAACGCTTCGGTCTCGGGAGCCGTGCTCGGCGAATCCCAGGGGTCGATGCCGACCACAGCGATCTTGTTGCCGAAGGAGCCCAGGTCATCCATGGCGGCGGCCAGGGCGAGGAAGGAGACCGGGCAAGCGTGTGCGGCGACGATGACGACACCGACCTTTCCCGACAGGTGCTGATTGACGTCGACCAGTTGCCCCGTCGCGTCCTTGTAGGCCAGGGCTGGCAGCTTGTCGCCCGGGCGCAGTTCAGGCACCTCAAACAGGCCCACGGGCCAGCTGGGCCAGGCCGGATCGTCACTGATCACGACGAGTTCGTGTTTGACGCCGCCCTTGGTGGTCTTGAGCACGCTGATGGGCAGGGTCTTGAACGCTCCGGGCGCCAGCTCGATGTTCTTGGCCAGCACCGTGGGCAGGCCGCCCAGTTCCGGGGTCTCACTGAATAACACCTGCTTGATGTGCAGCGGAGCGACCCCACGATTGTGCAGGCGCAAGTCGCCCTCGATGGCCTTGCCGACTGCAGTCAGCGGCGCCATCACGTGCAGCGGCGCGTCCAACAGGGGGCCCTTGTCGACGGTCGGATCGATGGCCAGGTGGCGGATGCCCTGAAACTCGGACGACAGGGCCCCGTCGCCGAAGGATTCGATGTCCATGGCGAAGTAGAAGCTCGGCTGCAAGCCCAGGGGCGCCAGCGCCGTGCCCGGTTGCTCCGTCTTCGGCCGCTCCACCGCCAGCAGGTGGGACCCAGCCGCGCCGAGCACCAGGTCTCCGTGAAAGGTCACGCCGTGGACCAGACCTCGCGGCGCGAAGCTGCCCTGCAACATGGGCTGGCCGTTTGCCTGCAGGCGCGCCACGTGCAGTCCGCCGTTGAGCGCACCGATGGCGACCTGCTCACCTTGCACCGCCAAAAAGGCAGCGACTCCCGCCAGCGAAAGTTGGCCGACCACGGGCGGCAGGACATCGCTTTTCGTGTCGCCAGCCAGCACAAGCAGTCCCTGCGCGCCGTTGGCCAGCAGCAGCCGATCGGTGCCCTGCACAGCCACATCCCACGCGTCCAAAGCCACCGCCGGCGGCTTGAGCGCCGTCACCGAGGTCAGTTCTTTCAAGTCGACGCCGACCAGACCGGCGGTGTGATTGGCCACGTACAGACGTCCGGCGCGATCGGTCATGCCCTCGCCGTGGCTGCCCGGCGGCAGGGTGATCGCGGCCTTCTTTGTTGGTTCGCCGGTTGTTGCGTCCGTGGTGATCGCCGCCACGTGGGTCTGCCGGCTGGTACAGAACACCGTCGTGCCGGCTCGGTGCAGGCGATTGCATGGCGCCTGGCCATGCACCTGCCAGTTGTTCAATTTGGCGGCGGGTTGCGGCGGGTTGGCTGGAAAATCGAAGCTCACAACGCCATCTTGTGACGCGGCAACCCACAATCGTTCGCCGGTCAGCACCCCGTTCATCAGGTGCGCGCCGCCCGCCTGGGTCGGCGGGGTGACGACGGTCGACAGGGGCTTGAAGAGACCCTTGCCGCCCGCGCCGCTGCCGCCGCAGAGGTCGCCAGCGTTTTCGACCCGGTCATCGGTCGCCAGTGGCACCGTCGCGCTCGGGCAGGCGCCGGCGGAGACGGTGACCTCGGCCATACCCTGCGGGCCACACGCGACGCCGCCGCCGATGGACGTCTCCATGTCGCCGGGTTTGAGGGTGACGATGGCACGCAGCATCCAGGTCCCGGGCGGGGCGACGCCGTACCAATCCATGGGCGGCCCGGTCAGCTTGCCGTCGTAGAGCGTGGCCACCGCCGCGACCCTGAAGACCGACAATCCGCCGCCATCGGCGTTGACGACGTCCAGGCGAAGGTAGCTGCCCTTGAAGGCGTCATCGCCCTGGATGCGCACATGCAGGTTGCTGCCCGCGGGTGCGGCCGCGTTGTTACATGGGCCCGTCGCGCCGGTGTCTATGGGCGCGCTGTCGGCGGGCGGCGGCGTGTCGTGTGTGGCCACGTCGACCACGTCAGAGCCCTGCACGTCCGCCACGGTGTCGGCGGCCGCCGCATCCGGCCCCTTGCCGCATCCGGCTGCCAGTGGCATCGCCACCAGCAACAGCACAAGTCGACGGGTCTGGCGCACGTGCATCGTCAACAGATCATCCCGCCATCTCGGCGCTTCGACGCGCCGCCGCGGTCACGGCCTCGCGCACATGAGCTGGCCAGTCGCGCTCGACCAGGACCTTCAAGGCCGCCTCGGTGGTGCCGCCGGGGCTCGTGACCTCGCGGCGCAATTCACCCGGCGCCCGTCCGTCGGCGACTGCAAGCCCGGCCGCGCCCTGCACCATCTGGCTGGCCAGCGCCCGGGCCACGTCTATCTCCAGGCCCAGCGCCTGTCCGGCCTCGGCCAGGGCCTCCATGAACAGGAAGACGTATGCAGGCCCGGATCCGGCGATGGCCGTGAAGACGTCCATGCTCGATTCGGGGATCTCCAGGACCTGGCCCAGCGCGCTCAGCAGCCGCAGCACCCGCTGGCGATCGGGCTCGGCCGTCGCCGGGCCAAAACACACCGCCGTGGCACCCAGACCGATGCGCGCCGGCGTGTTGGGCATCAATCGCACCACCTCGACGCGGTCGTTCAGCAGCCTGGCCACCTTCTGTCGGGACAGCCCGGCCAGGATCGACAGCCACACCTGGCCAGGCGGTGCTTGCGCCGCCAGCGCCGGCAGGAACTCGGCCGCCTGCTGTGGCTTGATGCCGAGCAGCACCACGTCGCGGCCCCTGATCGCGGCCTGCACGTCGGTGCCGCAGGCGATGCCCAGGGTCCGGCGCACGGTCGCCGCCTCGTCTTCGGTGCGCGTGACCGCGACCACGTCCGCCGGATCGACCGTGCCGGACGCCAGCCAGCGTCCGACCATGGCGCCGGCCATGTTGCCGCAGCCCAGGATGCCCAGCTTCATCGCAATTGCCTCCGCTTCATCGGATCTGCCGCCATCGTCGCCGCCGCCAGAGCAGCGCCAGGGCCAACGCCAGCAGGCCCCAGCCCGCCGCCGGAGTCCCAGGCCCCGTGATCGTGCCCGTGCAGCCCATAGGTAAGGTTGGATCGCCCGGCACGCTCACGTCGTTGCCGCCGGCATCGACGCTTCCGACGGCGTTCGGTCGGACGTTCAGCTGCCAGGTCACCTCTTCGATCAGCACCCCCTTGGCGTCCAGTCGTACGCGGGGCGATTCGTGTCGGATCTCGGCGATGAGCTGGCCATCTCCCAACGCCGCCACGCCGGGCTGCCAGGACAGGCCCTCGCCGACCATCTCGGCGTCGCGCAGCCAGCGCACCCGCAGATCGGCGAGCGGGGCCACCTGGACGGTGAAGGCGGGGCATTGATCCAGAGTGCAATCCACGTCCGTCTGGGTCGGCGAGCGCTCGCGCAGCATGGTCGATTCGCTCGCCAGGCGCAGGATCATCACCTCGCCGCAGACTGAGCAGAACAACTTGTCCAGGCTGCGCATGATGCACTCGGGCGAAGGCCGGAACATGTCCTTGCTCAGGTAGCGCGCCCCCTCGTAGGCCCCGACCGGGGCATAGTCGCCCGTCGCGTCGGCCAGGGGGGTCGGGATCGGGGTGCCGGGCTCGAGCCAGTGGCCCCACTTCAACGGCGTCAGGTGGTCCACGCTGGCCACGTTGGGTTCGGGATCCTCGAACTTGGCGTTGGGATTGGGATGTTCGTATTCGTCTGCCAGCCCGCCGATGCTGTGGGCGACCTCGTGGCGCAAGATGGCCAGCGACGCCGGAGCCGTCGATACGATGGAGACCTCGCCGCCCGACCCGCCGTAGTCGTCATCGTTGACGATCAAGATCACCTGGTCGTAGGCGGGCATGATCGACCCCACCGCGGTCAGGATCTTGGCCGTGCTCGCGGTGATCAGGTAGGCGATGCCGAAGGATTCGTAGGTGGCGTCGAACGCGGTGTCGACGTCGATCTCCTGACCGGGGTGGTCGGCGCCGCTCTCTTTGGAAGCAGCGAAGAGCGCGTGGCTGTTGATCAGCCAGCGGCTGTCGGCATAAGGGCCGAACTCCAGCAGACCGGTCGAGACGGCCTTGGCGTCGGCGAGGAATTCATTGCGCTGGGCTTCGGTATAGCCGTCCCCCACAAAGACGATGTCGTAGGCATCGGCCAGCGCCGCGGCCGCCTGCAGGGTCGTCAGGTCGTCGTGCACCGGAATGTCGAATGGCGCCGCGGTCGCATCGGTCCAACTCGACGTGACGATGAAGACCGCCAGGACGACGAACCGGAAACGAGCGGCGGGCACGGACATCCCTACTCCCGTGGTCGCCAGGTGGCGGTGCGGCCGTCGGGCGCTCCGATCTCCAGCGTCCAGCCGCTGCCGGTGGCCGTGGCCGGCCATGGCAGTCGCAAGGAGAACGCCACCGTGTTCAGCGGTTTGTCGGTGGGCGGAGCGCCTGCGGTCCGCGGCGCCAGGTGGGCGGTATTGCGCGGTCGTACGCAGCGCAGGGCGGCCTGCCGGCGCGCGGAGTCGAGCAGGCGGCCGCAGTACTCGCCGGCCCTTCGCGTGGCGGGAGCCGGCTGCTGCCAGGCGGCCAGCACGCCGCGTCGCTCCTTGACCCCGAGGCGTGCCAGCTGGCCCAAGTGACCCGAAGCGACGGCCAGTTGGCCCGCCCGATCCTCCACCACCAGCAGGGCGAATCCCTGGGCCTTGTCCACCGCAGCGGTCTTCGGCGAGTCTGCTGGCTGCGCGGTCACGGGCTGGCTCTGCACGGCGCCGCCCCCGGGGACCTCATTGCCCTGTTTGGGGCCGCAGCCGACCCACAAGCAGGCGCTCAGGATCAAACCGAGCCAGGCCGGACCTGCCAGCTTGTGACTGTTATGCGCCGCCGGGCACCGAGTTCCGGTCATGGATTCAACTCCCGTCTCCAGCTGCGGCTTCGGCCGAGCGCGCCGCGATGCACTCCAACCGCTGACCCGGCTCCCGGCGTGCGCCTCTGAGCGCGTCGGCCGCGCCCATTCTCCGCTTGCCCGGTCGCTGCAGGATGGCGACCTTGAGCGCATCGTGTCCGCAAGCGATCACGGCGCCCGCGCCCTCCAGCCGCAACAGCGTACCGGCTTCGCCAGCGCCCGGCATCACCTGGGCGTCATCGGCGAAGATCTTCCAACGCTCGTCGCTGTCCTGCCAGCGGGTCCAGGCACCCGGCCAGGGCGTCATGGCCCGGATGTGGGCGTGAATCCGGCGGGCCGGCAGGCGCCAGTCCACCGCGCCCTCCATCTTGTCCAGCGGCGGCGCAAACGTGGCCACTTCATGGTCCTGGGGCACCTCCGCCAGCTGACCTGCGAGCAGCTCGTTCAAGTGCCGGCGCAACAACACCGCGCCCGCCTCGGCGAGCTTGTCATGCAGGGTCGCCGAGGTGTCCACGTCGCTGATGGGCACCTCGATGGTCGCCATCACCGGGCCCGCATCCAGCTCCTTGACCACGCGCATCAGGCTCACACCGGTCTCGCTGTCGCCGGCGGCGATGGCCCGGTGGATGGGCGACGCGCCGCGCCAGCGAGGCAGCAGTGACGCATGCAGGTTGACGCAGCCATAAGTGGGCGCCGCCAGCACATCGTCGGGGAGCAGGCGGCCATAGGCGGCGACCACGGCCAGGTCGACTTCGCGCTCCTGCAGCCAGACGGCCAGCCGCCCGCGGCGGATTTTACGGGGCTGGTGCACCTCGAGGTCGTGGGCCAACGCGGCCACTTTCACCGGTGGCGGTCGCAGCGATCGCCCACGTCCGGCCGGCCGGTCGGGCTGGGTCACCACGCCAACCACCTCCACATCGGAGGCGATCAACGCCCGCAACGCTGCGACCGCAAAGTCCGGACTGCCCATGAAGGCGACGCGTCGACCCATGGCGATGCCATCCCGCGCGGCCACAGCCGCTCTCCGATGTGGGTGCGCCGGCGGCCCCGGCGTCAGCTGTTCAGCGGGGCCCGCGCATCCCGGAGATGTGGGCCTCGCGCTCTTCCTCTGCCTTGTTGCGCTGGCTGCGGGTATAGGCGCGCAGTGCCAGTCGACGCTTCAAGGGCGACAGCCGGTCGAGAAAGACGACCCCGTCCAGGTGGTCGAGTTCGTGCTGAAAACACACCGACGCCAGGCCGTTGAACGTCCTGGCCTGCGTCTGTCCCTCGCGATCGGCGTACGTGACGTCGATCTCGGCGGCGCGCAGGACCTGCTGGTAGACCTCGGGAAAACTCAGGCAGCCCTCTTCGTACTTGATCTCGCCGCGGCGGGCCTCGATCACCGGGTTGATGACCTCGATGAGCTCGATCTCGCCCTCTTCTTCCTGGGGGATGCCCATGATGAACAGTCGCGTCGACACGCCCACCTGGTTGGCCGCCAGGCCCAGCCCGTCCGCGTCGGCCATGGTCTGCCGCATGTCGTCCAGCAGCGTGGTCAGCTCCTCGTCGAACTGCTCCACGGGCTCGCAGGGGCGCTTCAGCACCGGCGCGGGCCAGGTCACGATGGGACGACGGGCCACGACTACGCCTTCTTGGCCGCGGCGCCCTTCTTGGCGCGCGTGCCCTTGGCCGCGGCGGCCTTCTTGCCACCGGTCTTCTTCTTGGGCGCGGCTTTGGCCTTCTTGGCGGCTGGCTTGCGCTTGCGTTTGGCTTTGGGTTTGGGGGCCGGCGCCTCGACGGCGGTTTCTTCAGCCGGTGCTGGCGCGGCTTCCGCCGCTGGGGCCGGTGCCGCAGCCGGCGCCGGTGCCGCAACAGGGGCCGCTTCCGGGGCGCGCTCCTTGTCGAGCTCGTCGCGCAGCTCGTCAATCTGGTCTTCCATGTCGCGAATCGTGCGCTTGAGCGAGGCCACGTCTTCGTGCGTCACCAGGTCCAGGGCCGTCGCCACCCCCTGCAGCCGGCTCTCCACCAGGTCGCGCGCCTCGGCACGTACATTGATCGCGCGCAACATGGCGCCCTGCACCTGCCGATTGGACAGCACCTTGAGCGTGACGTCCGAGGCCAGGACCTTGCCCAGACGACGTGCTGCGATGTTCTTGAGGTTGTCGATCATCGTTGTCTCCATGGCCACGTGAACGCGAGCGCGGCCATTGTTGGCGGCCGATCCGGACCTGTCAAACGGCAAAAGGCGGCAAAAGCCACCCGAGACTGCATCTGGCGGCCGGCTTGGCGTCTAGCCGCACTTGCCCTTCTTGCACTTCTTGGGCGGCTTGCAGTTGCCATTGTGAAAACAGCAGCCGGCGATCACGGTGTTGACGCACGCCTTGGCCGGGCTGCACGCATCCTTGGTGCACTTGTTGCCGTCGTCGCACATGGCAGCGGAGGTGCAACAATCGCTGATCCAGCTCGCGGAACACTGACCGGCCAGGCAGACGTCGATGGTGCAGGCGTTGCCGTCGTTGCATTCAGAGTTCTTGATGCAGCAGCTCTTGGCGGCCTTGTAGTGCTTGCACTTGCCGCCTTCACAGTAGTCGTCCGTGCACCACTCCCCGTCATCGCAATGTTTGTCGCTACCGCAGCAGTCGGCTGCGGTGGGTTTGTGCACGCAGTTGAACGAGGCACAGGAATCCTTGGTGCACTTGACCCCGTCATTGCACTGGGTGGACGAAGTGCAGCAGCCCTTGGCCAGCTTGGCGCTGTGACTGCATTTGCCACCCTTGCATTTATCATCGGTACACAGGTTGCCATCGCTGCATTGCAGGTTGTCTGTGCAACAGCCGACGATGAGCGAGTTGGCGCAGACACCGCCCACGCACGCGTCCTTGGTGCAGGTGTTGTCGTCGTCGCACTCCGCTTTGGCTTTGCAGACCTTGGCTACGCTGCGGCTGCATCGATTGAGCACACATCGATCGGAGGTCAACGCGCTGCCATCGGCGCAGTCCAGGTGCTCATCGCAGCAGGATGGGTTGGTGTTGAGCGCCTGCGGATCGACGGTGTACAGGCACTTGCCCGCCACGCAGGTATCGAGTGTGCAGGGATTGCCATCGTCGCAGTCATCCAGGTTCCAACACGGGCATACTTTGGCGTCGGGCTTGCGCGGCGCGACGCAGGCGCCGCCAGCGCAGGCCTCCAAGGTGCACGGATCGTCATCGATGCAGTCCAGCGCTTCCTTGCAGCAGGGCAGGCCGTGGTGGCTGTGTTTGCAGCTGTTATCGACGCAGGAGTCCGTGGTGCAGGGATCGTCGTCCAGGCACTCCATGTGGGCCACGCAGCAGCCCGGCTCGGGCAGGTTTTTGCATTGGTGGTCGAGGCAGCCGTCCTCGGTGCAGGGGTGGCCATCGTCGCAATCGCTCACCTTGGCGCAACATTGCGGGGCACCGGGCGGCGGATTGGTCTCCGTGCCGTGGGTGCATTTGCCGCTGCTGCCGCACTCATCCGCTGTGCACGGGTTGCCGTCATCGCAGTCGTAGCGGTCGGTACACACTTCTTCCGCCACGTCGTAGCCGCCGGCGTCCTTGCAGTAGGCGCTGGCGTTGGTGCAGCGCGCACCCGGCGCGCAGCTGCAGCCGACGCCTTGCTGGCACTGGCCGTCCAGGCAGAGATAGCCGTCGCACTCATTGGAGTTCGTGCACGGCCCGCAGGCGCTGTTGCGACAGGTCTGGCCGTCGGAGCAGTCGCTTCGATCGACGCAAAAGGCGCCCGGCTTTTCATCGGGCGGCGGCTCGCGGCAGCACAGAGCCCCGCCCACGAGCGCGATCAGCAGCGCCGTCCTCAAGTGCTCTTGCATCGAAGCTATCAGGGGCAGCAGGGGCCGATGTCAGGGCAACAGTCTTTGAATTGCTGACAACTGGAGTCGCACTGGCACGAGGCCCCGGCGGAGAACTTGCCGCATTTGCCCTTGCAGGTGGAGGCGGGATTGGCGCCGCACTGGTTGTTGCCGCCGCCGCCGCCGCCGCACTGCTTGTCATAATCGGCGCAGCAATCCTTGTAGTTCTTGCAGCCCGTGTCGCATTGGCACTTGGCCGATCCGTCGTATTTGCCACACTTTCCGGCACATGAATCCGCGCCGCCGGTGCCGCCGCCACAGACCTGCTGATAGTCGGGGCAGCAGTTGCCGTAGCTGGAGCACTTGGCGTCGCACCAGCAGCCGCCGGTGCCCTCGCCGCCGCACTTGCCCTGGCAGGTCTTGGTCGGCGTGCCGCCGCCACCGCACTCCTGTTTGAAGTCGGGGCAGCAATCGCCGCTCTGGCTGCACGTGCTGTCACACCAGCAGCCGCCGGTGCCCTGGCCACCACACTTGCCCTTGCACGTCTTGTTGGGTGTGCCGCCTCCGCCGCCACAGACCTGCTTGTAGTCGGGGCAGCAGTTGTTCAGCAGCGTGCAGTACTGCGAACAGGAGCACTTGGCCAGGGGGTCGAACTTATCGCACTTGCCCAGGCAGGAGTCGTTGCCCGACGAGCCGCAATCTTGCGGGCAGGTCAGCGCCGACTCGTTGGCGTCGCACTTGCCATCGCCGCACTTGTTGGTCTGGCAACCCGGCTTGGGCGTATTGACGCATACGCCGCCGTTGCACATGTCGTCAGTACAGGAGTTGCTGTCGTCGCACTCCAGGTTGACGCTGCAGCACTTCTGGCCACCGGACTCGTGCTTGCACTGGCCGGCGATGCAGCTGTCCACGGTGCAGCCCACGCCGTCGTCGCAGTCGGCCGCGCTGACGCAGCAGTTGGCGATCTTGCTGAAGCTGCAGTCGCCGTTGCTGCAGGTGCCCTTGGCGCAGGGATCGCTGGAGACGCAATCGCCATCGGTCTTGCAGCAGCCCTCGGGCGGCTTGCTGTGCTTGCACTCGCCCTTGTCGCAATAATCCAGCGTGCAGGTGTTGCCGTCGTCGCACTCGCCAGCGCTGATGCAGCAGCCGGCTTGCGGAGCGTTCTCGCAGTTGTACTTGGCGTTGCAGCCGTCCTTGGTGCAGGGCACGCCATCGTCGCAGTCCACGTCGGCCTTGCAGCAGCCCTCGGCGGTGCTGGGGAACCAGGCACAGGCGCCATCTTTGCAGGTGTCGATGCTGCACGCGCTGCCGTCGTAACAGTCGGCGGTGTCCTTGCAGCAGCCCGGTTTGGGCGCGAAGACGCATTTGCCGTCGTGGCATGAACCGTTGGTGCAGGCATCGCCGTCGTCGCAATCTTTGTCGGCCGAGCACAAGATCAGCTTCTCCACCACGCAGCGGAACGATACGCAGCTCTCCCAGGTGCCCTCGTCGCCGTCATCGCAATCGACATCGGCCGCGCAGCACTTGCTGGTCGGATCGGAGGGGTCGCTGTTGTCGGCCGGGTTGGTCGGGTTCTGGTAGACGTCGTAGCTGCACTCGTTGAGCAGGCAGCCGTCGACGGAGCAGGAGTTTCCATCGTCGCAATCGGTCGGCGAGAAGCAGCCGCAGCCCTCGATATTCTTGACCGCGAAGACGCAGAGTCCGGTCACGCAAGCCGCGTCCCGGCACTGGGGATCGGCGCCCTTGTAGACGCAGTCGGCAGGCACCTTGCAGCAGGTATCAGCGCCATCGTGCTGGCAGTTGCCGGCGACGCAGGTGTCTTTGGTGCAGGCGAGGTTGTCGTTGCAGTCGGCGTCGGCATTGCAGCTCTCCGCCGTCCCCGATCCGTCTGTCAGGCCGCCGGTGGTGGCGCCGCCATCTTCACCGAACTTGGCTCCGCCGCCGCCGTTATTCGACTCCGCCACGCAGGCGCCGTCGGTGCACGTCAGGCCGGCCGGGCAATCACCGGGGACCGAGCATGGCTGCAACTGAGCTGGCGCCGTGCCGGAGGTGCCGCTGCAGCCGGCGACCATGGCAGCCAGACACGCGACCATCAGTTGGCCTCGAATGTCGCCAAAGATGCCGGTCATTCTCAACAATCCGGGCCTCGACATCGCCCCTCCTCGCCCTCGTTGCGCGCGACGCGCGCGCTCCCCCCCGCGCGTCGCCCCTGCGCGAGGCCGCCGCACGATAGACGCTGCCGGCTCACGATTCAATGGAAGATTGTGGCGCCACCGGTCATGCCGGCACGCATCGAGGGGCCTGGGTTGGGGTTTGAGGCGCTACAGCTTGCCGGAAACGGAGAGCATCAACGTCCAGGTCGCCGCATCCTGCAGGCGGAGGCGGTTGCCTGGATTGTCCAACGCTGGCAGGAACGTCGGGCTGTACTCGTTCTTGGGCGGATCCTCGGAGTTCGCCGGCTGCACGCCACTCTTGCCGTCGAGATCCTTGCCGTAGTCGCCGAAAGTGATGAAGTGCGGGGTGTCCACAGCGTAGGCGAACGAAGCGCTCAGCTGGAACTGGCGGATCGGCTGGTAGTGCAGCGATGCCCAGCCGGTGAACTGGCCGTACTGCTCCACGTCGGTCACGCCATCGGTGCGCGTGTGCTGCTGCGTGGCCTTGTCGACCTCGCTCTTGTGATGGAGCGTGTTGATGCACCCCTTCTCCGGCTGGCAGGGGTTGTCGGCCGAGGCCAGCGCCTCCCAGATCTCGGTGTATTCGCGGCCGCGGAATATGTAGTCCATGCGGAAGCCGAACTCGAGCTCGACCCGGGCGTCCTGCTTCAGGTCCTCCCAGGGGATGATCTCGGTGCCGAACTGGGTGCCGATGGAGCTGCCCGGCGTCGACCGGGTCTGGGTCGCCCCGTGGCTGACGAAGAGGCTGTCGTTGGCGCCGAAGCGCAGGTTGCCGTGCAGGTTGAAGAAGGGCTCGATGATGCCCAGCGCCCGGCGCGAAATCGTGGTGTAGAAGCGCAGCTCGTGGATGCCCAGGCCGACGCCATCATTGCTCGCCTCCATGGGCGTGCCCGTGGGCGCCATGTACTCCACGCCCAGGACCCAGGTCGCGGTCGCGGGGTCGCGGTAGTAGTTGATGGGCGACCACTTCAGGCCGACAGAGAGGTCACCGAAGCCACCGCGGTCGGTGCTCTTGTAGTCGCCGGCGAAGATGGCCGCCTGGTCGCTGGCTGGGTGAATCGTCGAGTTGCCCGGCCCGACGCCGTCCACATAGCCGTGCTCCCACGAGTCGCTGATCACGATCGGGAAGGTTGCATAGAGCTCCACGTCCTTGTGCAGACCGACGCGGGTGTCGATGAACATGGTCTGACGAGTGCGCGAGTAGGCGAGCTCTCGGGCGAAGATCGTTCGCGAGCCGTCGGCGCAATAATTGGCGCCGATCTGATCAGCACTCAGGCAGCGCATCTCGCGGGCGATGACCGCGCTGCGCGTGTCCTGGCCGAAGCGCAGGCGCATGCTCAGGTCATACGGGTTGTTGTTTTCGAAGTCGAAGGCGTCCAGCACGTCCGTGACTTCGGCGGCTTCGGCCATCTGCGGCGACAGGCCCAGGCCTGCCAGCACAACGACGACGGTGAGCATCCGCAATGAGCGCGATCTGCCTGCCATGGATCTCCCTCGACTCGGCCCGGCCGTTGCCGGGGCTCCCTGCGGCTGCAGCGCGACAAGAACTGCGGCCGAGTGGCCAGAGAATAGCCGCGTGCCGGCGCCCCGGCAAGACGGCTACTCGAGCGCCTTGAGCGCGACCGGCAAGCGCCCGATCGCAGGCCCGCGTTCGAGGCTCACCAACTCCAGGTCGATGGGCTTTTCACGCTTCATGGTGCGAATTCGGAGTCTGCCGGCGACCATCAACTCACCCTTCATGCGCGTCTGCAGCCACAGCCAGCGGCCCAGCGCCTTGCCGTTGCGGTCGTTGTATTCGCCCATGGTCGGCATCAGCGTGCGCTTGGAGATGCCGATCTTCATGCGCGCCCAACCCTTGCCGCCGGTGTAGCGCGGCTGCAGAACGATCACGGCGCTGCCACCGAATTCGCCGGCCAGGCTACCGTCGTAGTGTCCGGCCAGGCCGGCCACGGCCAGCAGTCCGGGCGGCACGTCGACGCCGGGCAAGGGCTGGAAGAGGGCCTTCGCCGTGGCCCTGAGCGGCTTGGCGGTGCCCGGTGATCGGAGCCAGACCTCGTCGCCCACAGTGGCCACGCCGACACCTGCCAGGGCGGGCATCCCCGACAGCTTGATGACCGTGGCCAACCGCTCGGGCTTGCTCTTATCCGCCGCGACCCTGGCCACCCGCAGGGAGACCTGCAGACCTTTCAGGGCACCTGCCTTGGCGTCGTCAATCCGCCAGGTCGCGCGCCACGGTTCCGCGGAAGCGGCCTTCTTCGACGCCTCGAGCACAGCTTTGACGCCCTTGCGGCGCAGCTTCATCCAGCTATCCGCCGCCGCCGCCTCCAGCGGCAACAAGCCGATGATCAGCGCCGCGATCAGGCAGCTTCGAATCGGGTGCTGTGTCGCGAAATGCGCCACGGATCAGCCGTCCGAGGGCTTGTGCAGGCCGATCTGCAACGTGCCGGTGGCCTTGCCCGGCCCCTCGGTTTTGCCGCCGAGAAGCAACAAGGCACCGCCCGTCAGGAGCAGCACACCGCCACCCACGCCGGCCCAGAACCACCACTTGCCGGTGATGGGCTCCTCGACCTCTTTGTCGGACTGGAACAGGGGCGCGTTGGGGTCGATGGCCGCGTCGGCCGCCGAGCTGGCGATCTTCTTGGACGCCACGACGACGCTCTTACGATGGTCCAGTGGCTGCTTGCCCGGGTCTGGCAGCAACTTGGCACCGGCCGATTCAGCGACGAACTTGGCGTTGGCGGTCAGGTAGTTCTCGTCCTTGGGGATCACCGCCTGGACCTTCTTGAAGGCGCCATCGGCGCCCAGGAAGTAGCCCTTCATCTCGGTCTGCTGACGGGTGAAGCCGGCCCGCACCACCATGATCTGATCGGTGCCCAGCTCGTTGCGCAGCTCGCGGATGCGATCCTCGATCACCGTCGGCTGGTTGAAGTTGGCGATCAACACCGAGCGACCCTGGCGCAAATCCTCGTGGAAGGGGGCGGGCTTCAAGGCGACCTTGACCCTGACCGGCTTGGCAGCGTTCACCGTGACGAAGCGACGCTCGGCCGTCATGCCCGGCGCTCGCACCGTGAGGCGATGATCGCCGATGGGAAGGTCGGAGACCTTGAGCGGGGTGGTGCCGCGGTAGGTGCCGTCCACCCAGAGCTGAGCAGACTTTGGCTTGCTGCCGATGAGCAGGTCGCCGGTGGGCGCGCCCTCATAGGTGGTCTTGACCGTGCGGAAGAGGTCGCGCGCCAGCGAGCCGTAGGCGACGTACTCCTCTTCGGCCTGGCTCGGGAAGAGCACCACCGACTTGAGCATCGCGTTGCGGGATTCGACCAGCTTCTGCCGGGCCAGGGCGACCAGCGACAGCGCCTTGAAGAAGCGCGCATACAGGCGCACATCGCCGGCGCTCGGGTACTTGTTGAGCAGCTTCTTGGCGGCCTTGAGTCGGTCGCTTGCCCGCTGCGGTGTGCGCAGCAGGAGCGCGCGCAGGGACTGCTCCACCAGCTCGGCGATCTTGCCTTCCTGCTCTACGCCCTCGACCGGCGACAGCTCGAACGCCACCACCTGCTCCAGGCGCGGCACGTAGCTGCCCAGCAGGCGCTCCAGGGCGATGGCTCGCTTGACGTTGCGCCGGTTCGGCGGAACCACGAGCACGGCCATGGTGTTGGTCACGATCGCCTGGGCTTTCACCTCGGCGATCCAGGGGCCGTGTTGCACCAGGCCGACCCAGTGCACCTGCAGCAGGGCGATGGCGCAGATCGCTGCCAGGAACCGGGTCGTGCGACTCGGTCGGCGACCCCCTCGGCCACCCTTGGCGCGCTCCTTATGGCTCATGACGTGTCCTCCGGGACGGAGTTCCGCGAATCTGCTCTACAGATCCGGATCCAGGTGTTGCGGGCAGTAAATGTCGCTTGCCGCCTCGCCGGTCTTGAGCAGGTCGACGAGGTCGGTGACCCCGCCGAATGCCAGGATGCAATCGTTGTTCAGGCGCACGGCGCCATGACCGCCGCGCTTGACGAAGGCTTTCGCCGAGGCGGGCTCCTTCAGGCTCAGCTTCAGCTTGCCGGCGGCGGCCTTGTCCATGTTCGCCTTGTCTTGAATGGGGCTGATGTCGAAGGTCCGCATGGTCACGGACGAGGGCTGTCCGAACTTGTTGAAGCCGCCGCTGACCAGGACGTGATTGTCGTCGGTGAGGCTGGCCTGGTGCATGTAGATGCCGGCGCCGAGGCCCGAGATCCTGATGGTATTGATCCGCTTCTTGCCCTTGTCGGGCGTGGTCAGCACCACCAGGTAGGCGTCGTCGGCGCTGGGAGCGAGCCACTTCTTGCCGTCGTGGCGGATGCCGCCGATGGACAGGAAGCGCCCGTCATTGCCGGCCGAAGCGCCCAACGAGGTCAGGCTGGAGAAGTAGAGGCTGCCCTTCTTCTTGATGATGTCGCCCTCGATGACGTAGGTGTTGTCGAAGGTGCCGTCGCCGGGGCTGGATGATTCGGTGAACACCTCGGCCACCGTGCCGCCGCCACCCCAGATCAGGTACTTGCTGACACCGAGCGCCGTGGTACCGACGAACGCCAGCGCCGCGCCCGCGCGCACCTCGGTCAACGGCAGGGCGGCGCCATTCTTCACGAAGGCACCCAGCCGCTCGTCCTTGCTGTTGAGCGTGGGATCGAAAGGCGCCTGCGGATCGTAGAGGTCCGAGTTCAGGTACGTCTGTTGATCGGCGGTCAGGCTGGTCGGCCACTGGGCGCCACCCAAAGAGACCACATAGTCGCCCGCCAGGGCCATCAAGTTGGGGAAGACCCGCTTGACCGAGTGGCCCAACGAGGCGTCGAAGGGCTTGAGGAATTTCTCGGTCGCCACGTCGAAGATCTCGTAGGTGATGTTCGTCGCCTTGGCCGGCTGCCAGGTCGGCGGACCCGACTTGTTGGTGGGCGCTGTCATCTCCCTGGCGCCGCCGACGATGAGCACCCGATTGCTGGCCGGCAGGTAGACCGCACTATGTCCGCCACGGCCCTCGTTCATGCGCTCCTGGTTCTTCAGCTCGCGCATCTTGCCGGTGTTGGCGTCGAAGATGTACGCCCGATCCAGCGGCTGGGTGAGCAGCAGGTTCTTGCCGCTGGTCTTGGCCAGGGCGAAACCGCCGGTGATGAGCACCTTGCCGTTGGCGAAGCGGGTCACCGACGGGAAGATCACGCTGCTGGCTTTGGCCGAGACCGGGCTGACACAGGTAAAGGCGTCCAGGGCCATCAAGGTGATGTCGAGGTTCGTGGTCGTATTCTTGACCACTTTGACCCCAGATTTGCGGCCAAACCAGAGCTTCTTGCCGGCTGCGTTCTTGCCCAGGAGGGTGATTTCGCGGCCACTGCCGGCCGGCACTTCAGCGACCTTGATCGACTTGCCCTTCAGCGTGACGCTCTGGCCGAAAGCCTCGATATCCTCGGCCCGCACGCTGATGGCGATGTTCTTGACGTCCTGGAAGGGATTGGCGTTGGGCGTGCCGCTGCAGGTGCTCGAAAGGGCGCGGATGGACAGGCCCAGGGGGCCGTCGCCAACCGGCTCGACGTCGGCAACGGCGCAGGCGGAGAGGACCAGGCAGGCCATCACAGCGGTCAGCGCGCGCAGCTCTTGCCTTGGGGCGCGATAGGAGTTCATCGTGGGCTCCACTTGCCGGGTTGCCTGTCGTGGCGACCGGCGGAATCGTATGCTCGGCGCACCGGCATCAACGCACAGCCATCAGAAGGGCGTGAACGCCAGGATCTTCTTTTCACCGTCGCGTTCGCCGATCTCGATCGGTGGCGGATGCTGTCTCGGATCGTTTGTCTTGATGTAGAACTTGCGACCGCGATCGGTCGCCATTGTCCGGCAGATCGTATACCCCGCCTCGCCGGGCTCATTCATGTATTTATGCACGTTCTTGCGGATGCGCGGCCAGTACATCTCCTTGAGCTGCCTGGTGTTGCGCGCATCGGGAAAGAGGGCACGGAACTCGACAAAGGCCTCGTCGGTATTGGGACCGAGCGCCAGCTGGTAGATGCGCAGGATCAGCCACTCGTCGGTGCCCTTCTCCGCTTCGGTGACCTCTCGATCGTCCGCGCAGAGACCGCCCTTTTGAAGGATCTGTTTGGCGCTGAGGGTGTCTTCATTGTCGTCTTTGTCGCCCCCGCTGGGCTTGCCGCGGGAGCCGCCAATGCTGGTGCCCTTGTTGCAGGCGGTCACGCTGGCCGCCAGCCCAACCGCCAGGAGCACAATCAAACTGCGCGCGCACATCACACGGAGGGTGCCGGGACTCGTCATGGATACGGCCTCCTGGAGAACGTTGCTGCGCCCGGCCCACGCAGTCGGCGCAGCGGGCCGAAACAGCGGACGCCATCCTAGCCCAGGTCCGTCGACAGTGGAAGACGGGCCCCAGCGGACCGTTTGCCAGGGTCGTCCGACCCTGTACTATACTGCACCTCGCGAGGCCCCCGGGCTTGGCGCCAAACCGGTAAACGGGGTAGGGCGGCGCGGTCCGACGTTCCCGTTACAGGCGGCTCCATGGATCAAGTCAACCTGGTCGGCAAGACCCTCGCGGGCCGCTACGAGCTCGGCGCGCTTTTGGGCCAGGGCGGCATGGGCACCGTGTATCGGGCCACCGACTCGCAGATGAGCGAGCGCGTGGTCGCCGTCAAGGTCCTGGCGCCGCACCTGGTCTCCGACGAAAAGCAGGTCATCCGCTTCGAGCAGGAGGCCCGCGCTGCCAACCAGCTGCGCCATCCCAACACCATCTCGGTACTCGACTTCGGCCGCGATCCGGCCGGTCACATCTTCATGGTGATCGAGTTCCTCACCGGCGAAGACCTGACCGCCATCCTGCGTCGCGGACGGGTCGACGTGGAGCGGGCGCTCTACATCATGCGCCAGGTCTGTAAGTCCCTGGCCGAAGCCCACTCCAAGGGCATCGTGCACCGTGACCTGAAGCCGGACAACATCTTCGTTTGCGAGATCTATGGCGAAAAGGACTTCGTCAAGGTCATCGACTTCGGCATCGCCAAGTTTCTCGAAGATGAGAACGCCAATCTCACCCAGGCCGGCAAGATGTTCGGCACCCCGCGTTACCTCTCGCCCGAACAGGCGCAGGGCAAGCGGCTGGACAATCGCTCCGACCTGTACTCGCTCGGCGTGATCCTGTTCGAGTGCGTGACCGGGCGGCCGCCCTTCACCGCCGACGAGCCCATTGCCGTGGCCATCAAGCACGTCCAGGAGGAGCCGCCGGCGTTGGACGAGGTGGCGCCCGATATCGTCGTGCCGGAGGCTGTCGACGCCCTGATCTTCAAGCTGCTCCAGAAGCGCCCGGAGAATCGACACCAGAACGCCGAGGCGGTCGTCATGTCGATCGACGAGGCGATGTTGGGCCTGCAGGGCGCGACCCGAGCGGGCAATTACACGCCCGCGGCGGCCATGACGCCAGCTCGCCCGTCGACCATCCCGCCGGCCTCCGAAGAGGCCACCCGGGCCATGGAGTCCATCTCTACCGACGACAGCGAACCCGAAAAGACGGTAGCCATCGATCACGTTGGCGACGTCCCGGTGCCGGCAACGGAAGCGGAAGCCACTGTGGCCATGGATACGGGCGCTGCCCGGGCCGCCGCCGTGGCCAGCGAAGCCACGGTTGCGCTGGATACGCTCGATGCGGCGACCGTGCTGCGTCCGCCGAGTCCTGCCGCAAGGCCAGCGCCGCCGCCGCCTCAGGCTCCGCCGCAGGAGAGTGGCTCGAACCAGACGCTGATCGTGCTGCTGATCCTGGCCGTGTTGGCCGTCGGTGCGGTCGTGGCCGTGGCCATGCAGAACGGTGGCGGCGAGTCGACGCCCAAGACCGCCATCGCGGCCGTACCCAAGGCACCCGAGCCCAAGGTCGACCACGAACGCATCCGCAAGGAAGCCGCTGAAGCCGCCCGCAAAGCCATCGAAGCCGAGCGCAAGAAGGCCGCCGCGGAGGACGCCCGCAAGAAGGCCGCTGAGAAGCACAAGGTCGTCATCGAGTCGACCCCGCCCGGCGCCCGCATCTTCTTCAACAACATGGAGTTGGGCACCACGCCTTACGAAAAACAGCTCACGGTCAAAGATCCGGACGCCGTGTACGTGGTCAAGTTGGATGGGTACGAAGACCTGGAGCTGAAGTTCGAGCCCAAGGTGCTGGTCGCCAATCGCATCCCGAAGATCACTGCGCCCCTGAAAAAGAAAGCCGCGCCGAAGCCGAAGCCAAAGCCAAAGCCGAAGAAGAAGAAGAACGACGATCCATTTGGCGGCATCGACTGATCCACCTTCCTGCACAGGCCCGCGTCGTCACCCTTTGACCGGGACCACGGCGGACGTTTAGGATGCCCGGTATGCGGATTCGTCTCCTCGCCATCGCGCTGCTGCTCCTGGCCTTCGTCGCTCCGCGGCCGGCGTCTGCGGGCAATATCGAAAAGGCCAAGGCCGCCTTCGCAGAAGCCCGCGAGCGCGCTCGTACGGGCAACTTCAAGGGCGCCCTGGAGTCCATCGCCGAGGTGGAACGCCACATGAAGCACCCGACCGTGAGCCTGCTCAAGGTGCGGTCGCTGCGGAAGTTGTGGCGTCTGGATCATGCGGCGGCCGCTTTGAAGGAGATCAACCCTTCGAAGCTCAAGCGCAGCCTGCGAGCGGTGCTGGCCGAGGAGCAGGGCAAGCTGGACAAGCTGCTCAAGTCCCACGGTCACTTGAAGGTGACGGTCAAACCCGCAGAGGCCGTGATCGTGATCGAAGGCAAGACCTACAAAGGCACGGTGGATCGATGGTTCCCCGCTGGCAAAGTCCGCATGGAGCTGGGCGCCGACCTGCACCAGGCTGCGGTCCGCCAGGCGACGCTGATGGCCGGCGAAATGCGCGAGATCAAGGTCAAGCTGCGGGCGGCGGCGGGCACGATTCGTTTGCAGGTGCCCGGTGGCCTCAAAGGCGTCATCGTGCGCCTGGACGGCAAGCAGATCGACATCGATGACGGCGCCAGGGCGGGGGATATGACCTCGATCCGAACCTCCGTGGGCGCCCACGAGATCATCTGTGCGCGCGGCAAGTTCCGTGATGCCAAGGTGATCAAGGTCGAATTGAGCAAGACCGTCGCCGTGGCCTGCGACGAGCTCGCGCCGAGCAAGCTCGGTCGGACCGTATTGGGTTGGGGCGGCCTCGCCACCGGTGTGGCCGTGGCCGGATACGGCGTGTGGGGCATCGCCAGCTACTTCTCCGACGCCTCGCAGGCCGACGATAACCTGAAGAACGCCACCGCCGCCGACCTGATCAACGGCATGGTGCCCGAGGGCGGCATCGACACCAACAAGCACTGGGGCGGCGCTCTGTACCTGGTCAGCGGCCTGGCCGTCAGCACCGTCAGCTACCTCTTCTTCGTGCGCAAGCCGGCCGCCGATAGCAGCAGCGCGGCGACGCACGCACCGGCGCTGGCTGGCTGGCCACTGCCAGCGGCCGCCCCCGGCGCGACGCAGTCGGCCTTCGACCGCCATTGATCGGGCCAACGGCGCCCATTTATCACCATGTCCGACATCCCAATCCTCCCTGGCCGTCCCGGCCGCGCGGATGCCGCCCACGAGGGCCGCTGTCGACGCTGTGGTGTCAGCTGCCACCTGGCCGTGCCCATGGACGACCGGCCCATCGTCGTGCCGGGCCTGCACTGCCGATTTCTGCGCGCCGAGCCGGACGGCAAGTTCAATTGCACCGTCTACGCCGACCGTTTCGAGAAGGCGCCCTGGTGTCATCACGCCGACCTGGCTGCACCCATGGGCTTTCTCGCAGATGATTGCCCCTACGCCCTCGATCGCGGCGTGCAGGGGGGCAAGGTGCTGCTGAAGGAAGCGGAGATGGTGCACGCCTGGCCGCGACTGCTGGAGCGGATTCGTTCCTGGGGTGTGCCGGCCATGATCGATCGTGCCGCCCTGTTGCGCGAGGTCAGCAAACGGGAAGGCGGCGCCTGGCAACTGACTGCATGGCCCGGTGATCCCGAGCGACTCCGGCTTCAACCCATCTCAGACCAACCTTGAGCCCGGAGCCTTCATGCCCATCGCCGGCCCGACCCGACCAGGCCGCAACCTGCTGGTCGCCCTCACCATCACGGCTGCGCTGACGCTGACGGTTGGATGCCAGTCCATCCGCGACTTCCTGATCCCTCCAGAGACCAACGAAGCCGCCGCCACGCGCCGCGCCATCGCCCGCTACGCCTCGTTGATCGTCGACGGTGTGCAAATCGATGGGCGCAGGCAGGCCGTCGCCATGCGCAACGGTGCAATCGCCGGCGTTGGCAGCCTGCCCGAGTTACGCGAAATCCGCGGCCCCACCACCCGCCTGATCGATGGACGCAACGCGCATGCTGGCGCCGGGCTCGTGGACGGTCACGTCCGTCTGGACGCGGCGGCCCTGCGACGAGACGCCATCGACATGCGACAGGTCACCGATCAGGCCGCCTTGCGCCAACGCCTGAAGGTTCGCAGCGAACAGCTTCGTGGCGACGACTGGGCCTGGGGCTGGGGGCTGCGTGGGTCATTGCTCGACGGCTTGAGCGCAGACGACCTGGCCCGACTGGCACCCGGATTGCCGATCCTCCTGAGCACGGCCGATGGTCGCAAGGCGTTGTTGAGTCGTAGCCTGCTCTCCGCCCTTCCGCCGAGGCTCCAGGGTCCGGCGCGAAAGCACCGTGGCAGACTCGCCGGTGGCCTGCTGCGCAGCGTGTGGCGGGCGCTGCCTGCGCCTCGTAGCGGACGCCTCAAGCCGCTGCTGGTTCAGACCCTCAGCGGACTGCGCGATCGCGGCATCACCACCATCCACATCATGGGCGCGACGGCCGACATCTGGCGCATCCTCGTCGACCTCGAGCGAGATCGGCGACTCGATGTGCGCTGCGTGATCTACCTCGACGCCCTGCACCCGTCGACCGGCCGCGCGCTGGCCACGCGCAAGCGCGAGCGCGCACCCAAACGCGAAGCGGGAGGTCTGGCACCCGGGGCCTGGCGATCCCGGCTGGTGACCCTGGCGGGATTGGAACTCTGGCTGGAACCTGGCGGGGCGTCGGCCGATGCCGCCGCGCTGGATCGTGCGCTGGCGGAGCGACTTCGCCAGGCGGACGATGCCGGTCTGCAGCTGGCCGTGCACCTGGAGGGCGATGACGCCGCCAAGCGGGTCTCCCGAGTCCTGCGAGCCGCCCGCCGCTCGCCAGGCGCGCCACCGCTGCGCATCGAGCGACCGTCTGATGTGGCGACCGTGTTGCCGCTATGTCGGCAGCGCGCGATCGCGTCGATCCAACCACCCTCGGACCGCGCGTCGTGGCTGACCGTCGGCCTGGCCCGGGAGTGCACCGTGGTCGTCGGCTCGGCCCTGCCCGCCGGTTCAAGCCGTCCGTGGCGATTCTTCACCTCGCTGACGAGCGTGATCTCTCCGGCCCGCGCGATGGCGCGCATGAGCGCCGACCATCGAGGCCATGCGCGCCGGCTCGCGGTCGGCGCACCCGCCGACATCGTGCTCTGGAATCGAGCCTGGGAGGCCGGCGGCAAAGCGCCCGTGCCCACGTTGGTCATCGTCGATGGCGTCATCGTGCACGACGTGCGCTTCCACGCCGCCGAAATGGGCCGCGAACTGGATGAGCCGGTCGCGCCTCTGCCCCAAAAGGCAACGCCGCCAGGAGTCTGAACCCCTGTCGGCGTCGCGCGTCGTCGTCGATGTGCTGGCGCTCAGCCCTTGATGCGCTTGACCTCGCGGACCTGCAGCTCCAGCTCTTCGAGCATGGCGTTGCTGCTCGAGGCGTCGAGCTGGAAGCCATTCCAGCGTGACGGCCAGGCGTCCAGGCAGTCGTACTGCACCAGCTCGGTCTGATTGTCGTCGGCCACCAGGGTCAGGCTGATGTTCTCGAACTTCAGCTCGCCCTCCATGGTCTTGCGCATCCAGTCCCAGAGCAGGGCGGTGTTGATCCAACCCTTCTTGAGCACCACCGGCGAGACCTTCGGCCGACCGGGGATCTGGCGCGAGTACATGTCCATGCCGCCCTGGTACTCGATGGGCTCGATCTCGGCGGTCAGGCCGTCCACCGCGGTGAACGCGCCGGCCTGGATGCTGCCAAGCTGTACCTTGAAGCGGAATACGCCCTGGTGATCGAACTTTCGCGACGTATTGGTGGTCGCTGGCGGCTTGACCGCTGGCGGCTTGGGCGGCTTGACGGCCGGCTTCTCCTTCTCGAAGCCGAGCACCTCCAGGGCCTTGTCCTTGAGGTGTGAGGCCATCTCGTCGGCGTCCTTCTTGAGGTCGTCGACCATGCCCGACGCTTCCTTCTTGAGGTCGTCGATGCCCTTGTCGGCCAGCTTCTTGAGCTCGTCGACACCCTTCTTGGCCAGGTCCTTCAAGGGCCCGGGCAGGTTGGAGTCGTCGATGATGTCCTTGAGCTTATCGCTGGCCTTCTTGACCTCGTTCTTGGCGAACTTCTCGGCCTCGGCGATGGCCTCGTCAGCCTTCTTCTCGGCTTCCTTGATCGCCTCGTGGGCCTTCTTCTCAGCCTCTTCGACAGCTTCCTTGGCCTTCTTCTTGCCCTCGTCGACGGCCTTCTTGGCGGCCTTGTGGCCGGCCTTGGTCGCGTCTTTGGCAGCCTTTTTGACCGGATCCGGCAGACCGCTGTCGTCGATCTTCTTGTCGGCGGTCTTCTTCGCCTCGTCGATCTTCTTTTCGCCGTCTTCGCGTGCCTTCTTCAGGTCTTTGGCCGCGTCATCGGTGGCCTTTTTGACTTTGTTCTTGGCTTTGTCGATTGACTCCGAGAACTTGCTCATCCAGTGCCCCCTTGCCTACCAGGCAACCTCTACCGTGGCCTTCGATCGCCACACCGCCCACAGCTGGTCGCTCTCGCGCTCGCGCTGTTGGTCCTTGTGAACGTACTCCACATGCCAGGCTGCCCGCAATCCACCGAATTGGTAGCCCGCTTCGAGGAAGCCGGCATGTCGCCTGGTTTCGTCGTCGCCGTACCCCAACTCCAAGGTGCCGCGCCGATTGTCTTCGTACCAGCGGTCCACCCGTCCACCTACTGCAATTTTCAATCCATCACTGACGGGCATGGCCAGTTTCACGCGACCGATCAAGATGTGACCGGTGTAGTCATCGCCCAGCGCACCCTCGCCGCATCGAGTCGTGTCCGTGCACCGAAAGTCCTCATCAAACACGTACTTGGCCTTGAAGTGCAGCTCCAGATCGCGGCCGACGTCGAACGTCTTGACGCCCCGCAGTACGCTGATCCGAGTCCGGCGCCACTGGTTGTCGTGGTAGACCGATCGCGGGTCGCGGCCGCGATCGCTGGTGTTGGCGTAGTCATACAGCCCGATGTCCGTGTAGCCATCGCTGTGCAGGAAGTCCGGGTAGATCGTGTCCGTATCGCGGTCCTGCGCGTCGGTGTTGTAGAACAGCATCGTGAACTCTGCGAGCAGCTTCAGGTCGCCGTCATCGTTGTTGTATTCGACGATCGCGGTGCCCCCATGCCAGCCCACGCAGGACTCGACCCAGCCCTCGCCGAAGTCGATGAACTCGTTGGCCAGGTTGAGCGTGGGCAGCTGCCCGCCGCCGAGCACTCCGTCGGTCAGCAGGACGTCGGCTTCGCGGCGGGCGCCGAAGATGGCGTTCCAGTCCTGGCCGATGTTGAAGTACTCGGCCTTGAACGAGACGCCGGTCTCGAATGGGTCATCTGAAAGCAGGCGTAAGCGGGCGGCGAAGGCATCGCTATCCTGGTAGGCGATGGGCGAGATGCCCTGATTCAGGGCCACGCCGTTGGCCGTGCGGCTGGCGTCGATCCGCTGCCTGCTGTAGCCAACAAGGGCGTCCAGTCTGCCGGCTTCACCCAACTCCTGGTCCAGCTGCGCGGTGGCGTTGACCGAGTTGTAACGGTTGTAGAAGTCGACGGCATGATCCGCCTGGCAACCGGGGATTGCATGCCCCAGCTTGTCCGTGCAGTTGGGGTTGGCGGACCCCACCGCGTCGGGGTCGGCCGGATCCACCTCCAGATCCTGCGTGATGTCGCCGACCAGGCGTATCACCGAGCCCTCGGCGGCCTGCCAGCGGAAGGTGGCGGCGTAAGCCCAATCTCGCGCCCAGAATGGGTTCTCCAGTGCCGGATCGCCCAATCCCGTGGACCACCAGGGGCCCACCCAGAGCTTGGGCAGGGCCACGGCGGCCAGCAGCCAGGTGGCCTGCCGGTCGGCACCGAGCCAGCCGCGCATGAAGTAGCCCTTGCCGTTGTCGCGATCGATGTAGCGCAGCTTGCCGATGGTCCATGGGTTGAACATGGCGAGATCGGAGGAGCCCACGCGCACCCAGTCGACGTAGGGGATCTTGGGCTGCAGTTGAATCCATGTGCCGCGCAACTTCATGTACGCGGCGCGATTCATGCCAGCGGAGTCACCCGAGGTGTTCTCCACGTCGCCATACATCCGGTTGCCGCTCTCCCAGTAGTCCTGCCAGCGCTCGCCGAAACGGGACGACAGGCGGGCGCCCGCGGCGACAAAATCGCTGACCCGACCTTTGAAGGTCAGCTCGAACTCGCTGCCGACGCCGTTGCCGCCGGCGATCTGGTCATTCCAGAACGGATTGCCCAACCACAGCAAGCCCTGCGTGTCGTCATTGGTGTACAGGTGCTTGGTATAGATGCGGGCCGAGATGTCGAACTTGCTCAGGTCGGCGTGCGCCTGTCCGCTGGCCATCAACAGGCCTGCAGACAGTGCGATCGCAACCAGGCCTTGCCGGGGTCGAGCCATGGGTGCCCTCGGTGTCGCGTCAGCGAGCGAACGGGTAGATCATCGGCAGGGTGGCCACCTTGCTGCCGCACTTCCAGGCCAGCGCGCTCTTCTGAGCGGCGACCTCTGAGGCCGAGCCGGCAGCCTTGCCGGCGAAGATGTCGATCACCTGCGGATCGCAACTCGTGTCGTGTCCGCCGCCGAAGCGATGCTCGCCGCGAACCTCGTTGACCGGCCGCGTGAGGATGTCCTTGCCCTTGGGGAAGCCTTCGTTGGATTGCATCACAGCCTGCAGTCCCCAGGCCTTGGTGGGCTGGCCGAGGTCGGACTTCTTGACCACGGCGATCAACTTCTTGCCCCGGGCCCGCGTCGTCTTCGGGATCACGGCTGCCTTGGCCATCTTGCCGGCCTTGTAGCGCACCTCGGACTTGAGGCGCTGCTTACCCTGCGGTGAGATCAGTACGACCTTATCCCAGGCCTGGTCGGCGGCCAGGCTGAGCTTGCCCAGCCCAGGCAGGGTGCTGGTGAAGCCCGAGCCCGCCTTGTGATCGGTGTCGATGTAGATCTGTACGAATTGGAGCGAGAAGCCGTTGCCATCCCACTCCTTGGAGTTCCAGGGATCCTTGACCCGGGTGCCCACCTCGACGCGGAACTCGATCGTGGAGCCCTTGTCGATGACCTGCAGGCCGCGCAGGTCGAAGCTGCCGGCGGTGTAGACCGAGTTGGACGGGTAGATGTAGGTTCCCGGCCCCTTGTCGTCACCCGCGGGATCGCTGAGCTTGATCTTCTTGACCGGGTCGGCGGCCAGGGCCGCGGTCGCCAGCATGGCGATGGCGACGAAACTGGCGAGAGCGACGGCGATCTTGTTCATCATGATGCTCCGGAAAAGCGCGCACGGCGCGATTTGGGCGCACGCAATGTCCTGCCCCGGACCGCCCCTGTCAAGCGCGGTCGGCAGCGTGCACGCGCTGGGACAACGGGAGAGCTAGAGCCCGGATTCGCGGAGGGCTTCGGCGGCGGCTCGTTGGCTGTCGTCGAGGGCTTCTGGCGGCGCCACTTCGAGACGCACGTAGAGGTCACCGTGCTGCTCGGACTTGCCCAGGATCGGCGCCCCGGCGCCTCGAATACGCAGGCGGGTGCCGCTGGCAGTGCCGGGCTTGACCTTGAGCCGACGGTCGCCCGACAGGGTCTGGACGGTGATCGTGCCGCCCAGCAGGAGATCGCTGAACAGCACCTGGCAGTTGGTGTGCAGATCGTCGCCTTCGCGCTCGAAGCGCTCGTCTTCGGCCACGCTGACGGTCAGCATCAGGTCGCCATGGCCGCCGGGGCCCATATGCCCCTTGCCCTTGACGCGCAGCTTCTTGCCCGTGCGGATGCCCGCCGGCACGCGCACGGTCAGATCTCGCTGCTCGCCGTCGATGCGCACCTGGAGTTGGCGTTCCGAGCCGTGCATCGCCTCATAGAAGCTGACGGCCAGTGGAACCTCTGCGTTGGCGCCCACGGGCGGGCGCTCTGCCGGTGGTCGTCCGCCACCACCGCCGCCGAACATGTCGAAGATCGAACCACCGCCGCCGGCCCCGCCAGGGCCACCCCGCCGGAACGAGAAGCCACCCCAGCCCGAACTCTTCATGCCGAATTGCGACAGGATGTCGTCCAGGTTGAAGTCGCGCAGGATGTCTTCGGTGGAGAAGCGCTCGCCGAAGCGGTCGCTGCCGAAGGCGTCGAACTGCTTGCGCTTGTCCGGGTCGGACAGGACCGCGTAGGCCTCGGAGACGTCCTTGAAGCGCTCCTCGGCAGACTTATCACCCGGGTTGCGATCGGGGTGAAACTCCATGGCCAGCTTGCGGTAGGCCTTCTTGATCTCGTCCGCCGACGCGCCGCGTTCGACGCCCAGCGTGGCGTAGAAGTCCTTGGCCATGAAGCTAGATGTCCTCGGCTGAGATGGCAATCCGTCCAAGACGACGATCTGACTGCGCCATGCGGCTCCGGCAGCCTCTCGAAATAGCTCGGCTATTCCTTCGGTCTGCCCTAGCCACCTGGCTTGCACCTCGCCGCCCTGACCGGCTCACCACTTGCGCCTCGGACATCTAGTTCACCTCGAACTCGGCGTCGACGACGTCGTCGCCGCCCTTGGAATCATCGACCTTGGCGTCGCCTGCTGGCGGCGGGGTCGGGCCGTCGGGGCCGGGCGCGCCACCCTCGGGCTCGCCGCCCTGCTGGGCGTACATGACCTCGGACAGCTTGTAGGCCGCCTGCTTCAGCTCTTCCTGGCTGGCCTTGATGGCCTCGACGTCATCGCCCTTGAGGGCTTCGCGGGCCTTCTCGAGCGCGGCTTCCACCGTGCCCTTGTCGCCCTCGGGCAGCTTGTCGCCATGCTCCGTGAGCATCTTCTCCATCTGGTAGACGGTGGCGTCGGCCTGGTTGCGCGTCTCGGCGCGCTCCTTTGCCGCCTTGTCCTCGTCGGCGTGCTTCTCGGCTTCCTTGACCAGGTCCTGGACCTCTTCTTCGCTCAGGCCGCTGCCGCCCTGCACGGTGATCTTCTGCTCCTTGCCCGTGGCCTTATCCTTGGCCGACACGTGCAGGATGCCGTTGGCGTCGATGTCGAAGGTGACCTCGACCTGTGGCACGCCGCGCGGCGCCGGCGGGATGCCCTCGAGGTTGAACTGACCCAGCAACTTGTTGGCGCGGGCCATCTCACGCTCGCCCTGGAGGACCTTGATCGTGACCGCATGCTGGCCATCTTCGGCGGTCGAGAAGATCTCGGCCTTGCGGTGGGGGATGGTCGTATTGCGCTTGACCAGCACGGTCATGATGCCGCCCATGGTCTCCACACCCAGCGACAGGGGCGTGACGTCGAGCAGGAGCATGTCCTTGACGTCGCCCGCGAGCACACCCGCCTGAACAGCGGCGCCCAGGGCCACCACCTCGTCGGGGTTGACCGACTGGTTGGGCTCCTTGCCGAAGATCTCCTTGACGATGTCGCGCACGCGCGGGATGCGGGTCGAGCCGCCCACCAACAGGACCTCGTCGATCTGCTTGGTATTGCGCCCGGCGTCGGCCAATGCCTTGCGGCAGGGCTCGTGGATGCGCGTGAAGATATCCTCGCAGAGCTGCTCCAGGGTGGCCCGGGAGATTCGCTGCTGCAGGTGCTTGGGGCCGCTGGCGTCCATGGTGATGAAGGCCAGGTTGACCTCGGTCTCCGTGGTCGTCGACAGCTCGCGCTTGGCCTTCTCGGCGGCCTCCTTCAGGCGCTGCATGGCCATCTTGTCGTTGCCCAGATCGATTCCCTGGTCCTTCTTGAACTCGCGCACCAGGAATTGGATCAAGGCCACGTCGATGTCGTCGCCGCCCAGGCGGGTGTCGCCGTTGGTCGCTTTGACCTCGACCACGTTATCCGAGACCTCGAGGATCGAGATGTCGAACGTGCCGCCGCCGAGATCGAAGACCGCGATGGTCTTCTCCTCAACCTGCTCCAGCCCGTAGGCCAGCGCCGCTGCGGTGGGCTCGTTGACGATGCGCTTGACGTCCAGGCCGGCGATCCGTCCGGAGTCCTTGGTGGCGCTTCGCTGCGAGTCATTGAAGTAGGCCGGCACCGTGATCACGGCCTCGGTGACCGTCTCACCCAGGTAGGCCTCTGCGGCCTCCTTGAGTTTGGCCAGCACCTTCGAGGAGACCTCGGGCGGCGACATCAGGCGGCCGCTCACTTCCACGTGCGCGTCGCCATTGTCGGCAGCCTTGACCTCGTAGGGCAGGTGGCTGCGATCGTCGGCGATCTCGACGAACTTGCGACCGATGAGGCGCTTGGCCGAGAACACCGTGTTCTCCGGATTCACGACCGCCTGGCGCAGCGCGATCTGCCCGACAAGGACCTCTCCCTTGTCATTCCACGCCACCACGGAGGGTGTCGTGCGATTGCCTTCCTGGTTGGCGATGACCTTCGGCTTGCCACCTTCCATGACCGCGACGACCGAGTTGGTGGTTCCGAGGTCGATTCCGATAATCTTTCCCATGTTCGTCTCCCGCTGGGTCGCCCGGTGGCGACCTGCCAGCCTGGGGATGCGGCGCTTCGAGCGGGCGCGATTTGCCCCCGATCTTGCCATACATATGCGAGATTACAGGCCTATTCTGGGCCGCCTCGCAATCGCAAGTTAGGTTGGGGGGGCATGCTGTCAAGGTCCAGCGAGGAAAAACCCGGGCCTCGGACGAAAAACCACCTGCAAACAAGGCCATGCCGAGGCATTGAACGGCGCCCTGTCGTTTGCTAGTTTCGCGCACCGGACGCAAGACCGGGAGCGGAATTCCGGTTCATGCGCCGTCGTCGGCTGCTCGCGAAAGCGTCAAGGGAGCCGCAGCGGTGGCAGGGCCGCCGCCCAGGAGGGATGCCTGTGGCACGCATCAGCTACATCGGTGACAGTGGTGAACCTCTTGAGATGGTCGTCGGTGAGGACAATCCCGAGGTCATGGTCGGTCGACATCGATCGTGCGGGATCCGGACCTCTACCCAGAGCGTCTCGCGCCAGCATGCCCGCGTCTTCTTCGACGGCGAGAGCTACTGGTTGCAGGACAATGGTTCGTCCAACGGCACGTACTACCAGAACAACCGCCTGTCGCCGCAGGATCCGGTCTCGCTCGATGACGGCGAGTTCTTCATGTGCGGCAACTTCGAGATGCGCTTCGATCTGGACGAAGAAGATCTGCGCCGGGCCCAGGGCGGCGCGCCCGAAGGCTATGAGGACACCATCGACGAGGTGATCGACTACGGCGACGAAGACGTCGAAGCGACGCGATTTGCCGATGCGGGCGGCTGGGAAGAGCCGGCCCCTATGGACGACATTCCACCGCCCCCCGGTGGCGCGGACATCCCACCTCCGCCGGCCGCCGATCCGATCCCGCCGCCGCCGATGGCCGACTTCGACGAGCCCGAGGTGGACGACTACGTGGACGACTTCGAGCCGCTGCCGGATGATCCGCCGCTGGCCGAAGCGGACGCCGAAGTGATCGAAAGTCTACGCGGCGATGTGGAGCGCCTGGCCGGTGATCTCGAGCAGCGAGACGCGAAGATTCAGGGCCTGGAGATCGAACTCGAGTCGCTAAGCAAGCGCATGGAAGACGGCGCTGGCGGCGAAGAGAAGCTCAACGCCCTGCAGGCAGAGGTCGAGCAGCTGCGCGTAGCCGCCGGCGAGGTCGGCCAGTTGCGCGAAGAGTTTGAGAAGGCCTGTGAGGACGCCGACAGCGCGCGCGACGAGGCCGACAAGGCGTTGGCGGAGGTCGACGAGCTCAAGGGCCAGCTGGACGAAGCCCAGGCCAAGGCCACAGAAAACGAGGCGCAGGTGCAGGCGTCGGCGACGGAACTCGACTCGCTGCGCGAGCAGCTGGCGGCCGCACCTGCCGGCGGCCAGGTCGACGAGGCGGCGCTGACCGAAATCCAATCGCAACTCGATACCGCCAAGCACGATCTCGAGCATGCCCAGGAGAAGTACGAGGAAGCCCGCGCAGGTCGCCGCAACGCCGAGGAGTTGGCCGGCATGCTTCGCTCGCAGAACGAAGCCACCCAGGCCAGTCGCAAGGCGCTCGAGGACCAGGTCGCGCAGCTCAAGTCCACCGCTGCTGAGGCCTCTGCCAAGGGCCCGTCGGTCTCGCAGGCGGATTACGACGCCCAGGCCGCGGCCGTGGAGGCGGCCAAAGCCGAGGTCGATTCCCTGAAGTCTGAGTTGGCCCAGGTGCAGGGTGATCTGGCCGCCGCCAACAAGCGTGCCGAGACCGCCGAGTCGGCAGCAGCCGCCGCCGGAGAGTCCGCCGAGGCCGACGCCGCCAGCGTGGCGCGAATCGCCGAACTGGAAGGCGAACTGAAGGCCGCCAAGGCCGCCGCCGGTCAGTCCAACGAAGCGGATACGGCGGAGCTGGCCAAGCTGCGCGATCAAGTGACAGCGCTGCAGGCGCAGGTCGCTGAGGCGAGCGATGCCCCGGCCGCCGACCCCGCCGAGCTCGAAAAGGCGCGCAAGGACCTCAAGGCCGCCAACGCCGATCGCGAGGACCTGGAGGCCGCACAAAGCGCCAACATGAAGCGCATCAAGAAGCTGCTCAAGGACCTGGACGACGCCCGCAAGGATGCCGCAGATGCACGCGGTTCGGCAGGCGACAATGGCGCCGCTGAAGACGCCCTTCGCGGCGAGTTGGATGCCCTGAAGGGTCAGCTTGCCCGCGCCGAAGAGTCCCTGACTGCGGCCCAGGCCAGCGGTGGCGATGCCGGCGGCGCAGACCTGACCGAGCTTTCGCAGATGGTCGGCGACCTGAACGGCGCGGTGTCGAGCTTCCGAAACGACTTCATGCAGCTGTCCGACGCGTTCGAGCAGATTCGCAGTGACGATGCCGACGAGCGTTCCGAGGGCATGGAATTGATGCAGGAGAGCCTGGACGCCTGCAGCGGTCGCAACGCAGAACTCAAGCGCCTGGTTCGCAGCCTGCGCGGTCAGTTGAGCTGAGGGCGATGGCGCTCCGTCCCAATCCGGGTGACCGGATCACGGTGCTGTTCCAGGTGGAGGGCATTCCCTTCAGCGATGTGACCACCGTCGGTCGCCTGGGTAGCAGCGGAATCATCGCAGATCGTACCGCCAACAACGTCGACCCGATCGCTGCCGCCGGCGTCGAAGCGACCGTCCTGTTCGCACATGGTGATCGCCTGTTGCGCTGGCCCATGCGGATTGAAGCGGTCATGCCGTCGAGCTACTATCTGGTCTCCTTATCGGAGCCGGGCGCCGGTCAACGGCGTGAGTTCGTTCGGGCCGGTGTGCAGCTGGAGATCACGATTCAGGGTCCCGGCGACGAGGCGACCGCGCTCGCCGGGCCGGTCGACTTGTCTGCATCTGGCTTTCGCGTTGTCGGTGGCCCGACGTTGGAACCCGACGCCGAGATTCAGGTCGCGATCGGCCTGGCCGGTGCAGAGGCGCCGGTGCGGGCGCTGGCGCGTGTGGTTCGGGGCCAGGGCGGTGAGGCCAATGGCGCCCTGGCCTGTGAATTCATCGACCTGGCTTCGGCCGATGAAGCGCGCATCGTGCAATGGGTCTTCGCTGCACGGGCGTCCAACCTCGCCAGACGAATCGGCGACTGACTGCCAGTGCAGGTCCGCCGCTGACGGCGGTGAGCCCTATTCGCTTCGGGACTTACGGCGACGGCGCACGACCTTGCCCGGCGGCAAGGTGGCGCGCAGTACGAAGCTGCCGTCGCCCTGCCTTGCGAACAGGTCAGCGTTGCGGCTGAGCGCGGCGCGGATCGCGGGCGCGACCTCTTTGGCCGCCGTCCAACCGCCATCTTCGGCAGCGTTGACCAGCGCGTCGATGCCGTGGGCGCCGGAGTTGTTGCGCATCCAGGTGGCCATGGAGTCGACGATCGGCTTGCGGCTGCGTCCGCTTCGGCCGCCGCGCGGTCGTCCCCGACCGCGCCGATTGGCGGCGGGAAGCGGGCCCCGCGGCTTGGGTGTGGCGGTCTTTGGGCTGGCCGCCGCTGCTGGCGTCGTCGTGCCGGTGGCGGCCGACTTGTTGGTGGCTCGGCCCTTACCCGGCGGGCGACCGCGCCGCCGGCCCTTGCGTGGACCGGCTCGCTCTGCTGTCGCTTTGGGGCCGCGCTTGACGGCCTCGCCATCGAGCAGGAGCAGGCCGGCGTCCCGATGACTGGTGCCAAATGCGGGGCTGGCGCCGGTCGCTGGCGCAGCGGGTGCCGCGGCTGCGGCGGGCACTTCGACGGGTGGCGCCGTCTTGGCTTCGACGGCCACGGGTGCCGGGCTGGTGGCAGGGCTGATGGCAACCGCGGGTGCTGCCGTCACCGCGCCGATGCCGGACAGACGAGTTGTCACGTCCAGCGCCTCGCAAAGCGCCCGAATCTGCGCCCCATCAAGCGCCTGGGCAGCGCCGCCCAACTGGACGACAGCGCCGCCGTCTGCGCTCCATGTCAGGCGCAGTTCACCCGTCTCGAAATGCATTCGCATGTTGAACTCCACACTGTCGGGAAGAAAGTCGTTTGGATGTCCTGAACCCGATCTTTCGATCGGTCGAAGTCCCGCCGGACGCAACGCTCCAGCCCACGGCGCGAATCGGCAAAAACTCCGCTAATCCGCACATGTTCGAACCAAACTGGCCGCGCTTGCGGTCGGTCTCGGCCCTTGCCGAGCAAGATAGATCGGATTCGGCGCCCAACACAAGCCTGAACCTGTGCAATCGCGAGAGGTAGCGGTGTCGTATCAACAGGTTGAGTGTGAAAAATGGCCGGCAACGACCCGTGCTATGCAGCCCTCAAGGCGCGCGATTGCGTGCTGGCGCACGCCCCATGTTCGGCCGTCAACCCTTCAAGTCATCAAGCGTTTTCTTCAGAGATCCGGCATTCATCGAGGCGATCACGCCAATCTGGACCAGTTTGCCCTGTTTATGCACGGAGACGTAGGGCTTTCCGTCTTGTTCCTTTGCGGAAACGCGAACTTGCACCTTGCGACCCAGGTTCAGATTGAAGGTGATGCTGTGATAGCCTTTGTCGAGGCCGAATTCCGCCAGTTTGCGGCTGGGAATCTTGGCGTCGTAGTTGATCTCGACCACGGCTGCGAGGATGCCCTCCAGCGCGGGGTCCTTGAGCTTGATGTCCGGCTTGCCCGTGACCTGCCATTTGCCATCCGGTCCCTTGTTCATGGGCACGGGTTTGCCGTCCGGCGGCTCGATGCTCAGGCCCTTCACCTCGCCCTTATCGAACTCGACCAGGTGCTTGTCGGCGAAGTCATTCGGGCCCTTGCGCAGGCGATCCGCATTCCAACTCTGGAACTTGAATACGTCGCCATCGCCAAGCGCGCCATAGGTATCCTCGCCCTGCTTGGCGCCGACCTGTAGGCGAGTCGCCTTGCCCTCGACCTCGAATTCGTAGGTGTACTCGGGCTTGTCCAGTCCAGCTGCGGCGCGCGTCCTGGCGCTGTCGTACTCGACCCGGACGCCGTCGAGGTCGCTGAAGAAGTCGTCGATCTTCTTGGCGTCGATCTCGGCCTTGCCGGCGTCCCACTTGCCGTCTTTGCGGGTCATCTTCAGGCTTCCCTTGACGCCGTTGGCGATCAGGTAGCTGGACTTGGACGACTTGCCTGCACCCAGCAGCCGTAGATCGCGCACCCCATCCAGGCTCTTGATGCACTGATCGGTCGACCAGGAGGCGACCAGGTAGAGTTCTGTGCGTCCTTCCACCTGCACCCAGACGTCGCCGTCCTTGTTGTCGCCTTTGCCGCCGATGATGAAGGTGTCGCTCTTGCCGCCGCCGCTCACGGTCACGCGCACGCCCTTGTCTTTGCCCAGCCCTGAATCCGGCGGCAGCTTGCCATCCTTGAAGGGCCTGTAATCCGTCGCCTGCATGCGCTCCAGGGACTCCAGCCAGTCGCCGATATCGCCGGGCGGATAGCCGGTCGGCTCGGCGATCATCCAGCCCTCGCTGGCCTTGCGGATCTCCTTGTCATCCTTGTCGGCCTTGGGGTCCTTGGGGTCTTTGGCGTCCTTGGCGTCCTTGTCTTTGGGGCCCTCGGCCAGCTTCTTCTTCTGCTCCGCGGTCAGCGGCGGCCGGGTCATGACGACCTTGGCGGTGCGCGTATCTTTGGGATTGACCAGCTCGATGCGGTCGACCTCGGGCAGCTTCCACTCGAAGAGCTTGCGCTCGCGAATGTCCTTCCACGGCGCTGCCAACTCGGTGCGCAGGTCGCGTCCGGCCACCTGATAGACCACCTTGGGCACCTCCGGGTTCATGACCCAGGTGGTGGCGTCGGTGTCGCCCTCGCCGGTCTTGTCGACCTTGCCGACCGTGAGCTTGACCGTGCGTCCGGCGCCCTCGGCGATGAACGTCACGGCATTGTCCGGCGCCAGGCCGTACTCGGCGAGCTCGGCGTCGGTGGCTTCGAAGGAATAGGAGGAGCGGAAGCTCAACGCCAGCGCCTGGTTCCACAGGCGCACCCGGTAGGCCTGGCCCCAGGTCTCGAGTTTTTCCCCGTCGGCGTCGGTGTGCACGGCCTTCCACTTCTTTTCGCCAGCTTTGACCTTCTCCTGCCCCGGCTGCAGCTCCATGACCACCTTGCTGCCCTGCCGCTCCACGATGAACTTCGTATATGGCGAGTCCTCGTCCTTGTTCAGGATCTTGATGTCCTGGAACGAGACCCCCTCGACGAAGCCCTCCACAGCCAGGGGCGGCGGACCTTCGCTCGTCGCCGGCCGCTGGGAGATCAACCAGGCACCGAGCAGCACGACGAAGAGCACCAACATGATGAGCGTCGAACGGTTCATGACACCTTCCTTCTCAAAGTCGACGTCGCCTGGACGTCGCCAATCGATCTGATCGTGGCCCTGTGATCAACCCTTCTGCAGCCGCTCGGAGCGGCGCCGGCGCATCTGCAGGCGCAGGAAGCCGAAAAGCAGCAGCAGGAGCGGCGCGCCGAGGATGGCGGCCAGGCGCATATTGCGCGCCTCGTCCGGCTTCACCTCGCGCATGGGGCGGCGCGTGTCGCCCTTGCTGCGGATGTCCACCAGCGCCTCGTGGGCGGTGGACCAGTCCATGATGTTGCTGATGAAGCGCAGGTTATCCTGCAGCAGGTGCGAGACCTGGCCGATGCGGATCTGCCAGTTCTGGAAGTTGGCCTGCCACTCCTGGTAGGACTTGAGGGCCTCGACCGAGAACTTGGCCACCTTGGTGGCGGTGAAGCCGGCCAGCACCGTCTCGCGGGTCAGGCCCTCGATGCCGAGGTTGGAGGCCACCACCAGCAGTTGGCCGGCGCCCTGGCCCTTGAATCGGCGCTTGGCGAGCTCGCGATCGGTCTCGGTCTCGTCCTTTTCTTCGTCGGGCATGGGGAAGGGGGAGGCCTTCTTCTTTTTCTTGGGGCGCTTGGGGATCTCTTTGCCGGCGAAAGCAGACTTGAAGGGTCCGCGCACCAGCACGGCCACGGTGTGCGGGCCGTTGGGCTTGAGCGTGACCACTTCGTCGCGCAATCCGATGGGGTTGACCTCGAAGGTGCCCGGGCGTGCCAGCGAAGTATCCGACGTCTTGATCAGGTCGAAGACTTCGAAGGTCTTGTCCGCCTTGAGGGCGTCGGAGGCCTTCACGCTGGTGACGAAGGGGATGGACAGGGAGTGGATGGAGCGCGTCAGGGCGTGTTCCTGGGAGAAGTCGCTGGCGACCGGGATCATCGCGTAGGGGAAGTCGCGCTGGGTCTGGAAGGTCAGGCCGCCGCGATTCTGGTACTCCATGACCCGCAGGGTGTCGACGTGCTCGCTGTCGAGCACGATGTCGTTGCCCAACTCGATGCCGTAGCCTTTGAGGATGTCGCCGATGTTGCTGTCAGTGCGGCTCATGCCGCTGTAGTTGACCAGCATGTCCTGGCCGATCTCGGTCGGCGCCTTGAGGTTGTTGACGGCCACTTCCCATTGCTGGGCGAGCACGGCCACGGGCCGACCGCTGATCAGGAACTGGTCGATCTGGTAGCGATCATATTCCGGGATCTTGAGCCGCGGGGCGTAGATGATCAACGCGCTGACGTCGTCCGAAATCGGCGAACCCGAGGCCACCTTGGTGATGGCGAAGCCGGCCTTGCCGAACAAGCCGTCGCCGATGCGCGAGTTGGTCTGGTCGATGGCCGTGGACATCTGCTTGGCGGTGTCGACGATGTTCTTCATCATCGGGTTGTTCTGCAACATCATGCCGAGCTGCGCATCGACCAGCTGATCCTTCTCGGCGAAGGGACAGAACTCGCCGTGGCCGCAGAGGAAGCCGATCTTCTTCTGGCCCGGGCTGTCGGTCAGGGTTGTGTGCCGTTTGTCGACCTCGCCGGCGAGCTGTTCGAGCAGTCCCATGAGCTGGGCTACGGCCATGTGGGTGGGCACCTGGCCTTTGCCCTGTCCCTGACCGGCCAGGTACTTGTTCATCTCGGCATAGACGCTCTTGAACTGCCCTGCCGTCGCCAGCAGGTTGTCGACGAAGGGGTTGCGGCCCTTGAGCGATGCCTCGGCGGACGCCAGGCCGTTGATCGCTGGGCCGCAGGCGGCCTCCAGATCGGTTTTGGCTCCCTGGAGCGCTTTGACCCGCTTCTGGGCCGGGTCCACCTTGGTCGCCGCCAGCGACAACCCGCCAGTGGCGTCCTTCTTCTCCTCGACCTTGCCGATCTCCTGGACCTTCTTGTTGCACTTGTCGACCGCCTCGAAGACCTTTTTGCCGTCGGCGAGCAGGTCCTTCATCAGCAGGCCCTGGTCGTACTTCTCCTTGAGGCGGAGCAGGCGCTTGGTGAGCTCGAACTCGAAGAAGCCCGGCTCCAGCGCCTTGGGAAAGACCTCACGCACCGACTTGTAGTGCAGGGTCGCGCCCATGGCGTAGCGGGCGAACTTGAGCTGGTTGCCCTCCACGGCGGCTTCAGTGGACGAGAACATGTCCAGTTTGGCCGCCTCAGCCTGCTCCTCGATGGTGCCCTGGCCGGGGTTGTCCACGTCGGCGTAGACCAGCCGGATCTTGCCTTCGGATGCGGCAGCGTACTCTTCGAGCTTGTCACGGAAGGCCCGGTCGATGCCTTTGACCGAGATCTTGCCGAACTGGGTCGGGATGGTCTCCGGCAGCTTCTTGCTGATGTAGGCGATGACGGTCACGCCTTCGAGCGCGCGGGTCGCCTCGACGCTGGCGTCGGACAGGGTGTGCACCTTGTTGCGGGTCAGGTCCAGGCGCGCCGGTACGCGCAGCACCAGGGCGTTGAGCACGATGGCGACGCCGATGGAAGCGACCAGCAGGACCAGGGCGTCGGTGCGGATGCGGAGCTTATGCTTGCTTTTCATGGGTGGCCTCCGACTACTTCCAGTTGCGCGACTTGAGCGAGTACGTCGATGCGATGACGGCCACGGCGGTGACCGAGCCGAAATAGATGACGTTGCGCATGTCGACGACGCCCTTGGCGAAGGCGTTGAACTGGTTTTTGAAGGTGAGCAGCAGCAGGGCGGTGGGTGGGCGCTCGAAGGCGAGCTTGATGAGCGCGTCCGTGGCGGTCCAGAAGAAGACGCAGAGCAGCAGCCCCAGGATGAAGGCCACGATCTGGTTCTCTGTCAGGGTCGAGGTCATCAGGCCCAAGGCCAGGAACGTGATGCCGATCAGCAGCAGGCCGATGTAGCCGCCGATGATGGCGCCCACGTCCGGATCGCCGACGATGATCACCAGCAGGGGGAAGACCAGCGTCAGCCCCAAAGCCACCACCAGGAAGCCGATGGAGCCGAGCAGTTTGCCCAGCACGATGGTCAAATCGCTCACTGGCAGGGTGACCAGCAGCTCCAATGTGCCGGCTTTGCGCTCCTCGCTGACCAGTCGCATGGTGACCGCCGGCAGGATGACCGCCAGCACCCATGGCGCCGAGTCGAAGAGCGGCCGGAGCGTTGCCTGCCGCGATTCGAAGAAGTCCGCCGAGCCGTCGATGCCAAAGAAGAACATCAGGCCAGTGGCGATCAGAAAGACAGTGGCCGCGATGTAGGCGATGGGCGAGTCAAAGGTCGCCGCCGTCTCCCGTTTCGCGATGATCCAGATCTGCTTCATCGTCGGGTCCTCCTCATGCCTCTTGCGTGAGCCGTTGGAAGATGCTCTCGAGATCCATGCCCTTGCGGCGCAGCTCCAGGAGCGTATGGCCGCCGTTGCGGGCCCAGTCGAATAGCGCGGTGCGCAGGTCCGCCTTGGCGTCGACCTCGAAGTCGTGGTGGGGCACCGGCGCGTTGCCGAAGCCGCTGACGCGGGCGCCAATCACACCGTCCAGGGCGGCCAGTTCAGCGGTGACGGCGTCCGTCTCGATGCCATCCTTATCGGCCACCGACACGATCATCACGTGCGTATCGGTGACGCGGCCGTCCAGCTCTTCGATGGAGCCGTCGGCCACCACTTCGCCGTGGTGCACGATCACGATGCGATCGCAGGTGGCGCGCACCTCGGGCAGGATGTGGGTCGACAAGATGATCGTGTGATCTTTGCCCAGCTCTTTGATCAGCTTGCGGATCTCGACGATCTGGTTGGGGTCCAGGCCCGAGGTGGGCTCGTCCAGGATCAGGATCTTGGGATTGTGCAGCAACGCCTGGGCCAGCCCGATGCGCTGCCGGTAGCCCTTGGACAGCGTGCTGATGGGCATTCCGATCTTCTCGACGAAGCCGATCTTGCGGGCCAGGTCGTGGATCTTCTTGCTGCACTCATCCTTGGAGATGCCGCGCATCTCACCGGCGTATTGCAGGTAGTCGTAGACCAACATGTCGGTATACAGCGGCGTGGTTTCGGGCAGGTAGCCGATGCGTCGACGGATCTCGATGGGATCGGAGAACAGGTCGATGCCATCGATCTCCACCTCGCCCTCGGTGGCCGAGATGAAGCTGGTCAGGATCTTCATGGCTGTGGATTTGCCGGCGCCGTTGGGGCCCAGCAGGCCGAGAATCTGGCCGCCTTGAACCTCGAAAGAGATGCCTTTGAGCGCGGCGAAGTCGCCGTACATCTTCTTCAGGTTGCCGACCTTGATGACGGGCTGTGCTGCCATCTGGTGCTCCTTTTCTAACTGGATGAGCCGCTGTCCGTAGCGATGGTGTTGGACCATCTGGCCACCGACGGCCGACCATGACGGGCATCTAAGATGCCTTTCGGGCCGAGCCAACACCCCGGGTCGCCGTGGCATTCCCAGGTGCGATCGGTCCTGGTTTGCGACTCGCCCCCACGGGATCGCGTTGCGATGGCCCGTTGCGGGGGGTGTCGCGTTGGCCGGCCGCAGGTTAGGATGGTGCGCGAGGGTGTCAAGACGGCAGCCCAGGGGCCCATTGAGGCGTCGATCTGGCGCACGGTGACTACGGGATGAAGCACGCTCGCCTTGGCCCGAAGGGAGTGATTCGACAGCCGTTCGGTCAGTTGGCCGCCGCGCTGGCGTTGATCGGCTTGATCGTGTTGACCGCCGAGCCCGCCCCAGCGGCTCCGCCACCGACGCCGTCACAGTCGCCGAAAGCGCTGCCCGACGGGGACCTGTTGCACCAGTGGCAACCGCTGCATCCCCTGCCGGGAGCGACGCGCGAACGGGTCGAATTGCGGCCGCTGGCCAGGTCGCATCGCAAGGGGCGCTGGTCTGGGCTGTGCAAGGGGGCCGAGCGCCTGCGCGTCGGCTTGATGCGCAAGGCCGCGAAGCTCTTCTATGGGCCCGTGCGGCAGGGGGCCGATACGCGGGCCATCGATCGATTCCTGAAGCGTTATGTGCGCGGCGCGCGCCCGCTGTTGATCACCGCGGGTGAGGTATTTGCGCCGGCGCCCGCTCTACGGGACCTGGCCGTGGACGGTTGCGTGCGGGCCGGGCAGCCGGCGGTGGCGGAACGGTTCGTGGCCCAAGCCGCCCTGGCGGGCAAGGAGTCCAAGCTGCGCGTGGCCCTGGCCCTGATCCGAATGCAGAAGGGCGCCGCGCTGCGCGATCAACTGTGGTTGGTCGGCGACAAGGGGGGCGGCGCGAGGGCGGCGATGCTGCGCGCCCTGGCCAGCAGCGGCGGCCAACGAGTCGCCCATCTGGCAGCTGCCGAGCGCTCGGCGACCGCCGAAGAACGCGCCCTGATCGCTCAGTTCAAGCGCTGGCTGGCGGCCCGCAGATGAACCGACCGCGCCTGAAGGTTCCCTTCATGCCTCGCTTCGGCACAGGGAAGGTGCGCGATCGCCTCAACGCAGAGTTTCGCGCCGAGGCTGAGGCCATGGGTTTGCAGTGGCGATGTCCGGATTGCAGCTTTGAATTGCCCAGCGGCGAGTGCAGCCAGGGCTGGCCGAACGACTTCCTGCTTCGGGAGCCGATCGAGATCCTCGACGACACGGGGATGCCGCTCTTCTGCAAGGCCTTCGAGCCGATTGGTCACTGAGGGCGGGGCACCGTCTGCCGCTTGTTGCGCTGCCGAGCTCAGCTCTCGCGGCCGGCGCGGCGGCCCAACTCGTTGAGGATCGTGTCCATCTGCGAGCGGCAGTCGGCGCCGACGGTCTCGGATACGCGCTCCACTGACCGCAACATGGCCAGCACCTTGTCGCGACCGCGGCGCGTGCGGACGGCCTCGCGCGGCGTCATATCGTCCAATGTGCGCTGCGGCGTGTCCTGGAACCGGCTGAGATATTCCTCGACCCATTCCTGGGTCAGGCGGGCCAGCTCCTCGTGGCCGCGCCCTTCTTCGAGGTCGGCGCCCAGCAGGGCGTTCAGGTCACGCAGCAGGGTCAGGCGGTAGCGCAGCTCGGGCAGGGCTGCCTCCAGATCGGTGCGGATACGCTCCAGGCGGCTCACCGAACTGGTGGTCACGTGCAGGCGTCGGCCCACGGTGCGCAGGCTGGCGCCCACGTGGCCGAAACTCTGCCGCGCGATCACGTAGTGGCCGGGCCGGCGTCGCAGCAGGTCGCCACGTTGGGCGGCAGCGCCCATCAACCGGTCGACCGTCTCGCGGTCGGTGCCCTCGAAGACCAGGGTGGCGCGCACCAGCGGCTCTCCCTCCGGTCCGGTCAGGGGCGACAGGTCGTCCACCAGCCGGCGCATGGCACGTGAGGCCGCGGCCAGCAACTTGGGCAGGCGATCTTCAGCCGGCAGGGTCGTCACCTTGCGGGCCGCCCGCACCATGGCGGGTCGGCCCGCCGGCGGCAGGCAGGCGTGCACTGCGTCCAGCAGGTGGCAATCGCCCAGATCCAGGATTCGCGCTACCAGGAGCTCGCCCTGGGTCGACACCGCCTGCAGCACAGGCTCATCCAGGGCCAGGCAGCGGCCGTCCGCGACACGCTCGACCACCGTGCTGTGTTCGTTGGTGCCGATCACCTGGTAGACCGTCGCCTCGGTGGCGAGCAGGGCCTCGGCGACCTCGCGATCGGCGCCGCCGCTGGCCAATTGGCTACGCAGCAAGCGGGCGCCCATGCGGCCAGTGGCCAGGCGGGCGTCCCAAAGCAGCCACGGATGGAACTGCGTGTGCGCCTCGCGCTCGCGCAGCCAGCGTGACAGCTCTTCACCGTCCTCGAAGCGACGATCGAAGAACCGCCCGGCGGCTTCGAGTACATCGGCCTGGTTGAGGCGATCCTGCACCCCGTCCATGGCCGTCAGCAACGCGCGCAGGTGAATGCGGCGGAGCAGGTGAGGGCGCAGGCGGATGGGGCTTGGGGTCATGGTCGGCGCGCGGCGATTGAGGTGGCTGCAGGGACGCGCCGGCGATGGGATCGGGCCGGGGCTCGGGGCTGTTGCGCTCGCTTATAGGCAGCGGTGGATCGGGCTGTCAACGGGTTTTCGGACGGGCGGATCGATGGCGATCAAGCGGCCGATGGGTGGGCAACTCAATGGATCTCGAAAGACTCTTCCGGATCGTCGTGGGATACCCGCATGGCGCCCGGTCCCGGACGCTGGGCCCGCATGCCTTCAGCGGGCGCCTGGGGCGGTGTCGGATCGGCCTCAGCGTCGCTTTCCACCGGCGGCGGTTGCCACAAACGACCGCTGCGCATGGCCGCCTCGCCGGCGTGTGCGATGGCTGCCAGGTCCATGGGTTCGTCGGGCTCCATGCTTGGCCGTCGCAGCCAGCCCAGCAACATGGCGAACATGAACAGGACCGAGAGCAGGGACCAGATCGCCGACTCCGTCAGCATCGCCGTCCAGCGGTTGGACGAGGTGCTGATGTAGTGGCTGTAGATCTCGAACAGGGAGTCTGGTGACAGACCAAACGTAGCGATAAAGGCAGGCCCGAAGTCGAGACCCAGCGCCATGCGGCGGTGCATATCCGCCAGCGCCGAAGATTTCCCGGTGCGGCGCACGGCGAAGCGCAGGAAGCCGGCTGAGACCGCGTAGGCCCGTTCCGCTGCGATGCGGTTGCCCTGGAAGCCACGATCGAGGTTGCCGAGGTCATCCAACTGGCCAAATGCGGCGGCGCCGATCCCTTCCTTGAGACGATCGAAGGTGGCCTCGCCCGCGACCAGCATGGACACCCCCTCGTGGTACCAGCGGGGCAGCCAGCGCTGTCCCGCCAGGGCGTGGATGGCCACGTGGGCGATCTCGTGACGGGTGACCTCCGAGGTGCGCAGCAGCCCGTGGCCGCCCAGGCGAACGATCACGCGGTCGGAATGCAGCATCGCCAGGCCGGCGATCCACGGTTCGGAATGTCCGGCGCCGCCGCCATTGGCCTTGACCACCTTGCGGAAGGCCGTGTCGCTGCCCACAAAGTCCACGTGCAGGTCGCCCTCCAGTCGGGCGTGCAGCACGCTCTCCACATCGCGCAGGGCGCGCCGCGTCAGGCGTTCCAGGGGCGGACGGCGGCGGGCATCCAGGTCGTGTAGCTGGATATGCAGCGTCAGCCCCGGACTGGAGGCTGCTGTCTTGGCCTGTAGCGAGGGGGTCGCGAAGAAGAACGCCGCCAACAACAACAGGGCACCTGACGACAGGCGGCGCTTCATACGGGGGCGCTCATTGCCCCATGCGGTAGAAGCGGAAGCGGGCCGAGGAGATTTCGAACATGAAGCCAAACTTGAACTCGACGACGCCTTGGCCATTCATCAGCCCCCGCGGCGGATTCGGATACGGGCCAGCAGCAGTGAAGGCACGTCGCGCCTCGTCGTCAAGGAAGGGCAGGCCGGATCGCTGGGCTACGCGGATGGCTTTGAGCGCGCCATCGGGGTCCAGTGTCACCCTCACCACCGTCAGCCGATCGCGCACACCGTATCGCTTGCCAGTCGGATCGCGAGAACGCCAGACGCTGGCCGGATTCCACTCTGAGCGCACGCGATCCTTGACCCGCTGGAAGAAGTCCCAATAGCGGAACTTGCGCGTGTTCAGCAGGTTGGTGTCGCCTTCGTCGAGCACCTGGGGCAGGTAGTCGTCGCTGCCCGGGCTGCCGGCGAGCGCTTGGATGTTGTGCAGGATGTTGCCCGGTGAGGTAGCCGGCAGCAGCATGTCGCTGTGGGCCCCGCGGATGACCGAGGGCTGTTTGGGGGTAGGCTTGTCCTGTCCGCCGCCGCGCCGAATGCCGGGCCCATCTTTGGCCACCCCCGCCTTGGCCAGAGCGCCCTCTCCCGGACTCTTCGCCTCCGCCTTGGTGGACTTGAGCTTGTTGCCCTTGGGCACGCGCTTCTTGCGCCGTTGCTGCCGGGACGCGATGCGGGTCGGGGCCTTGCTCTTGGAGTCCGGGCTCTGCAGGCGAGACGGCTTGTCGATGCGGACCTTGCCCAGCTGCTGCGACTTTCGCTTCTGGCCGCGGCTCTTCTGCTCGCGCTCGACCTTCATATCCCAGCGGCCCAGGTACTTGGCCACCGCCGCCCGCTCTTCGCGCTCGGGTCGGGCGGTCTCGACCACCTGGCCGTCCAGCTTCTCCACAGGCTTGGGCTTCTTCTTCTTTTTCTTCGCCGCCGCTACGAGCTGCGTGGTCTTGTTGGCCTTGGGCCTGTGCAACACCACGGCGGTCAGTCGACGCGCCCGCTTGCCCTGGTGGGCGCGCGCAGCTTGCCGTTGCTTGGCCGCTTGCACCGCCGGATTGGGCCGATCGCGCTCGATCACCCAGGCCAGACCGGCCAGCAACCACCAAGCCATGGCCGCCCCAGCGACGGCGGCAAAACTGATCCGAACGGTGGTGCGCAGCTTGTCGATGGCCGGTGCCTCCACCCCCATAGATTAGCAGACGAGGCCTACCGGAGGCCAAAGTCTCTATCGCCCCGGAGACCACAAGGCCCCAACGATTCGGCGGTTGGCGGCATTCCACGCACGTCGCCCGAGGGGCGAGCAATGAGCGTGCTCCACGACGGATGCCACTGAAATCAGAACAAATCGCTTACCGAGTCTCCGTCGTGAATGCGACGGATCGCCTTGGCGAAGAAGGGCGCCACCGAGAGCACGGTGAGGCGCGGAGATGCCTTCTTGCCCAGCGGCACCGTGTCGGTGATGACCACCCGCTCGAAGGGCGATTCGGGGCCGTCGATCCGGGTCATGGCGGGCCCGCTGAGCACGCCATGGGTCGCCGCTACCGACACCGAAGTGGCGCCGCGATCACACAGGAATCTGGCGGCCTCGACGATGGTGCCGCCGGTGGCGATCTCGTCGTCGACGATGATCGCTCGCTTGCCCGAGACATCGCCGATCAGGTTCGTGGCTACGGCCTTGTCATCGTTGCCCAGGCGTCGTTTGTCCACCACTGCCATGGGCAGGTGCAGACGGTTGGCGTAGCGGCCCAGCTCCTTGGCTTCTCCGGCGTCGCCGGCGACCAGGACCGTGTTGTCCAGGTCCCAGGTACGCAGGTGATCGCAGATGATCGGCGCCGCCACCAACTGGTCCACCGGCCGGCGGAAGAAGCCCTGGATCTGCGGCGAGTGCAGGTCCATGGTCAGCACCCGATCAGCGCCTGCGGTTTCGAGCAGGTCGGCCACCAGGCGTGCCGAGATGCTGATTCGCGGCTGATCCTTCTTGTCCGACCGCGCGTACGGAAAGTAGGGCAGCACGGCGGTGACGCGCGCCGCGGAGGCGGACTTCAGCGCATCGATGGCGATCAGGGTCTCGACCAGGTGATCGTTGACCGGCGTGGCCGAGGTCTGCACGTAGAAGACGTCGCACTCGCGCACGTTCTCCAGGATGCGGACCATGATGTTCTCGTTGGAGAACTCCACCACTTCGCTCTGCCCGAGCGGCAGGTCGAGTGAGTCGCAGATCGACGTCGTCAGGGCCTGATGGCTGCGCCCTGCGAAGACCTTGAGTCTGGCGTTCATGCGCACCTCCCCTGCACCTGACGTCAACCCTGAGCTGCTGCTGCGGGACTACTCGATGTAGCCATCCTTCATCTTGCTCAGCGCCTGCAGCACCTGGTCGGTCGGATCGACCAGCGCCGCGCGATCTCGGTACGTGTTGAGCTTCAGGCGCAGCGCGTTGAGGCGGATGAAACCTTCGGCGTCGGCCTGGTTGTAGACCGAGTCCTTCTCGAAAGTGGAGTACTCGGGGTTGTACAGTGAGTTGCGGGCCTTGCGGCCGGTGATCACACAGCTGCCCTTGTACAGGCGCAGACGGCCGACGCCGGAGACGCCCTTCTGGGTCGCCTGCATGAACGTCAGCAGGTGGCGCATCTCAGGCGAGTGCCAGTAGCCGTTGTAGACCAGGCGAGTGAACTGCGGCACGAGGCTGTCGCGCAGGGCCATGACCTCGCGGTCGAGCACGATCTGCTCCACGGCGCGGTGGGCGTGGTAGAGCAGGGTGCCGCCGGGTGTCTCGTAGACGCCGCGCGACTTGATGCCGACGTAGCGGTTCTCGACGATGTCGATCCGGCCGACGCCATGACGACCGCCCAGCTCATTGCAGCGGGCGAGCAGGTCTGCGGGGCCCAGGGTCTCGCCATTGACCGCCACGGGGATGCCGTCGACGAACTGGATCTCGACCGATTCCGGCTCGTCCGGGGCGTCCAAGGGATCCACCGAGAGCAGGAACATCTCCTTGTCCGGCTCGTACCACGGATCCTCGAGTACGCCGCCCTCGAAGCTGATGTGCAGCAGATTGCGATCGGATGAGTAGGGTTTTTCGGCGCTGCCGTATGGGATGCCATGCTGCTTGCAGTAGGCGATCAGGTCCTCACGGCCGCTGTAGGGCCAGCTGCGCCAGGGGGCGATGCATTCGATCTCGGGCTTGAGCGCATAGGCGGTCAACTCGAAACGAACCTGATCGTTGCCCTTGCCGGTGGCGCCGTGGGCGATGGCGTTGGCGCCGACCTCGTTGGCGATGTCGACCATGGCCTTGGCGATCACCGGTCGCGCCAGGGCGGTGCCCAGCAGGTAGTAGCCCTCATAGACCGCGTTGGCCTGAATCGCCGGGAAGACGAAGTCGCGCACGAACTCCTCGCGCACGTCGATGATGTGGATGTCGCTGGCGCCGCTGTTGAGCGCCTTCTCGCGCAGTCCGCTCAACTCTTCGCCCTGGCCGACATCCGCCGTCATGCAGATGACTTCGTAGCCCTGTTCGTAACGCAGCCAGTGCAACATGGCCGACGTATCGAGTCCGCCTGAGTAGGCGAGGATGACCTTTTTGTTGTCGCTCATCGTTCCGCTCCGTGGCGATGCGGGACCCGGCGGGTCCGTGGACGGCGGAGTGTTGTGCCGTGGTTGCCGGGAGTCAAGCAGTGCGATAGGCAAAATCGGGCGTCCTGGGCGTTTTCGGACCGTTCGCGGAGGCTTGCACTTTGCCCGCGGTTTGCGTCCGAATTCGGGCATCCGGGCGGCTGGACTTGCCACCCTGCGCGCAGCCGGATACACCCGCAGGCCTTCCGCCCAAGAGCGGCCTGGAGGCAACATGAGCCAGCCTGAAAACGTGACCTGTGCCTGCTGTGGTCAGCAAGAGGAGCCGATCAGCGCTCGCATTCCATTCGGCGAGCCCACGCGCGGCGAGATCAAAGCGCGCGTCGGTAGCGGTTGCTGGGGTGTCTGGCTGGAGACGCAGTTGAAGATCATCAACGAGTATCGTCTCAATCTCGGCGATCCGGCTTCAGGCGAACTGCTCGACCAGGCCTGTCGCCAATTCCTCAAGCTCGATGAAGGGGCGGAAGTCCTCGAGACCGGTCCCGAGAAGGCGCGCGAGCTGGGCAATCTTCAAGACTGATCAGCCCGGCGAATGGAGGCTGCAGAGCCCGCCCCTCGCCCACTGACATCGGGCGCGAGTCAGGGCTTTGGGGACGCGGCCTTTTTCGCCGGCAGGCGCGATTCCGGATCGATGCCCTCGACCAGCTGGAAGGGCATGGGCGGCTTGCGCAGCGGATCGACGGCCATGGCCAGCTGCCGATCGACGTAATCGCGGCGCCAGCGCACGTATTGCTCCAGATCGGCCACCGGAAGGCCGCGGGCGCTCGGATCGCGCGGCGGATGGGCCAGACCAGCCAGGCGTCGGGCGTCGGTGTGACGACCGCGGCGGTAGCTGGTCTCGGCCATCGCTGCGATGGCGGTGGGGTGCCTCGGCTGTCGCTTCAATACGGCTCGCAGGTTCTTGTCGGCCTGGTGAAGTCGCCCGGCCCGCAGCGCCGCTTCGGCGGCGATCAGCAGCAGCGTGATGCCCTTGTAGCGGCCCTTGTTACCCGCTTTGGCGATCTGCTCGGCCAGCAACAGGTCACCGCGAAGCAACGCCGCCGCAGCCCGCGCGCCAGGCGTGCCGCCGACAGTGCTGGTCAGGGCCACATCCTGGCCGCCCACGCCGACGCTGCGCAGCTTCCGCAGGGCCGTGGGATAGGCGCTCATGGCGGCCTTGTGACCGCGATCAAGGCGCAGGGCATGCTGCAGCGCGGCAACGGCGCCCAGGTGATCGCGCGCCGCCATGCGGGCGACCCCCAGCCGGAACGCACGGTCGGCGTTCGGCGCGACGTTCATGGCATAGCCGAACCAGGACACGGCCTCGGCATGTCGGCCCTCGTCGAACAGGCGCTTGCCCTGCTGATCGGCCACCGCCGGCGATACGTCGCCGCTGGCCCGCTGCTGATCGAGATATACCAGGTGACCAGCAGCCCAGCGCCCCGCTTCCGTCTCCTTGTAATCCGTGCTCAGCGTGCGCAGCGGCGCGCGGGCGGCATCCGGGCGACCCAGGGCCTCCTCGCATAGCGCAATTCCGCGCAAGGCGGAGACGCGGCCATCGATGTCATGCTCGAGCTTGCGATAGTGACCCAGGGCGTCGGCATGTCGACCGTCCGCGCGCAGCACTTCGGCCAGGTTGCGGCGTGCGGCGACCAGGTTGGCGTCCACGGACAAGGCGATCTGGAAGTGGCGCGCCGCCTCGGTGAACTGGCCGTGGATGGCGTAGAGCGTGGCCAGCTCGTGATGTCCGCGGGCATTGCGAGCGTCCGCCTCGACGACCGACTTGAGGGTGGCGAACGCGCGATCGAAGCGGCCGGCCTTGCGATCAACGATGGCTGCGGCGATGGCGGTGCCGGGATCAGCGATCGGCGCAGCCTTCGCAGGGGCAGCAACTTCGGCCTTCTTGGGCGCTGGCTTCCTGGCGGTGGCGGCCTTCTTGGGCGCTGTCTTCTTCGCGGCAGCGGCCTTCTTGGCCCCGGCTTGCCCATGCGAGTTCGTGGGTGTCCACAGCGCCAACGCGAACACCGCGCAGGTCAAGGCGGTCGTCAGCGGCAAGGGGCGAGCGCTGTGCATGGAGCGAGCGTGCCGCAAAGGTGGGGGGCGGTCAAACGACAGACAGCCCCGCCGTGGCCGACCGCCGAGGTGACCGGCGGCCGGTCGTCGGCTACCCTGCGCGCCCATGGCCGACGCCCCCCAACCCCCGCCCGACGATCCGCTCTTCGACGCCGACCTCGCCTCCTTGCCGCGGCAGCGCCTGCGCGAGTTGCTGCTCAGCGCCGGCGAGCGAGCGTTTCGCGCCGATCAGCTCTTTCGCTGGTTGCACGTTCGCATGGAGCGCGACTGGGCGGCCATGACCGACCTGGGCAAGGCGCTGCGGGCCCGGCTGCAGCGGAGCGCACCGCTGCCAGCGCTGCCCGTTCTCCGCGACGCCCGTTCGGCCCTGGATGGCTCACGAAAACTGGTGCTGGGCACCATCAGCGGAACGGCGATCGAGACCGTGATCATGCCCATGGGCGGCGGGCGCATCACCCAATGTCTGTCCTCGCAGGTGGGCTGCCGCATGGGTTGCGACTTCTGCGCCACCGCGAAGATTCCCACGCGTGCGGATCTGAGCGCGGCCGAGATCGTCGAGCAGGTGGCCATCGCCTGCCGCCTGCTGGCGGCTGACGGCGCGGTTCGGGGCGGTGTCTCCGGCGGCGAGCGCGGCCCGTTGGCGGCGCGACCGCACAATCTGGTCTTCATGGGCATGGGCGAGCCGTTGGACAACGCGGCGGCGGTGATCGATGCGCTGTCGATCCTGACCGATCCGAACGGCTACGGCTTCTCGCCGAGGCGCATCACCGTGTCGACCGCCGGGCTGGCCAAGCGGCTGCCCGACCTGGCGGCGGCACACCCGGCGGTGAACCTGGCCTGGTCGCTGACAGCGACCGATGAAGAGACCCGACGTCGCCTGATGCCAGTCGGCCGTGGCGTGACCATCGAGCGCATGATCGCCGCTCTGGCCGACCTGCCCGAGCGCGGCAGCCGCAAGTTGACGCTGGAGTACGCGTTGCTGGACGGGGTCAACGACAGCCTGGACGACGCGGGTCGTCTGGCGGCCATCGCCCGCCGCCTGGACGCGCACGTCAACGCGATCCCATTCAACGCCTGGCCTGGCGCGCCCTACAGCCGGCCCGCCCGCGAGGTGGTAGACCGCTTCGCCCGCGCCGTCGCTTCGGCGGGCGCCTCCATCAGCCTGCGCGAATCCAAAGGCCAGGACATCGGCGCCGCCTGCGGCCAACTCGCCGGAGCCGCGGCCGAACCGCCGGGCTGAGCCCCGGCCCCCAACCAAAAACATCCCGGCCGGGCAGCACAGCAGCTGCCCGGCCGGTCTCTCGTTTCGTTTCCTTCCTGTTGCTGCAGTGGAGACGAAACGACCGCTGCGGGGGATCAACCCGTCACGCCGTCAGTCGACGACGGAGCATCAGGGCGCCAGCGAGGAGGAAGATGATGAAGGCCGCGCCGCCGCTGTTGCCCATTGGCGAAGCGCTGGCCGTGCAGCCGCCGGAGCTGCCGAGGTTGTGCGCCGGGGCACCCAGTTCGGCCTGGCCGTCGCCGCCTGTGCCGGCCGCATTGGGCGACTCGGGGTTGCCCGAGTTGTCGTCGCTCGAGGACTTGGTCAGCGCGGAGGCGCCCCAGCCACCGCCCATGGCCAGCTTCCAGCTGTCGTCCTTGTCCAGCGCCTTCTCGAGCGCCTCGGCTTCGGACTCACACGCCTTGCCCAGGTCATCGCAGGTCATGGCCTTGTTCTTGTCCAGGCACTGCATCGCGGCGGCGGTCTCCGTCACGGCGATCTTCTTGTTCTCCCAGAGGGCGCAGGCGAACTCGCAGCCGGAAGCGTCGATCTCGACGTTGAGCTCATCCTTCGGCGGGGCCTTCTTACCGGAGTTGTCCTTGTCACCAGGCGGCTCGGTATTCGGGCCTTCTTCGTCATCGTCGGGCTCGTCGGGGGGCGCGGGTGCGCCCTCGTCACCGTCGGAACCGTCGCTGCCGCCAGAGGGCTCGTCATCGCTGTCGCCATCAGAGGGCGCGAAGTCGCTGCCGCCGCTGTCCTGGTCGCCCTTGTCATCTTCCTGGGGCTCCTTGGCGGGCGTGGTGGGCTTGGGCGCCTTGCCGGGCGTGGAGCTGCCACTGCCGGAGACCGCCTTGCCGGTCTTGCTGCCGAAGCTGCACTTGGTGACCGCGGCGCAGAAGGACTTGCACGCGGCGCTGGCCTTGGTCTTGGCCGGCACGGCCACGCAGACGCCCTTGGCCTTGGGGCAGGTATTCTGCGGTGGCTGAGCGGGGGCGCCCGAGCCGGGCTTCTTCTTGGCGTTGCCCTCGGGCGGGTCCGACTGCTCCTTGTCGTTGCTGTCGTCCTTGTCGTCCTCGGCCTTGAAGCTGGAGGAATCCTCGCCGTCGGAGCCGCCACCCTGCTCGGCCGGCTCGGAGCTGCCCGAGCTCGGCGGCACGTCGACGGAGGTGACGTTGATGCCGCCACCATGGGGGCAGCTGAAGTCGCACTTCTCGTAGCTGGCGCAACCGGCATCGCTGGTGCAGATCAGGCCCGCTGGCAGGCAGAGGCCGCCGTGGCATACGTCGCCGGACTTGCAGCCGCCGCCGTCGGGGCAGAAGTCGAGCGCCGCGGCGTCCGTGGTCCAGGTGGTCAGCGCGAGCAGGGCTGCTGCTGCGATCGCGAGGGGGGTCTTCATGGTGTTCTCCTTGCCGTGGCGCCGAACGGTTCCCTGTGATGGGCGTCGGCTTCGACCGGCTATAGAGCAGGTTCCATGCCAGCCCCCGTGCCACGCTGGAAAGAAACTCACAACAGCCTGTAACAAAGAATGAAAATAGACGATTTTCGACGCTGTCCGCGCCGGCTTGGCGGGCTCGTTCAACAGTGCGGTGTTGAATTAATCAACGGCGATTGTGCACAAAGCCAACGGATCGCCAGGGGTCGCTACAGGGAGCTGACCACCTCGGAGATGAGGCCGACGCCGTAGCCGGTGCCGCGATCGTCCGGGAAGGCGGGGCCGGCCAGGTCGATGTGCAGGAAGCGTTGCTCGAGATCCTCGACGTGCGCCCAGACGAAGAGCCCGGCCGCGGCCGATGAGGCGTTCATGCGGTCGGCGACGGAGTTGCGCATATCGGCGACCTTGCTCTTGAACTCGGCGCGCAGCAGCTCGGGGCTCCAGAGCATGGCCAGGCAGTGGTCGCCCGAGCGCAGTCCGGCCGCCAGGGCCAGGGACTCGAGCTCGCCGTCGGTGGCGCAGATGCCCGCGTGGCCCTTGCCGGTGGCCATTAGCTGGGCGCCGGTGAGGGTGGCCGCATCGATGAGCAGCGACGGGCTGTACTTGCGGCAGACCCATGAAGAGGCGTCGGCCAGGGCGAGGCGGCCCTCGGCGTCGGTGTTGTTGATCTCGACCGTCTTGCCGCTGTGCATCTCGATGACATCGTCGGGACGGTATGCGGTGGTTCCGATGGCGTTCTCGGCCATGGACAATACGGCGACGACCCGCTTGTCCACGCCCTGCTTGACCAGGGTGACGAAGGCGCCGAGCACTGCTGCGGCGCCGCCCATGTCGCACTTCATGGTCAGCATGCGATCGCCGACGATCTTCAGGCTGAGGCCGCCTGTGTCGTAGACCAGGCCCTTGCCGACCACCGCGATGGTGTCGCTGGCGCCGGGTGGGTTGTAGTCCATGCAGACGATGCGCGGCGGCACCGAGGCCGTGCGGCCGACCGCGTGCAAGCCGCGAAGGCCGGCGTCGAGCAGATCGTCGCCGACGATGCTGTCGACCGTCACGTGCGGCAGCGATTTCACGGCGCCGCGGGCTTCTGCCTCGAAGGTGGCGCAGTCGAGTTCGGAGGTGGGCATGTCCACCAGGCGCTGGGCCAGTCGCAGCGCGGCGGCGCCGTCGGCGACGGGTCCGACGTTTGAGACGGGGCCCTCGCGGCCGAGCAGGACCACCTGCACGTGCGCTTCTTTCCGATCGGAGGTCTTGCGCTGGTACAGCGGGAAGGCGCGGGCGAGGCCGCGCGCGGCGCCGGCGGCGTGGGCTGGGTTTTCCAGCGCCAGCACGATGCCGATGGCGCCCGAGGGCGAACCGACGGCCCCCCGCATGGCGTCATAGATCTCCTGCGTACGCGCGGGGCTCAGGTGGCGCGAGATCTCGTCGTGCAGCGCGACCAGGACCAGCTTGCCGGGCTTGTTGCCGGGCAACAGGGTCTTGGCGGGACCGCCGCTGCGACCAGGCTGGGCGTCTTCTGCCAGGCGCGCTGCGAACGACTGGATCTCCTCGGAGAGGCTCGCCACCGGCCAGCCGTCCTTGAGATCCGCCTGGCGTCCGATGACGTAGAGCGTGTCGACGTTTTCTGCCAGCGCGTGCAATTGGTCGCTGAAGCTCAGATCGGTCATGGGCACCCCCGGTACGCGTCGACCGGCCCACGTTGGGCTGCCTCGCGACCAAAAACATAGAGGGAGCCATTCGCTTGGTCGCCGAATGGCCCCCTACCAGGTGGAGCTGAGGGGGATCGAACCCCTGACCTCTGCGTTGCGAACGCAGCGCTCTCCCAGCTGAGCTACAGCCCCATCTTCTTCGGCGCGCGCGCCGCGCGCCTTGGCAGGAACTTCGAACTTCCGCCAGCGGGCGGTGTGCATCGGCGACCTCCGATGAACCTCGAAGTCAGTGCCCAGGGACGGATTTGAACCGCCGACACGGGGATTTTCAGTCCCCTGCTCTACCAACTGAGCTACCTGGGCGACGCACCGACAGGTCGATGCGGGGCGCGAAGAATGCGGCAGGGCATCCGGTGTGTCAAGGCTTGCAGCCCGGCGACTGCACGGCCTTATTGGCTCGTGGGAACGACCGATCAGAACTTGTACTGCGCGCCGAGGGCAAGGTCGTAGATGCGCTTACGGAAGGTCTCGCCGTTGGGCGCCAGCAGCGCCTCCAAGCCCGGCGCGGTGATCGGATCGTTGGTGGCCTCGTCGTAGAACGAACGCGAGAATCCCAGGGTCAGGAAGAGATCGGTCATGAACTCGTAGCGAGCGCCGCCGCCGATGGAGTTCGAGTCCGGCACGTACTCGAAGTCACCATAGGTATTCTTGTTGCCACCGATCTTGGCGCGGATGTAGCCGGCGCTGATCAGCAGCTCCTTGTTGACCTGATACTCGGCGCTGATGCCAAGATCCCAGCCGTTGTCGTAGTCGTCGTCGTAGCCCCGCACGAAGCCGCCCAGGCCGCTGCCCGGCGCGCCGGCCTTGTCGTCGGAGGCGTCCGCATCCTTGATGAAGTAGTAGTGGAAGCTGGCGCTCAAGGTCAGGCCCTTGAACGGACCCACAGCCACGCCCGCGCCCAGGGTCGCCGGCAGGGGGCGCTCTTCCTTGGCCCCGTCGGCGAAGGACTCCAGGGCCTTGTCCTTCCAGTTGGCCATGTCGCCCAGGCCGGCGGAGGTGGACTTGGTCTCCAGCTCCAGCGGGGTCTCGAGCTCGTAGCGCAGGCCGATGTTGAGCTCCTTCATGGGCTGGATGTGCAGACCGATGATGCCGCCGAAGCCCATGGCCGACTTCTCGGCGTCCAGCTCGGCGGTGACGTCGTCGTAGGTGGCCTGGCCGGCGATCTTCTTGGTCGCCAGAACCAGTCGGCCGCCCAGTGACAGGGAGAAGATCTTGTAGCGATACGCCAGGCCGACGGTGCCGCCATAGAAGATCGTGGCGCCGGAGAACTCGCCATTGGTCGGCGGTGTGCCGGTCTTGGCGTTGCCTTTGTCGTCGACCGCGAAGGCGGCCAGAGGCTTGAGGTAGGGCACGCCCTTTTCGTACACCAGCGAGCCGCCGCCGGCCGGCACGGTGAACGCGCCCACGACGCCCAGATTGCCGGACTTCCAGGCGAAGTGCAGCGATGGAACGAGCGGCACCATGATGTCGGCGGGGTACTTCACGCCATCGTCTTCGATGGAGTACTCGCCGAACAGGCTCTGGGTGCTGAGGCCCAGGTAGAAGCCGTCCTTCTTCAGCCACGCGGCGCCGGCGGGGTTGTAGACCGCCGCATCGACCCCGTCGGTGACGGCGTTGCGACTGAAGGTGCGGATGTAGTCCGCGCTCAGGTTGGTCAGGTACTCGATGCTGCCCGCCCGGGCGTCGAGTCCGGTGGCCATCATGCCGACAAAAGCGGCGGTCATCGCAATGATCTTCCTGGCGTGCATGCCCATCTCCTCGGTTGTTCTGTGCGGATTGCTTGAGAGCGCGGCGCAGTGTGCCACAGGGCCGGCCACCGGCAAAGTCAAAACGGCGAGGGGCCGCCCCAGTCGCCCGGGACGGCCCCCGCTGGTTCAACTTGTCCGAACGAATCGACAGATCCGTCGTCGACGATCTACTGCTGCGGCAGCTGCTGGCAGGCCTGCAGGATCGGATCGCAGTTGCATGCGAGGCAGTCCTTGCAGCCCTGGGAGCCGGAGTCCACCGCGCACTTGGCGACGCACTTGTCGAAGCCGCAGACGCCGTTGATGGCGTAGCAGAGCGCGCAGGAGTCGCCGATGCCCTTGGGCGCATCCTTGAGGATGCAGTCCTTGGTGCAGGTCTCCTTCTCCTTCTGGCTGGCCTTGCCGCTGCAGCCCTTGGCGAGCAGGCAGTCGGTGATCGCCTTGCGCAGGGCGTCGCCCTTGGTGGTGTCCTTGGCCAGCTCCTGCAGGTAGCCGAGGTCGGCCGGCTCGGAGCAACCCTTGCCGTAGTAGTCCTTCTCGACTGAGGTCGGCGTGTAGGGCGCAGACAGGCAGGCGGGGCCGCCCGTGTCGGCGGCTGCCGTGGTGTCGGCGCCCGTGGCCGCGTCGTCCTTGGCGCCGGTGTCGGTGGAGCCGGCGTCGTTGCCCGTCGCCGGTGTGTCATCTGCTTCGTCCGCACAGCCGGCCGCCAGGGCGACGGCCAGGATGGCGCTGAGCCACCAGTACTTCTTCATGGTCCTTCTCCTGTTGGCCCTGTCAGGGGCCGCAAACCATTTCCATTTGGATCGGACCTGCCGCCTCGTGCGACCGGCCCTTACCACTCGATTTTTCAACCCATGCAGCCGGTTGCCCGCCACGCCGGGGCGGGTCCGAACGAACCGATGGTCCCTATGTTCTACGCACTTCTGCTGGTCACGCCAGTTTTGCCGGCGGATCCAGCGGCCCCGGCCACGGCGAGGGCGCCCAGCGCCAGCCGTGCGGTGCGTCGTCTGGCCGGCTGCACGCGCGCCAACGTAGGCGCGGGAGCAGGCTGCGAAGCCGCGATGTCGTCTTCGATCAGGCGGGCGATGGAGGCACCCCAGCCCGCAGGTGCCGCCGCCACGCGCTGTGGTGCCGGCAGCGCCGGTCGCGCCGGCAGGGTCTCGCCGTCGGTCAGCACCACTTCGCGATACACTCGCAAGATGCGATCAAAAGTCCGCTGCCAGTTGAACTGCACGGCAGCGAAGGCCCGACCGCGGGCGCCCAGCAGGCGCGCCCGGCCCGGCTTGAGCAGCTCGATCCAGGCCGCGGCGATGGCCGCGCTGTCGCGATCGCTGACGCCGATGCCGCAGCGGCTGTCGCGCAGCATCTCACCGACGCTCAATTCGTCGGAGCCGATCAGCGCGGTGCCGCTGGCCATGGCCTCGGCGGCCGACAAGCCGAAGGTCTCGGTGGGTGACAGGGCCGCGACGACGTCGCACGAGGCGATCATCGCGGCGACGTCCTGACGTCGCTCCAGGTAACCGGTGTAGTGAACCTCGGGGTAGCGCTCGACCAGCTCCTGAACCTGCTCCAGACCCGGGCCGGTGCCGGCGAAGACCAGGTGCGGCGTGAGGTCGGTGGTCGCCCGGATGTGCTCGTAGGCGGCGATCAGGGGGCTGAGATTCTTCTCCTCGCAGAAGCGATGGGGAAAGCCCATGACCACGTCGTCCGGGCCGGCGTTCCAGCTGCGACGCAGCTCGTCGTCGCGGTGGCGCGGCGAGAACATCTCCAGGTCGACGCCCAGGGGCGTGTAGCGCACCTGCTCGACACCGCGATCGCGCAGCGTATCCAGCAGGCAGTTCGCCGCCGCCATGGTGGCCGAGAAGCGACCGTAGGTGCGGCGGGCCCACCACCAGCCGATGCGTTCGCCCAGCTTGGCCAGCAGGCCGCTGGTACGGCGCAGGGGGCGGCTGAAGTAGGCGATCGGGTAGTGGGCATGCCAGAAGCCGACCATGCGGCAGCCGAGGCCGCGGGCGGCCACGCGAACCAGGTCGGGCAGCACGTAGGGGCTGCCGACTTCGATGACGTCAGGGCGGATCCGCTGCAGCAGGCTGCGCAGGCGGAAGGGGTTGAGCATGAAACGATAGCCGCTGCCCAGGATCTCAGTGGCTGGCAGATGGTGGATCGTGGCGCCGTTGTAGCGCTCGGTCTGCTCGCGATCGCTCGGCACGATCACGTGATACTCGACGCCCGACTCTCCGGCCAGACGGCGCAACTTCTCCAGGTGATAGCGGCGCACGCCGCCACCTGTAGCGGAGAAGAAGTTGTTGATGTCGCAGACGCGCAATGCTCGTTCTGCCATGTCACTCATCCCACACTCGCGACCACCTTGCCGCTCTCGGTCGTTTGCAACCGGAGTAGCGTTACTCCACGCGGGTCCGGCCCGCCCCAGATCGGCGCGGAATCAGACAACCCTCCAGGTTCCTTGCGCATATGGTGGGGCGCACCGGTCCGAGCGAGTATGCGGACCGACGGATCTGGATGAAGCTTGCGCCAGCGGGACGGGGGCATTAAGGTCGCCTCCAGGCCGCGAACGCGGTGGTCGTTTTCAAAGAACGCCCCGTAGTTTCCGATGGTTACGGCGACCAAGGGGCGCGGTCGAACGATTCGACCCTGCCCTTGAATGTGCAGGGGTCGTGCCACATCTCACCGCAGGCCTCAGGAGTGCCGTATGCCAGCCCCTTCCCGTCCCGATCAGCTGGTCGACATCACCGTTGTATCCGAAGTCCTGCGCGACAATCCCCTCGGCGATCCGGCGACCCGTCGTTTTCCGGTCTACCTGCCACCGCAATACGATGACGACCCGGAGCGTCGCTTCCCCGTGGCCTGGCTGCTGGCCGGCTACACCGGCTGGGGAGAGATGAAGGCCCGCGCCAGCCGCGCCTGGGTCGAACCGCTCCCGGACGCCCTCGATCGCATGATGTCTCTGCCGGCGGACGACCCGGAGCACATCGTGCCCATGATCGTCGCCTTCCCCGATTGCTTCACCCGATTCGGTGGCTCGCAGTACCGCAACTCGCCGGCCACCGGGCGCTACGAGGACTACCTGCTGCGCGAGCTGGTGCCGGCGGTCGATCGCCGCTTCCGCACCATCGCCGATCGGGACCACCGGGCCGTATTCGGCAAGAGCTCAGGCGGCTACGGCGCCATGATTCAGGCCATGCGCCATCCCGAGGTCTTTGGCTTGATGTGCTCCACGGCCGGCGACAGCTACTTTCCCATGTGCTGCCCGGCCGACATGGGCAAGGCCTTTCAGCGCTTCCGCGCCCATGGCGGACCGGAAGGGTTCATCGAGCACTTCTTCGGCACCACTTCACGTAGTTCGGATGACATCGGCGCGATGATGATCGTCGCCTATGCGCAGGCCTATTCGCCCAATCCCGACGTGCCGATCTATCACGCCGACCTGCCCATCGACCTGGACACGGGCGAGATCGTCGATGGGGTCTGGCAGCGCTGGCTGGCCTGCGATCCGGTCAACATGGTCCAGGCCCATGTGGACGCCCTGCGCAGCCTGCGGCTCATCTACCTGGACGCCGGCACCCGCGACGAGTGGTACCTGGACGTGGGGCAGCGCATCTTCGCCAGTCGCCTGGCCAGCCATGGCATCGAGTACACGCTCGAAGAATTCGAGGGTGGCCACATGGGCATCGACTACCGGATTCCCACCTCGCTGCGGCGCATCGGGGCCGCGTTGCCGTCCCCATAGCGAGCCCACAGTCCGCAGCTTCAGCCGCCGCCGACAAAGCCGACGATCTCGATCCGATCGCCAGCCTCCAGCACCGTCTCGTCATGCTTCGCGCGGCGCACGATGCTCCGATTGCGCTCCACCGCGACCCGCTGAACCTCGATCTGCAACTCCGCCAGCAGGGTGGTGATGGTCGCCCCCCTGGCGATGGTGGTCGGCGCATCGTTGACCAGGATCTCGATCGTCGCCGTCTCAGGCGGGGATGTGGCCATCGGGAGCCTCCTTGTCGGTCGCCTGGGCGCGCCGCGGCAGATCGGCGCAGACCAGGCCGATCACCGGCCAGGCGATCAGCAGAATCTGGGTATAGCCGAGGAAGTAGTCGACCAGCGAGTGCAGCCCGAACGCGAGCACCGCTGCGCTCGCCGCCAAGGCGATGTCGTCGGTCCGGTCGCGTCGCCACAAGCGTTCGAAGAGAGCGCGGCCGACCACACCTGCCAACAGGCCCAGGGCCAGCAAGCCCAGCAGACCGAGATTGGCGGCCGTCTCCATGACCAGCGAGTGGGCCCGCGCGCGCTCATCCCAGGCCCGCGGCGGGACCTGTTCTTTGTAGGCAAAACGGAAGCGGTCGGCGCCGATGCCGAGCCAGGGATGGGCCTGGAAGAGGCGCAAGGCGGTTTGCCAGTAGTGCAGCCGGGACAGTTCCAGGGGCCGGCGCTGGAAGCGGATGTCACGATCCTGGCCCAGGCCGGCGTCTGGCCCGGGATCCCAGGGCCCGACCAGGTCCACGTCGGCCGGCCTCGCCTCGCATGGCAGGCGGCCGATGGGGCTGCCTGCACTGCCGATCCAGAGGATGCCCTTGCGGCGGATGTCAAAGAGGGTGGTGTACAGGCCGGCCCGCTCCGGCAGCCGGATGTGTACGTCCAGTTCGTGGCGTTCGGCGGCGTTCAGATCGGGCAGGGAGTAGTAGCGGAAGGCGGAGGGCTCGGGGCTGCTCTCGCCCGACCAGACCACGTGCGCGAGCTGGCCGGGAGCCTGGCGATTGGACACCGGCCACTGACCGATGTTGCTGATCCGCATGGGGATGCGGACCATCTCTCCGACGTGGCCGATACACTCGGCAAAGAAGGAGTAGCGCACCTTGTATGTCCGCTCCTCGAGGCCGAAGCGAGCCCGCATGTCCGGATTGGCGCCGTAGGCCAGGGTGATGCCGACGGCGAAGATCGCAGCCACACGTGCCAGAGACTGCCGCCCCGGCTGCCGTCGCGCGGCGATCCACAGGGCGACCGCGCCGATGATGCCGGCGACCAGCCCGGCGCGGCTGTAGGTCAGGCTGAGCATGGCGCCGCAGGCCAGCAGCCAGGTCCAACGCAGCCAACGACTCGCCCGCGTGGCTGAACCAGCGGCGGTGAGCAGCAGCACGAATGGCAAGGTCAATTCGAGATACGCCGCAAAGGTGTTGGCGTGGTAGAAGGTCGCTGACAGTCGCTGCTCGCCCAGCATCCAGGTGGGTTCGTCCCGGAACAGGCGCAAGAAAGGCTCCATCGGCTGGCCGACGAGGCGCTCGGCCGCGGCGATCACGGTCAGCAGCCCCAGACCCACCAGCAGGCCCAACCGCAGTCGTGCACGGAATCGTGGCCGATCGGCGAGCAGGCAGGCGATGATCGCGAGCGCGGCACCGCCGGTGACCCGCAGGCCGAACTTCAGCGCCATGATCGGCTCGCCGGTCGTCCAGCCAGCGCTGGCCACGTGCACGCCTGCCCATAGAAACAACGCCACCGGCGCCGGCCGCAGCAGGAAGCGAAGGGTGCCGGGCTCGTTGGCGGCGCGGGCCATGACCGCCAGCCCACCCAATCCGATCGTCAACGCCGCCAGGACCTCTATGGCCGAGACAGCCAGGCCGGCCGCCGACGCGGTGGCCACGCGCAGCTCCAGCGGCGCCAACATGCACAGCAGCATCATGGCCAGGCCGGCCGCGTTCCCCGGCAGGCCGACGTTCCGGCAGTCGTCGCTGGCGGCGGTGTTCACGGCGTCACCTGCGGCGACGAGCGCGTCTCGATCGGGCCCCGTCGCTCAGCGCGCGCCAGGCCGCCCCAGACCAGGGGCACGCAGCAGGCCAGCAGCGCCAATTCGGTCACAGCGGTGGCCCAGGCCGCGCCGACGCCACCCCACAGGGGAATCCACCACAGGTTCAGGCCGATGTTGAGCCCGATCAGGCCCAGCGAGATGACCATCTGCTGCCGGACCAGCCCCAGGGCTACCAGCATGTGGGTGAGCAGGAAGTTGACGAAGGTGAGCAGCACGCAGGGCGCCAGGGCGCGGAGGATGGGCGCACAGTCGGCGAAGCGTTCGCCGTAGAGCAGCAGGATGATCGGGTCGGCGGCCAGCCACAGGATCAGCGTGCCTGCGCTGCCTGCAGCCACCAGCCAGCCCAGCGCGGTGCGATGCAGCGAGCGGGCGCCGGTCGGGTCGCGGGCGATGGCCTCGCTGAGTGCGGGAAAGGTGGCGGCCATCATCATGGCCGGGGCCAGGGCGCCATACTCGAGGACCTTGTAGCCGGCGGTGTACAGACCGGTGTCCACATCGCCGCGCAGCCAGCGGATCATCGGCACGTCGATGCGGAAATAGATCAGCGAGGCCACGATGGCGATGCCCAACGGCAGCACGTCGCGCACGAATCGGCGGGCCAGCGGGGCCGACAGGGCGAAGCGGGGGCGGACGATACGTCGGGCGAGCCGCAAGGCGACCGCCACGGCCACCACCGACGCCAGGGCCAGGGCCGCGCAGTAGAGCAGCAGGCACGCGGCCTCACCGGGCTCGCCGGGGCTGGCGGCGAAGGAGCGCTCGAACAGGAGCGCCGCCGTGCCCAGGGCGGCCAGGCCGAGGGTCAGTTGGGCGGCCGAATAGGCGGTGACGGTGCGCGCCTCCAGGGCCAGGTCCTGAACGCCGCGGAACAGGTGCAGCAGGGCCTCGACGCCGGCGTTACCAAGCGCCGCCAGGGCACATAGGGCGATGGCGCCGGCGACGACCGGTTCGTCCAGGTGCGCCAGGCAGAGCGCTCCCATGGCCAGCAGGTAGCCAACGCTGAGCAACGCCTTCAGGGCGTAGACCTGGCCGACGAAGTCCGCGCGCTCCATGTCCAGGTCGTCGCGTGCGATCTCGCGCGCCAGAAAGAGATTCAGCCCCATATCGCTCAGCTGCACGAGCAGCGCGGACAGGGCCAGGGCGTAGCCGTATCGACCCCAGGCGGCGGTGCCCAGCAGGCGCGCCGCGACCATGGTCAGGCCCAGGCGCAGCCCCTTTTCGGCCACCGTTCCGAGCAGCTTGTAGCCGAGGTTGCGGCGGATGCGCGACGAGAAGAAGAGCCCGGCGGGAGTCACGGACTGCCTCGCGGGATGGCGGCCAGGCGCTGGCGTCGTTGCCGGGACGGGCTGGCGGCCAGGGCGGCACCTACCGAGGTGGCGATGCGCTCGATGAAGCCCTGGCGACCGAATCGGGCGGCGTTGGCGCGGCAATCGGCCTCGAGCAGGTCCATGTCGTCGAAGACTTTGACCGCCTCGGCCAGCGATTCTGGCGTGGGTTCGGGGAAGAAGATGCCGGTCCGGCCTTCCACCACGCTCTCCAAGGCGCCGCCGCGCCCGAAGGCGATCACCGGCGTGCCGCAGGCCTGGGCCTCCAGTGGAACGATGCCGAAGTCCTCTTCGCCGGGGAAGATCAGCGCCCGCGCGCCGGCGTACCAGCCTGGCAGGTCGGCCTCGTCGACGCGGCCGACCATCTCTACGTTATCGGGCAGCGCGCGCGACAGGCGGTCGTATTCCGGCCCGCCGCCGACCACCACCAGCCGCCGATCGGGCAGAAGGCGGAAGGCGTTGATCGCCAGATCGGCCCGCTTGTAGGGCACCAGGGCACCCAGCACCAGGTCGTAACCGCCGGCCGTCTGCGGGGTATCGCCAAAGAGATCGAGCTCCACCGGCGGCGGGATGACCTCTGCCGGGCGCTTGTAGAAACGATCGATCTTGCTCGCCGTATTTTTGCTGTTGGCGATGAAGTGGTCGACCCGCGGCAGGGTGCGGGCGTCGAAGTTGCGCAACCAGGCGGCGGCCAACTGCAGCGCCGGGCGGGCGGCGGCGACGGCTGCGCCAGAGCCGCGGATGTAGTCGGCGGTACGATCCCATGCGTAACGAACCGGCGTGTGGCTGTAGCAGACATGCACCGCGCCGGGTGCGGGGATGACCCCCTTGGCGACGCAGTGGCTGGACGACAGGATGAGATCGTATTGCCGCAGGTCGAAGGCTTCGATGGCCGCCGGGTAGAAGGGCAACAGCCAGCGATGGCGTTTGTGGGCCGCCGGTATGCGATCGGCGAAAGACGTGGCGTGGCGCATGGCCTCGATGCGCGGCGAGGCGCATCCCGGCACGCGTACCAGGGTGTGCAGGGTGGCGTCTGGGAAGAGTTCGCAGAAGCCGTCCAGGACCCGTTCGCCACCGCGCAGGGTGATCAACCAGTCATGCACCAGGGCGACTCGCAGACCGTTGAAAACGCTGCGATCGAAGGACCCGTTACCGGGCGCGTCGGGGGCGGGAGAGTCGAACACCGGGGGCCTCGCATCTGCGGGCGGATGCCGCGCCCGTGGGCGGTGGCGATGGACCCGTCCGAGACGACGGGGGGCGACAGCGTAGAACGGCCCGTGGTTCTCGCCAAGTCTGGCCAATCTGCGGGCCTTGCTGCACAGTATGCGGCCGCTTCGCGGGCCGTAGACACGTCCTCCCGCGGCGGCACGGGAGGACCCCATGGCCGAGCTCGCGCCCCACGTACTCAACGACGGCTGGCAGCTGGCCGGCCGGACCTTCCACTCCCGCCTGCTGGTGGGCACGGGTCGATACGCCAGCGTGGAGCAGACCCGCGATGCCATCGACGCCTCCGGTGCGCAGATCGTCACCGTCGCCCTGCGTCGGGTCGACCTGAGCGGCGCTGGTCCGGCGGTCCTGGACGCCATCGACAGGGATCGGATCACCCTGTTGCCCAACACCGCCGGCTGCTACACGGTTGATGACGCGGTGCGCACGGCCATGCTGGCCCGCGAGTTGGGCCTTGGAGACCTGGTCAAGCTGGAAGTGATCGGTGATGAGCGCACCCTGTACCCGGACGCCGAGGGCTTGCTGGCGGCCGCCCGCATCCTGGTTGGCGAAGGCTTCAACGTGCTGCCCTACTGCACCGATGACCTGGTGCTCTGTCGTAAACTCGAAGACGCCGGATGCGCCGCAGTCATGCCCCTGGGCGCGCCCATCGGCAGCGGCCTGGGCATTCGCAACCCGCACAACCTGCGCCTGATCGTCGAGCAGGCGGGGGTGCCCGTATTGGTGGATGCCGGCGTCGGCACCGCATCCGACGCCGCTATCGCTCTGGAGCTGGGCTGCGCCGCCGTGTTGATGAACACCGCCATCGCCGGCGCGAGCGATCCAGTCGCCATGGCGCGGGCCATGCGCTTGGGCATCGAGGCGGGTCGTCTGGCCTTCCTGGCCGGCCGCATCGAGCGTCGCGCCCACGCGTCGGCTTCCAGCCCCATGTCCGGCCTCATCGCGTGAGCGGCCGCTCGTCGATCAGCGCGAGTCCGTTGCCGCCGCGACTGGTTGCCATCACGCCCGGGGCCTTCGGCGCGCATGTCGACTCCCAAACCTCGCCGTCTCAACTGGCCATGAAGTTCGGTGCCCTGGCCCGGGCCGGTGGCGGCGACGGCGGCCGAATCGGCGTCCTGCTGCGCGATCCGGCACTCGATTTGGTCGGCTGGTCGGCCTGGCTCGAGCGTGCTGTCCCCCTGATTCGAGCTGCTGGCCTTGTTCTTGGCGTCAACCCGGGCCCTCGTCACCAGCCGGACGAAGTGGCCGCGTTCTGCCAACAGGTCGCCCGCTGGAGGCCTGACTTTTTGCAGCTGCCCGAGCGCGCGGCGCCGCCCGACATCTGGCGCAATGCAATCAATTCAATGGCATGCCCGAACGTCGCCCTGAGTCGCTCGGCCCATGATGAGGCCGGCGTGCGGCGGGCGTTCGACGCCGGAGCGGACTGGGTGATGGTGTCGCCGGTCCTGGCCACGCCGAGCAAACCTGAAGTGGCGCCCCTTGGCCTGGCTGGCCTCGCCCGCCTGGTCGCTGCCGCCAGCGGTCCCGTGCTGGCCCTTGGCGGCATCAACGCGGCCCAGGTAGCGGGCTGTTTTGACGCCGGCGCCGCTGGCGTCGCGGTCATGCGCGCCGCGTGGACGGACGACGTGAGCGCACTGGTGGTCCGCTGCATGGCCCACCCGACGGCCCCATGAAGGCGCTGCGGTGGCCGTACCCCGCCGCCTTGACGTCTTGCCCACGCTTGTCGAACATAGGGCCCCCGTACGCGGCCCTGTCACGCACCTGAAGCGGTGCCAGCCCAAGTGTACGGACCCGGCATCGCACTTCGCCGAAGGCGACGCGCACGGAGATCGGATGTTCAGCGTCACCATCCGCGAGAAAAGTGGGCAGGTATATACCTTTCACTTCGACAAGCCCGAGGTGATGATCGGACGCGTCAAAGGCAACGACGTCATCCTTCCCAAGCAGAACATCAGCAAGCGCCACTCGCTCGTACGGGTGCATACCACCGGTCGCTTCGTCATCGAGGATCTCGCCTCGACCAACGGCACGTACGTCAACGGCCACCGCATCGCCAGCCCGGTGGAGATCTCGTCAGACGACAAGGTCTACCTCGGCGACTTCGTGATGCAGTTCTTCGATCTTGGCGACAACCTGCAGACCGGCGCTGAGCCGCCCGCTTTTGACGAACCTGCCGCCGACGAGCCGGCCGTTGACGGGGACGCCCTCGAAGACTTCCCGCCGCCGCCCGTGGACTCCGAAGCAGATCAGGCGCCGGCCATCGACCTGCTGGATGACGCCTTGGGCGACTGGGCCTCCGATGCACCGCCGTCGCTCGATGACGGGGCGCCAGAAGAGGCCGCGCCGGAGGTTGAAGCACCGGACGAGAGCACCGTGGCCGAGCTGGAGTCGGACGCCGCTGTGGCGCGCATGATGATGGAGCGCGCCCGCCAGCAGGGCGAGGTCGAAACAGAAGCGGTGGATGTGCAGCCCATCAGATCCGAACTGATAGACGCCATCGCTGCTCCGGATCCGGAAGCTGCGCTGGAATCCATGGATCCCTACCGGATGACCGGTCCGGTCGAGCGCCTGGACGACGTGCTCGACGGGGTCGCCTCGGACATCCCGGACATCGACATCAACGCCGACGCGGCGGCCACGTCTCTGTCTTCGGCGCGAGTTCCCGAAGCGACCGAAGAGGAAGTCGGGCCGCCGCCGACCGACCATTTCGAGACCCTGTTGGCCCTGTACGGGCGCGCTCGCTCCGAGTTGGGCGCGGCACTGCCGTCGGATGCATCCAGTCTCGACGATGCCGAATGGCAATCCCTCGAGTCCGAAGTGGTCGCGTTCATCGACCGTTCACTCGACGCCGGGCGGATCGACCGCGCCCTGGAGATCGGAAGATTGAAGCGCGATCTGATCTACGAACTGGCTGGCCTGGGTCCGCTGGAGGAGATGCTCGACGACGCCGACATCCACACGATCGAGGTGAACGGACACGACAAGGTCTACATCTCTGGCGGCGGCTCGCGCGCAGAAGCGGCCACACGTTTCTCGGGGCCTGAGGCGCTGACCGCTGCCGTCGATCGTCTGGTACGCGCCACCGGTTTGAAGGTCGAAAGCGGCGCCACCCAAGCACAAGGTTCCCTGGCCGATGGCACTGCAGTGCGCGTGGTCTGGCCGCCACTCTGCCCGAGTGGTCCCGTGGTGCTGTTGCGCAAGCCGCGCAGCAAAGCCGCGACGCTGGGCGACCTGGTCGGTCAAGGCAAAGTCACCGCCGAGGCCGCTACCGTGCTCTCGGAGCTGGTGGCGAGCCGTCGTAGCATCGCGATCTGCGGCACGCCGGGCGTTGGCCGCCGAACGCTGCTCAACGCGCTTGCGCTCGAGGCGGGCGACAATGAGCGGCTGGTGGTCATCGAGGCGGGTATCCGGCTGCACTTGAAGCACGACCAGGCGATTCGCCTGGACGGCACATCGAGTCCAGGCGATGGCGACACATTGATCGCCCTGGCAAGCCGCCTACGGCCCGACCGGCTGTTGCTGGGCGCCGTGCGTGGCGAACGAATTGGCGAGCTCCTGGATCACGCCTGCGATGGCATCGCGCCATGGATCGGCACGTTCTACGGTCGCTCGCCGACGAACCTCTTGGGGCACCTGGTGCACACCTACGCCATTTGCCACCCCGGCGTGCCGGCTGAGACCTGCGCAGCGCGTGCCGCCGCCGCGGTCGACGCCGTCGCAGCCTTCTCGACCAATGACAATGGTGAGTCGGTTTTGAGCGAGGTCTGCGCCGTCGAGTTGGATGGTGGCGGCTTGCAAACCCGCTCGCTCATCGACGGGTGACATCGGCGGAGGATGGCGCGATGTTCACCTTGATCATCGAGGACAAATACGGCGCCATCGTCGATGAGTACTCGTTCGAGGATGGCGAGTTCGTCATCGGTCGCAGCCAGAGTTGTGACATCGTGCTGGCAGCCGACAACGTCTCGCGGCGTCACGCACGTTTGTTCACCGTGGAAGGTCGCTGCTACGTCGAGGACCTCAAAGCCGCCAACGGCATCTGGCTGAACGGCAAGCGGATCTACAACGTCACCGAGCTGCCACGCAGCGCCCAGGTGCGCATCGGCGACTTCTTTCTGCATATCGAGGGGGCCGCGTTCGCGCGACCGCTCGGCAGCGCCACCTTCGCCCACATGATGCCGGTACATGGCGGCGTCGCAGAGCCCTTCGAGCTCAACCGGCCGACGACGCTGATCGGCCGCGGCAAAGACTGCACTGCGGTGGTCAACGACCCCTCGGTATCCCGAATCCACGGCAAGATCACCCGTGACCCCTCCGGCCGCGTGGTGCTCGAGGATCTGCGCAGCAGCAACGGCGTCTACGTCAACGAGCGCCGGGTGGATGTCCAGGATCTGCAGCATGGCGACCGGGTGCGATTTGGCACGGTCGGCTTCATCTACCAGGTCGAAGGCGAGGAGTACGTCGAGCCCTCCGAGCCGACCCCAGCGCCGGATTATGGCCACCAGGCCGCACCGCAGGCAGCCGCGTTCCGGCCGGCTCCGCCCATCAGTTCCTACGGCAGCGACTACCCGAACTACTACGAGAACAACGACCCCGCGAAGTACGGTCGCCGGCCTTCCTCCATGTTGCCGCAGGTGGCGGCGGTGGCGGTCATCGTATTGGCGGCCATGGGCCTGGTGGTGTTGGTCGGTTTTGCCTACGACCGCTGGGTTGCGCCGGCCATCGCTCAACGGCACGAGGCTGCGGTCAGCGAGGACAACGCCCGCGAGGCAGAGCGCAAGCTGGCCGAACGGGAAGCCGCTGAACGGGAGCGCAAGGAGCGGCTGGCGGAGCTGCTGGGACGGGGCGAGGACCTCATCAAGAAGAAGAAGTGGGCCCAGGCGCGCAAGGTCTACATCGCCGCCCGCCGACTGGATCCCATCGACAGCACCGCCAACACGGCCCTGAGTCGCATCGATCTGGAGACCCGCGCCCTGGCCCGCTACAAGAAGGCGGCCAACTACTACAAGCAGAAGCGCTACGAAGAGGCCATTCGTGAACATCGACGCATCGCCGACAGCTCCATCTATCGCGGCGATGCCAACGCCGATCTGAAGGCTATCGCCCAGATTCTGGAGATTCAGGGAGAGAAGGCCTGCGACGCCGGGCGCAAAGACGTCTGCGAAGAGAAGTACAAGCTCGCCCTGTCAACCGGGATGGCCAGCGAGGCGCTTGAAGACAAGTACGCCAAGCTCCTGGCAAGCCAGAGCAAGAAGAAGAAGCGACGGCGGCGTCGGCGTCGCTGATCGGCGCAAGCGGTCGCCGGAACCTGCTACCCTGGACCGACTGGCGAGGGTCCATGTCGGCCAATTCCCATCCCCCCAGCCGAGCCATCCGCCGCGTCCTGGCGACGTGGCTTGCCGTCGCGCTCTGCGCCTGCAGCGACGCCCCGGCTGGGGATCCCGCCGCGGCGGCCGACGGGGGGGTACCGGGTGGAGTGCACTTCACCAGCGACTTGGGCGCAACGGACGCGAGCGGAACATCGGCCGTGGATGTCCTCGACGATGGAGGGGTCGGTGGCCCCGACGTGGTCATCACGGCTGGCGGGTTTGGCGCCCCCTGCCTGCTCAACGGCGACTGCGACTCGGGCTTCTGCGTGCAGGGGCCGGCGCAGAAGGTCTGCTCCAAGCTCTGCGTGGACAGCTGTGAGGCCGGATGGACCTGCGCCCAGGTGAGCCAGGGTTCGTCCGATACCAGCTATGTCTGCCTGCCGGAGGCCGCGTTCTGGTGCTCGCCCTGCACCGGCGCCGCCCAATGCAACCACGCTGGCAGCGCTGGCAACCTCTGCGTGCCCTTCGGCGACACCGGCAGCTTCTGCGGAGTGGCCTGCAATCCCGCAGCCGCCAAACCTTGTCCGGGCGGTGGTACCTGCCAGGTCACCACCGAGCCATCCGACGGCACGCCGGTTCACCAATGCATGCCCGCCGATGGCAAGTGCACATGCAGCAGCCTGGCCCGCCAGAAGGGGGCCAGCACCGCGTGCTCGCACAAGAACTTCAACGGTGTCTGCACCGGCCAGCGCAGCTGCGGACTGCAGGGGCTCAGCGCCTGCAACGCCGCAGTGCCCGCCGAGGAGGTATGCGACGGCACCGACAACAACTGCGATGGCCAGACCGACGAGATGAACGTGGTCGCCCAGGAATGCGCCAACAACAACACCTTCGGAAGTTGCCAGGGGCAGGCGAAAGGCTGCGTCGATGGCAAGGTCGAGTGCGACGCGCCGACGCCGGCGGCCGAGTCCTGCAACGGCGTCGATGACGACTGCGACGGCCAGACCGACGAGGGACTATGCGACGATGGCGACCCCTGCACCAAGGGGACCTGCAACCCCGACGGCAGCTGCAAGCAGTCGCCGGCGCCCGGCGCGCCCTGCGATGACGGCAGCGCCTGCACCGCTAGCGATCTCTGCGTCTCCGGGCAGTGCGTCGGCGGCAAACCGGTGACGTGCGACGATGGCAATGTCTGTACAACCGACGCCTGCGATCCCCTGACCGGCTGCACCACCTCGCCGTCGTCGGGGCCCTGCGCCGACGATGGCGATCCCTGCACCGGCGATGTGTGCAGCGCCGGCGTCTGCGCCCACCCGCCCGGCAACGACGGCCAGGCCTGCGCCGACGACGGCAAACCCTGCACGATGGATGTCTGCACTGCCGGCAAATGCACCCATCCGGCGGCCAAGGCGGGTACACCCTGCGCCGATGATGGCAAGCCATGCACACAGGACATCTGTGACGGCGCCTTCGCCTGCACTCATCCGCCCAAGACCGAGGTGTGCACCATCGACGGCAACTGTGTCGCGGCCGGTCAGACCAAACCCGGCGCCGTCTGCATGGGCTGCAATCCCAAGCTCTCCACGAGCCAGTGGGTGCAGCTATCCGGCGCGCCCTGCGATGACGGCGACCCCTGTACCAGCAAGGACACCTGCGTCGGCCAGTCGTGTGCCGGCCAGGCGCTGGACTGCAGCGGCTTGAGCACGCCCTGCGCGGCGGGCATCTGCAACCAGGGCAAGTGCATCTCCCAACCCAAAGCCGCTGGCAGCGGCTGCAATGACGGCGACGCCTGCACCGTCTCGGACGTCTGCACCGGCGGCAAGTGCGTCGGCAAGACCAAAAATTGCAGCCAGTTGGACAGCGCTTGCAGCAAGGGTGTCTGCTCGGGGGGCAGCTGCGTCAAGACGACGGTCAACAGCGGCGGCGGCTGCAGCGACGGCGATCCCTGTACCAGCGGCGACATCTGCGTGAGCGGCAAATGCAAGGGCAAAAGCAAGAACTGCAGCGCGCTGAACGGGGCGTGCAAGGTCGGCGTCTGCCAGGGCGGCGCCTGCGTGCCCAAGAACAAGGCCAACGGCACCTCGTGCAGCGATGGCGACGTCTGTACCAGCAAGGATAAATGCAGCAACGGCAAGTGCGCCGGCACGGCCAACAAGGACTCCTATGAGCCCAACAATTTCGCGCCGGGCAAGCAGCTGGCCGACAAGGCCGACTGCGACAACCCCTCGACGCTTTTTGCCTCCATCTCGCCCAAGGGAGAGACCGACTGGTATCACTTCGAGGCCAAGGATAAGGCGTTCTGCACCATCAAGCCGTCGGTGAAGATCAGCGCCATGGCCGGCAACTATGACGTCTGCATCTATTTCAAATGCGGCAACGGCAAGTCGGGCAGCAAGACGGTCAAGTGCGATGCCGGCCAGTCCACCGGTGGCGGACCGAGCGGTTCCTATGGGTGTTGCTCGAACCTGCCCGGCACGCAGACAGAATTCGTCAAGATCTCACCGACGTGCACCACGTTAGGCGCCGGCAGTGAGTCGGGCAAGGTGTGGATCCGCGTACGGCCGCACCTGTCATCGGAGAAGTGTGGGGGCTACCTGCTCCAATGGTCCGCCAAGCACTGACGTTTGGGGGGGGCGGGGCTCGGCCCCCAGCGGGGAAAAGTGTGATCTTCCCCGCTTCCCCACTGCGTACGGCAGCAGAGCTGCCTTCCGGACAACGTCGAGAGAGGTAGCCGCCAGGCGTCCGCCTCAGCGGAGCCAGACGGCGACGTGGCCCTTGGCACCGCAGACGGTCGCGTTGCAGCCGCCCGTGCCGTGCTTCCAGCCGTGGCCGCCGCAGTTGCAGAACTCGTCCTGGGTGTTCTGGTTGAAGAGGCCGTGGCCGCCCACCTGGCTGCTGTTGCCGTCGCAGTAGAAGCCGTTGCCATAGTTGCCATTGACCACACAGACGCCGTCGGCGCCGTTGACGCTCTGGGTATCCCAGACCAGGTACCAGCCGTTGGATACCTTGATCCTCGCGCCACCGTTGGTGAACTGCCATGTGGCGCCGACGGAGGTCTTGTAGCTGATGGTCTGCTTGTTCGGCAGGTAGACCAGCTTCACCTCCGTGGGTTTGGGCAGGATGTCGGCGAACGGGATGACGTGCAGGTTGCCGGGTTTGGGGTCGGCGACGCCGAGCGCCGTCTTGCCCCATTGGGCCGGCTTCTTGGGGCCGTAGGACCAGCTCGCCGCCAGGGTCCAACCACCATTCTTCATGTCGCACCAGGCCTTGACGGAGCTGTTGCCATGCTTGAGCCAGTAGATGCCATCGCCAACGTCGTCGCCGGCGGCGAGGATGGCCTTGCAGTCCTTTGCCGGCTGGTCCTTGTTGCCCAGGGTGTCGACACTGGCGAAGGACTTGTAGTCGGCGCCGTTGCAGACCTTCAACTGGCTGGCCTTGGTGTCGTAGTAGACCAGTCCGCGGGTGGCGGGCTCGCACTTGGCCGGTGGCGCGGCGGCGTTCTGCAGGCGCATCAGCTTGGCCTCGCCCTTGTTGAAGTTCACGCCCTTCTTGGCCAGCAGGTCGCCCTGCACGGTCAGGTCGCCGGTGGCGTCGATCTTCTTGGCTGAGATGGTCTCCACCTTGATCTCAAATACGCCGACGGCGCCGTCATCGCCGCCCTTGCCGGCCTTGGTATCGACCACCTTCAGGCGCCACTTGCCCTTGGCGTTCTTGCCCTGCCAGGCGGTCAGGTCGCCCTTGATCTGCTTGTCCGGCGCCGGCCAGGTGCCATCCAGCTTGGTGCCCTTGCCGCCCTTGTCGTAGAGCACGTGCTGGGCGTTGGTCGGGTCGAATATCCAGACCTGCAGCCCGCTGATGTCGCTGTTGGTCAACGACACGCGCACGCTGAGGGTCTTGGCGATGCCCAGGTCGGGTACGTCGAGCTCGTCAAAGACGCCGACCGGGTTGTTGTCAGGGATCTTCAGCGGCGTCTTGCTGCTCAGGGTGACGTCGACATAACGATTGCTCAGCAGGCCGTTGGAGACCTGCACGATGGCGTCCGGTGGCAGCGCCTTGGCGTTCAGTCCCGGCACGCAGAGCAGGCTGCCGTCGGCGGCGATGCCGTGCACCACGTCGGACTTGTTCTTGCACGAGCCGGTGGGGATCTTGATGCCGGTGAGCTTGGAGCCATCGCCCAGGAAGGCTGTGGCGCTGACGGTCTGGGCGCTCACCTCGCCGGCGCTCACCTTCTTGGCTTTGAGCGCGTTGCCGCCCAGGTCCAGGTCGCCGTCGATGGCCAGCTCCTTGAGCGAGACGCAGCCGGTGCACTGCAGGTCCAGGGCGCTCAGCGCGGGGCCGGCTTTGGTCTTGCTGCCCGCCCAGGGGAAGGCGAGGCGATCGGCGGCGATGGAATCGGCCTTGATATGACCGCTCTCGACACAGCCCGAACAGGCCAGGTTGTTGGCGCTGGCCGCCTGCAGGGCGAAGGCCACCGAACGCAGCGGCACGCGTGGCAGCTCGGCCTCTTTGGACACCTTCACGCCGAGCCAGACGGCCTTCATGGTGCCGATCTTCTTGGCGTCCAGGGCCTTGGTGCTGCCCAGGGCCCAGGTGAAGGCGCCGCCGGAGACTGTCAGGATCTCGGGCCCCTCCTTCCACACCGCGACGCCATCTTTGGCCGCCTCGTACAGGGCGAAGGACAGGATGTAGTCGCCATCGGTGACCGGACCGCCCGCGCTGGTGCGCAACGCGCCTTGCACGGCGATGGTCTGGGGAACTGCTGACAGGGCGGGTAGCGCGAAGGCGGTGCAGAGCAGACCGATGAGCAGGCGCAGGGATGCGGGTGCGAACCTCATGTCGTCCTCCGTGGGATTCATGGCCGCGGCATCATGCCATATTCGGATCTACAACGCCTTGATGACGACTTTGCCGTTGCCCTTGTTGGCGCCGGAGCTGTTGCTCTGGTTGGCGCCCTTGTTGTAGGAGCCGCCGCCGCCGCCGCCGCCGTAGTTGCCGCTGTTGTACTGGCCGCCTGAGCCGCCCGAGTAGCCGCCGCCGCCGCCACCGCCGCCGGAGTACTCGTGGTTGCCACCGCCGCCGCCGAAGCCACCCCAGGAGCCGCCGTCGCGCGAGCGGCCTCCTGTGCCGCCGTTGACGAATGACGTGCCCGGGTAGCCGCTGTTGGACTGCTTCTTGAGGCCGTTGCCGGACAAACCGGCGCCACCGCCGCCGCCGTGGATGGCGTTGGTGCTGCCCGAGATGCCGCCGTTGCCGTTGCAGCCGGGCTGGCCGTTGCCGGTGTTATCCTTGGTGCCACACTCGCCCGTGGTGCCGGGCACACCCTTGTTATTGCCTTGCTTGCCGACGCCACCTCCGCCACCGGCGATGATGATCGGGGTGTTGTTGTTGTGGGCGACAAAGGTGCCCCCGCCCGCGGCGGATGACACCGCATTGCCCGACTTGGTGCCCTGCTGGCCGACCAGGATCTTGATGACCTGGCCCTTCTTGAGCACGAAATCGCCGCGCATACGGGCGCCGTTGGCTCCCTGGACGTTGTTCTTGTTGAGCGCGCCCTGGGCGCCCCAGACCTCGATGCGATAGGTGGCGTTGCCGGGCACCGTCCAGCGCTGATAGCCGCCGTTGACCGTGACCTTGCCCTTGAGCGGCCCGCCGGCGTAGGCGCCATTGCATTGCGACTGGCTCGGTCCGCTCTTGCCGGTGGCGCCGCACGTTGTGAAAGTGGCGTCGAACTTCACGATGGGGTTGCAGCCAGGCTCGCAACCGTCATTGGGTTGGTTGTTGCCGTCGTCGCAGCTCTCGCCGGGATCGACGATCTTGTCGCCGCAATAGGGCTTGGTGCAGTCGGGTCTGCAGGCGCCGGGGGCGTAGCTGTTCTTGGCGCCGTCGTCACACTCTTCGAGGCCCTCCTTCTTGCCGTCGCCGCAGCCCATGACCATGACGATGTCCCAGTTCTTGCGGCAGATGTAGAGATTGTTGTCCTTGCTGTTGAGGTACATGCGGCCGTAGCTCGCCGGCGTGCAGGGCAGCGGATGCGCCACCTTGACCTCCAGCTGCAGGCCGCCGTTGGCCTTGAACAGGCCCTTGCTCTGGACCTGCTTGTCGCTGAGGGTGTCGACCGTGATCTGCCAGCTGTGGATGGCGCCATCATTGCCATTGTTCAGGAACTGCGTGTCGATGACTTGCAGGATCCACTTGCCTTTGGGGTTCTTGCCCTTCCACTGGTCGAGGTTGCCGCTGATCGGCTTGGTGGGCACCGGGTAGCTGGTCTTGAGCGCCTTGACCGAGGCGTCCTTGTTGAACAGCACATACTTGGACTTATCCGGCGCGTGCAGCTGCACCTCCACGCCGCCGAACTTGGAGTTGCTGATATCTACCGTGACCGTGATCTTGCGCGCGATACCCGTGTCCGGCACCACGATCGCGCTGGCCACGCCGATGGGGTTGTTGTCGGCGATGGGCACCGCTTTGGCCGAGGGGTAGACGTCGAGGAACTCGTTGCTGAGTACGCCGTTGGAGACATCGTCCAGGCCGTCCTTGGGAAGGGTCTCTGCCAGGGAGGCGCAGATATAGGACCCGTCCACGTTGCTGCCGATGACCGCCTGGCCCTTGGGGCACTTGCCCGAAGGCATCTTGAGGCCGGTGAGCTTGGAGCCGTCGCCGATGAAGGATTTACCGGCCACCAGATCGGCGGTGACCTGGCTGGCGACGATGTGTTTGGCCTTGAGCGCGTTGCCGCCCAGGTCTACATCGGCGTCGAACTTCATCTCGGCGACGCTGACGCAGCCGGTGCACTGCAGGTCGCCCGCCAGGGCCGCGCGCAGGGCAAAGGGCGCCGCGTGCAGGGGTCTGCGGGCCAGTTCGGGCTCGCCGCCAACTTGCAGGGACAGCCAGGCCAGCTGGCCCACGCCGAGCTTGGCCGGCTCGAGCTTCTGCAGGCTGCCCAGGGTATGCATGAAGGTGCCCGACTTGATGGCGATCTTGTTGGCCACCTCCGTCCAGCCGGCCGCGCCTCCCTGGGCGGCGGCGAAGAGCCGGAAGGTGATCTTGTAGTCGCCGTCGGCCACCGGGCCGCCGGCCTGGGTCAAGAGGCGGCCTTCGATGGCGACCGTGGCCGGCACAGCGGCCCCGGCGGCGGCGGCGACGAAGGTCAGGGCTGCGATGGCGCCCAGGGCTGAGACTCGTTGCATGAGCATGCCTGTGTGAGAACACGGCGCATTTGCCGGATCCCGAGCAGGATGCGGACCGGCGTTCAGGTCGTCAAATCGAACCTTTGAATTGAATCTACCCCTGTCGGACCCTAGCGTTTCGCCAGCCCATCCGTCATGGGCAATGTGTACGCGACTTGAGGTGGGCGCGAGCGCCACCTGGGAGAAGAGCATGGCAAGGGTGAAGTGGGGTCCCGGAATCGAAATCGGCATCGGCATCGTCGACAAGCAACACCGCGGTCTTGTGAACCTGATCAACGAGCTCGGCACGGCGATGGACGAAGGCCGCACGCAGGAGCAGATGACCGTGACGATGGCAGAGTTGGTGGCCTACACCCACACGCATTTCCGTACCGAGGAAGTGCTGCTGGAGCGTTATGGCTACGAGGCCAAGGCTGAACATCACCACGAGCACCAGATCTTCACCGACCAGATCGAGATCTATCGCGATCGCTTCGAAGCGGGTTCGCTGACGGTGAGCGAGCCGCTGATGGACTATCTCAGCGGCTGGCTGGTGACGCACATCACCGTCTCCGATCGAGCCTACCTGCCGACCTTGCTGGCCGGTGGCGCGACCTGAGCGCAGGGCGCCGCTGAATCCAGACGCGTTCCCGCTCAGACGCGCCGCCGCCGACGCAGCTCGATATGCACCGCCAGCGCCTGCAGCGCGCCCGCGGTCAACCCAGGAATGCGCCCGGCCTGGCCCAACGTATCGGGTCGCACCCGCTGCAGCTTCTCCACCGCTTCGGCCGACAGTCCGCCGACTGCGCTGTAGTCCAGGTCATCCGGCAGGCGCACCGAGCCGGCCTTCCGGGTCCGCTCCAGGCGCTGCTTCTCCCGCTCGATGTAGCCCTGGTAGCGGCTCTCGGTGATGAGTTCGTCGGACTCGGCTTCGCTCAGCGGACCGGGATCGCCGCCTTGTCGCAAGCCCTCGGGCAACAGGTCAGCGATGTCCGCCCAGGCCACCTTGGGGCGCCGCAGCAGCCCTGCCAGGGAGGTGGGCGTGCGCAGGCCGCCATCGCCCAGGGCCAAGATCCGGGCCTGCAGCTCCGCGGTCGGGTGCAACATGGTCTTGTCGAGCAGGTTGCGCGCAGCGTCCAGGCGTCGTTGACGGGCTTCGAAGGCCGACCAGTCGGCGTCCGTCACCAGGCCCAGGCGGCGACCCAGGGGCGTCAATCGGCGATCGGCGCTGCCGATGCGCAGGCTCAGGCGATGTTCGGCCCGAGAGGTGAACATGCGGTAGGGCTCGTCCCCTCCGCGGGTGATCAGGTCGTCGATCAGCACGCCGATATAGGCGTCTGTACGCTCGATTCGCGGCGGCTCCTGTTGACGCAGCAGCGCCACCGCGCCCAACGCGGCCACCAGGCCCTGGGCGGCCGCCTCTTCGTAACCGCTGGTGCCGTTGACCTGGCCGGCCAGGAAGAGCCCGGGCAGGGCGCGTAGTTGCAGGCCGCGATCGAGCTGACGTGGGTCGATAGTGTCGTACTCCACTGCATAGCCGAAGCGCACGATCTCGGCCTCCTCCAGGCCCTCAATGGAGTGCACCAGGTCGATCTGGGCATCTGCCGGCAGGGAGGTGGACAGGCCGCTGAGGTAGACCTCGGATGTCTGCCAGCCCTCGCGCTCCAGGAAGAGCTGGTGGCTGTCGCGATCGGCGAAACGAACCACCTTGTCCTCGATGGACGGGCAGTAACGCGGGCCGGTGCCATCGATGGCGCCCGAAAACAGGGGCGAGCGGGGCAGCGCGGCGCGGATGATGTCATGCGTGCGCCGGTTGGTATGGGCGACGTGGCAGTCCATCTGGGGCAATTGCACCGGATCGCCTCGGCGGGCCATGGGCGGCGGCGCCTTCAGCCCGGCGTCGATGGCCAGGGCCGACCAGTTGATGGTGCGCGCGTCCAGGCGCGGGCAAGTGCCGGTCTTGTGGCGTCCTGTGGCGACGCCGAGGTCGCGCAGCTGGGCGCCCAGATCGTTGTCGCTGCCTTCACCCGCCCGGCCGCCGCGCTCGCGGCTGTCGCCGGTATGGCAGATGGCGGTCAGGAAGGTGCCCGCGGTCAGGATCACCGCATCGGCCTCGAATCGGATGCCATGGCCGGTCTGCACGCCGCGCAAGCGGCCTTCGTCCAGCCATAGACGCGTCACGGTGGCCTGCTTGATGGCCAGGTCCGCCTGGGCTTCGAGCACCTGCCGCAGGGCGGTGGCGTAGGCGAGCTTGTCGCACTGCACGCGCATGGCCCGCACGGCTGGCCCCCGGGAAGCGTTGAGCAACTTGTAGTGCACGCCTGCGCGGTCGGTATTGCGCGCCATCTCGCCGCCCAGGGCGTCGATCTCGGCCACCAGATGGGACTTGCCGACGCCGCCAATGGCCGGGTTGCAGCTCATCCAGCCGATGCGATCGACCGACTGGGTCAGCAGCAGGGTGGGGATGCCCGACCGGGCGCCGGCGAGGGCGGCCTCGCAGCCTGCGTGTCCGCCGCCGACCACGATGAGCGGCCAGCGACCAAGCGCGTGGGTGGGCGCGTCGGCGGTCATGATGGGGCAGCGCTCATCGACCGGTGGGCGACGCCGCCCCAGGAGGCGGCACCGGGGCGGCCTTGAGGCTGCCAGACGTACGCTCGGGCAGGCGCATGACGCCCGCCTTGCAACTCTTCTTGACCCCGTTGCGGCGTTTTCGGGCGAGCTTGGCCTGGGGCAGCTTGGCCAGGTCACGGCGCAGGTAGTCCAGCACGTTGAGGGCGTCCGAGCACTTGCCCTCTGCCGCCAGCACCTGGCCGATGGCCAGCAGCGACTTGCCGACCACCTCGACGGCCTTGCCGCCCTGCGCGTCGTGCACCGCCTGCAACGTCTTGATGGCCTCGTCGAATCGATGCTCCTCGAAGTACACCCGCGCGCGGATCAGCCCGCACTCACCCGCCTGCATCGAGCCGGCGAAGCGCTTGTCGCACTCCTTGGCGATCGCCTCGGCGACCCGGACCTCGCCCTGGTCGAAGCGCAACTGGGCCAGCTTCACCCAATCATCGGCTTGCTCGGGAAGGTCCTTGGGCAAGGCCAGGATGGCGATGCCGGCGCGGTCGCGTAGATCGGCGATGAGCCTGGAAATGCGTCGTTGGAGCTGGTCGATATCCTTGCCATAGCGGCTGCTGAGACGGCCGACGCCGCCCATGCGATGTCCGTAGACCTCGAGCTCGCCGCGCAACTGCTTGAGGCGCTGTTCGAGCTGGTCGATGCGGGTGGTGATGCGCGCGCCGCTGTGGCGCAGGTGGCCGGTGGAGCGCTCGATCTCGTCGTGCAGACGGCGCAGGCGTTTCTGCTCGCGCTGCAGGTCGGCGATCAGGGCCGAGCGCTCCTTTTCGAGCTTGGAGACTCGGCCCTCCAGCGTGGCCATGCGACCGCTGGTGACGATGCAGCCCGGCAGGGCGAAGGAGAGGGCCAACAGGCAGCTGAGCAGGTGCGGGCGGATCATGCTGCAGCCCATCGGGCGCGGCGGCGGGCCTCAAGGCACGAGGCGGCCGCTGGTTTATTTGCGGAACTTGAACACGACCCGGCGATTGCGCGACCAGCAGCTATCTTCCTGCTGGTGACAGGTGGGCCGGGTCTTGCCATACGAGACGGTCTGGACCTTGGACTTCGGGGCGATCTGGCGCAGGTATTTGCGTACCGCGCGAGCGCGTCGGTTGCCCAATTCCAGGTTGTAGGCGTCGGTGCCGCGCTCATCGCAATGGCCCTCGAGGATGATCCTCTTGGACATCTTCTTTTCCTTCATGCACTTGTAGTTGGCGCCGATGGCATCCTGAGCGTCGGTGGTGAGCAGGCTCTCGTTGAAGTCGAAGTGCACGGTCACGATCTGGCACTCGCCTTCGGCGTTGACGCACTTGCCCTCCACGCAGCTGAGCCCGCCCGCGCAATCGGCGGGACCTGTGCAGCCGGCGACCTCGGCGATGCAGGCGCCGTCTTCGTTGCAGGTCTTGCCAGCGGGGCAGTCCTGATCACTGGCGCACTCGGCCACGCAGCGGGTCTCGGAGCACTTCTTGCCGCTGGGGCAGTCCAGGTTGTTGGCGCAGCAGCCCGGCTTGCGAGCGCAGGCGCCTTTTTCGCAGATCACGCACGGGTCGGTGCCGGCGTTGGCGCAATGGCTTGTCTGTCGACACTGCACGCACTTCTTGTCGACGCAGTACTCTCCCTTGGTCTTGCAATGGCCGTCATTGGCGCAATTGGGGTACTTCGGGCCGCAGCCCACGGCCAGGACGAGCGCCAACATCATGGCGCCGGCGAGCACGGCGCTCAGCACGGGGCCGCGGTGGGTACGTGGGGCCAGGGTCGGGTGCATCGAACATCTCCTCGCGGTACGCAGGTCGCGGCGTACGGCGGGTCGCGTGTGCGGTCGCCCTCAGCCGTTGTCAGGAGAGGGCAGGCTGGGCCGACGCCGGCGATGAATCGCCGACGTCGGCGTCGAATCCGGCCTCAGACGCACTTGCCGCCGCGGCAGCGTCCCTTGGTGCAGTCGCCATCGCTGGCGCAGCAGCCCTCTTCCTTGACGCAGGCGTTGGCTTTGCAGCGGCCGCAGGGGCCGAGGCTGTTGCACTGCGCGTCTTCGCGGCACTGCACGCACTTGCCGGTGACGCAGACGGTGCCCTTGCTGGCGCAATGGGCGTCGGTCTCGCAGTTCGGGTAGGTCGGCGCCTTGGTGGCCTCGGGCGCGGGCACGGGCTTCTCGACCGCCGTCTTCGGGGCTTCCTTGGTCTTGGAGCCGCCGCAGGCAACCGCGGTGCACAGGCCGATGGCCAGGGCGAGGGTGAGCAGGATCTTGAAGGCCTTCATCATGGATCTCCGTCAGATACGCGCGGTCATGGGGCCGCGCCAAGGCGTGTGGTTCGAGGCGGGCGGTTGCGTTGATGCGCCCGCCCGGTAGGCACGCGCGGCCCAAAGGCGGGCCGGGCGCCGTAGTCCTATCCCCGAACCGCTCCGGATGTCAATGGCGACAGCGTTGGAATTCTGCGCCGTTGGGGCACGGGATCGCAGCGCTTTTCCTTCGAACCCGGGCAGCTTTGCGCAGCGATCGCGGTATGCGACACTGCGCCCCTTGCCCAATGCCGTGCGGTGGTCCGTCCGGCGTCCTGTGGCGGAGGTCCGGTGGTGACGCAGCCCGCGCTGACCAAGACCCCGATCGCCCGCGTGCGTGGCCTGTCCAAGCACTTCGACGAGGTACAGGCCCTGAGCGGGCTGGATATCGACGTTCCGGCCGGCGTGGTCGGCGTGCTCGGCCCCAACGGCGCCGGCAAGTCGACCCTGTTCCGCGTCCTGCTCGGCCTCGAACTGGCCGACAGCGGCACCGCCGAGCTGCTGGGCTGGACGTTACCGGAGGCAGGCCTGCAGGCCCGGGCGGAGATGGGCTTCATGCCCGAAGACGACTGCCTCTTCCCCGACTACAACGGTGGCGAGCAGGTTGTGCACGCGGCCATGCTCTGTGGATTGGGCCGCATCGACGCCTTCGCCCGCGCCCACGAGACCCTGGACCTGGTCGGCCTGGCCGACGCCCGCTACCGCAAGGTCAGCGGCTACTCCCTGGGTATGCGTCAGCGCCTGCGCCTGGCCATGGCGTTGGTGCATGGGCCGCGGGTGCTGCTGCTGGACGAGCCCACCGCCGGCCTGGATCCCGAGGGTCGCACGCAGATGCTCGAACTGATCGCCGAGGTCGGCCGCGCAGGCACCTCGATTCTGCTGTCGACCCATGTGCTCGGCGATGTAGAGGCGGTCTGCGATCACGTGGTCCTGCTGTCGCGCGGTCGCACCGGCTTCGTCGGCCCCATCGAGCGCTTCCGGGCGCGCAGCGGCGCGCCGGCAACCACGCCCACACCCGAGGGAGTCGAACAACCGGCTACGGCGGCGTTGCGCTGGCTGGTCGAGGTCGTCGGCGATGGCGAACTGCTCATCGGTGCCCTGCGCGCTGAAGGCATCGAGGCGTCGGGTGATGGCTTTGAGTTGAGCGTGCGCCTGCCCGCGGAGGGGCTGGCTCCCTTGTGGCAGGCGGCCGCCGACAGCGGCGTCGGCATTCGCCGCCTGCAGGTCGAAGAAGAGGGCATGGCAGACGCCTTCGTGCGCCACCTGCGCTTGGATGACCCCGCTCGCCGCGCCGGCCTCGCCGATCGGAGGTCGCCATGACGGCGCCCGCGCCGACCGGCGAAGAGCGCGCCTTCCTGCGCCCTGCCGGCTTCTCCACCTTTGCCGGCGAGCGCATCGCCGATCGCCAGCGTCTGGTCGCGCTCACCGGCGTGTTCACCCGCAATCTCAGCCATGGCCTGGGCCGCAAGCTCCTGCTGGGCCTGAGCCTGCTGCCGGCTCTGGGCATGGTCTCCTACGCCCTGGCGCGTTCCTGGTCCGGTAACCCTGAGACGGCGACCGGCTTCGCCCAATTCCTGGCCGCGATCGCCGTGCCGGCAGAGGAGCAGACCGCCTTCCTGGTGCAGAATCTGCAGTTACTCTTCGCCTTCACCGTCGCCTGGCTGCTGTTGGTCCAGGTCGCCCTGGTGGCGCCACTGATCGCCCGTGATACACGCGCCGGTGCCTTGATCCTCTACTTCTCGCGGCCCATCCGCCGCGGACACTACCTGCAGGCCCGCCTGCTCTCCGCCGCCATCGTGGCTGCCGTCGGCCTGGCCCTGCCCGGCTGGCTGACCCTGCTCGCCCACCTGGTTGGTTTTGGTTGGCAGCTGCCTGGCACCGCTTTCGGCGCCGCGGGCTGGCCCATCTGGCCATTGCTCGCCCTGGCCATCGGCGTCGCGGCGGTCCTCATGGCGGCCATGTCCACGCTGGTGGCCCTGGCCTGCGGCGCCCTGATGCGCAATCCCTCCGCCGCCGGCCTTGTGCTGGGCGGCGGCCTCATCGGCAGCGTTGGCGTGAGCTGGGTGATGCAGCTGGTCTGGGGACGGAACTCCCTGGCCCGCTCAGTCGACCTGCATCACGCCCTGCTGTCGCCGATCCGCTTCGCCACCATGGCCGTGGACGCAGCCGACGCGCCCGACTTTGTGGTCCTGGACGCCGCGGCTGGATTGGGTCTGTGGGTCGTGCTGGCCATCGCCGGCTGGTTCGCCCTCGCTCGCTTCATCGCCGACCCACCCCTGGGCAGGGGGCGCACATGAGCGCCTGCCTGGCCATGGAGCGGGTCACCCGGCGGTTTGGCGCTCGGGTCGCCTTGCTGGACGTCACCGTGCAGCTGCAGCCGGGTCTCATCGGCCTGCTGGGCCCCAACGGCGCGGGCAAGACGACGTTCTTGCGCCTGGCCGCGGGATTGATCCGACCCTCCACCGGCCGGCTGTCCTGGTTCAAGGGCCACCCGCGGCGGCATCCTGCGCTCGACAATCGGGTCGCCATGTCGTCCGATGGCGACGCCCTGCCGGTCCGCGAGACGCCCCATCAATGGCTGACCATGCTGCTGTCCTGCAGCGGTTTCTCCAACGCCGACGCGTCCGACCGCGCCGACGAGACCTTGCGTGGGCTGGGGCTGGACGAGCAGCTCGATCGGCCCATCGCTCAGCTCTCCCGCGGTCAACGTCAGCGCGTCAAACTGGCCCAGGCCTTCGCCGTGCCGGCCGACCTGCTGCTGCTGGACGAGCCCATGACCGCGCTGGATCCTGTCTGGCGCATGAAAGTCGCCGAGCGGGTCCGCCAGGCCGCCGAGAACGGCGCCTGCGTGGTCATCAGCAGCCACATCCTCGAAGAGGTGGAGAGCCTGGCCACGCGGCTCGTGCTGCTCTTCAAGGGCCGCATGGTGGCCTCGGGCAGCCAGCGCGAGATTCGCCAGTTGCTGCACAATCGCGGCACCTCGCTGCGCATTCAATGCGATGCGCCGCGGCGCCTGGGGCGCGAGCTGCTCGATCGCGCCGAGGTACAGGTCCTGCGTATCGAAGCCGACGCTCTGGAGGTGGAGGCGGACGACCTGGCAGCCCTCGGGGTCGCATTGCCGCCGTCGGTTGTCGCCGCACAGACGCGGGTGTTGTCGGTGGGTTCAGATGGCGATGACCTGGTCAGCCTGTTCAAGTCCCTGTCGCAGGAGGTGCGCTGATGGCCGCCGACGCGCCACCTGCCACCGCCCGCCCCGACGCGCCGCCGCTGGTGCGCGCCATCGGCCTGCACCTGCTCCTGCACCTGCAGCGCACCACCCGCCTGCGCATCGTCGTGCCGACCGCCCTGCTGGCGCTGGGGATGGCCATCGCCGCCGCCGGACTGGCCTACAGCTCGCCCGAATCCTTCAACGTGGTGAGCACCTTCTTTGAGACCTTCGCCCTGCGTGCGGTGGCCATCGTCGGCCTCGCCCTGGGGGTCGGCACCATCCGCAGCGACGCCGAACACGGCGCCCTGGCCGCCTTCATGTTGCGCCCACGAGCCGCCCTGGCCCTGCCCATCGGGCGCCTGATGGCGACCACCGCCGCAGTCGCTATCTTCGCCGCCCTGGCCACGCTGGGCATCTTCGGTGGTGCCGCCACCTTCGGCATCCTCCCGGACCCGGCCCGGCTGCCATTTCAGCTGGCTGCAGCGGTGCTCGCGGGGCTGTCCTACACCTCGATCTTCGTATTGCTGGGTACGGTGACCAAACATGCCATCGCCTTGGGATTGGCCTGGCTCGTGCTGATCGACATGGGCCTGGGCAACCTGTCCGACCGCATCGGCCTGCTGGCGCCGCACAACTCGCTGGTGACGATCGCGTCCTTTGATCCGGACCTGTCATTGATGGGAACGACGGGCCTGACGGTCTGGTTGGCGGTGCTGCACGTGGTCGCGCTGGCGTTGATCGCGGCCGGCTTGATGACCTGGCGGATGCAGGGCGAT
>CAYTLW010000013.1:86909-98196 GCA_964438735.1 uncultured Enterobacteriaceae bacterium | reverse complement strand
ACAGAGGCGCGCAATCTGGCCCAGCGACTCGGGGACCTGGCGCTCGAGTCGCAGACGCTCAACGTGACCGGTGGCGTGTTCTACGATCTGGGCGAACGGGATACGGCCGCCGAGTGCTTCCTGGCCTCGCTGGCGGCGGCACGGCAGATCGGCCACCAGGCCCAGGCCGCGCGGGCGACGGGCAACCTGGGCTGCATCCACGCCGACCAGGGCGACTGCGAGAAGGCGTCGGCCTTCTTCCACGAGTCCCTGCTGGAAGACCGCAAAAACGGCAACCGACGAGGCATGGGCGTCATGCACAGCTTCCTCGGCCTGGTCGCCCAAGAGCGGGGCAATGGCGGACTGGCCCGCCTGCACTACCGCCGCGGCCTGGACCTGCTGGAACAGGTCGGCGACCACCATCGACGCGCCTACGTCGAGGGTCTGTACGCCTGGTTCCTGCTCGAAACCACCGAACTGGATGCTGCCGAGGCCCTCCTGGTCGGCATCGTGGACCGCTTCGTCGCCCGACTGGACTGGCGTTTGCGGGCCATGTTCCTGGCCACACTGGCCTTCATCCGCGCCCTGGCCGGCAAAGGCAAGGGTTGCCGGCGCCTGCTGACCGAGGCCGGACGTCTGGCGCCGGCGCAGAGTGACGCCAGCGCAGATGGTGTGTTGGCGGTCTTCCGGGCCGGCTCGGAGACCCTCCTGGCAAAATCAACGACCGCCAGGGAGCGGGTGCGCAAACGGGCCGCGGCAGAGCTGGCCGCCGTGTCGGCGCCGCGCTCGCCCGATGAGCAACATCCCGACGGCCGACCGGCGCTGACCGATATCTCTTCGGAGGTGCGCACGGCCCTGCGCATCCTGGCCGCCAACGGCGTCGAAGTGGACCTTCCGGAGACCTGAATCGGGCCGCAAAGGCGCCCGCGCGGCGATCAACGACGACGGCGTCGACGTCGCTTCTTGCGCTTGGGCTTGGCTTCGGGAGCCGGGGTCGCGGCCGGCACCTGGGGCAGGATCTTGAGTTCGATGCGACGATTGCGTGTGCGTCCCTGCGCCGTATCGTTGGGTCCCAGCGGCCGATCGTCGCCCATGCCGGTGGCCACTATCTGACCCTCTGTGAGGCGGGTGCCGCGGACCAGGTAGGACTTCACCGCTTCGGCGCGCCGCTGCGATAACTCCACCAGCGCTGTGTGTTGGCCGTTGTTATCGGTGTGGGCGGTGACCGCCAGCGCCACCACCCTGGGCTGGCCGCGCAGCCAGGTGATCACCGCGTCCAACATACGACGCCCCTGTCCTGACAAGGCGGCGGTTCCCACATCGAAACGAATCCGCCCGGTGAGGAAGAGGCGGTCGCCCTTGCGGCTGAGAATGGGTGGCGGCGGGATGTCCGGGCAGCCATCGGAATCCTCGAACTTGTTCTTGTTCTCGGCCTTGTCCGGGCACAGATCGTCCACATCCAGGATGCCGTCGCCGTCGTTGTCGGGCTCGGGGCAGCCATCTGAATCATCGAAGCCATCCCGATCCTCGGCCACGATGGGACAACGATCGACCTTGTCGGGCACACCATCGTCGTCATTGTCCAGCTCTGCGCAACCGTCGGCGTCCTGGAAGCCGTCCACATCCTCGGCCGCCAGCGGGCAGCGATCCTGGGCATCCGCCACGCCGTCGCCGTCATTGTCTGGGTCGGGACAGCCATCGGCATCATCGAAGCCGTCGCGATCCTCGGCCTCCTGCGGGCAGCGATCCAACTTGTCATCGACGCCGTCGTTGTCCGCATCCGATGGCAACAGCCCCGGCGTCACCCGCACGCCCAAGATGACCCTGGCGCGGGCCGAGCCGTAGCCCGTGCTCATTGCGGAGCCCACGCCGCCGAACAAGCGCCAGACGCCGGCGCCGGGCGCCCAGTCCACGTCGGCGAGCCACTCGATCAAGTGCTGATATTGCGTCGCCGGATCGATGACAGCCCAACGGAACTGGGCCTCGAGGCGGGCGCGCACGTTGTCGTCCAGGAACGAGCGTCCGGCGGCCAGCCGCAGGAGCACGACCGAGCCGACCGAGAGCACCTCGTGACTGGCCGGCTCGCCGTCTGCGCCGGTGATGGGACCGCCGGTCTGGGGATCGACCTTGAGCGCGCGCAGCACCTGTCGGTCGCGGTAGCGGAAGAGCCCCTCCACGTCGCCACGCCAGGCGCCATGCCGCCAGCTGGCCAGCAGCCCGCCGTCGAATTGCACGCCACCGCTGCCGAGCCAGCTGCCATCGGTGGCCGTCGGCGGCGCCCAGCCAAGCAACGCGGCGAGGTCGAACTGGCCCGTGCCGGAGGTTTCATATCGCCAGAGATGACGTCGGGCGGCGAGGCGCAGGTCGCCAAATGCCGGCGCCTGGGGCGGATCGATCTGGACCAGGTTGGGTCCCCCGCCGCGGATGACCCAGGCGACGGGCAGCGTGGCCTCGAACAGCCAGCCGCGCCAGCCGAAGCTGCCGCCGACGTCGAGCATCCACAGATCGCCCAGGACCGTCTGCACGCGCTTGGTGCCGTCGCTGTTGTTGACGAAGGTCAGCGAACGATTGGCGTAGTGGAGCGTGGCGACACCGTGCCACTCATCCGTCGCCTGGCGAAGCGCGGAGCGGGTCAGGGCGCCGTCGTGCAGGCCGGCGGCCGGCTCGTGAGTCTGGACGTTGATCGATGGCGCTTCGAGGCCATGGCCCACGGCCGCAAAGAGCAGCATGAGGGCGGCGACGGACGCTGGGGCGAGTCGGGCCACGGGCTCCTCTGGATGCGCTGGCCGCGGTCGACGGACCGGGAGTGCAGGGCCAAAGCTAGTCGGCCGGGCAAGTCGCCGTCAATCCGGCATCTGGCGTGGCGAACCCGGCGGCCTCAGGGACGCGGTGTGGTGGCCGGCGCGGGCTTGCGTGCGGGCGCGTCCAGGACCTTGACCGTGACACCTTTGGGTGGCGTCCAGTGGAAGATCTTGTCGTCGATGGGCCGATAGTCCCGCCGGGTGAAGTAGAGCGTGGTCGAGTCACCCAGCGGGTCGACGAGCATGGACGAGCGCACCGCGAAGGTGCGTCGATCCACCACCAGGCGCAGGTAGCGCATCACGCCGGTGCCCTTCTTGGGCGTCAGCTGCAGGACCAGCGCATCGGCCATGGGCGACTTGACCAGCGCCAGCTCGAAGTCGCGAGCGAGGTTGCCCTGGCCGACCAGGTAGCGGGTCGCCTGGTAGAGCTGGCTGCCTTCGACCGACATCTTCAGGGCCAGGCGCTGGCGACGCTCGTAGCTCCACAACACGATGCCGTCCGAGAAGTAGTACTTCTCCCAACTCGGGTAGTCCCACCGCATCTTGCCGGGCTCGACCTGCTCCACCTGCCCCTTGCCATCCGGCGCGGGCACCATCTTGGTGGCGCCCTTCTTGAGCCAGACCCGACCTTTGCCTGTGATGCCCTTCTTGAGGCCGCGCTTGCGCACCTCCTGTCGGAAGTCCGCCTGGAACCCGGGCGCGCGGTCGTAGAAGCTCTGGATTCCGCGCGCTACAGCCCCGGCATCCAGCGTCGGCGCTGTCGCTTTCGCTGCCTTGGCCGCTTTGGCTGCCTTGGCCGACCTGGCCGACCTGGCGCGCGGACGCGCATCGGCGCTGTTGCCGCACATCAGGGCGAGCGCGATGAGCGTCAGCCAGGTCCCAACGCCGGCACCCAATGGCCATGCTGACGTGGCACGTCGAAGGCTGGATGACATCAATTCCTCCAGAGGGCGCGGGGCCGCCACAGGCAGGGCGCCAGTATCGGCCGCCGACCCTGCCACCGCAACGCCCGGCGCAGGGACCCAATTCAAGGACGCACGGCCGGCCTGGGCGGTCTGATGGTGGCCGTTTTCTGGCGTCACATCGGTCCGATGCTAGCCTCCGATCGCTACGTGTGAAGGCGCGAGGGAAGCCATGGCGAGCGCGAAAGGCAAGGCAAAGGGCGGCAAGAAAGGCGGCGGCGACGAGGCCGTAGCGCCGCCCGTCAAGCCGACCGATACGCGCCGCCTGGAGCGCCGCTCGGAATGGATCGGGCTGGTGATCGTCGGCGCGGCCGGGCTGTTCGGTGCTGCGTTGTGGTCGTTCACACCGGCCGACATGGAGTTGATTCACGCCGGCCAGGGCAGCAATGAACACGTCGCCAACCTGGTCGGGCCCGTGGGCGCGCGCGTGGCGGACCTGCTGCTGCAGCTCTTTGGCGCCGGTGCCTGGGCGTTCGACCTGATCCTGCTGGCCACCGGATTGCGCACCCTGTTGGGCCGCAATGTCCTGCCGCGCCTGCGGGCGGTGTCGGGGATCCTGGGCCTGGCCCTGTCGTCGGCGATCCTGCTCCACCTCAGCGCCACCGCGGCCGGCTTCCGGCCCTGGGGCAAGGACGCGGCCGGCCTGGTGGGCAGCGCACTGGGTGAGCTGCTGCGCGCCTTCCTGTCGACCGCTGGCTCGGTGATCGTCGGTCTGGTGCTCTTTGTGGGCGCCCTGTCCGCGTTGACCGGGCGGCCCTTGATGCGCATGGGCACGGCCGCCATCTGGCGCTGGCTGCGTCGGGGCGGCAACGTCGCCGCAGATCGTTCGATGGAGGCCGCGCGTGCCCGCGTGGCCCAGTGGAAGGAGCGCCGCGCAGCCGCCAAGGAAGTGGCCGCCGCGGTGGAGATCGAGGAGCCCATGGAACCCTGGCCGGAGCCGCCGCCGGGCCCGGCGCCCATGCCCGAGGTCTTCCAGGCCGAAGAAGAGACATTCGACATCGACACGATCCCGGATCCGCCGGCGTTGGTGCCGGATACCCGGGTCCTGGCCACGAGCTCGAGCGAGATACCGAAGTTGCAGCTGGACCCCGATGGTTTCCCGGCCGGCACGGCCATCGGGCCCGCCGAGGACCTGGTGCCCACCGCGGTGCGCCTGGCGCGCCAGCAAGAAGCGACCGGTGAGGACACCAGGCGCCAGGTCCGACGGGCATCGTCGGCCGAGGTGCCCGTCTCACGACCAGAACTGGAGGAGGTGGAAGATGGCGACGCGAGCGAGCAGGACGCAGCCCCCCCTGCGGAGCCGGCGACGGCGGAAGATGGCACGAACACTGCCCAACCGGCAGATGCGAGCCCCCCGCCTGGTGCTGAGGGTGGTGGCCCGCGCATTGTGGAGACGGAGGCACTGAAGTCGGCCAACGCGTCGACCGAAGAGGAAGACGAGCTCGCCGATGAAGGCGAGGCGGCGCCGAGCGCACCCGAGTGGGTGATGCCCGTAGCCGACCTCGTGCAACGGCCGCCCGAACGCCGGGTCGATTGCGATGCCAACGTATTGCGCGACAACGCGGCGGTGCTCGAACAGAAGCTGGCCGACTTCAAGATCATCGGCGAGGTCACCGATATCCGCCCCGGCCCGGTGGTGACGACCTACGAATTCCGGCCGGCCGCTGGCATCAAGATCTCCCGCATCACCGCGGTCCGCGACGACCTCACCATGTCGCTCTCCGCGCTCAAGGTGCGCGTCGTGGCGCCCATCCCGGGCCGCGACGTGGTGGGCATCGAGGTGCCCAACAAGCAGCGACAGATCGTCTACTTCCGCGAGGTCCTGGGCAGCAAGGCGTGGCGCGAAGCCAAGAGCGCCGTGACCCTGGTGCTGGGCAAGGATATCGAGGGCCGCCCGGTCGTCACCGACCTGGCCCGCGCGCCGCACCTGCTGGTGGCCGGGGCCACCGGTACGGGCAAGTCCGTCGGCATCAACTCCTTCCTCTGTTCGATGCTCTACAAGGCGACGCCCGCTGATGTGCGCCTGCTGCTCATCGATCCCAAGGTGATCGAGCTCGCCGTCTACGAGGACATCCCGCACCTGTTGCTGCCGGTGATCAGCGACATGGACAAGGCGTCCCTGGCGTTGAAGTGGGCCGTGCGCGAAATGGAGCGTCGCTACCAGCTGCTGGCCCAGGCGCGCGTGAGGAACATCGCCGGCTACAACGAGAAGGTGCCGGAGCTCAAGGAAAACCACATCAACAAGCGGGTCCGCGTGGTGCGCGGGCGTACAGAGTTGGTGGACGCCGACTCGCCGGGTGCCGAGCTGCTCGATCCGCCGCCCGATCACGAGGAGTTGCCGCGGCTGGTGGTCGTCATCGACGAGTTTGCCGACCTGATCATGCAGTGCGGCAAGGAAGTGGAGCTCGCCGTCGCCCGCCTGGCGCAGAAGGCGCGCGCCGCCGGCATCCACGTGATCCTGGCCACGCAGCGGCCATCCACCGACGTGCTGACCGGCATCATCAAGGCCAACTTCCCGACCCGCGTGAGCTTCCAGGTGGCCTCGGGCATCGACTCCAAGGTGGTCATCAACGGGCCAGGCGCCGAGAGCCTGCTCGGCAACGGCGACATGCTCTTCCTGCCGCCGGGCACCAGCGCCGTGCGTCGCTGTCATGGCACCTGGATCACCGACGACGAGGTGGTCGGTATCGCCAAACACTGGCGCGACCAGGGACGTCCTGACTACGACATGGACATCCTCGCCGACCCCGACGCCGACGCGCCCGACGCGGTCGCCGATGCGGACCTGGACCCGCTCTTCGAGGACGCGGTGCAGATCGCCCTGGAAGCGGAGCAGGCGTCGGTCAGCTTCCTGCAGCGCAAGCTCAATATCGGCTACGGCCGCGCCGCCCGGATCGTCGATCACATGGAGTCGCGCGGCATCGTCGGCCCGCAGCGTGGACCGAACAAGCCACGCGAGATCCTGATCGGCGCCGCCTGAGCGCGCCCGATCGGGGCAGCAGCGCCCCAAGATCCCAGGCCCGTCGGCAACCCGATCTTGCCCGCCAGCGCCGATCTGGACTACACAGAAGCTGCGGCAGTGCGCCGCAACGGAGGTCGTCATGCCGGGACCACAACCCTCCATGATGAAGAACCTGGCCAAGGTCAAGTTCAAGTCGTTCTCGATCCAGTTGCCCGTCGAGTGGGAGCAGCCCGTGGGCGATCCCGAGGGCAATCACTACATCGAAGCCTTCAAGATGACCGAGCTGGCGGTGCCGTTTTCGGCCGGAATGCTCTTCATCCCGGCGACGCCGAACAAGTACCACGTCGACTCCACCAAGAAGGTGCACAAGCAGTTCGACAAGTACATCGACGGCATGTGTGACGCCATCTGCACCGGCTGGGATATGTGGCGCGCGCAGGCCAAGTTCTCCAGCCTCAAGGTGATGGCGGTCTCGGCCATCGGTACGCCCGGTTGCCTCAAGGGGCCCGACCTCAAGAACCTGATCCTGCCCAAGGCGCCCAAGGGCTCGGCCCAGGAGACCAAGTACTCCAAGGCCATCTCCAAGGGTGTCGCCAAGTGCTTCAAGGAGTGGCAGGGCAAGGTCACGGTGCCCGGACTTCCCTGGTATCCGGCATTCGCCGCCTTCCCGCTGGCCCAGGCCCCGCCGATGCCCAACGTGCCCATGCCATTGGCCGCGTGCGTCTCGGCGATGATGACCTCCATGGCCACACCCAACAAGATGAAGAAGGCCATGGTGGACGCCCTCGGCGAGAGCGATGCACAGCACCACGAGGAGCTCTTCGACAGCATCGCCACCGCCGTGTCCGCCTGCTTCGTCGCCTGGTTGCCCCAGCAGCAGGTCATGAACGTGCTCGGCAAGGGCCCGGTGCCCACCTACGCGCCGCCCTACGTGCCCGTGGGTCCCGTCGTCGCCGGCGACAACATCGCCATCCCCGGCCATCTGGCCACCTGAGCGCCCTCCTTCAGCACTTCCGATCGGAGCGCGGCCAGGCCTCGCGAGATGCACAATCGCGCGGATCTGGTATGTAGTGGGGCAGGCAGCCTTTTTCTGGCCGCATCGTTGGAGGTCCCATGCTCTGCCGATCCCGCATCGTCCTGTTCGCCTGTCTGAGTGGACTCTCCCTGATGCTCTGCACCTGCGGTGCCGAGCCGCAGAAACCGCCCGGAGCGGTCGAGAGCTTCTGCACCGTGGGTACGGTCACCTGCGCCGGCAACTACCTCGCCGAGTGCGTGGACGAGGGCAAGGCCTACAAGTTGACCTTCTGCGGCGAGTCGAAGTCCTGCGTCGACGGCGCCAACCCCAGCTGCAAGGCCGTCATCTGCGCCGGCGGCAAGGGCGCCCGCACCTGCTCCGGTGACAAGGTGATGCAGTGCGAGGCGGCGGGCACCGAGGAGGCCTATGCGGCCCAGACCTGCTCCGGTAGCGAGCTCTGCCAGGCCGGCGAGTGCCTGCCCAAGGACTGCAATAAGGGCGACAAGCGCTGCGGTTGGGGCACATTGTTGGAGTGCGATGGCGGTGGCTGGAAGGCCAGCAAGTGCGGCCCGCAGCAATACTGCGACGTCGGCAAGCTGGCCTGCTCCGATCGCATGTGCACGCCGACCTCCGTGCAGTGCGCGAGCAAGGATACAGCGTCCACCTGCAGCGTCGGCGGCGACAGCTGGAAGGATACCAAGTGCGCCCCCGGCGAGCTCTGCTACGACGGGGTGTGCCATCGCGAGGTCAAGGGGGTCGACCCCAGTGGCGGCGCCGACGCCGGACCGACCGACGCGGGCAAGCCCGAGGACACCACGGTCACGCAGAAGGACGTGGGCCTGCCGTCGTTCCAGGACATCGGCACCAAGGACGTGAAGTTCGACGAGGACAGCTCGCTGTCGGTGATCCTCAGTGAGACCGCCACGCCGCCACCAGATGCGGTGCCGATCGAGTACGAGATCATGGGCGCCACCTACCTGGGCAACGAGTCCATGCTGCAGATCACCGGCGACATGAACCTGGACAAGATCGAGATCCAGATCGCGCCGGTCGAGGAGTTCCAGACCGGTACCTTCTCGGCATTGGGTGGCGAGGCGGAGAAGTCGGCCATCCTGGCCAATGACGGCTCGGAGCTGCCCGGCAACCTGCAGTGGCGCTTCCAGTCGAGTGACTACTCGATCAAGGTGACCAAGTTCGAGGATACCGACGGACGCGTCATCGGCACCTTCACCGGTGAGATGAAGGACGCGCTGGACAAGAGCAAGGTCTGGTACCTGGTCGACGGCAAGTTCAGCATCATTCGCAAGTAGCCGGGCCGCTGTGTAGATCAAGCCCCTGGCGACGGACGGCAACGGTGGCCGACTCCCTGTTCATCCAGCATACGCCCTGGGAGACCCGCGCCGCGCTGGTCGCCGATGGCCGTGTGTTGGACTTGGAAGTGGAGCGCACCTCCGGTCGATCGCTCTCGGGCAACATCTACCGGGCTCGCGTCGATCGCGTCGTGCCGACCATGGACGCGGCGTTCGTCGATATCGGACACGAACGCGACGCGCTGCTGCCCGCCTCGGACGTGCTGGTGCCCGGCCAGACCATCGGCCATCGACACGCCGGTGATGAAGAAGCCGTCAAGGGTGCGCCGCCCAGCCGCAATACCCGAAAACCCATCGGCGCCCTGCTGCAAGCCGGCGCCGAGGTGATGGTCCAGGTGGTGCGCGAGCCGGTGGCCAAGAAGGGACCTCGGGTGACCATGCTGGTCGGGCTGCCGGGCCGCAACCTGGTCTTCCTGCCCCAGCAGGCGCATATCGGCGTGTCGCGCATGATCGCCGATCCGGCCGAGCGCCGACGACTGCACGAGGCCATCGCCGACTTCCTGTCGCCCGGCACCGGGGCCATCGTACGCACCGTCGGCGAAGGCGCGACCCGGGAAGAACTCGCCGACGACCTCCGAATCCTGCGCGAACAGTGGAAGGACATTCGCACCCGTTTTGACCACGCCAGCGCGCCCAGCTTCCTGTTCGCCGACCTGGACCTGGTGCTGCGCTCGGTGCGCGACCTGGTGGGTCCGCAGACCGAGACCGTCTGGATCGATGACAACGAGGAGTTGAGTCGGGTCGAGACCTTCATCGAGCGCTTCCATCCGGGCGTTCGGCCGCAGGTCCGACTGCACGACGGCCCGAACTCCTTGTTCAGCACCCACGGACTCGATCGCTGGGTGAAGGAGGCCATCTCGCCCAACGTCGCCCTCAAAAGCGGCGGCCAGCTGGTCTTCCAACGCACCGAGGGCATGACCGTCATCGACGTCAACTCCAGCCGTCAGGTCGCGCGCGGCCGGCTGGACGACGCGCTGCTCCTGCTCAACCTGGAGGCGGCCAGAGAGATCGCCATGCAGCTGCGGCTGCGCAATATCGGTGGCTTGATCGCGGTGGACTTCGTCGACATGCCGCGTATCGAAGATCGGCGGATGCTGGCGGCGGTGTTCGAGATCGAACTCAGCATCGAGCGGACGCGGGTGCGCATGGGCCGGCTGAGCCCCTTCGGTATCATCGAGCTGACCCGCAAGCGGGTGCGCGAGAGCGTCTACGAGCGCCTGACCGAGGACTGCCCCACGTGCAAGGGCCAGGGTTATGTGCGCTCGGCGTCGGACCTGGCCATCGAGACCGTAGAGCGGCTGCGCAAGGCGCTGCGGGCGACCGATCTCGAGGGCATGGTCTTCCGGGTCCAGGTGCCCGCCCGGGTGGCCGCGATCCTCAACGGGCAGCTGGCGGGAGTCATCAGCGATCTCGCCAGCGCCTCGGGCGTGCGGGTCGAGGTCGTGACCGCGCCCGGCATGGCCACCGGCAGCGCGGAGTTGCAGCTGGTGCAGGAGCGCGGCGGTCGGAGCTGAACTCGCCGCCCTCGATCAGGGGGCCGAAGCCGCCAGGTCGCAGATCACCAGGTTGCGCATCGGGTGCGCGTTGCCGGCCTGCACCGACAACCCCAGCGGCATCAAGTGGCCGACCAGGTCGGCGCCATCGCCAGCACGGCAGCCGATGGCAGCGCGAGTACCCGCCGCGTCGAAGACCACCGCGCCCGGATGTTCGCCGACGGCCTCCAGAAGGCGCACACGCCGCGCGGCCAGGACCTGTTGCCAGCGTCGACCGGCGTCGGCGCCGGCGCTCCCCCTGGCCAGGTGCGCCAGACCGTGCTCGAGCAGTTCGATGGGCAACGGGTCAGAGCCCTGAGTGGCGCGCAACATCGCGCCATCCCGGCGACAGACGATGCCATGTAGGGCAGCGGACGCCGGCTCATCGGGATCGCGCAGACAGATGACCGTGGCATCCGCCGCCGCGACGACGGCACCTTCACCAGCCAGGGAGGCGGCGTGTCGCGCGTCGACGAACAGGGCGCGCGGGCCCGGCTCTCGAGACAGGATGACGGCGTCATCCCCGCCAAAGAGGTTGGGCGATTCGGCCAGGGCGATGGACCGGGGGTGCATCTGGCGGGCGCGTTCCATGGCCCCGGGGTCGCGGGGGGCCGCGCCCCCCCCCCCCCCGACGAACCACCCCCCCCCCCGCCCGCCACCCCCAAC
>CAYTLW010000013.1:0-86899 GCA_964438735.1 uncultured Enterobacteriaceae bacterium | reverse complement strand
GGGGCTTTGGGGCGTGGGCTTGGGCCGGGGGGTGCTGGGGGGGGGGGCGTCCGTGGCCCGGGGGGTGTTGGGGGCGGGCGCCATCGCGAGACAGGTCGAGCCAGGCCGCGCCGGTGGCCAGCACGGCTGCCGGCAGGGCGGTGGCGCATGGTTGCGCGAGCAGGGCGACGTCGCCCGGAAGCAGTGCGGCAGCGCAGAGCAGGCGCCAGGCATCACTGGCCGAGGCGCAGAGCAGCAGATCGTCTGCGGCCACCCCGAGATGGTCCGCCCAGCGCTGACGCAGACTGAAGTCCAGGGCGTCCACCGGCCGGGCTGAGCCTCGCTCCGGTCGATGGTTGCGCGCCAACGACGCCAGGTGCCGGCGACCCGGGAAGCGCTCTACATCCAACCAGTCGAAATCAGCCATGCACACCCTCGCCCGGAAAGTGCAGCAGACCGTGCATTCCCTGTCCATCCCCGACCCACGACAGGCCGCCACGGGCATTGTGTACGGGTCGGCGGCTCAATGCGCCACGCCGGGTATCCGGGCGCCGCTGCCGGGGACCGGGGCGCCGAGTCGACCAGGCTTGTCCAGCGGCACGGGCGGCGCGATGCGGGCCGGCGGCAGACCTCGCCGCGACGGAGCGGGGATGAGCGGTCGAGGAGCGGGGACCGCCCCGCCTGCAGCCGCCGCTGGATCGCCTTGCGAAGGCGCGGATTCAGCGGCGGTGGGCGGCGCGAGCCAATCCCCGGTCCAGCTGAGTTCGACGCGGGCGAAGAGGCGCACGGGATCTTTGCATCTGCCACGCCCCGGTCGGCTCGTGCAGTCATCGCGCAGGGCGTCGATCACGGCCACCACCAGGCTCCAGGGCGCGTCGTCGTCGACGATGACAGATACGCCGAAGAGGCCGGGATGGGCGCTCAGAATACGGCGAGCGTGCTGACTCAAGGAACTCGGCCGGTCGGCGTCGACGCGGATTCGTTTCGGCGACCCGGTCTCGCCCACGAGCAGCATCCAGGCCCCCCGACCGTCGACCTGGACCTCGACCGAGCGCAGGTCTGCAGGGATGTCCTTGCCGCCAGCGGCACCCCTCGCTGCCTGCCGGTCGCCCCAGGCCCGCTGGCCTTCGGTCGGACCTTCCTGGGCCAGATCCACCACCGCGCCGTCTACATCCACCGCAGCCAGGCGTGTCTGCACGCCGGCCATGTCCAGCGTGCGCATGGCCTGGTGCACAGCCAGCCAGGCGACCCGGCGGTCGGCCAACAGCAACGCCTCCCTGTCCCGCCAGCCGGATGCCGCAGCGGCCAGGGCCGGGATCGTGCCATGGCCCGCGGTCAGGCCGCGCTTGGGCGGGGTCAGATCGTCGGTGGGGATGTTGAGCCGTTGCCTGCCGACCGGACCGCGAAGCTCGCCGGCGTGGCAGGGCCGGCCGTCGCGATCACATCGCAAGGCCAGCAGGCGCCGCGGGCCGACTTCCAGGTGGCTGCGACCCAGGTAGATGACGGGCGATGGGCGCTTGCCCTTCGGTGGCCAGGTGAGCCGTACGGCCGAGGTGCTTCGCGGCGATTCCACCGAATGGTCGCGATCGATGCGTGCGGCGACGCCACGCAGCGCGGTGCTGCCGGCATTCGCGGTCGTGACCGCGGCCGGAGCTGGCACAGCCGCTGCGGATTCGGCAGCTGGCGCCGCGGTCGAAGCCGGCGCTGGAGTCTCGGCGTGGCGGCGCTTGGATCGATTGCAGCTCCACGTGCTGCAGACCAGGGCGGTGAGCACGATCGCCAGGGTGGCGGTTCCGGCGCGACGCGACATGGGGCGGCTATCAGACATATGCGTGCTCTCCGCCGGCCGACGTCTTGATGCGCAATTCGGCGATCTGCAGCGCGCGCTCCATGGCCGCCACGGCGCTACCGGAGTCTGCCGCGCCCCGGCCGGCGAGCGCGAAGGCGGTGCCGTGATCGGGCGACAGACGCGGCACTGGCAGGCCACAGGTCATGTTGAAAGCGTCGCCGAAGTGGGCGGTCTTGAGGGGCCCCAGGGCCTGGTCGTGGAACATGCAGATGACCGCATCCCAGCGGCCCTGCAGCGCCTGGTAGAAGAGGGCATCCGACGGCAGCGGACCTTCGGCGGCGATCCCGGCGGCGCGCAACTTTGTCACCGCCGGAGCGATGATTGTGGCCTCCTCGTCGCCCGTACGACCGCCTTCGCCGGCGTGGGGATTGAGTCCGCAGACGGCCAGGCGCGGCCGCTCGATGCCGAACCATCGCTGCAGATCGCCAACCACCGCCCTGCTCGCCCCTACGATGACCTCCTGCGTCAACAACTCCGGCACCTGCCACAGGGGCACGTGGGTGGTCACCGGCACGACCCGCAGGCGTGGACCGGCCAGCATCATGGCGAAGCGCGCGGCGTCCAGGCGTCCGGCCAGGAACTCCGTCTGGCCCTGGGGCCGTGGCGAGAGGTGGTCGAAGATCGACTTGGTGACCGGGCCCGTGACCATGGCCTCGAGCCGCCCCTCCAGCGCGCGGTCGGCCATGGCCGCCAGGGTGCTGAAGGCTTGCGTGCGGCCTTCCTCGGTGGCGACGCCCGGTTCTGGTGCCCGATCCGAGGCCGGAGGCAGGGAGACGCGCTCAAACTGAACGCCCGACTGGCCGGCATCGACCGCCTCTGTGAGGCCTGCCTGGTCGAGCAGATCGCGGGTGAGGTCGACGAGCGCGGGCGTCAGGAAGAGATGAATCCGTGCCCGCCTGGTGGCCCAGGTCCCGGCCAGGGCGGCGATCATGACTTCTGGCCCGATGCCGGCCGGATCGCCCAGGGTCAGTCCCACGCGGGGCAGGGAGGGAGTGGTATTCGACAAGACGGTTTCCAGATGGTCGCAGGCGCTCACGCGGCCATACAGGGCGCGCTTTCTTGCCTGAGGGAGGCGAGATGATACCATGGCAGGGTCGCGCGTTGAACGCGCCAATGAGGTCCGAGCCATGGCTGATCGACCCCTGCGAAGGCTACTCCTGGGCGTGTTGACCGCGCTCGCCATGTTGCTGTCTGCGGGCTGTTTCCCGGGCGACTTCCAGCTCGACAAGCAAGAGCCCGACGCGCTGAATCCGCCAGCCTCCAAGAACGCCGCGACCAAGGCGACGCCACATATGTATGGCGCGCCGCCGCCACTGGTTGTGATCCAACAGGATGCCGGGGGCGCCGGTTGACCGACACCCTCCGGGCGCCAGCGGCCGGACTCGTACTCCATCTGGACGGCGACCTCGACGAGCAGGTCCGACAACTATGCCGGCGCGAGCTGGACGGCATCGCCGCCACGCTATCGGATTGGGGTCGCTTTCGCCGCCCGGTTGCCCTGCTCACCGTGCGTGATCGCGCAGCCCTGATCGCCGCTTCGCCCTGCCCCACCGAGGGATTGTTGCGCGCCGTCGCCGGACTGGATCGCCTGGTGCTCCTGGCGCCGGCGCAGTGGGGGCGCAGCCCGTCGCCGCTGGAGCTGGAGCGCACGTTGGTTCACGAACTGGCGCACGTGCTGATGTTCCAGCGCTGTGCTCCGCCGGACAGCGATCGACAGGTGCGGCTACCGACCTGGTTTCGCGAGGGCATGGCCACGGTCGTCGCCGAAGGGCCGCCGCGCCCGGGCGATCGGCGCCGCCTGGCTGATCACCCGTCGCTCGACGCGCTGCCAGATGCTGACGCAGCCTTGATCGACAGCGACCCTGCGGCCGCCTACGCCGTGGCGACGCTGGCCTTCCAGGCATGGATGGAGCGATTCGGCAGCCGTCGGCTGTCGGCCCTGTGCCGAACCATGCGAAGGGGTCACGGCTTCGACGCCGCCCACCTGCGGGCGTGCGGTCTGCCGGTCGCCCAGTGGACGGCCGAGTGGGTGGCTGAGGTACGCCGGGAGGCGGCGCGAACTTGAGGCGTCGATCCCGGAAGCGGTTTCGGAAGCCCGGCGAAGTCTCAGGTGGATCAGGGCCCTTCGAGGATCTCTTTTTCCTTGTCCGCCATCACCCCATCGACGCGCTTTGAGGCGACGTCGAGCAGGTCCTGCACCTTCTTCTTGGTGCGATGGACCTCGTCTTCAGAGATGTCGTCCAGCATCTCGACCATGTCCAGCGCGTCGCGCCGACCGTTGCGCAGCGAGACCTTGGCCTTCTCGGCGTCCTTGCGGACCACCTTGGACAGCTGCCGACGTCGCTCGCCGGTCAAGGCGGGGATCGGCACCAGGATCAACTCGCCGCGATTGTTGGGCGTCAGGCCCAGGTCGCTGGCCAGGATCGCCTTTTCGATCACGGCCACCATGGGCTTCTCCCACGGCTTGATGGTCAGCAGGCGTGCGTCGGTCACGGTCACCGAGGCCACCTGGTTCAGGGGCACGGTCTGGCCGTAATACTCCACGCGGATGCCCTCGAGCAGCGCCGGATTGGCACGCCCGGTTCGTAACTTGGCGCAGTCACGCTGAAATGCCGAGATGGCTTTGTCGAAGTGTTCTTGGGCGCTGGCGAGGATCTCATCGATCATGGCGCTCTCCTCCCGCTGGGGCCGTGGCCCGGGAAGATACGCCCCTGCGTCTCAACACTCAACCGGCATCCGCCGCATCATCCGCCCGCACAACCGTACCCACCCGCTCGCCTTGCACAACGCGGGTGATATTGCCGGCCACGGACAGGTTGAAGACCACGATCGGCATGGCCGTGTCCATGCACAGAGACAGGGCGGTGGCGTCCATGACCTTGAGCTGGCGCTGCAGCGCTTCGAGATGACTGATCCGTGGCAGCAGGCGGGCGCCTTGCACCTTCATCGGGTCGGCATCGTAGACGCCGTCGACCTTGGTCGCCTTGAGCAACGCCTCAGCGCCCACCTCGGCGGCGCGAAGTGCGGCGGCGGTGTCGGTGGTGAAGTAGGGGTTGCCGGTGCCTGCAGCGAAGATCACCACGCGACCCAGGCCCAGGTGGCGCACCGCTCGACGTCGAATGTAGGGCTCGGCGATCTGGCGCATGCTGATGGCGGACATCACGCGGGTCTGCAAGCCGCGCGACTCGAGCGCGTCCTGCAGGGCCAGGGCGTTCATGACCGTGGCCAGCATGCCCATGTGATCGGCAGCGGAACGATCCATACCGGCGGATGCACCGGCCATGCCGCGGAAGATGTTGCCGCCGCCGATGACGATGGCCTGCTCGACGCCGAGGCCCTGGACGGTGACGATCTCGCTGGCGACCTGGTCGAGCTTGGCGGTGTCGATGCCGAAGCCTTCGTCGCCGGCCAACGCCTCGCCGCTCAGCTTGAGCAGAACCCTCTGGTACGCCGCCATGACCACCCCCGAGCCGGTCGCCATCTGCGGGCTGCCGGCGCTGTTTCGGCCGGCAGGCTCAGGCCTGGCCGGTCATCCGCGCGACCTCGTCGGCGAAGTCGTCGACGCGCTTCTCCAGGCCTTCGCCCAGCTCGTAGCGCTCAAAGCGACGCACGACGATGTTCTCGCCGGTCTTGGCGATGCGCTCTTGCAGGATCTCGCGGATCTTGCGGCCCTTATCGTCTTTGACAAAGGCCTGCTCGAGCAGGCAGACGTCGCCGTACCAGGCGTTCAGCTTGCCTTCGGCGATGCGCGGCACGAGCTTCTCGGGCTTGCCCATCTCGCGCACCTGGGCCTCGAAGATGCCCCGCTGGTGGGCCAGTTCGTCGGCCGGCACGTCTTCCTTCTTGACCCAGGTCGGCGACATGGCGGCCACCTGCATGCAGAGGTCGCGGAGCAGCCCGCCGAATTCGTCGGTCTTGGCGACGAAGTCGGTCTCGGAGTTGATCTCCATCATCACGGCGGTGCGGCCGTCGTGGTGCACGTAGCAGCCCACGCGCCCTTCGGCGGTGGTGCGGGACGCCTTCTTGCTGGCGGTCGCCGCCGAGCGCTTCTGCAGCCACTCGGTCGCGGCCTGCTGGTCGCCATCGCTCTCGACCAGCGCTTTCTTGCACTCGCCCATGGGCGCGCCGGTCGACTCGCGCAGTTGCTTGACCATCATCGCGGAAATCTTTGCCATCTCAGCCTCCGTGCACCCCGTTGGTGCCGCGGTGCGCCCACCGGGTGGCGAGCGTGTGGATCGATCTTGCTGACCTGTCGTCGGCTCAGGCGTCGCCAGCTTCGGCGGCGGGAGCCTCGGGAGCCTCGGCCTCTTCCTCGGCGGCAGCGGTCTTGCGCGGTTTGCGGACAACCTCCACCGAAGCGGTGTCGGCGGCCGTGGCCACGCCCTGGAAGTCGCGCGCGAAGGCGTCGCGACCGGCCTGCACGCCGGTGATGCAGGCGTCTGCAGAAGCGGCGACGAAGAGGCGAATGGATCGCATCGCGTCGTCATTGCAGGGGATGACGTAGTCGACGACGTCGGGATCGCCGTTGGTGTCGATCATCGCCACCACGGGGATCTTCAAGCGCCGGGCCTCGGCCACGGCGATGTGCTCCTCGGCCGGATCGACGACGAACATGGCGCCGGGCATCTTGGGCATGTTGCGCAGGCCACCGAGGTTGCGCAGCAGCTTGGCGTGGTGCTTGGTCAGGCGGGCCACTTCCTTCTTTGGCAGACGCGCTGCCATCTCGGGGGCCAGCTTCTCTTCGAGCTCGGTCAGCTTCTCGATGGAGGTCTTGACCGTGCGGAAGTTGGTCAACGTGCCGCCCAGCCAGCGGTAGGGCACCACGGGCATGGAGGCGCGCTCGGCCTCCTCACGGACGATGTCGCGGGCCTGCCGCTTGGTCGCCACGAAGAGCACCTGCTCGCCGCGCGAGGTGATGCGGGAGAGGAAGTTCTGGGCATCGCGAAAGAGCTTCGCGGTGCGGCCCAGGTTGATGATGTAGATGCCGTTGCGGGCGCCGTAGATGTACGGCCGCATCTTGGGGTTCCAGCGCCGGGTCTGGTGACCGTAGTGGGCGCCGGCTTCGAGCATGTCTCTGACAGTAACGCGCTGCATATGTCGCTCCGTTGTACCTCCGCTCCCCAAAGGCGGCCGACTTGACGTCGGCACGGAGCCGGGTGGCGGGCTGTCCGCCACTGGGGAGCGTGCGTTGATTCCAGGCCCGCAAGGACCCGGAGGCGCGCGGTTTAGCATATGGGGGTGGGTGGGGCAAGGTGGTTTGGGGGTTTGGGGGGCGCGGCTCCGGAAAGTCGGTCGGCGCTGAGTCAGGGTCGACAGCCTGAAACGGTGCGTGTGGCTCGCGGACCCCAGGCTTTCAGCGGCTGTCGCCCAAAGGCAGCCCGCGGTCGCCAAGCACCCGGTTGGAGTTGAGGCGCTCTCTCCAACGAAGTCGCCGAGATGGCCGGCGAGTCCAAGACCGAGGCGATTCGCAAAGCGTTGTTGCAGCGTCACGCCCGCCTGGCACGCAGTCTGGCGATTCGGGCGCGGCGGCGGGGCGATGATGTGTTGGCCTGGCTGGCTCAAGAGGTCTGGCCGTTGGTGCCGGTTGACGCCGCTGATCGCACCTGGTCGCGGGAGGAGGAGGAGGCTCTTCTTGGATTTGACGAGGGCTCCCCATGATCCTGGACACCTCGGCGATCGTTGCGTTGTTTCTTCGCGAGTCGGACGCCGAGGCGCTGGCGGCCGCCCTGGGTCAGGCTGATGGCGCGGGCGTGAGCGCCGCCACGCTCTTGGAGGCGAGCATCGTGTTGAGCCACCGCCTGGGCACGGATGTCACCGAACCGCTGCAGCGCTTCATTCGGCGGTTCGACGTTCGAGTGCTGCCCTTGGAGGAGGCCCACTGGCTGGCGGCGACGCAGGCGTGGTTGCGGTTTGGCAAGGGCCGTCATCCAGCGCGCCTGAACTTCGGCGACTGCATCTCGTACGCGACGGCTCAAATCGCCGAGGCCCCGTTGCTGTTCAAGGGCGATGACTTCGGCCGTACAGATGTGGTCGCGGCCCTGCCGGCCAGGTCGTGTATGGCGCGCCTGTAGAGGCGGCGGCGGGGCGGGGCCAGGTGTTGCGTTGCGCGGCGGACTTCGAGGTGCCTGCGAGCTACCTGCTCCAGCGCACGAAGGCCCTCGGCATGACGTCACCGGCCAAGGCGACCGGCATCCGCTCCACGCTGCTGGCCTATCGGACAGAGCGAGCGTCCGGGGTCGCCGCGGTGGGCACGGCGCGTCTCTTCGAACCAGCAAAGGGTGCGCGGACGGATGGCTTCCAAGGCGGAGCATCGCGCCACGCTGGTGTCGGCGATCGAGAGCCTCTGTGTCAGCGGGCTCGCGCCCGTGGTCGCCGGCATGGGCCAGGCGTTCGGCGACTTCTTGGACGGCGGCTTCATCGCCGAGGTGAAGGGCTGCCTGGAAAGGACCGGCACCTGTACACCCGCCGCCGCCGCGTACACTGCGCACACCGCGGCCAGCGTAGTACCGCTGGACGCCAAGGGGCCACCCGCGCTGATCTTCTCCGGTGGCCAGGATGACCAGGTGACGGCCGAACAGATCGCCTGCACGGTCGAGTTCGCCACCACCTCGGGCCTGACGCCGCAGCTATGTCATGGCGCTGGGGATGATCACTTCACGGTCGTGACCAACCGCCGCGACGAGGCGATCGCCTGGGGCGAGGCGGCGCTGGCCGGCGACAAGTTGCCCGCGTGCGAGACGGTGCCGGTGGGCGATTGCACCTGGTAGCGCGGTGGTGGATCGGTCCACTGAAAGTGGTCACAATACATAACTGTCTGTATTTACCGGTGTTGACTTCAAATTCCTGGACCTGTCCAAAGATTTCAACCAGACATAAGTAATATCAGCCTGTTCAACGAATCAAGGCCCAATCAGCAGCGCCACGCTGCCCAATGTACCGAGTTCAGGCGCCCCGGAGCGCACAGCGACTTGCAGGCCGTACTCACACCTGCTTATCCTGTTGGTGACGAAAGGCCCATTCCGTTCCCTATGGGGGAGACCCTTGCGAAGGCAACGAGACCTGCCTGCGAGCTGTGGGTCACTTGTGGCCCTCGTTGTCGGCGTGGTGACCCTGTGGGGCGGCGCGACGGCGCTGCACGCGCAGCCGATGACGGTCGTTGCCTACGGCCAGTTGCGATCGACGGGTGGCGGGCCGGCGGCGGATGGAGACTACGTCCTGACCTTCTCGCTCTACGATGGCCCCAAGGCACCTGTCCCGAAGTGGACCGAGGCCGCCGGCGCGGTCTCCGTGGTCGGTGGCCGATTCGCGCATGTGCTCGGCTCTGTGATCAAGCTGCCTTTGCAGTTCATGGCCGGCGCAACGGCGCCGCAGTTGGGGGTGAAGGTGGGCGCCGATCCCGAGCTGCCCAGGCAGCCGTTGCATTCCGTGCCCTACGCGCTCCACGCAGGCTCTTCGGGCGGCTTGTCCTGCTCGGGTTGCATCAAGGGCGCGGCCCTGGCTCCGGGGGCGATAGATGCGCAACACGTGGGCTTCAAATATGCGGGCAGCACCGGTCAGGCGGGACCGGCCCTAAGCGCCCTCGACCTGCAGTGCACCGGCTGTGTGTCGGTGAGTGAACTCAAGCTGGACGCAGATCTGAAGCTGGGCGGCAACGGGCTGGTCGCCAAGCTGGTGCAAGCCGACTCGATCGTCGCTTCGACCGTCTCTGCGGCAGCCTTTGTCGGCAGCGGCGCCAAGCTGACCGGCATACAGATTCCGAGCGGGACATGCCCTGCCGGCCAGGTGGTCACGGGCGTCGGTCCCAGTGGTGCACTCTTGTGCGCCCAAGCGGTCGTCAACGGCGGGGCCGAAGCGCTCCCAAAGCTGTCCTCTGGCTTGCTGTCGACGCGCTTTGTCGAGGTCGCGGTCGGACCGAAGGGACCCCTGCCAATCCCGGACAACGATCCCATCGGGCTCGTTGATGAGGTCACATTTCCAGACCTTGGCACGGCCGTCTCGTTGACCGTGCATGTCACGCTGAACAACAGCGATATCGGCTCCATCGAAGTGCAGCTCTTCGACCCATCGAACGCCAAGCATGTGCTGCACGCCAACAGCGGCGACGGCAAGAAGCTGGAGGGCGAGTGGCCGATCCCCGACAAGCCGGTCGCGGGAGATCTGGGGGCGTGGAAGGGCAAGAACCCCAAGGGTAAGTGGCGCCTTCGCATCATCGACAGCAAGTCCCAGGGCGGGCCGAGTGACGGCACCCTGCAGCACTGGCGGATCGAGGCGACCCTGGACTCGGACAAGCGGCTGCACCTGGACGGCGATCTGCGCCTTGGCGGTGACCTGCTCTTCGAGGGCGGCGAGGCGAAGTTGCTGCGGGTTCACAATGCGCAAAGCGCGCCGATCGAGTGCGGCCCGGCCCAGAACGGGATGCTCTGGTACTCGACCGAGCACGCCACGCTGTACATCTGCTCCGGGTCTGTCTACCACCCCGTCGGAAACTTCGCTCTGGACGGCTCGACGCCGCTCAAAGCCGGTAAGAGCTGCCAGTCCATCAAGGCGAACGGCCACGCCAAGGGCTCCGGCTCATACTGGATCAAGCCGGGCGCCGAACCTGTGCTGACCTGGTGCGACATGACCACCGCGGGGGGAGGTTGGACCCTGGTCGCAACGGTGCACGAGGACAATGTGGGGTCCAAGTGCGATTCCCAGGACAAGTGGACCAGCACGAAGGGCAACTCCGCGGCCCACCCCAAGGGCGACGGCAACTGGGAGAACGAGGCTGTCTTTGGCTCGCTGCAGAAGGCGACATCGGCGGATTACAAGTCGCGCGCCTACTTCGAGGTCCAGGCCAAAGATGTGCTGCTGTATCACGTGCCGGACGGCACATCGATGTCCGCCTGGCACGAGGCGGCCCTGCTGCGCTACCACACCAGCAGCGGCTTTCTCGCCAAGTACGGCGGCACATTGCGCGCCCTGTACAAGGATCACTTCCCGGTCGGCTACGGCGGTAAGTGCTCGATCAAGGGTCTGGCGGTGCCGGTGCTCTGGGACAAGGGAGGCCCGAGCGAGATCGACGCCCTCATCGCTCCCCACATCCGAAAGGAGACCACCCCGGGATTCGTGCAATTCCGTGTCTTCAACGGCCAGGGAGCGTGCAATGCGCTCTGTCCTGGCGTGCGCTTCGATGGCTGCAACACTGAGCACGCGTGCATCGGCGGCGGCGGCTGGTTCCCCCAGGGCGACCCGAAGCAGTGCAGCGACTTCAGCGCTTGGGACTGGGACGGCTACAACTCCGGCAACGGCTGGTCGGCCAGCAAGACCCTGACCGACGCAACTGTGTTCATCCTGGTGCGTTGAGTTCCGCACGCTGCGGCCCTGCACCCAGACTGGGGCCGAGTCGGTCGAAGCCGACGGTGAGGAGCGACACCGATGGCTGGTAGACGCAGCCGCACGCCCCCAACGCAGAGGGTCCGCGCGCCGCTGAGGGTCGCCCTGTGGACATGCGTGCCCTGCCTGCTGTGGCCGGCCGCGCTGAAGTGGGCTGCGCTCGCTGTTGACGTCGCCCCACACGGGCTCCGTGACACACTGGTCGTGATGCTTGCCGACATCGCCTTCGGTGTGGCCTGTGTGGCCATCGCGTCGGTGCTGGCCGGCGTGGCCGCGCGCGCCCGGGTGCCCGCGATGGGTACATCTATAGTGCTGACCGCCGGCGCTCTCGGCGTCAGCTTGCTGTCAGCCGTAGCGTACTGGGGCTGGTCGCTCAGCGGCAGTCAATTGGATTTCGAACTCCTGGTCTGGGCTGCCGGTGATCCGGCCTACGTCGGCGCCATCGCGGGCTCCGAGGTCGAGATTGGGGCGGTGGCCTTGCTGTGTGGCGCCGTACTCGTCGGCCTGGTCCCACCGATCATCGGCTCCCTGACGAGCGACCGCTTGCATCGCCGATTGCATGGCTGGCAGCGCTCACCGCTGCTGCTGCTGCCGGCGCTGCTGTCGGTACCGGTCGCCTCGCTGGGTCCGAGCACTCACGATCCGGACATTGCTCCTCTGCGCCTGTCGCCCACGCAATCGGTCATGCTCAGCGGTCTGCTGTGGCTTGGCGAAGCGCCCCGGAGACGAGCAAAGGCCAGCGTCACCCGCCCCGACGAGTTGCTGGCCAGGGCCACGACGAGTTGGCGACGAGAGAAGTCGCCGACGACTACCGACGCCCGGCCCATGAACATCCTGATGATCGCACTCGAGTCGACCGGAGCACGCTGGACCACGCCGTACGACCCGGATCTCGAGACCACGCCTCACCTGGCCAGGCTGGCGAGGAATGCAGCGATCGTCGAGCGCGCCTACGTCCAGGTTCCGCATACCTACAAGGCGTTGGTCTCGGTCTGGTGCGGCTACACGCCCGCCTCCGCATTCGAGCCACTGGAGACCCGAGCCGGCGGCCTGACGACGCCCTGCCTGCCTCACCATCTGCGCCGGCTGGGGTACCGAACACGCTGGTTGATGGCCTCGGATGGCGGTTTCGAGAACGGCTACCAACTGGCCGAGAACGCAGGCTTCGAATCCTTCGTCGCGTTGGAACACCTGGACACCGCCGGCTTCGCTCGTACGAACTATCTGGGCTTTGAAGATCGGATCCTCATCGCCCCGGCTCTGGATTGGATGGAGGCGGACGAAGATACCCCGTTCTTTCTGTCGATCGTGACGCTGTCGAGCCATCACGGCTACGGCACGCCGGCCGGCTGGCCAACAGGACGCTTTGCGACAGCTGCCCGCAACGCCTTGCACGGCGAGTACCTGGACTCGCTGTCCTACACGGACGCCGCAGTCGGCGAGCTGATCGACGCCATGGCGGCCCGCGGCCTGTTGGAGCAGACCCTGGTCGTGGTGGTGGGTGACCACGGCGAGGCGTTCCGTGAACACGGGATGATCTACCACAACGACGTCATCTGGGACGAGGTGTTGCACGTGCCCATGCTGCTGTCGAACCCGCGCTTGTTCCCACGGACGCAGCGAGTTGAGGGCCTGCGCTCACAGATGGACCTGGCGCCCACCATCCTGTCGCTGATTGGCGCGAAGTACCCGCCGGGAACGTTTGAAGGCCGGGACCTGCTCCGGAAGAGCGGGCACGACACGCTGTATGCATCTTGCTGGTACGAACGCCGCTGCGCCACCGAATTGCGCGGGCACACCAAGACCATCACCCACTTCGATCGCCGCCCCGACGAGGTCTATGACCTCCGAGCTGATCCCGGTGAGACAAGGAACCTCCTGGTCGATGCTCCTTCCATCGAGCGACAGCGATGGCTCGATCACGCAGAGGCAGCAAACACGAGAATCAAGAGCTGGCTGGCGAGCACGCGGCGTCCCGGGGGTCGCCTGGCGCCGACTCCCGTGGCGCCACGCTGCCAGGACGGTGCACCGCGCGTGCAGATTCGGACCCCGGCACTCCTGGGTCCGTCCGCTGATCCCATCATCGAGGTGGCTGGCTTCGATCCGGTCGATGCGCGGGCGGAGCCAGGCCGGGCCTGGCGCGGCACCCTGTGGTGGCGATGCCTTCGTTCACCTGTGGACACCGAGCCCACCGCCCGAATGCTCCTGCGTCTGAATGGTCTCGACGGCAGGGTGGCCGAAGGCGGCCGTGCGCTGGCACGCGGCATGCCCGACGGGCTCTGCGCTGATCGGCGCTGGCTGGCCGATCCTTTGACCTTGTGGGTGCCGGCGGATTTCCCTGCCGGCCGGGCGCGACTCTGGTGGGCGGTGGAGGGGGCCGATGGCAAGCGCTGGTCAGCCAGGGCCGCGGCCCTCTCCGAGCCGGTACAGATCGATGGCGATCGCGTTCTGCTCTCTCAGGTCGATGTGCCGCCCGACTACTCCGAACCACTGCGAAGCCGTCATCGGCGGGCGGTGACCCGTCGTAGCGTCGCTCCGGAGGCAGGGCTGGGCCTGGTGCTCGGCGAAACTCTGCACGTCGACACTTTGCAGCTCGGTCCCTCTCGCCTGCGCCGCCACACCAACGCCACCATACGCCTGACGCTCCGCGTCCTGCGCAAGGTGCGCGGCGGCTGGCGCCTGTGTGTCTGGCTGACCGACAGCCGGCACAAGCAGCGCCGGAATTGCTGGACGCCGGTGGCCGGCACCCTGCCACTGGACGGTCTGCGACGGGGCGATCAGCTGAGCGATGAGCACGCGATCTTCTTCGATGGCTGGTGGCCCCCAGGGCCGGTCCGCGTGCATTTCGCTGCCATCGACCGGGAAGGTCCCATCGCTGTGAGTCTGCCAGGTCGGGCGTCCTTGACCGGCAGCGGGCGCGTAGACCTGGGCGAGATCCAGCTCGAGTGATGGAGCCGCCACGGCTTGGACCCTGGCCGTGGCTCCATGGCTGGCACTTTGCCACTGGCGTGATGTGCCCCTATCCGGCCTCGTCCAGGGCGTCGATGACCTGGCCCAGCGCCTCGCCCGAGCGCGGTTGCCTGGGCAGGGCGTCGTGCAGCAGGGCGGTCACTCGGGTGGCCAGCAGGGTGCGCTGGGTGCGCGGCAGTTCGTGCATCGCCGCGACCGCAGGCTGGCCGCTGCGGAGGATGGCCAGCGCATTCAGCGCTTCCGGTCCTATGTCGCCCAGACCGCCCGGAGCGCAGGACAGGCACAAGGGCGCGTCGGCGAATGGGGGCCAGGCCGCGGCGAAGTCCAGCTCGTGGCCGCACAGGCTGCACCCGGCCACCGAGGGCATCCAGCCGGCGGCGCCGAGGAAGGCGATCTCAATGGCCAGTCGACCGTGGGCCAGATCGTGGTCGGAGCAATGCGCAGCGGCCAGCAGGGCTGCCTCGAGCCAGGCGGCGAGCTCGACGTCGGCGTGCTCGGGCTGAGCGGCGATCAGCGCCAACTCGCTGGCATAGGAGGCCAGGCAGAGCACCCCGTAGCTGGCGCCGGTCGGGACCAGCTGCGCCGCCTCTTCGAGGCCGACAAGACTCGGCAGGCGACCGCGGCCTTTGCGCATGCGCGCGCTGCCCTTGCGGAACAGCTCCAGCCGGCCACCGAAACGACGCGAGGCCTTGCGTCCGGAACGCACGAAGGCGTCGATCCGGCCGCGTTCGGCGCTCAGCAGGCTGACGATGAGATCGTGATCGCCTACAGGTTGCAGGCGCGCGATGATGACGTGGAGGGGCTGGTCGGAGCTCAGCGGGAACTCAATTCGGACCGGCGTCAGCGCGCGCGGTGGCGGCGTTCTGCTTGACCGGCCCGATCGTGGCGGTCGCCGGCGTGCTTGGCGCGGTCACGCCCGGTCGACTGGCGACCTTGTCGCTCACCCGCTGTCGATTGATGGACAGCATGAAGACCACCAGGGTGGCGGCGGTGATCAAGAGCAGGAAGAGCTGCGCCGGCGAGAGGCTGCGCATGCTGCCGCGCCGGGTGCGGAAGTAGTCCGGTACTTCGGCCGCCGGTTCTTCGTCGTAGACGGGTCGGATGGCGACCTGGTTTTCGTAGCGCTCGAGCACCGTCTCGGCTTCGAGCTTCAGGTGACCGGCGTAGACCCGCAGAAAGCCGCGCACGTAGAAGGCGCCCGAGATCTCGTCGAAGGCGTCTCGCTCCAAGGCCAGGATGGCGCGTCGCGGCAGGCGGGTGGCAGCGGCGACGCTGGCGACATCTTCGCCCTGATACTCGCGCCGGGTACGCAACAGCTCGCCAACGGTGCGGCAACGGTCGGCAATGAATGGGGCTTGGAGCGCGGGCTCCTCGGCCGGGGCGTCAGGACGCGGCGGCAACTGAGGCGCGCGGAACGGTTGCGTCTGCTCTCCCACGCGAACGTGGGTGCCCTGTCGACGCCGAAACTGCTCTCCCACCCGTTGCACCGGAATCTCCTAAAGCTCCGATCCGCAAGCCAGTTTGCGCGACAACGCAACCATGCGGCCCTTGCGGTGGGCTGGTCATACAATCGGGCGATCCAAGTTGCAAGACGCGGTTTCAGGGCCCAAGTGCGCGTTTTTTGCCGAAAGTCGGGCGATTTCCAGCGCTTTCGATCCGAGCTTTAGTTGACCGATATTTCCGACCCGGATGGGGCACTGGTCGGGCATTGCAGAGCAGTGTTGCGTTTGTAGGTTGGGCCGGCGTTTACGGGTTCATGATCAGGGGATGGATCCCCAGCCGCAGCAATGGGCGCATCGGGCCCTTCGACGGCTTCAGTCCAGGCGACGCAATCCCTCGACCGGCGAGCGCTCCGCGGCCCGCCGCGCGCTGGCCCAGGCGGCGGCAAATGAGAGCGCTGTCGCCGCGCCGCCGGCCAGGATGAAGGTCGACGCCTCCACCTGAACGGGCAACTCTGAGATCAGGTAGACGTGCGGATCCAGCGGATAACCAACCGCCGATAACAGCAGGCAGCACAGGCCACCGAGGCCCAGCCCGACGGCGGTGCCCAGCAATCCGACGGCCAGACCCTGGGTCAGGAAGATGGCGCCGACCGAGCGCGGGGTGGCGCCCATGGCCCGCATGATGGCGATGTCGCGGGCGCGCTCGTGCACCACCACGGCCTGGGTGCCGATCACGTTGAGCGCGGCGACCAGCACGATGATGAAGGGGAACAGGGACATGGCGATCTTCTGCATCCGGGCGGCGTCGAAGATGTTGCGGTTCATCTCCTCCCAGTCGATCACCCTGTACAGGCTGCCGCCGCGTGTGCGCGCCTGGCGAGCCGCACGCACCCCCGAGACCCAGTTGTCGACCATGCCGAGCGCGTCGCGCCCGTCGCCGAGTTCGAGCCCTGACACCACCTCGGTCTGGATTCGGTGCAGCTGACCGCGCATGGCCTGTACGTCGCTCAGCAATGCCGACAGGGGGACCGGATCCAACGCGCTGCGGTAGCGACCCGACCGGCTGCTGGCCAGGATGGGATCGTCCACGCGCAGCTCGACCCAGCGGGCCACGTCCCCGCGACCCAGGAAGCGCTGGGCGGCGGTGAAGTCGACCATGGCCAGCCGCTGGTCGTGATCGTAAAAGCCAGTGCGAATCACGGCGACCACACGGAAGCGGCCGGCCGCGCCGCTGGTGGTGGCCCCACCGCCGCCGTCGAGCCCCCGCAACGGCGACACCGCGCGCACCTCGTCGCCGATGTCGACCTGCAGACGTTTGGCCAGACCTTCGCCCAGGGCGATGGCCGGCAGCGGGCCTTCGAGGGTCATCCAGGGCGAGGCGCTGGCGCCCGCCACCGTCGCCGTGGTGCCGTCGGGCAGGGTGATGGCGAGGGCCGCATTGCCGGTCTGCACCACGGCCAGGGCGGCCACGGTAGGCGGCGTGCTGGCGTGGACCGGGGCCACCTGCAGCGTGCGCGCGCCGTCGATCACCAGGGCGGTGGTGGCCTGTGATGGGAGGGTCAGGCGCAGGGTCTGGGGCACCTCGCCGTGGGTCCAGCGCAGCTCGAAGTCTCCCGACAGGGTCTCCCAACTGGCGATCACGCCGCAGGCGGGTTGTTGGGGATCGCGCCGCAACCTGCGAACCACCTCGCCACCGAAGTCGTTGTACAGCTCCAGCGCCTCGCCGCCGCTGCGGGTCTCGCCGCAGCCGCTGGCGTCAAATACCAGCAGACCGGACATGCCGCTTTGAGGCGGCATCAAGGCCAGACTGTGCACGTGGTCGGCGCGATCGATCACCAGCGCGTGCCGGGCGCTGGCGGTACCGCGCACCACGCGCAGGGTCGCCGCATCCGCGTCCAGTTCGGTCAACGGGGCCTCGCCATGCAGGTCGAGCTGGCCCTTGGCGACCACGCCCGCCGGCATGGCCGCCAGGGTCGACGACGGCACCCCGCGAACAGCCGCTCCGGCGCGCCCGTTGGCCGAAGCCAGCATCATGTCGTCGTAGGTGGCCGGGGTCGCCGTGCGCGTGCCCGAGACGACCATCAGTCGGCGGGCGACCTCGCGATGATCCTGCATCTCGAGCCCGCGCCGCATGACCACCAGGTGCGGATAGGTCGACAGGATCCGCTCCTGGAAGGCGACCTGGAAGCCCGTATTGACGGCCAGCACCACGATCAGGGCGCCGACGCCCAGGGCGATGCCGGCCACGGACATGGCGCTGATGATCGACAGGTGGGCGCTGCGACGAGAGCGCAACAGGCGGGCGGCGACCAGCAGCTCGTACCAGCGCGTCGTGCCTTGCTGCCCGGACATGGTGATGCTCCGAATCGTGCGCCGCCTCGCTTGACGGCCCGCGAGCCAGCCCCGCATCCTGGGAGTGCGGCGCGGCCGGCGCAAGCTGACACGACCGAACGGGACCCGCAACCCGACCACCAGCGCGACAACCGGCAGGCGGAGGACACGTGGCAGGCGGCCGAATCACAAGCCTTGCATGGCTGGCGATGGCGTGCGCCGCGACGTGGGCGTGTGATGACCCGCCCCTGTCGCCCGTGACCGACAGCGGCATCGCAGACGCGACGTTCGATATTCAGGGGGGCGAGGTCCGCGGCGCCGCCGACGTGATTGCAGCCGATTCCGGACCAGCGGACGGCGCGAATCAACCAACCGATGGCGGAGCCGCCGACGCGGTGCTCGATGCTGCCCATGACGCGGTGACCGCCAAAGACGTGCCGCCACGACCCATCGATGTGGTCAAACCCGATGTGCCGTCGGTGCCGCTGGAGGTGGTCAAGACGGTGCCCGCCGATGGCGCCTCCGGAGTGCCCTGGAAGCTGAGCTTCGAGGTGCACTTCTCCGCCCCACTGCTCGACGCCTCGATCGCCGAGTACACCGTCTTCGTCAAGGGTCCGGGCGACCAGACCATCGAGGGGGACCTGAAGGTGGACGGCAAGAAGTTCACCTTCACGGCTGCCAAGCCGGTCGCGCCGGCCAGCCGGGTGCTCATCGAGCTGAACACCCTGGTGCAATCACACAAGGGAGATACGCTCGCCGAGCCCTTCCAATTTCGTCTCTATACGGCCGGCTATGCCGACACCGCCGACCACGCCGCGCTCGCGGCTCGTTATGCGCCCACCCTGCTTCAGGGCATCGGCAAAAGTGGGGCGCAGTTCGACCGGCTGCGCAGCCCTGGCTACGACCAGGACTTCGATGGCGGCAACAACGTGGGCAACCTGGGCAAGTTCGACGCCCTGGCCCGGGTCGGCTGGGCGGTGGTCGAGAGCCACAGCCACTTCTTCATCCATTACGCCTTCTACTGGCCGCGCCGGGTGGCGACCACGCCCGACCTCAGCTTCGACAATGACGTCGGCGGCGCCACGGTGGTGGTGGCGCGCTACCCGAAGGAGCAGCCGGTGGCCCTGCTGACCTGGTTCAAGAACCAGTTCGACGAGCAGATGTGGGCCTGGACGACCCAGGAGTCTGGTCTGGTGCCCAAGGGCGCCAAGCCCTCGGCGGCCAATGTGCGCCAGGTGCTGCCCCTGGCCAGCCTCTTTCCCACCGCGCCGGATAAGGGCGACACCTTCGGTTGCGACGGCATCAACGACTGCACACCACGCCGCTACCCGGGCTACCTGACCGCGGGCAGCCACCAGAGCTGCATGTGGCTCGATGGGGGCGACAACACCTACAAGCAATGCCAGACCGATAAGTGGACCAAGAAGGACCTGAAGGTCATCCGCTATCGGCCCGGCGCTGTGGCCACCAAAGCCACGGGTGCAGGTGTGAGCCCCGATGGTTCGCCGCCGACCTTCATCTACGAGCTGGAGCCGCTCTTCGAGGGCTGGTTCCCGCACCGCGAGGAGGCGGGCGAGGGCGGCCTCTTCGCGGCGCCGATCAGCTTCGTCTACAAGGCGCCGCCGGGCCGGCCGCCGGGCGCAGGCACACCGCTGGCGACCAAGTTCATCAGCGTCGCCACGGCCGATTTCGGCCGCCCGCCCTGGGCCTGGCAGTGGAAGCCGGGCACCTTTACGACCTACTACAAGATGCCGCTGGGCACGCCCTTCATGGACCCGGCGTGGGCGCTCTTCCAGCGCCTGGGTGGCACCGCAGCCGGCGTGACCAAGTTCACCGCGGCGACCAAGAAGGGCCTGTCGATGGACTACTGCTTTCAGCCCTTCCTGTTCATCGACCAGCGCGGCACGCCGCCGTGCACCGGCAGCCTGCCGACGCCGTAGCCGCCCGAAAGTCGTCTGACCACGCGGTCACGTTGCATTTTTGCCCGCCCGCCGCCACGATCGCCCAATGGCCCGTTCCGGACTCTCAGGACTGCCTCCCAAGCGCCCCATCGAGACGGCGCTCACCTATCTGCCCGGCGTCAGCCGCGCCCGGGCCAAGGCGATCCTGGACCAGGCCCGCATCAACCCGGAGACGCGCAGCGATGACCTGAGCGAGCTGCAGGTCGATCTGCTGCGGCGGCTGCTCAGCGGTGATCCCGACGATGGTGGCGGGCCCATCGACAGCGATGACGAGGCGCTGCGACCGTGGCTACGCGGCGCCGGTATCGAGTTTTCCATCTACCTGGAGCGCGTGCGCGCCATGCTGCAGCGCTACCTGGTCGTCCTGCGGCCCTGGGAGCGGCAGAGCGACGATCCGACCCAGAACCCGCTGCCCGCCGGCACCATGCAGACGCTGGACTCCACCTGCCTGCGCTGTCTGCGCGGCGAGGCCATGGATCCCGAGCGAATGGGCTACGTCAGCCGGCTCGAGCGCCGCCTGCAGCCGCGCTACGAGACCCTGGAACCGAGCACGCCGGGGGCCCAGCGATTTGACGAATTGCGCGCCATCTTCGGCCTCAGCGACCTGGAGAGCGACCTGCTCTGGCTGCTGCTGGCGGCCGAGCTGGTACCGGAGTTCCTGTGGCTCTATCGAGCGCTGTGGCGCGACACCGCACGCAGCCAGTGGAGCGACGACTTCCTGGCCCATGGCGTCGATCCCTTTGCGGTGCGCGGCGACGCGGTCCTGCAGGCGCTGGACAGCACGGCGACATTGATGCGCTACGGTTTGATCGTGCAGGCGCCGGATGACTTGACCCTGGCACGTCGCTTCCGCGCGGCGCCCTTTGTGTCCGGCTACCTGCTCGGCCTGGAGGTCTCATTGCGCGACCTGCCCGGCGCCTTGTGGCACGAGGTGCCGGTGGACGCCGATGGCCAGGAGATCCGCCAGATGCCGATCTCCAAAGCCGTGCGCGACAGCCTGCGGCGCGGCTTCCGAGGGCGGCGCCGCTTCCTGGTCACCGGACCGGCGCGCAGCGGCGCGTTGCGCATCGCGCGCGAGTCCCTGCAAATGTTCGGTGAAAGTCTGCTCGAAGTGCGCGTCGCCGAGCTGCTCAAAGAGGGCATCGAACGGGTCGGACACGTGCTGGGCCGGGCGCGACTGGCCCGGGCGGGCGTGTTCTTCACCCAGGTCGAGTCCATCGACGCGGGGCCCAGCGGCTCGGAACGTCTGGCCTCCATGGTCCGCCTGTTGCGCGGCGAGACCACGACCATGTTCCTGCATGCGCGCTCGGACGAGGGTCAGACGGGCGACTCGCTGACGCCGCGCGCCCACCTGCAGCTGCTGCGCGAGCTGGGCTGCCTGGAGCTGCCGGCGGCGGTGCCCGACGCCGAAGAGCGCTTGACGCTGTGGAACGAACGCCTCGATGAGGTCATGGAGGATGGCGAGTTGAAGGCGGTCGTGCCCTCGGCGGCGATCTTCAAGTTCGGCGTCGACGAGATCGATCTGGCCGTCAACCTGGCCACGGCCCGGGCCCGGCAGCGCAATCATCGCAAGCTGATCGTCAGCGTCTCGGACGTGGAGCATAGCTGTCGGCAGGTGGCCTCGTCGCGCCTGGCGGGGCTGGCCCAGCGGGTCAACGTGCGCGGCACCTGGGAGACCACCATCCTCACAGAGGAGACCAAGACGGTCCTCAACGAGATGGTCGCCTTCGGCCGCTTCGCCGCGCACGTGCTCGACGAGCAGGGCTACGGCAGGACCATGGGGTATGGGCGCGCCCTGACGGCCCTCTTCTCCGGCCCCTCCGGCACCGGCAAAACGCTCTGCGCCGGCCTGGCGGCGCGCGACCTGGGGCTGGAACTCTTCCGCGTCGACCTGGCCAGCATCGTCAGCAAGTACATCGGCGAGACCGAGGAGCGCCTGTCGACCCTCTTCGACGCCAGCCGCGACGCCGGCATCGCCCTGCTCTTCGACGAGGCGGACTCCCTCTTCGCCAAGCGCACAGACGTCAGCTCTTCGGTCGATCGATACGCCAACCTCGAGGTCAACTACCTGCTCCAACGCCTCGAGGAACACGACGGCATGGTCATCCTGACCACCAACTATCCCGACGCCATCGACACGGCCTTCATGCGCCGGATCCGTTTCAAGCCGGATTTCCCGTCGCCCGAGGTGGAGGAGCGAGACAAGTTGTGGGCGGTGATGATCCCCAAGAGCGCGCCGCAGGAGTCCGACCTCAAGCTGCGCCACCTGGCCGAGGATTACGAGCTGACAGGCGGCCAGATCCAGAACGCGGTCATCCGCGCGGCGGTCTGGGCGGCCGAGCGTGGCATACCTGTCTCGCACGAGCTGCTCGATCAGGCCGCTGAACGCGAATACAAGGACATGGGGCGGATCGTGCGGGTCTACCCCGAGGACGAAGAAGAGGAGAAGACCCCATGAGCGGATTGGATAAAGCGACCTTCAAAACCATGGTCGAGCAGATCGTCGAGGGATTCGAGGCCGAAGAATTCAAGGCCAGCCTGGCCAGCGCATCGGCCGCCGGCGATCCCATGGCCATCGCCACCCTGGCCATGGGCGTGCAGAGCCGGGTGTTCGCCACACACGGCCTCGATGTCGCCACCGGATCTGCCGCTTTCAAGGCTGCGGGCCGCCAATTTGCCATGGAGCCCGACATCGGACCGCTCCTGGCCCGAATGAAGGCAGCGCTCGGTTGATTCGGGTTCTTGCAGGTCAATATGCTCGCGAAATCTTGGCGTGGCGCACTGGATGCGTACAATCCCGGTGACGGTGCGTTGACACCGTTCGAACGCGTAACCTAGGCTGCCTCCGATGTCCGACGCCGCGAATCTCGACACCATCCGGGCACAGCATCCCATTGGTCTGGTCGGAAGCTCCGGTCGACACGTCGGCCTCGGCCTGCTGGTGGCGTTGGTTGTGGGATGCGGTGGCGCGCCTGCGCAGCGCCCGCCGCGCAAGATGGCGCCCTACGCCGCAGAGCCCGACGCGATCCGCTACCCGCAATCCCTGCGCCTGGCAGCCCTGGGTCGTGTGCACCGACGGGCGGGTTTCGACGCCCTGGCGGCGGAGTACTTCCGCGGCGCCTATCGCTCCTACCCGGAGCTCAACTATATGATCGACTACGCCCAGGCCAGCGAGCGGGCGGATCATTTCGCCGAGGCCTACGCCGCCTATACCGAGGCGTTGCAGCATGAATTGAACGAAGAGCAGCGCGATCGACTGAGCGGCGAGGCGGAGCGACTCAGGACGCTGGTCTCGCCTTCCCTGGTGCCGGTGACCGTGCAGGTCCAGCCGCGGCAGACCCAGGTCCTGTTCTCTCCCAACGGCAAGAGCGGTCAGCAGCGCATGGTCCTGGGCGACGGCACCGTGTGGCTGAAACCCGGCGTGTACCACATCGACAGCAAGGCGAAGGGACACAAGACCCAGAAGCGCAAGTTCAGGGTCGGCGTCGACGAGCGCCAGATGCTGGCGGTGCACCTGCGCGCGGAGACCATCGCCCCGGTGGCCATCGTCGCTGGCAAGGGGGTTCGTCCCGTGCCCGTGGCGCCGACCACGACCCGACCGAAGCCCGCTCCGCTGAAGCCGCCCACCGCGACCGTCGTCGTGGCGCCGAAGCAGCCCATCACCCCGCCCGCCGCGGATCAGCCACCCGCCGAGAAGCCGCAACCGGTAGCGGCGGCCAAACCCGCACCTGAAGAGGCCGCGCCCGCGCACGTGGCGCCGAGTCCGGCCGAAAAACCCGCCGAAGTTGCCGCGGTCGAGCCTGAGAAGCCCGCCGAGGCGCCGGTGGAAGCTGCGGTCGAGCCCGAAAAACCCGCCGCGGCGGAGAAGCCGGCCGAACCCGACGAGCCCGCGCCCCAAGAGGAGCCGGCTCCGGCCGCTGAAGAAGGCGACGAAGACGACGATGAGGAGCTGGACGAGGTGATCGAAGATCCGGCGCCCGCCTCTGGTGCCAGCGGGCTGTCCACGTGGGGTCCCATCGCGACAGCCGGTCTGGGTGTCGCGGCCCTGGGTGCCGGCGGCTACTTCTTCTACACGGCCACGGTACACGCCGGCTACGCCAACGATTTGAACGAGAAGAGTCCTAACTACGACAAGAACTTCGATGAGCAGAGCACGCTGGCCCAGGACAACCTGGACCTGGCGAATTACGCCTTCATCGGGGGTGGCACGTTGGTGGGTCTGGGCACGGCATGGTTCGTGCTGGCCAGGACACTCGGCTCGTCGGCCGGCCTGCCGGGTACGCGCGGTGATGCGTTCGCGTTGCAGCCGGCAGGCATCGGCTTCGACGGTCGACGATTCATCGCCGCGTGGCGGTTCTAGTGCGTTCGGGGGGCACCATGCAGCAATTCCTGGAACCGGCCCGCCGCATCGCGTGGGCTGTCGCCTTCGTCGCGATGACGGTGGTCGGCAGCGGATGCACGATCGACATCGAGAACAAGAAGGGCGGCGGCGCCGATCCGTGCAGCCCCAACCCGTGCCAGGGCAAGGGCGTATGCGGCGACTGGACGGCCACCTGCACCGTCAAGGACAACAAGGCGAGCTGCGGTAGCTGGAAGGCCAAGGACGGCGCCGAACCCAAAGACGGCAACGGCGACGCGCTGACCGCACCCGCCGGCTGGGAAGCCGAAGAGACCCTGTGCGACGGCCTGGACAATGACTGTGATGGCCTGGTCGACGAGAGCGCGGTGGGCGATGCCGCCAAAGAGTGCGCCGCCTCTGCCGTGGGCGTCTGCGACGGACAGACTCAGGACATGGCCTGCATCGGTGGCAAATGGCGCTGCGAGTGGCCGGCGAACGTACCCTTCGAGGCCTCCGAGACCTCTTGCGACGGCCTGGATAACGACTGCGACGGGCAGACCGACGAAGAGGTCAAACCTGGCCCGACCACCTGCAAGCGCATGGGCGTCTGCGCGGCGTTGCCTGCGGCGACCTGTGCGGCCGGCGAATGGAACTGCCACTACGACCAGGCGCCCGACTACGAAGAGGTCACCGAGACCAAGTGCGACGGCAAGGACAACAACTGCGACGGGCTGGTGGACAGCGCGCTCGGCAGCCTCGCCGACGGCGCCCAGTGCAGCAAGGAAGGCGTCTGCAGCGGCGGCGTGAACATCGCCTGCCTGGGCGGCAAGCCCACATGCGATTACGCGGCGGTGACCGGCTGGCAGAACGTGGAGAGTCAGTGCGACGGCAAGGATAACGACTGCGACGGCACGGTGGACAATCTGGCGGGCTCGAACCTGCCGCTGGCCGACGGCGACGTGAGCAACTGCGCCAAAGAGGGCGTCTGCAAGGCGGACTCGGGCAAGATCGTGCGCCTTTGCCTGGGCGGCGAGTTCAGCTGCAACTACAGCGCCGTGCTGGCCTGGGAAGCGACCGAAACCCTGTGCGATGGCCTCGACAACGACTGCGACGGCAAGGTCGATGGCGACCTGGAGCTGCCCGCCGGCGCCGCGTCACCCTGCGGCGGCGAAGGCATCTGCGCCAAGGGCAAGGCCATCTGCGCCGCGGGCATCTGGACCTGCGACTGGAACGCGCTCGCCAAGGCCGAAGCCTGGGAGGCCATGGAGGCCACCTGCGACGGCGTCGACAACGATTGCGACGGACAGACCGACGAGGATCCGTCGCCATTGGGCAACCATGACTGCGACTTCAAGGGGGTCTGCCAATACGGCGTGAACGTCAAATGCGGCAACGGCCAGCCGACATGCGATTACAGCCACGTCAAGGCCTACCAGCCGCTGACCGAGACCAGCTGCGATGACTTGGACAACGACTGTGACGGCAAGGTCGACGAACCCGAGGGCCTGGACGTCACCGAGAGCGGCTGCGCGCTGGGCGTGTGCAAGGGCGCCGCCAAGGCCACCTGCACTGGCGGCAAGTGGGCCTGCTCCTTCGACGGCGTCAAGGACTACGAAGGCAAGGAGCTCACCTGCGACAACAAGGACAACGACTGCGACGGCGACACCGACGAGGGGCTGACCGATACGGTCGCCGCCAAGTGCAAGACCAAGGGCTTGTGCGGATCGGGTGTGACCGCCATCTGCAAGGCTGGCGTCTATGCCTGCAACTACCCGGCAGGGTACGAAGCCGACGAGTTCAGTTGCGACAGCAAGGACAACGACTGCGACGGCCAGGTGGACGAAAAAGCCTGCGCTGCCGGCAAGACCTGCGACAAAGACGCCAGCTGCGCCACGGGCTCCTGCGCCGCCGTCCTGGGCAGCAGCAGCAAGGTCTGCACCAGCAAGACCGGCCAGTGCGTGGCGCTCGCCGCCGACGGCAACCCGACCTATACCGACAGCGGCGACACGGCGTGCCAGGACGAGGCAAATACGTCCAAGTGCGCAGCCAGCATCTGGGGCGCGCCCAGCAAATGCACCGGCGACACGCCCACCTGCCATGAGGGCAAATGCCTCAAGTGCACGCCCAACAAGCTCACCTGCGTCGACAATGGAATCATCTCCAAGGTGGTGCAGTGCAACAAGGACGGCACGGCCAGTACGGACGTCCAGAGCTGCACCGGTGGCACCAAGTGCGTCGGCGCCGGCGTCTGCGTCGCCGATTCGCCGTTCAAGGTCGGCGATGGCAAGTCCGACGAGAGCGCGCCGGCTGTGGCGGCGTTGGGCGACGGCTTCGTGGTGGCCTGGGTGGCCGGCGACGCCGTATTGGCTCGCCTCTATGACAGCGCGGGCAAAGCGACAGGCGCGGCCATCGCGGTCAGCGCAACGAAGAAGGCGCTCGCCGGGCAGCGGATCGCGCTGGCCAGCAATGGCAGCGGTTTCGCGGTGGCCTGGGTCACCGACGACGCCCAGAAGAGCCACATGATCGCCCTGCGCCTGTTCGACAAGACCGGCAAGGCGCTGGCGGCCTCCGCGTTCGCCAACAACATCGACGCCGGCAAGCAGAACGACCCCACCATCGGTGGCTGGTCGGGCGGTTGGGTGGTTGGCTGGGCCAGCGAGGCCAACGATCAGGCCGGCACCGGTCAGGGCATCGCGGCGCGCGTCTTCGATGCCACCGGCAAGGCCAAGGCGGTCGAGATCATCGTCAACAAGGCCGTGGACGAGAACGATGACTCCGAAGCGGGTGGCCAGGACCAGCCAGCCCTGAGTTGCGCCAGCGACGGCACCTTTGCGGTGGCCTGGCGGCACGATCCGGGCGGCGGCAATCCGGTCATCAAGGGACGGGTCTTCGACGCCACCGGCAAGGCCAAGACGGCCAATACCAAGCTCAGCGCCGACGACGGTGTAGGCAAACGAACGCCGTCGATCGCGTGGTCGGGCAGCAACCTGGTGGGCGCCTGGGTGCATGCCGACACCGACCCGAACTCCGACAAGGGCGACGACATCAAGACCCGCCGATTCGACGCCACCTTGAAGGCGCTGGGCGGCTCGCAGACCGCCAACGTCGTCACCAAGGGTGGGCAGACCGCGCCCTGGGCCGCGGGCGACAGCGCCGGCGGCATCTCGCTGGCCTGGACCAGCGCCGGCGACAGCTCCGGACTGGACATCGGCAGCCGCGACGTGCTCGCCAACGGCGCCTTCAGCCCCGCCGTGACAGACGCGCCCCTGTTCGAGAGCCCGCCGCCGGGCGAGCAGGATCAGCCCGCTGTGACCCGGTTCACCGATGGCCGCGTCGTCGTGGTGTGGCGCCATCGGGCCAAGCAGGGCGACAACGGCGCCATCACGGCCACATTCCGATAACCATCGACGATCGCGGAGGCGCGTCATGACCTTCGTTCCCGGTCCCGCCGAGCGCGTTCCGGAGCCGCGTCCCCCCGTGGATTGGGCGGCCGTACGCACCGTTCACCTGATGGGCATCGGCGGCTCTGCCATGGGCAACTTCGCCGGCATGTTGCAGGCCCGCGGGCTGGAGGTGCGCGGCTCGGACGCGGGCATCTTCGACCCCATGCGCAGCAACCTGGAGCGCTGGAAGATCCCCTTCGTCGAGGGCTACGCCGCCAGCAACCTGGACTGGCGACCGGACATGGTCGTGGTCGGCAACGTGATCCGACGGGACAACCCCGAAGCCACCGCCATGCGGGACATGAACCTGCCCTACGCCTCGTTTCCGGAGGCCCTGGGCGAGTGGCTGCTGGCCGAGCGCCTTCCGGTCGTGGTCACGGGCACCCACGGCAAGACGACCACCACGTCGCTGCTGGCCTGGCTGCTGGAAGCCAATGGCAAGTCCCCCGGCCTGCTCGTCGGCGGCGTGCCGGCCAACCTGGGTCGTTCGTTCCAGCTTGGTGAGGGTCGGCCTTTCGTCATCGAGGGCGACGAGTACGATACGGCCTACTACGACAAGCGGCCGAAATTCGTGCACTACCGGCCGCATCACACCATTTTGACGTCGGTGGAGTTCGATCACGCGGACATCTATCCCGACTTCGCCGCCGTCTCGCGGGCGTTTCGATTGCTGGCCTCGCTGGTCGATCCCGGCGGTCAGCTCTGCGCCTGGGGCGAGGATGAACGGGTCACGGACGTGCTGGACGCCTGTCGCGCGCGGGTGCTGCGTTATGGCTTTGCCGACTCCGGTTACGAGTTGGACGCCACGGCCGACCTGTTGGCGCTTGGCGAGGGCGGCGCGCGCTTCGATCTGCGGATCGGCGACCGTCTCGTTGGCCGCTTCCAGTCGCCCATGGCGGGCCGCCACAACGTACTCAATGCCACCGCGGCCCTGCTGACGGTGCTCGACCTGGGCGTGTCTGTGGCCGGCGCTCAGGAGGCGTTGGCCGCCTTCAAGGGCATCAAGAAGCGCCAGGAAGTGCGCGGCATCGTCGACGATGTGATCGTGCTCGACGACTACGCCCATCATCCCACGGCGGTGCGAGAGACCGTCGCGGCGATCCGGGCCCACTATCCCGGGCGCAAGCTCTGGGCCCTGTTCGAGGCCGAGTCCAATACCTCGCGCAGGCGCGCCTTCCAGGACGTCTACCCGACCGCATTCGAGGGCGCCGACGAGGTCATCTTCTGCAGTCCGCTGGTCAAGGAGAGCGACCGTCTGCGGGCCGACGAGACCCTGGACGTGGTCAAGCTGGTCGCCGATATCGCGGCCACGGGCATCCCGGCTCGCTACCTGCCAGACGTAGCCGAGATCGTCGATCACGTGGCCGAGCACGCCAACTCTGGCGACGTGGTGCTGGCCATGAGCGGGCGCGACTTCCGCGGTCTGCACGGCAAGCTGCTGGATCGCCTGGCCGCCAGAGACGGCCCTTCGGGTGAAAAAAGCTCCTGACGACGCGCCTTTCCTTTGACATTCGGACCCGGCCACGTGCAGTATCGCGCGCCTTCGCGATCCGGGGGGTCCCGTTCGCGTCGTATTGATTCAACTGCCGCAAGGCGCCAGGCGGAAACAGGCGCTGCCAACCATACGAATGTCAACAACACAGCAAAGCACCTTCCCTTCTGATGACGCCGAATTCGAGGCCATGTTCCTCGAGTGGGAGAAAGGCCAGCAGGTCATCGAAGGCGAGATCGTCCAGGGCACCGTTCTGTCGGTGAACAAGGACTACGTCATCATCGACATCCAGTACAAATCCGAAGGCCAGATCGCCACGATGGAGTTCACCGAGCCCGATGGCACGGTCAACGTCGAGGAAGGTCAGGTCGTCGAGGTTTATGTCGAGAAGCTCGAGAACGAGATGGGCCTGGTCGAGGTCTCCAAGGAGAAGGCCGACCGCCTGAAGATCTGGGACGAGATCGCCGAAGCGTGCGAGAACGAGGAGCTGGTCGAGGGCTTGATCACCGGCCGCGTCAAGGGCGGCCTGACGGTCGACATCGGCGTCAAGGCCTTCCTGCCCGGCTCGCAGGTCGATCTGCGCCCCGTGCGCAACCTCGAGAAGTACATCGGTCAGCGATTCCACTTCAAGGTCATCAAGTTCAACAAGAAGCGCGGCAACATCGTGCTCAGTCGTCGGGCCCTGCTCGAGAAGCAGCGCGAGGCGCTCAAGAGCAAGACCCTGTCCAAGCTCGAGCCCGGCATGCTCATCGAGGGCGTGGTCAAGAACATCACCGATTACGGCGCGTTCATCGACCTGGGCGGCATCGACGGTCTGCTGCATATCACCGACATGTCGTGGGCGCGGATCAACCACCCCACCGAGATGTTCGACGTCGGCGACAGCGTGCGCGTCAAGGTGCTGAAGTACGATCCGGAGCGCGAGCGCGTCAGCCTCGGCCTCAAGCAGAACACCGAGGATCCGTGGCTGAGCGTGGATTCGCGCTACGCCGTCGGCCAGCGCATTGGTGGCAAGGTCGTCAGCCTGACCGACTACGGCGCATTCATCGAGCTCGAAGAGGGCGTCGAGGGCCTGGTCCACGTCAGCGAGATGAGCTGGACCAAGCGGGTCAAGCATCCGTCCAAGATCGTCAGCGTGGGCGACGAGGTCGAGGCCCTGATCCTCGAGATCGACAGCCGCGCCAAGCGCATCTCCCTGGGCATGAAGCAGATCGAGCAGAACCCCTGGGACGTGCTCGCCGAGCGCTACCCCCCCGGCTCCAAGGTCAAGGGCGTTGTGCGGAACATCACCAACTTCGGCATCTTCATCGGCATCGAGGAAGGTATCGACGGGCTCTGCCACGTCACCGACCTGAGCTGGGGCCATGGCACGCCGAACCCGACCGAGGCCTTCCAGAAGGGCGACGAGGTCGAGGCCGTGGTGCTGAGCATCGACCCGGAGAAGGAGCGCTTCTCGCTGGGCATCAAGCAGATGCAGGGCGATCCGTGGGACGACATCCGGACCAAGTACCCGCGTGGCTCGCTCCAGGATGGCAAGGTCGCCAAGCTGCTCGACTTCGGCGCGATCATCGTGCTCGACGAGTTCATCGAGGGCTTCCTGCACATCTCCGAGGTCAGCGACGAGAAGATCGACGACATCCGCACCCACCTCAAGGAGGGCCAGGACGTCAAGGTTCGCGTCATCTCGTTGATCCCCGAGGAGCGCAAGCTGGGCCTGTCGATTCGACGCGTCAAGGACGACGACGAGGACTACTCCTACGACAACTCGGCGCCCGATTCGGCCACCACCATCGGTGAACTCATCCGCGCCAAGCTCGACGTCAGCGAGCTGCCCGATGTGAAGAAGGGCGATGAGCCAGCCCCGAAGAAGGCCGCCAAGAAGGCGACCAAGAAGGCGACCAAGAAGGCGGCCAAAAAGGCCGAGCCCGAGGCAGAGGCCGCTCCTGAGGCCGAAGCTGCACCGGAGGCAGAGGCCGCTCCTGAGGCCGAAGCCGCTCCTGAGGCCGAAGCCGCTCCTGAGGCGGAAGCCGCTCCTGAGGCGGAAGCCGCTCCGGAAGCAGAGGCCGCTCCGGAAGCAGAGGCCGCTCCTGAGGCAGAGGCTGCCCCAGAGGCAGAGGCTGCCCCAGAGGCAGAGGCTGCAGAGGCCGCGCCCGAGGCCGACAAGGCCGAAGACAAGACCGAAGACAAGACCGAAGACAAAGCCGAATAACGGCCCTTCGCACATTCAACACATCAGCTTCAACATATCAGCGCCCGCGCGCCGGCGATTCGCTCGCCGGTGGCGCGGAGCGCGCGTGTCCCCGCTCCATCGTCGCCTGCAGGCACGCCGGAAAGCGTCCTCCGCCGGCACACAGGCCAGGTGACCAGGGCGCTCCCTGGGCCCCCTCCAGGGCGGCGTGGGCGACCATGTCTGCCCAGCGGTCGCCATCCACTTCTCGGGTCACACAGCCGTCTGTGGCGTTTGCGGCGCCAGCCAGGACCACGGCACCCAACTCACCGCCGCTCTCGCTGTACAGCGCCACATGGCCGCCGCCATCGGTCAGCCGGAGCGTCCGGTCCAGGCGCAGCAGTGCGGCGCCGGCGGGCGGCACGACGGGGCCCGTCATGCTACCGACCAGGAGCGCTGCTTCGCCCGGCAGCAGGCAGGGGCTGGCGCCGATCCGGCCGCGTCTCTTGCCATCCCACCGAAGCTCCGCACTGGCCAGGTGGACCGACTCATCGGCAATGATGACCAGCTCCAGCAGCTCGTCGCGACCGTTGGACAAGCCGTCGCCGTCCAGGTCGCGGCCCGCTGGCTTCAGGACCACCTCGTTGATCACCACCTCGCCGGACCAGGCTTGACGACAGGCCGGCGCACCGTCGGTGCCCACCGGCAAGGTCAGCAGGTGCCCCGAGCATCCGTCCGGTGGCATCGGCGCAGCGCGGTCTACACACGCCGATGCCCCAGCCGCAGCCAGGTAGCAGGGCAGTACCGCAAGCAGCCAGCCGCGAACCCTCCATGTAGCCAGATTCCAGCGTCGCTTCGGTCTCGTCACCATCACACACCTCCCGTCGACCGATGAATGGGTCGAACATGGGGTGATCGTCCGATGGCGCGACTGGGGTCGCTCGACGACAATACGAGCCGCCGCAGGTGGGGTCTGCAGTCGCCGATGGGCGGACTATTTACGTGATTGAGGGGCTACGGCGGTCAGCCGGGCGCGCCGGCGGGCGGTGCTGCGCCACCAGCCGGTGCCTTGGCCGGGGCAGCGCCACCGGCGGGCGCTTCGGCCGGAGCGGCTTCCTTGCCCTTGTTGGCTGCCTCGTGATGCGACAGCAGGTGGCCGAGCAGAATGTCGAACTCCCAGTCCCAGGTCTTGTTGTTGGCGACCTGAACCTGCAGCTGCTGGATCTTGTAGATGTTGCCCATATGCGCCTTGTTGGGCCGGGCGCCGATCTTCAGACCGACGAAGATGACCTGACGCAGGGTGGTCTCGATGGGCTTGGACTTCTGGAAAGCCTGCAGCAGGGGTACGACCACGTCGATGCCCTTGGCCGCCATGTGGACCAGGCCGACGGCGGCCTTCTCCTTGGACAGGTTGTCACCCGTCTTCAGGAAGCCGGCGTAGCACATGCCCAGGGCCTCGATCTTGCCCTGCTCGTCGGCGGCGCCATCCACCGCGGTCTTGCACTGGCGGACCACGTTCAGACGAGCCACGACCGACGGATCGGCCAGGGCCTGCACGGTGCCTTCGCTCTTGTCGCCGCCGAGGATCTTGTCCCATTCGTCCAGATTCTCGGGCTCGACGGCGTAGATCAGCGGCGTGATGAAGTCGGCCCGCTCCATGGGGTTGATCTCCTGGTAGGTCTTGATCATGACCTCCCAACTGTTGCTGGCGCCGGAGATTCCCAGAGCGATGAAGGGCATGGTGCGCTGCTCGACGGTCGGGCCGACGGTCTTGGCGAGGTCGCCTATCTGCTGGGCGGTGTCCTTGAGGCCCTCGCCCATGGAGGCCAGGCCCCACATGGTCAGCTGCAGGCGGCTGGTGATGTAGAAGGCCCAGGGGAAGTTCTTCTTGAGGGTCGTCCAGATCTTGGGCTGCCCCTCTTCCGATGCGTCGATGGCCTTGGCGGCGCGGGAGACGATGGCCGAGGCGGTGCGCGGGTCGTGCAGGTCGGACAGGATCTGCTGCAGCTTGGGACCTTCCTTGTACTCCCAGTCATACAGGCCGGCGGACTTGGCCCACGCCTTGAAGGCGGGCTTCTTGCCGGTGTAGATGGCCAGGATGCGTTCGGCGACCTTCTTGGGCGGCAGGGTGGCGAGGCCGAGGCGGGCGCGGCCATAGGTCTCGGCGCCGGCGGCGTCCTTCATGAACAAGCCGTGGATGTAGGCATCGAAGGTGGTGTCCTTCTGCGAACGCATCTCGGTCAGGAACTTCATCGCCTTGAGGTTGACCTCGACGCTCTGGGTGGCGGGGTCGGTGTCGGCGAGCTCGATCAGCAGGTCTTCGTACTTCTCGCGGCTCTTGGGGTCGGGGATGCCCAGCCAGAGGGCGTCCAGCAGCTCCGATCGCGAGGCGCCGTCGGTGACGCGCTTCAAGGCGCGGGCGATGCCGGCGACGACGTCGTCCTCGGGCAGCCAGGTCTTGCCACGCTCATGCTCTTCCAGTCGCCACGTCTTGATGATCCGGGCCGCCAGCAGGGCCGAGTCGTTGAAGCCCAGGCCCTTGACGATCAGCTTCTGGGCCCGCTTGCGCAGGGGCTCGCTGGCGCGGCCGATGTTCTCTTGCGCTTCGATGACCAGGGAGCGGAATTTGGGGTCCTTCTCCACCTTGTGGTGGAAGCGGGCGTAGACCTTGTCGTTGTCGCACTTGAGGTGGTCCTCGGTGGACAGGCGGCGGATGGTCTCGATGGCGCGCTTCTGCTCCTCGGGCGATTCCGAGCGCTCCAGCACGAGGCTGTAGTAGCGGCAGGACTTCTCGCCCCGTTGGCAGCCGACGAGCATGGCGACGGCGGCCAGGCCGAAGAGAATGGAACGGGCAGCAGAACGGCAGGTCATGGGCGGTGTCCTCGACGCGAAGGCGGATCCCGACAGGGGGCCGCAAGGTGGCGGAGTATAGGCTTGGCAAAAAGGCAGCGTCAAGCTGGAGCGGCCCGCCTGCACATATTGTAACAAGCTGTCATGACGGGGGTTTCTGGATCCCGCCCGGGATTTGACAGCAATGCTCTGCCGGCATGTACTGCTTACATGAGCGCGATCGCCCCCCGACCGACGCCGAAGAAGCCCGCCCGGTGGCGCCATGCGCGCTGGCCAATGGCCTTCGTCGGGCTCCTGCTGGTGGCGGTGAGCGGGTGGTGGTTGACCCGTGATGCCGTGGGCACGCAACCGCCCGCGGGCCACCCTTCAGAGCCCGCCGCCCGGCAGCTGGGAAAGAAGGTCATGCAGCGGTTCGTCGTGCGCACGGACGCCGGTGGCTTCGACGTCTGGATGATCTCCAACGCGCCCTTCAAACGCCTGGCAGAGCGGGCGCAATTCGTCGCCGCCGGCTCGGTGCAGCTGCGCGGCGGGTATCGGCTGGACGGTGTGCAGAAGAACGAGCGCGACCGCTCGATCCGCGCCAGGCTGCTGGGCTCGAGTCCGGTCAACATATCGATGGTGCCGCAATCGGACGGCAGCCTGCTGATCCTGCACGGTGCTGGCAGCGCTGCGGAGGCGCCGCCCTGGGCGCCGCCCTATCGACCCTTGCCCTTGGATCTTCCGCACGGTCCCGTTCGCTGATCGATTCAGGGCGACTTCTTACTGCAAACCCGGCGCCAGTTCTCGATGCCCGGGCGCAGCAGGCCAGCGGCGTCGCTGCCGGGGCTGATCAATACCCGCCCCTCCTTGGCCAGCCAGAGACTCTCCAGGGGCCCCCACCAGGCCGGAACCGAGCCCGACCATGGCGTCAGGGTCGCCTTGCCGCTGAACTTTGCCTTCCAGGCGCCCGCCTTCTGGCCTCCGATCGGGTGGGAGACCACGGCCAGAGAGTCGGCCAGGATCGGCTCGCCGAACAGCCGAACCTGTCCCTGGGCCAGGTTGATGCCGGTGCCGAGCTTTTGCCAGTTGCCGCCGGTTGCGGGATCCCAAGACCACACCTGCAGGCTGCCATCGATGGTCAACAGGAGCAGGCGCTTGAGGATGGGATCCCAGGTCAGCACGGAGCCACGCCGGACGGGCGGGTTGCCGCCGGTCTGAGACCAGATCAGTTGTTTGCTCAGAGGCGGCTTCATGTCGATCCGCCACAGCTGCGACTTGGACTGCATGGGTGCGATGCCGAAGACCCAGACGTCGTTGGGGCCGGGGCCGAGGGCAAGCGCAGCGTCGACGGCCAGGGTGGGCAGGGCGGAGAGCGCGTCTTTGGACAGCGCTGACCACTTGCCCGTGGACAGGTCCAGTTGCTCGCCGCCGGGCGCTGCCACCTCGATCACGGTCGAGATCAGGTCGCTCAACCCCGCCTGGGTGGCGCCGCCCCAGACCAACAGGCGCTTGCTGGCGGTGTCGTGCAGGACATTGGCAAAGATGCGCCTCGGCAGCTTGCCTGGCGTGGTCAGGGGCAGCCACTTGCCGCCGCTGCGCTTCCAGTCGGCCACGTCGAGGCTGACCTTGTTGCCGTTGACGACAGCCCCGCCAACGCGCCAGGCGGTGGCCGAGTCTCCCACAAGGCGAGCGCCGACGACCGGCACCGGTCCACCATGCAAGCGCTCCCACCACGCCGGAGTACCGGACCAGAAGCGATGGTCGGGCACCTTGTCGGCCGTGTGCCCCAGGCCCAGGACCAGGAATCCATTCGCCGTAGAGGCGACGGCGGGATCCCGGCCGGCGGGTTGATCGCCCTCTTTTCCGGGCAACCATTGTTTGCTGGCAACGAGGTAGCGACGGATGGCGCCGTCGGGCGCGCCGGCAGCGGAGAAGCCGAGCAGCCAGACCTCGCCCGCTTTGGGCTCGCAGATCAGGCGCCCGCCGGTGATCGCTTGCACAGGCTCACCGCCCGGACTCGATGGCAGCACTTCCCAGGCACTCTTGCCCACGGGCAGGCGAGCGAACAGCGGGGTGGCTGTCGCGCCGGCGCCGAATACCCACAGGGAGCCGTCGGCTGTCATGCAGGCCGCGGCGGGGCCGACCATGGCGCCTGGCTGAGCGACGTCCTTGTCCGCAAGCCAGGTGTTCTGCTTGGGGTCATAAACCTGGATGCCCGTGCCCGCAGCGCCGGACGGTCCGCCGACCAGGAACATGCGCTTGCCAATCGTGTCGACCAGCGCCACGGCGCCCGTGCGATGTTGAGGCGGCTGCTTGAAGGCGAGCTGAATCGCCTGCCCCTGATCCACATCCAGGGCCACTGCGTCCTGGGCCGAGGCGCCGGACTTCTGGCCGCCGATGAACCACATCCCTGCGGTCGGGCCCGCGAAGCCAGCAGGCAGGATCGCCAGGGTGGCGCCGCTGCGGGCCAGCTCGGCGTGCTGCATCAGCAACTGCCAGCGCTGTTGGACCAGGTCAAATCGCCATAGTTCTGGCATCGCCGCGGGCTTGCCGGCCAGGGAACCGGCGATGCCGCCGGCGACGTACAGGGCCGCGCCGGTGGCGAAATACCCGGCCGACATGCGGGCGGAAGGTTGGCCGTCGCTGGCCAGGTCCTCGATCTTCCAGCTGTGAGCGAGCCCCTCATCGGTGAGCCCGTCGCAGTCATTATCCTTGCCGTCGCAGCTGGTCTCTGACGGCCCTTCGAAGCCGAGCATATTCGGGTAGTCGCAGGCCCAGCTGCCGGCGACGCAGGCCGGGACCGGCTTGCTGCCGACGCAGAGCCCTTGCGGTGTGCACTTGGGGGCTTCGGAGAGCTCAATGGCGTCGTCGACGAGGCCGTCACAATCATCGTCGAGCTTGTTGCAGGTCTCCGTCTTGTCCTGGGGGGTGCTGCCGTCAGGGTTTGTGGAACAGGTGACCTTGCCCAGGCCGCTGCATTCGACCACGCCGGCGGCACACTCGCCGATGCCATCGCATGTCTGGCCGAGCGTCCGGCCCTGGAAGACGAAGTCCTCGTCCGTCTGGCCGTCGCAGTCATCGTCGGTGCCGTCGCAGGTCTCGATGGGGGTGCTGCCGCCCTTGGCGTCGGGCATGGTCGAGCAGGTCGCCTTGCCGTCCACGGCGCAGACGACCACGCCAGCACCGCACGCGCCGATGCCGGTGCAGGGTCCGTTGAGTACCTGGCCGGCGTAGGCGAATCCTTCATCGGTGAGACCGTCGCAGTTGTCGTCCTTGCCGTTGCATATCTCGGCGCTGGCGTTGGAGTCCGGGCCGTTGGGGCCGCTGCTGCAGACGGGCAATCCGCTGCTGCCGCAGACGACCATGCCCTTGCCGCAGGCCCCCTTGGCCGCGCAGTGATCGCCCAGGGCGAGGTCGCCCAGGGTCAGGTCCTCGTCGATCTTGCCGTCGCAGTCGTTGTCCTTCTTGTCGCAGATCTCCGGCTTATCACGCGCTGCCGGACCGCCCGGATCGGACGAACAGAGGGGTTGTCCGGCGGCCCCACAGACCACCACGCCGACGCCGCATTCGCCCGTTCCGTAGCAGGGTGCGCCCACATGCAGTCCGCCGAGCACGAAGCCCTCGTCGGTCTTGCCGTCGCAGTCATCGTCGACGCCATTGCACTGCTCGGCCATGGCGCCATTGGCGCTGCCGCCCGGATTGGTGGAACAGATGGCCTTGCCGGCGTTGCACTCGACCACGCCGACGCCGCAGGCGCCCGCGCCCTGACACACCGCAGCGACGGCCGCGCCCTGGTAGGTGTGCCCTTCATCGACCTGGCCATCGCAGTCGTTGTCCTTGGCATCGCAGAGTTCGCCCTCGGACCAGCCGGGTACGGCGGAGTTGTTGCAGGTCAGGGTGCCGACGCCCACGTCGCAGGTGGCCACGATGAGGGCGTGCTGGCCGGCGCAGACGCCGCTGTTGCTGCAGGCATCTCGGGCCAGGATCTGGGGATCCTGGTTGGGGGTCTGGTCCGCGGCGTCCAGCTCGTCGGCCAGGCAATCGCTGTCGGCATCGGCAAAAAGCGACTCGATGACATCCGGTTTGCCGTCGCCGTCACGATCGAGGGGATGCGCAGCGTCGGCGCCCACCTCGGCGCCGTCGGGTTTGCCATCGCCGTCGGTATCCACCTGCAGGGGATGGCTGGTGAGTTCGTGCTCGGTGCCGTTGATGACGCCGTCGCCGTCGTCATCGCTGAGCGGGTCGAGGCAACGATTGGCGTAACAGAGCCCGGTGCTGCATTCGTTGGAGGCCAGGCAGGTGCTGCCGGGTGGGCGTTCGCCGCACGCGCACAACATGACGCTCGCCAGGGCCAGCGCCAACACCCCATACAGACTGCCGCTGGAGAAGATCATCGCGGTAGCGGGAGGCCCGTGGCGCATGGGCTCAAGGTATCGTCGGCCCGGTCAGCCGGCAAGGCGGCGGCAACGGCGCGAGGCGAACCAGCCGCGATCTTCAGCGCGATCTTCACCGCGATCTTCAGCGTGATCGACGGCGCCGTGGCGCTTGATGAGGCGGCTGCAGATCTGCCGCTTCGGCCAATTCTCGCCAGGCGTCGGGCAGGGCGTCGATGAGATCGGAGGCCATGGCGGAGATGGCACCCTTTTCTCCGGCCACGTGGCGGCCGGCGGCGTTGTGAGCCAGCACGCCCAGGCAGGCGGCGTCGAACAGGTTCAAGCGCTGGGCCAGCAAGGCGCCGATGATTCCGCAGAGCACATCGCCCGAACCGGCCTTGGCCAGCGCCGCGTCCGGACGGTTGCAGATCGCCCAGCCGCCATCGGGCCGTACGATCAGCGTGCGCGGACCCTTCAGAACGACCACGGCCTTCCACTTCTGAGCCGCCTTTCGGGCCACGCCCAGGCGGTCGGAGAGCACGTCTGCGATCTCCACGCCCAGCAGGCGCGCCATCTCGCCTGGATGGGGCGACAGGACCAGTCTGCCGGCGGCCGGCTCACCGATATCCGGCCGCGCGGCCAGGTTCGTCAGCGCGTCGGCATCCAGCACCGCAGGCGCCGTGGACGAAGCCAGGACCCGCATCACCAGGTCGATGGCTGACGCGTTGGTGCCCATGCCCGGGCCCATGGCCAGCGCATCGCGCCCCTCCACCAACTTGGCCACACGCTTGGCCTCCTGGGCGCCACCGCGGATCGCCTCGACCATGAGGTCGGGAACCTGGGCCTCCAGGCGGGTGCGAATCTCACCGGCGGTGGCCAGGGTGCAGACGCCAACGCCCGACCGCATGGCCGCCGTGGCGCAGAGCAGGGCCGCACCCGAGGTGCCGGGCGCGCCGGCGATGGCCATCAGGTGGCCGAAGCGGGTCTTGTGGCCTTCCTCATCCCGACGCGGCAGCAGGGCGCCGCCATCGGCAGCGGACAGGACCTGTCCGGCACGGGGCGCGCCGGAAACCCAGGCCGGTGGCACGCCGATGTCGACCACCTCCACCTCGCCGGCACAACGAGCGCCGGCGCCGAGCAGCAGACCCGGTTTGGCCGCCGCCATGGTGATCACCAGGTCGCAGCGCGCCGCAGCGCCGAGGATCCTGCCGTCGGCGGCGGAGACGCCGCTGGGCACGTCGACCCCGACCACCAGCGCGTCATGTCGACCGTCCACCTGCTCGACCAGGGTGCGCACGGGATCGCGCAATTCATCTTTGGCGCCGATGCCCATCAAGGCGTCGACGATCACCGCCGAGCGAAGCAGCGAGCGGTGCAATCCCTTCAGGTCGCCTGGCCGTTGCTTCTGCTTGCCGTCGATGTTGCGACCCTGGATGCCTACGCCCTTCATCACCTTGTAATGCAGGGCGGTCTCCGGCGACATCTGGTCGACCTTGCCGGCCACCCAGACATGCACCCGGAAGCCCGCATAGAGCAATTCGCGGGCGATGACGAAGCCGTCACCGCCGTTGTTGCCGACGCCGCAAAGCACCGTCGCCAGGCGGCCGCGCCCGCCCCCGATCCGGGCCAGGATGGCGCGCACCACGCCGCGTCCCGCCGTCTCCATGAGCACGGCGCCCGGCAGGCCCAACTCCTCGATGGTCCGCCGATCGAGTTCTCGAATCTGATCCGGCTCGAGTACCCACATGGTCAACCTCCAGGGCCGTCAGGCCATCAAACGCGCCATCTCGGCGACGGCTCGTTCCAGGCCCACGAAGAGGGCGCGGGCGATGATGCTGTGGCCGATGTTCAGCTCTTCGAGATGGGGCATCTGCACCACCTGGCGCACGTTCTGGTAGTCGATGCCATGTCCGGCAGCGACCACAAGGCCGATCTCGTGGGCGTCCCGCGCCGCTGCGCAGAGGCGATCCAGCTGGCGATCGGCGATGGCCTGGGTGGGCGCATCGCAAAAGTCGCCGGTGTGCAGTTCGACCACCGTCGCGCCGACACCGGAGGAAGCGCGCACCTGATCGCCATCGGGGTCGATGAACATGGAGACCACGATGCCAGCCTCTTTGAGCTGCTGGACCACGGGTCCCAGACTCGTCAACTGGCCGGCCACATCCAGACCGCCCTCCGTCGTCTGCTCCTCGCGCTTTTCGGGCACCAGGGTCACCGTGTCGGGCTGATACTGCAGGGCAAAGCCGACCATCTCCTCGGTCGCCGCCATCTCCAGGTTCAGCGGCACCTGCACGGTCTGGCGCATCAGGCGCAGATCGCGCTCCTGGATGTGGCGCCGATCCTCACGCAGGTGAATGGTGATCTGGTCCGCGCCGGCCAGTTCGGCCAGCGACGCCGCCAGCACGGGCTCCGGGTAACGGGTACCGCGCGCCTGCCGGATGGTGGCGATGTGATCGACGTTGACGCCCAGCCGGATCCGGTGGGGCGGTGGCTGTGAAGAACTCAACGGAACACTCCCTTCGTCAGGCGCCGATGGCGTCGGTGATCGCCTCGGCGATCGTGGCCGCGTGCTTGTGAACGGCGGCTTCATCCTGGCCCTCGACCATGACGCGGCACTTCTTTTCGGTACCGGAATAGCGAACCAGCACCCGGCCCGTGCCCTCCAGGCTCTTCTCGGCGCGAACGATCTCGCGCGACACGCCGGACAGCGTACTCAGCGAGGGCTTGCTGCTGACCATGACATTGATCAGCGTCTGCGGCGCCGGCGACATCACAGTGCGCAGTTCGGACAAGGGAATCTGCTCGCGCTGCATGATGGACAGAACCTGCAGCGCCGTCTGCACGCCGTCGCCGGTGGTGCTGTGGTCCAGGTGCACGATATGGCCGCTCTGCTCGCCGCCGAGATTGTAGCCACCCTTGCGCATGGCCTCGACCACGTAGCGATCGCCGACGTCGGTGCGGACCAGGCGGATGCCGTGATCGCGCATGGCCATCTCCAGGCCATAGTTGCTCATCACCGTGACCACCAGGGCGTTGCGGGCCAGTGAGCCGGTACGCGCCAGGCGGGTGGCACACAGGGCGAGGATCTGGTCGCCATCGACGATCTCACCGCGCTCGTCGATGAGGATGCAGCGGTCGGCGTCGCCGTCCAGCGCCACGCCGATGTGACAGTCATTTTCGCGCACCATCTCGGCCAGGGAGCCCGGGTGCAGGGCGCCGCAGCCCTCGTTGATGTTGAGGCCGTTGGGGGACACGCCACGCGTGACCACGTGGGCGCCCAACTCCTCGAAGACGGCGGGGGCGACCTTGTAGCCAGCCCCGTTGGCGCAATCGACCGCGATTCGCACGCCATCCAGGGTCAGGTCGTTGGGGAAGGTGGTCTTGAGGTAGACCACGTACCGTCCACGTGAGTCCTCGATGCGATAGGCCCGCCCGATATCTGCTCCTGTGGCCACAGCCTCGGCGATGGCGGCGTCATCGGCCATCCAGGCCTCGATCTCGGCCTCGACGCGGTCGGGCAGCTTGTAGCCATCGCCGCCAAAGAGCTTGATGCCATTGTCCTGGAAGGGGTTGTGCGAGGCCGAGATGACCACGCCCACGTCCGCGCGCATGCCGCGGGTCATGAACGCGATGCCCGGGGTGGGCAGCGGCCCCAGCAGGTAGGGCTCGGCGCCCACGGAGCAGGCGCCCGCGACCAGCGCCATCTCGAAGAGGTAGCAGCTGCGCCGGGTGTCCTTGCCGATCAGCACCCGCACGCGCTCGTGGCGCGAATCGAAGGTGGCGCCGACCGCGCGGCCGATGGCGACCGCGGTCTCCACCGTCATCACGCCGGCGTTGGCCTCACCACGGATTCCGTCGGTGCCGAACAGGCGTCGTTCGATCGCTGCCATCGCTGCCTCCAACGGAGCGCTGCCGGGTGAGGCGCGGCATCCGATTGCGGGGCTGCAGGCTAGCGCGTGCCAGGGTTGGACTCAATCCTCGCCCACGACGCGCAAGGCGGGCGCGCGGCGGGGCGATGCCGGGGTCGGCCCATGCACCTCGCGCTCGAGCACGTCCATGATCGCGGCCTCGTCGTAACGGGCCTCCCGGATCTCGTCGGTGCTCTCCTGCAAGCGACTGAGATCGGTGCGGATCCCGTAGCGGGTCAGGATACTTTCGATGCGCTCATGGTGGCGTTCGATGCCTTCCTTGACCGAGGTGAAGCCGTGCTCGGCGGCTTCGGCCCGGCGCCAGAATGCCAGCGGGTTCAAGTTGAAGAACTTGGTGTCGGTCTCGCTGGGTTCGATCAAGATCACGTCGCCCTTGAAGTCCGGGTTCATGCGCAGCTTCTCGATGCCGAGCATGAGACGGGTATGCAGCAGGGTGCGGAACGCCTGGTTGATCACCGTGATGATGCCCATGTCGGAGATGGAGCGCTGGCCGTGCAGGAGCTGGTCGGCGTAGTAGTTCACGAAAGGGCGGAAGGGGTTGTAGGCGATGACCAGCTCGGCGCCATGTTTGACCGCCTCGGAGATGTTGGCCGTCTTGCGCACGGCGGCGTCGACATAATCCTGGCCGTTGATTCGCGCCGGCCGATAGAAGCCGGGGATGGCGGTGGAGGCCTGTACCGCCTCGCTGATGGTCAACGAGCAGTCTTCATCGTGGCCGAACACCGCTGGCGTGGCGGTGTTGAGGTTGGTGGCGCCGATGTAGAGCGAGCAACCGCGCTCCAGCTTGAGCAGGCGGAAGTGGTTGGGCATGCCGTTGCGCTTGAGATTCTCGCGCACGAAGCGTTCGAGGCCGGAGTTGTCGAACAGGCCGCTGGGCAGGTAGCTCAGGCCACGTTGAAGGTCACTGTTGCGGTTGAAGTCGACCACGATGGGCCAGATCAATTGCTCGGCGTTGCGCACGCTCGGCTCGTCGATAAATGCGCGCACCCGGTTGACCAGAAGCGGCCGATTGCGACCCAGTTGGCGAGCGATGGCGAAGGTCGCCGCCGGCAGGGTGGTCACCGCATCGCGGGCAAACGACAGGGGCTTGCTGATGAACTCGCGCCAGTTCGGCCGGTAGAAGTCCAGCGGTGAGAACTGGGAGATCCGCTCGCTGCGTCCCTCGATGGAGCGCAACAGCTCCTCAGGCTCGATGCCGGCCGATAGCGGCGCGGCCAGGAAGGCGCCGGCCGAGATGCCGACGTAGATGTCGAAGTCGGTGACCGAGCGGTCCACCAGGTAGGAGTTCAGGGCGATCATGCCGCCGAGCTTGAACGCGCCGCCGCTGATGGCGCCGCCGGCCAGCACGAGCGCGACCTTGGCGCGCGGGCGCTTGCGATGGCTCTTCTCGACGAAGGTGATGCCCATTTGACCTCCCGACCCCGTGCGAGGGCCCATCGGGCAGCATGGCGTGCGGGCCCGCTGTTGACAAATAAAGACCCATGAACGGACACGATCTGGAAACGACTACGCGACCTTCAGCGATCGCCACGCTGGCCCGAGATGGCCGGAGCAGCGGCGGCCTGCTCGAGCAGTCGAACGGCGAGGCGTGACAGACCCTGCCCGCGCTGTGTCGCCTGGGCCAGCGGCTGCCAGCGCCAGGCGATGTGTTCGGTGCCGGCCAACGCCGCGCCCAGGGCCAGGTCGTCGACCCAGGTCCACGCTGTGTGCACCTCGTAACGACGATGGGTCAGCACGTGCACGACAGGCGGCAGGGACCCGCGGGCGGTGATGCCGTTGCTGGCCAGGCGCCGGGCCAGAATCTGCTGGGCGTCGGCGCCCTCGAACATGGGCGGCTGCCACAAACGTGGCCAGCGCCCCCGAGCCGGTCGCTGGCCCAGCAATACATGCAGCCGGTCCTCATCGTCGCGACACAAGGCCACCAGGGCGGCCGCGCTCACCGGTGTCGGCGGGCGGCGGATCGCCGGCCTGGGCAACTCGTCCTGGCGGCCGCTGGCGTGGGCCTGGCAGGTGTCCACCACCGGACAGGCGCCACAATCGGGCCGTCGCGGTCGGCAGATCAACGCGCCCAACTCCATGAGCGATTCGTTCCAGAGCCCCGGCGCAGCGTGCGCTGGCCCTTCTTCGAGCAGCTCGCCGGCCAGGCGCCACTGTTCCTTTCGCCCGGAGGCACTCGCTGCCGGCGCCTCCAACTCGAACCATCGCGACAGCACCCGCCCGACGTTGCCATCGACCAGGGGTGCGGGCTGGCCCAGGGCGATGGAGCGCAGGGCACCCAGGGTATAGGGACCCACACCGGGCAAGGCGGCCAGGGAGCGCACATCCGTCGGCAGCTGACCGTTGTGCAGGGCGACGATCTGGCGCGCCGCGGCGTGCAGATTGCGGGCTCGATTGTAGTAGCCCAGCCCGGACCACTGGGCGAGCACGTCGTCCAGCGGGGCCGCGGCCAGGTCGGCCAGGGTCGGCCAGCGCGCCATCCAGCGCTCGAAGTAGTCGAGCACGGTCTCGACCCGGGTCTGCTGGAGCATGGACTCAGAGACCAGCACGACATAGGCGGGCGGGCGCTCCCCTGCTGGCCGGCGCCAGGGCAATGGCCGGCGATTGACGCCGTGCCAGCGCATCAGCAGGCGCTGTCTCGAGGCGGCCGCGGCCGGCTTCACAGCGCCGGCGCCCCCGCCTTCAGCAAGCGGGCGTCCAGGCAGGTCTGCCGCCAGGTGTGGTCCTCGGCCCGAATCTCGAACGCGACCGGCAAGCCACGCTCGGCAGGCGCCAGGTCGATGCGGAAGGCGTGATAGCGATAGTCCGACGGCTGCAGTCGCAGCTCCATGCGGACCCGGTTGCCGACCACGACCCGCAGCTCCACCTCACTGCCCTCTTCGTGACGTACGGCCCAGAGGCGATTGCCAAAGCGGCCAGCCACCACGTCCCCCACAGGCACGTCCGCCCAGGACAGGCGCGTCAGACCGCCGCCGGGGTGGGGCTGGATGAACATGCATCGGTGGCGGGTTCCGCCGACCTCATTCCAGTCTGCGTAGACGTCGCGCCACCACTCGCCGCGACAGTTTTGCTTGCCGCCTCGGGCCCGGCAGCGCTCGACCGCACCATCGCCGCCGATCCGCTCCATGGTCGCCGCCTCCAGCAGGTCCAGGAAGTCGAAGATGGTGCCCGAGTCCGGCAGGTCCACCAGCAGCAGGGAGACCCCGTCGCCCAACTCCTCGTTGCGCAGCAGGGTGCCCAATCGCGTCACGTCCAGCTGATCGCCCCGGCCGTGGCTGGCCAGGATCCACAGGCGCTGGAAGTTGTGCAGGTCCCACGGCTCGATGGGCCAGGCCAGGCTGGCGGACGTGGCGAAGTCGATCGCATGATCGGAGTAGATCCGCGCCATGCGCCAGCGCTGTGTGGCCGACCAGGAGGGCGCGAAGGCCATGCCATCGCCAGGCTCCAGCTCGGCATCCACGATGGCCGCTGCCGCGCTGAGGGCTCCGTCTTGAGGCGTGATGCCCGCCCGATATCGCTCGTGGCCCACGGTCCAGACGACCGCGGCCAGCAGCAGCAGTGCGCCGCACAGGGCGCCGACGAATCCGAGCCATCGGCTCCGCCCTTTCGGCGCGTCCATGGCCGGCCCCGGATCGTCGTCGATCACCTCGCCGTGCTCGATGACCTGTGGCTCCATTCGTTGACCCTCAGAAGTCGTGGTGCACGGTCAGGGCCAGGCGCCAGCTGCCGCCGTGGACCGAGGTTCCAGCCACCGGATCGCCCGGCTGGCGCTTGTCGACCGTGCGGCGGGCCAGCCGTGTCCAGCCGAGGGCAATATCCACCTGCAGGGGCCGGCGGGCAACCTCTTGCTCGTCGCGCAACACCAGGGTCCCGCCCAGGGCCATGGTGGTGGCTGCCGAGTCCAGGTAGTTGGCGCTGCCATCGGCTTTGGGAAAGGGCGTCGGCCGATAGCGCACACCCGCCCGCCAACGCCACCAATCCACCTGCTGAAACTCCGCCCCCAGGCGCGGCACCACGATGTCCTTGGCGGCCATGTCGATCTGCGTCGATCGCACGTGCAACAGCTGCAGCGGCGAGTCGGCGCTGCTGATCTGCTCACCGGCCATGTCCAGGTGGACCTTCGGGGCCAGCGGCGGCATGGCCGACCAGCGCGCCCAACCAGCGCCAGCAGTGATCAAGGCGCGCTCACCAAAACGCCACGACGCCGCGGCGATGAAGGTATCCGGGCTGTACAAGCCGACACCGGCGACGCTGAAATCGACGGTACCCAGCTCCTCGACGAAGACCTCCAGAGGCAGCGCGTAGTCCACCTTCGCCTCGCCGCGCCAGACCAGGGACAGGCGAAAGCTGTCGCCGGGATGCAGGGTCAGCCCGGCGATGGGGTACAGGCGAGAGAGCAGGTCGATGTCCAGGGCCTTGCTGGTGAAGCGGTGGTCCAGGGCGCTCAGGCGGAACGTGCCGCTGCCCTCCAGGCTCGCCAACAGCTGGGTCGACACGCCCACCGACAGCCAGTCGAAGACGCGCAATCCGAGGCCAAATACCACCACCAGCCGGTCGCCGATGGAGTCATAGAGCACGACCTGCGGCGTGCGGTAGTCGTACGAGGTGATGCGGGTCGGCGAGCCGAGGGGGATGTGCATGGCCACGCCGATGGCCAGGCGCCTGGCGAACCAGCCGCCCAGGGGGGCCGATACGCCAATGTGCCCGGTCAGCAGGTCGTCGGGCAGGATCGACGGGTAACGACTCTGGCCAGCGACCCGGTCGATGGCGAAGTCGTTGCCGATGAGGTGGCCGCCGATGCCGAAGTGCACACGGTCCGCCAGGACCAGGTTGGCCGGGTTGGTATAGGTCGCGAAATAGTCTTCAGCGACCGCTTCGCCAGCGCCGGCCAGGCCGATCGCCCGGGCGCCAAAGCCATACACCTCCAGCGTACTGGCCTGCAGCCCGGCGCTCGGCAGCAAGCAGCCAAGCAGGGCCACGGTGGCCAACTGGAGGCGCCGATTCAAGGGGACTCGTCCTCGAGCCCGGCGTCGGCATCGACGGCAGGGTCGTGGGAGTCAACCATGGCCGCGCTGTCCACCTGCACCCGCATGGTCTCCTTGAGTTCCTTCTGGCCGCGGACGGGGAGTTGTAATTCTACCACCAGGCCGCCGCCGGGACGCGGCCACGCCCTGGCCTGTCCGCCATGGGCCTTGCAGATGCGCCGGGTCAGGTACATGCCCAGACCGGTGCCACCGGTGTTGGCGTTGCGCGAGGCGTCGGTGCGATAGAAGGGTTCGAAGACCCGCCTGCACTGCTCTGCGGTGAGCCCCGGACCGCGATCCATCACCCGGATGATCGCGCCCCGTGGGTCGCTCACGGTCTCCAGGCGCAGCTCTGGGGTGAGCGGCTGGCCGTCGGCGTCCAGCGCTTCGCTGGCGTATTGCACCGCGTTCTCCAACAAGGTCGAGAGCACACGATCGAGCGCGTTGTCGTCGCCGAGCACCTCGCGATCGCCCAGGCGCAGGTCGGTCTGCACGACGAAGCCGGCCTTCTCCAGGCGCAGGCGCTCGCGCCGGATCACACGCCGTACCAGGGCGTCCAGGGCCAGCGGCTTGCGCTCGACCAGCACGCGATCGCGCGAGACGCGTTGGGCCTCCAGCAGGCGCGAGATGTGCCGCTCAAGCAGGGTCACCTCCTCGCGGATGCCGTCGATCAAGTCGGTGTCGGCGGAGGCCGCGGTCAGGTCCTGCTCGATCAACTCCAGGGACACGCTGATCCGGGCCAGGGGGGATCGAAGCTCATGGGAAACGCCCGAGAGCAGGTCTCTTTGCGCCGTCAGCAGTCGGGAGATGCGCCAGGACATGGTGTTCAGCGAACGGCCGACGTTGCCCAGGTCATCTTCGCCTTCGGGCACCTCGACCTGCAGGTCGCCCATGCCCAGTTGGTGGGCCGCTTCGCGCATCATGGCGAGTCGCTCGTGCAGGCGCTGGCGGGCCATGGCGACGGCGACGTAGTGGCTGATCAACGCCGCCGCGGCGATCATCATCAGGGCCAGGATCACGCCCGAGAAGCCGGTCCATTGGATCGGCCCGCCGACACGCATGTAGAGCAGGCCCGCGCTGGCCAGGGCGACCAGACCGACCAGGCTGATGGCCAGCGAGAGCAGGTCGAATCGACCGAGCGCCTGTTGCCCTTCGGGCCTTGATCCGTCGCTGTGCACGTGGGGAGACCGCCCTAGCGGCTAAACGACCGGGTCACCGGCGACCTGGTCCGCCGCCAGCATGTACCCGGTGCCCCAGACGGTCTTGATCCGCTTGGGATTGCGAGGATCCTCTTCGATCTTGGCACGCAGATTCTTCACGTGCACATCGATGGAGCGATCGTATGCGGCGTAACCGACCCCGCGCAGCATGTCCATCAAGGCATCTCGAGAGAGCACCTGCCCCGGATGGCGCAGGAAGCAACGCAACAGATCGAACTCGGTGGTGGTCAGGTGCACGGGCTCGCCGTCCACTCGCACCTCGCGTCGCGCCGGGTCCATCTCGATCCCCGACGAGTGCAGGAGATCCGGCCGGGCAGTGCTCCGCCCCGTGCTATCCGCCCGCCGCATCACCGCTTTGACGCGGGCGACCAGCTCGCGCGGGTTGAATGGTTTGGGCAGGTAGTCGTCGGCGCCCAACTCCAGGCCGACGATCCGGTCGTTGTCGGTGCCCTTGGCCGTGAGCATGATCACCGGCACCTGGGAGACGCCTCGAATCCGGCGCAAGGCCTCGAAGCCATCCAGACCGGGCAACATCACGTCCAGGATGACCAGATCGAAGACTTCGCCGGTGGCGCGGCGCACCCCCTGCAGGCCATCGGTCACCAGCTCGATCTGAAAGCCCTCGGGCTTGAAAAGGCGCTCCAGCAGATGGCCAAGGCGCACATCGTCGTCCACGAGCAACACACGTGCCATGAGATAGTCCTTGACCGCGGCGGGCGCATTCGGGGTGCGTCACTGCACCCTGCGACGCCTAATGTAACGCGCAGACCGCCAGATTCAACTTATGCCGTGGGCGTTGAGCTACTTCAACGGTTCAGCTTCAATCCTTCAAGCAAGGGCTGCGGCTTCATGGGCTTGTCCATTCGGGCAAGTCCGCGCACTCCCTGCGGGCCGCGCACGGCCAGCGTCTGAAAACCGATCTGGTGGGCATAATCCCAGGTCGTGAAACTCACCGTGGTCAACTCGCTCAATTTGCGCGCGTTGGCCTCGAGCTCCGTACCAGCGCGGATCGCAGCGTGCACCTCGTCGACCTTGGACTGCAGCTCAGCGGCCTCGGACGGGCTGTCATAGGGCGGTCCGGGCGAGACCATGGCGAAGCGTTCGGTGAGCTCCAGGCGCCGCAAGGCAAACCCCGCCGACCAGGCCATCAGCAGTTGATCATGGCCGGTCGATTTGCCGATTTCGGCCAGCAATTTGCTGGCGCCATCAGCGTCGACCACCAGCCCCAGGGCGACGATGGCGCGGTGGCGGAACATATCCTCACCGTGTTCGAGCAACGGCCAGAGATGGGGCACGGCCAGCGGGTTGCCGGTGCGCGCCAGGCCTGACAACGCGGCCAGGCGGATGCCCAGGTTCGGGTCGCCGAGGGCCGCCGCCAGGGCCGGCACCACGCGGGGATCATCGATGCCCGACAACAGCTCCAGGGACTTGCTGCGCGTCCGGGCCGAGTTGTTCGACTTGAGATCGTCCATCAGCGTTGGCACCGCCTCGCCCCCCAGGCCGGTGACCTGGGTCGTCGCGATGCCCGTGCGGCCGACCGGATCGACGTGTCGCATGTCCAGCAGACGCGGCTTGGCGATGAAGTGATGGTGGGCTTGCACCGACAACCAGACCAGCACCCCCAGGCCGCCGATCAGGGCGCCGACACCGGCCATTCGGCGCCAGTTGACCCGACTTGATGTGGTGTCACGAAGCGAAGGCATGGCGTTGCTCCTCGTTCAGCCAGGCGGCCGCACCCCTGCCGCCAGGCGCGCAATGGCAACCCGCGGCGGCAACGCGTTGTTCCGATGCGTCTACGGATTCACATCAGGGCAGGCAGATCTGGTCGACCCGCAGGTTGTCCAGATGGATACCGCCAAAGAGGTTGTTCTTGTTGCCGTCGACGCTGTCGAAGCGGAACTCCACCTTGATCTGGGTCTTCGACTTGAACTTGCTCAGGTCCACCTTCTGTGGGGCGACCTTCTTGAGGTTGCTCTTGGGCACCAGGGCCACCTTGTGATCCCAGACCTTCTCGATGGGCACGCCGTTGGCGGTCAGGACCCAGACCTCGAAGGTCTCGAAGCTGGGCTCGATGTCGGCCCAGACGTGGAAGCCGAGCTCGACGCCCTCCTTGGGCGACTGGCTCAAGTCGATGACCGCCGAGGTCAGCTTGCCCTTGACGGGTTTGACGCAGACCTTCTTGCCGGTCTCGCCCGTGCACGCCTCGCCGCTGCTGCACTCCGAGGTGGCCTTGCAGCTCTTCAGGCTGCCATCGGCGTAGTTCCAATTCTTGGGATTGCCGTAGTAGATCTCGAACTTGTCGAAGAGATACTTATGCGGCACCACCTGCCAGCGCACGTCCGGCAGGTTCTTGGGGTCCTTGTTGTCGTCGGCCCACTTGGACAGGCTGTTGCCTTCGGCTGTCTCCAGGGGCAGGAGCAGCTTGGGCACGCAGCAACCCTCCGGCGCCGGGGACTTCTGCGCGCTCTGGCAGGCGAACAGGCCCTTGTCATCCTTGCCGCAGAAGTAGTTCTTGCAGCTGTCGACCTTGGTGCCCTTGGGCGGGCAATCCTTGTCGGCGACGCAGGCGGGCGTGGCGCAGAGGGTCTCCAGGCGGATGTTGTCGACGAAAGCGCCCTCGACCTGATTCTTGCCCGAGGAGCCGGCATCGAAGACCAGGCGCAGCCGCACGGCCTTGCCGGCATACTTCGCCGGCACCTTGATCACGATGAACTTCCACACGTCGTCGGTGGTGCCCTTGATCTCGTAGGAGTCCCAGATCTTCTCGATGCCCTTGGTGGGATCGGCCTTCTGAGCGGCCACGTCCACAAGCAGCACCTGCAGCTGGTCGATGGCGAAAGGCGGCGGATTGTCGTTCCAGACGCCGCCGGCGGACTTGGACCACTCGGTCTTGAGCAACACGTCGAAGCTGATGAGCGAGGTGCCGCCGCTGGGCACCATCACCTCGGGCGACTCGATGGCTCCCGCGGGCGCCTTGCCGGCCACGTTGATCAGGCCGCCCGCCTTGCCGAAGTGCAGTGATTTCACCTTCGGCGGCGAGGCGTTGGGATCGAGCTTGGCCTTGACCGTGGTGACGTACCACTTGATGTCACAGGTGTACTGCTGGCCGGGGAGTTCGGGTGACCCGGAGAGGCACTTGAACTTCCAGCCCGAGGGCAGTCCACCGGTGACCTCGAAGTCCTGCGCCAGGATGGCCTTGTCGCCAACCTTGTCGACCTTGCAGCACTTCGGATCGGGGGTCTTGTACTCGCACAGGCTCTCTTTCTTGTTGCAGGTCTCGGTGGTGCAGGTGTCGCCATCATCGCAGTCCTTGTCGGCCTTGCAGCAGCCGGCGATGGGCTCGTAGTGGCAGGCTCCATCGGGGCACGTCAGCGCCTGGCAATCCTTGGCGGGGCAGTTCTGCTTGACGTTCTTCTCATTGCAGACCTCCTGCTTGCACTTGACGTCGAGGCTGACGTCGTCGATGCGCACCCCACCCTTGTCGTTGGCGAAGGCGTCGCCGGTGTCGAACTCGAAGCAGACGTTGACCGTCTTGCCCTGCCAGGCGTTCAGCGGCACCAGCAGCGGCAGCCACTTATCGTCCGTGCAGCCCTGGATGGCATCGCTGCTCCAGATCTCTTCCAACTTGCCGCCGATCTTCAGCTTCACGGCGAAGTGATCGAGCTTGTAGTCCAGGCAGCTGGACTTGGGCGGGCAGGGCGGATTCTTGTACTTGGCCTTGTCCTGGCCGCACCACTCGGTCTTCATCTTCAGCTCGAAGCTCAACATGTCGTACTGGGTGCCCGCTTTCAGCTTGACGGCCTTGGAGCAGAGCATTCCGTCGACCTTCTTGAGGGTCTTGTCGGCGTAGCCGTCGCAGTTCGCGTTGCCGAAGCAGATGGAGCCGGCGCCGCCGCTGGCGTCGTCCTTGCTGGTGGCATGCCAGGTGATGTCCTTGGACGACTCGGTGTGCGACCAGGCGATCAGCCCGTTGTTGAAGTTGTCCTTGAACAGGTTTTCCGGCTGGCAGCATTGTGGGTTGTTGGCCTGCGGGGTGTTCTTGCAGGTGCCGGACTTGGCGCCCTTGGCGATGTCGCAGACGTCGTCGGTGCAATCCTGCTTGTCGTCGCAGTGCAGGTCGGTCTGGCAGCAACCAGGCGCCTGGTCGTACAGGCAGACACCGTCCTTGGGCGTCTGCTTGCCCGACGCGTACGGCGTGCACACCGGCGACAGGCAGACGTTCTTGGCGTCGGTGCAGGGCGTTCCGACCTTGCAATCCTTGAACTTGGCCGGGTCCTTCTCCACACAGATGGTCTCGACACGGATGTCGTCCAACCACACGCCTTCGAAGCCGTTCAGGTTGCCGTTGTTGGTGCGGAACTCCCAGCGCAGCTGGACCGACTTCTCGCCGGCGGCGTCCTTGTTGACGTTGATGGCCACATGTTGCCAACCATCGGTGCTCTTGTTCTTCAAGGTCGACGAATCCCAGACCACCTTGGACTTGCCGCCCGGCACGTCGAGGTAGACCAGCAGCACGTCATTCTCCGGCAGGCATTGGGCGGCGGGGATGCACTTGCCGGCCTGGCAGAACTCGCTGCTCTTGCAGGCGGGATCGCATTTATCCCCGGACGCCGGCAGCTTGACGCAGGTCTGACCCGGGCCGCACTTGGCCGGGCTGCACTTATCCGATGCCGTCAGCGCCTTCTTGATCACTTTGCCGGACTTGTCCTTGAGCTCCTCGGTCAACTTCGGTTCGGCCTTCAGCCACAGCCAGAAGTGGGCGATCACCGGCTTGTTGGCTGGCAGATTCAGGCTGCTGCTGGTCAAGGTGGCGATGACGGGCTTGCCGCCGGCCGGATTGGCGGTGCAGTCGTTGGATTCGGACTCGGAGTTGTCGTAGGTGTAGCACTCGTTGCCCAGGTAAAGCGCGTTCTTGCCGCTGTGATGACGCTTGGGATCGATGTGCCAGGTGACGTTGCCGTTGTCCTTGCCGGCGGTGGCCTTGAACTCGCCGAGCCCCTTCTGCTCGAACCCTTCGTCCAGCAGCTGCTCTTTGCCGGGGCAGACGCAGTTCTCATCGAGCTTGCTCTTGCAGGTGAATGTGCCCACGTCGCAAGAGTCGATGGTGCATTCGACCTTGTCATCGCAGTCGGCGTCGTCGCAGCAGAAGCCGACCTTGTCGATGATCTCGCATTCATTCTGCGTGTTGCAGATCGCCGTGGTGCAGCCGGTCAACTTCGATGCCAGCTGCTCCAGGCAATAGCCGTCGGCGGTGCAGATCGGGGGCGGACCGGTATCGACAGACTCCTTGGTGTCGGCGGTATCGACGGGATCCACGGTGTCGGGGGGGTCGACGTCCTTGCCATCATCGGGGTCCTTGGCGTCCACGACCTTGCCCGTATCGTCGACAGAGCCGTCCGTGGCGTCCACCTGGTCGGTGTCCTCGCCGCCGCTGGTATCGGCCGGGACGGTATCTTCCGAGCAGCCGGCACACCCGGCCACCATCGTCAGCGCCGCGATGAACAGAATAGCGGAGCAGGAATTGCGCAACATGAATCGCCTCATCATCTCTTCCCCAGCGCTGCGGTCGCAGCAAGCCACCTTGTAGAGGGGGGCGCGGCCTCGAACCAGTCGACCCGGCCTGAACGGACCAGTGTGTAGTCTACCGACGAACGGCATGGACCGCAATTTGCCTGGAATCAATGTTTGAACTTTTGCACCCGATTGGCCTGAACGCGATCGTACTCGCTCCTGCCCTCAGCAGCCGGGCTCGCCGGAGGGCGCGTGTTTGCAGGCGTTCTGCTCACAGGTGTCGGTGGTGCACTTGTCTTGATCGTCGCAGTCTTTGGCTTCCTTGCAACAGCCGGTGATCTTGTCGTGTACGCAGCTGGACTTGGGGATGTCGCAGGAATCCTTGGTGCAGGCGTCCTTGTCGTCGCAGTCCTTGTCCTCGACGCAGCAGCCGGTGATGGGGATCTCGGCGCACTTGGTCGTCGCCTTGTCGCAAACGGCGGTCTTGCAGGCGTCCTGGGAGACGCAGTCGGCGTCCTCCTGGCAGCAGCCGTCCAGCTTGTCCACCTTGCAGGTGCCGGCGTTGCAGAACTCCTTGGTGCACGGATTCTTGTCGTCGCAGTCGTCGTTGATCTTGCAACAGCCCTCCACCTTGACGCATTTGCAGCCGGTGGCGGTGCAGCCGGGCGCCTCGCAGGTGGGGCATGTGCCGCCGCACTCGGCGTCGAAGTAGCAGGGCTTCTTGTCGCAGGCGACCTTGATCGCGAAATCATCGACGTGCACGCCGACCTTGTCGTTGACCTTGCCGTCGCCGGCGTCGAAGGACAGGCAGACGGTGACCTGCTGACCCTGCCAGCCGTCGACCGACGCGACCACGTCGACCCACTTGCCCTCGGTGGTGCCGTGGATCAGGTCTGAACTCCAGGCCTCCTCCTTCTTGCCGCCGACGTCGACCACGACCGAGAAGTGGTCGTACTTCGGTTTGCCGGCCAGGGGTGGGTTCTTGTACTGGGCGGCGGGCAGCCAGCTCCATTCGGTCTCCAGGCGCAACTTGAAGGTGACCAGGTTGAACACGGTGCCCTTGACCAGGCCGACCGGCTTGATGCACGCCATGCCCTTGGGACCGCCCTCCTTGACCGAATCGTCGGCGTAGCTGTCGTAGGTGTTGTTGCCGAAGTAGAGCGCCTGACTCTTGCCGTTGCCGCCCTTGGGGTCGATGCGCCACTTGACCGAGTTCGAGTTGCCACCGGCCAGCGTCCACTGGTCCAGCACGCCGGACTCGAAGTCGTCCACGGCCAGGATCTTCTTCTTGCAGCAGCCGGGTTTGGTGGCATCGGGTGCGTAGCTGCACTTGCCCTCGACGCAGGTGTCTGCGGTGCAGTCATTGCCATCGCTGCAGTCGCCATCGGCGCTGCAGCAATCGGGCTTGATGCCGTGGAAGCAGACGCCCATCTGCGGCGTATTGACGTAGAAGGTGCAGGCGTCCTCTGTGCAGGCGTTGCCATCGTCCAGGCAGGGCTTGTCCTTGATGCAGAGGGTGCCCTCCAGGTCATCGCAGACCGTCTCGAGTACGATGTCGTCCAGGTAGATGCCCTCGTGGTTGTTCTTGATGGCCGTGCCAGAGGCAAAGAGCCACTGGATGGTCACCGCCTGGTCCTTGAACTCGGTCAGGTTGACCGCGACCCGATGCCACTTGCCGTCGGTGGTTTTGCCGATCATCGTCGAGTCGAAGACCTTCTTGGCGCCCCCCTTGCTGCTGAGCACCTGCACGCTCAACACGTCCTTTTCGGGGATGCACTGGGACTTGCCGCTGACGCTGACGCAACTCTGCCCGCTTTTGCAGGGGGCGCCGGAGCAGTCGCCCTTGGGCAGGGTGGTGCTGTAGGGCGGCTCGCTGTCCAGCCAGAGCCAGAAGTGCAGCTGCGTCTGCTTGGTCTTGTCCAGGGTGAAGGTCTTGCTCGACAACACGGTGGAGACCGCGGTGCCCTTGTCCTTGACCGGCACGCAGCTCTCGTTGGCGCTCATGGCGTTGTCGTAGGTGCCGCACTCGTTGCCGAAGTAGAGCGACGACTTGCCGCCATGGGAGCGCTTGTCGCTCAACTGCCACTTCACGTTGCCGTTACTGGCCCCCTCTTTGGCCACCAGGTCCGACCACGAGCCCTGCTCGAAGTCGCCCTTGAGCAGGGTGACCTTGCCACCGCAGCAGTTGGGGATCGTCGTGTTGCTGCAGGTGTTGTTGTCGGTGTTGCACTTGTCGGTGGTGCAATCGACCTTGTCGTCGCAGTGCTTGTCCAGGCAACAGGTATTCGCCTTGATGGTCACGCCGCAGACGCCGCCGTCCAGGCAGGCCAGCTCCTCGCACACCTTGGGCGTGATCTTGCCGGCGCAGTCGCCGGCCACCTGGCACTCCGGCCCGGCATCGACGGCCACGTCGACCGGTGCGGCGGTGTCCGGCTTCTTGTTGGTATCGACCGGCCCGCTGCCGCTGTCGTCACCCGTGTCGGCGACCACCGTGTCGACCACTTCAGACGTATCGGTCGGTCCGGCGTCTGCCTCGCTGTCGGCAGCGACCGTGTCGACCGGCGGGCCGGAACTGGTGTCCTCGTCGCCATCGTCGGGGGAGCAGGCGCCTGCCAGCAACAAGACCATTGCCAGCGCAGTGATTGCGTCACGTCTCATGGGTCGGGAGCCGTCCTGGGGAGCACGCCTAGGAGCCGCAGTCGACTGTCAACTTGATGTCGTCGACGAATACACCTTGGCCCGAGTTGCCCACACTGTCACCACTGTTGAAGAAGAACTGCAGTTGCAAATCTTTGCCAGCCCACGCCGAAGTATCCTTCTTGATGTGGTACCAGGTCTTGGCCTTGGTATAGGCCCCCGTGCCCGCATAGTACAGGGCGCCGGAGTAGGGCTTCGAGGTCGAGCCGATGTTCTGCTTGACGCCATCGAGGTAGACGAACACGGCCGTCTTGTCGTAGGTCGTGCCGCTCTCCGTATCCCAGTAGATCCAGAATTGCAGCTGGCTCTTGCCGGCGGGGATCTTCATCTTCGGCGTCGTCGCCGTGCCCGAGCTGGCGCCGAAGTTGAAATTCTTCGAGGTCGGGCTGCCGTAGTAGAGCGCGCCGGCCGGCGACTTCTTCTGGATCGCCGCCGGGTCCACCTGCCAGCCCTTCTGCGGCTTCTTGCCCGAGACGCTCACGCAGCCTGACGGCGTGTAATAGGACGTGCTCGGCTGGCACTTCTTGAACGCCCAGCCGTTGCCCTGCCCCGCGTCATTGAAGTGGTACTCGGCCACCAGCGGCGTGCAGCAGCCGGGCTTGTTGGTCTGCTTCCAGGTGCACTTGCCGCCATTGCAGGTGTCGATGGTGCACTTATCGTCCTTGTCATCGCACTCGGCGTTGGACTTGCAGCAGACGTTCTTGTGGCTGCACTTATTGGCCGCGCAGCTGTCTACGGTGCACTCCTGGCCGTCGTTGCACTGCGACGAGCTCAAGCAGCAGCCGGTGACGGTCTGGTGTTTGCACAGCTGGCCGGGCACGGGGCAGGCATCGGTGGTGCAGGGGTTGCCGTCATCACAGTCGCCGACGTCATTGCAGCAAGCCTTGTTCTCGGTGAAGTAGCAGTAGCCGTACTGGCACTTGGTCGGCTTGTAGCAGAGGTTCTGGTTGCCGCAATCGGCCAGCGTCTTGCAGCAGCGATTCAGGTACAGGCACTTGCCGTTGGCGCAGGAGCCCTGCACGCAGGTCGACGCGGAGTAGCACTGGCTGTGGGTGCTGCACTTCTTCGGGTTGCAGGTGGTCTTGAACTTGAAGTTATCGACCAGGATACCGCTGCCGCTCGCCGGCTTGCTGCCGTAGCCATAGATGCGCCCCCGGAGGCGGATCTGGAAGGTCTCGCCGGCCATGGACGACAGGTCCTTGGTGAAGGTGTACCAGCCCTTGGCGTCTTTGTTGCTCGCGTTGGCCGAGAAAGAGCCAAGTGATTTCAGCTTGTTCTTGTGCCAGACGTAGACGTAGAAGTAGTGCGAGTTCGCTGAAAGGTCGAACTTGAACTTCATCTCCAGCGTGTAGTCCTGGTTGGGCTGCAGCTTGATCGGCGGGCTGTGCGAGTAGACGTAGTTGGACCCGATGAGGTTGCTGAAGGTCTCTTTACCCTTCATGCCCATGCGCCACACACCGTTGCCGGAGAAGGCCTTGCCGGTCTGCTTGTAGGTGTGCTGATGCCAGGTCAGGCCCTTCTTCGCCGGGTCGGACTTCCAGCCCTCGACGTCGATCTCCCAGTCGTTGACGTGGGGTTCGGGCGAGCAGCAGCCGGGCACCAGGGAGGGCGTCTTGACGCACTTGCTGTTGACGCAGGCGTCCTTGGTGCAGGGGTTGAAGTCGTCGCACTCCTCGTCGCTGCTGCAGCAGGTGCTGACGAACGTGCAGTCGCCGCCGGAACAGCTGCCCTTGAGGCAGGGGTCGGCGCTGGTGCACTCGGCATTGGTCTTGCAGCAGGTGTTGGTGTGTTGACAGGTGGAGCCGGCTTTGGGGCAGTGGTCGATGGTGCAGCCATCCTTGTCGTCGCAATCGTCGACCGAGTTGCAGCAACCGGGCTTGTCGTTGGTGCTGCAGGTGCCGCCGGGCTTGCTGCACAGGTTGATGGTGCAGGGTTTGCCATCGTCGCAGTCGCCATGGTTGGCGCAGCAGTCCTTCTTGACCTCGTTCTTGCAGACCGGCAGGCCACCGGCGTCCTTGGCGCAGGTGTCGGTGGAACAGATGTTGCCGTCGTCGCAATCTGCGGGGCTTCCGCAGCAGCCCGTGCGCAGGCTGATGGCGTCGATGTAGGCGCCCTCGTGGTCGTTGTCGTAGGGGTTCTTGCTGTCGAACTCGAACTGCAGCTGGATGGTCTTGCCAGCCCACGCGGAGACATCGGCTTCGATGGACTTCCAGGCTTTGTGGGTCGTGCCGCCGATGGCGTCGCTGGTCCAGATCTGCTTGCTGGCGGTGGCCTCGACCACCTTCACCGAGAGCACGTCGTAGCCCTTGAACTGCTCTGTGGCCAGCCACAGCCAGAACTGCACGGTCGGCTTGGTGCCGGCGAAGGATGGGACCTTCATCTTCGGGGTGAGCACGGCCGCCTTGACCGACTTGTCGTTGGCGTAGGAGGTCTTGGATGGATCGCCGAAATACAGGGATTTGCCGCCGTCTACCGAGCGCTTATCGGTGAAGCTCCAGGAGATGCCGCCGGTGATGGAGGTGACCTTGAAGCCCTCGGACTTGCTGTCCACGGCCAACGTGTCGGCGATGGAGGTGAGGCTGGTCTGGGCGACGTCGATGTTGCAGTTCAGGCAGCCGGCCTTCGGGTCGGTCATGCCGTCGCCGAAGCAGGCGACCTTGTCGGGGCCGGCGGGCACCAGGCAGGCGCCGGGTAGCGCGGTGTATTTGCAGGTGCCCTTGTCGCAGAAGCCCTTGCCGCACGGGATCATGCAGTCGGCCGGCGCGCTGCACTTGGTGGAGTGCTCGGTCACCTTGTCGATGGTCACCGCGTCGGGGCTCGTGTCCTGGGGTTTGGGGACGTCGATGGGTTTGGGCACGTCGATCGGAGGCTTCACATCGGCCGTGTCGGCCACCTGGATGTCGGGCTCGATGTCGGTCTTGGCATCGGCCACGTCGTCGGGCCCACTGTCGACCGGCTCGTCGGTCTTGGCGTCGACGATGGTATCCGGTGTGACGGTCACGTCGGCGGCGCCGCTGTCGACCACGCCCTGATCGGCCTTGTCGCCGGCGTCGGAGCCCGTGTCGACGGTCGTATCGACCTGGGTACCGACATCCCCGGACGGCGGATCGACGGTGGTCTCGTCGGCGCATCCCGCGACCGCCAGCAGCGGGATCGCGGCCAGCGCCGCAACGGTGAGTCTCAGGTTGCTCATCTGCGAGTCCTCGTGGTGTGGCCCATCCCACGCCGCGTCGGGGAACGCGACGGCGGCTCGGGAGGTACCGGTCGGGGCCGGACCGTTCGGAGGGCCGCTCCGTGGCCGCGGAGGGTACCACTTGTGCCGGCGAGCTTTCAAATACAAGCACACGTGATCGCGCGTGGGACTGCTTGCATTCGCTACAATGCGGCCGCGCTTAGAAGCGCAGAATCCACTGGGCGCTCAGTCGCCACGCCTGGGGCGCCGCCTTGCCGCCGGGGCCGTCATCAAAAGCGCTGCCTGGCGCAAGCCAGCTGAAATCAAGCCGTGCCGTCGAGCCGACCGACGAGATCAACTCCAGGCCAAGCTCCGGCTCGATGCCCAGCAAAGACGCCTCGCCGGGCGTGGCGCCAGCGGACGCAGCGGCTGCGGCCAGTACGCCAAGCTCCAGCTCGAGCCGACCCAGGCGACCGCCGTCGCTCAAGCGTCTGCGCCATGCTGGCCGGGCGTACCAGGCGTTGGCCACGGCGCCGATGACCTCGCGGAAGAGCAGTCCGTCGACCAGGAATCCGCGGTGGAAGCGGAAACCGGTCAACAGGTCACGATGGGGCTGGTCGGGCGCGTCCAGATCGCGGAAGTTGCTCTGGTCATAGACGCCGAAGCCGCCGGTGCTCTCGCCGGAGGCCAGGCCCGCATCCAGCTGCCAACGATTGCGACCCTGATCCAGACGAAGTCGGCTGGCCAGGCCGCCGGCGATGACGGTCTTGCCCGTATCGGTGGCCGCCAACACGTCGGTGTTTTCGAAGGTCGCGAAGAGCAGCGCGCCTTCCAACTCCAACTCCAGCGCGCCAACCGGGGTCTTGCGACGCAGGCGGAGCCACGCCTGGGGCCAGACCATGGACGCTTCGCGCGGCACCAGGGCCGTGCAGGCGCCGCTGGACAGGCAGCCGGGGCCCACCGCTGCCCGCGGATCGTCATCATGTTCGGCGGCCAGCGCGACGTCCTGATCCTGGTAGAGAAGCGCGATGCCCCAAGCGAATCCCGTGGCTTCGGGTTTATAACCGCCGCCATAGAGCTCGAAGACCCAGCGCAGGACGTCGGCGCTGTCCTGCATCGCGTACACCGGCGCATCGGCGGCCAGCCCGGTGGGCACCAATGGCGCGCTGGCGATGTTGTCGCGCGAGATGGCCAGGCGCAGATCGAAGGCTTCGACCTGCACGCCGACGCGATCGACCTCGCTCTGGAAATCGGCCACCGCATTCCTGCCGTCGTTGCGCAGCAGACCCATGCCGAAGTGGTCGGGCATTCGGCCGACATGGAATTCGGCGGCGCCGAACAGGTCGAAGGTGGCCCAGAGGCGACGGATGGCCAGGGCATCGCGGGCTGGACCGTTGCCGGCATGCCAGGTCAGGCGCTCCATGACCGGTTCGCCCTCGGCGCGCGGATCGCTGCCGAAGACCAGCAGGCCCGCAGCGTCCACCTGGGCGTGGATCGCGGCCCTGCTGCCCAGACGCAGGCCGGGCTCCAAGCGCAGGCGCAGATCGCCGACGCCGAGCAGATCGCCGCCGCCGGAGATGGCGGCGTTGTCGCCGCGCACGGACAAGCTCGCCGGCACGCCCGACAGCTGGCCCTGGCTGTGATCGCCCAGGCTGCCGTCACCGATGGCCTGGCCGCGCACCCGCAACAGACCCGCCAGCGTGACATCCACCAGGGGCACCCCAGCGGTGGTCACCGCCGGGCCCACGGTCGGCGTCTTGGCGCCATCAGCAGCCGGCGCCGACGCCGGGTCGGCCCAAGCAGACCCCGCCACAAGCCCCAAAATGGAGATCATCGCGCAGGTACGTCGGGCGGTGATGGTCGACAAAGGAGGGTTCCTCGTAGCGCGGGGTCGTGCGGTCGGGAAAGCCAGGAAAATCACACTTTTCCTGGCTGTGGGCCGAGCCCCGGCCCCCCAAAGGAGGAGCGGGCGGGCGGACTCTACTACACCTTCTACCCGTTCGGCCATCCGGTCCGGGCAGGCGTCTGGTCGGCCGGTTGGAGCGGCATCCACGGGGTCAGCGAGGGCGCTCGTAGACGCTCAGCATGGGCACCCCGTCGATGCTCAACTGCATGACCGGCGCGCGCACCCCGTAGTCCCGCAGGCACTCGAGTTCATAGTCGTCGTGGTCCTTTTGATGATGATAGAAGCCGTGGCTGCTGCCCTGGGGCTTGCCGGCGTAGGACAGGTCGCGTCGGAACCAGCCCTCGCGCTGGTACATGACGAAAGCGGTCCAGGCGCACTTGTGGAACCACACCCGGGCTCCCTTGGGAGCGCGCCGGTTGACCACCGCCAGGCCGTCGCGGGTCGCGCCGCCCCAGAACTGGCGCTGCATGCCGGCGTCGGCGGCGCCGGGCAGGCCGCCGATCAGCTCGTTGTAATAGGCCGTGCCATGGGGATGCACCTCGCGAGTGGCTCGCGCCGAGGGCAGGGCCACCAGCAGGACGATCAACCAGGCTGCAGCGGAGGCGGCCAGGCGCTGACCGGCTGACGTGCTGGTCCGCAGCCGGCGGCACGCGTGGGCCCAGATCGCGCGAGCGCCGTGGCCGGCGATCAACAGCATGAAGGGGTAGGCCAGGAACCAGTGCTTGGTGCCGCCGAAGACCGGTGTCGAGGGCAGGGAGATCAGGGCGATGGGCCAGATCACGCCAACGATTACCAGGCGTTCGAGGCTACGCGATTCGGCGGCTTCGACTGCGGCCTCCGCGGTGGCGCCGGCGCGCTCTCCTGCGGCCGACTCGCCCGCTTTCCAGGCACGGGCCAGGGCCAGCCAGCGCCGACCCGCGCCGCCCAGCAGCAGCAATCCGCCCACGGCGCATACGGCCAGCAGGGGCAGCGTCCACGTCAGGGCGGTCAGCAACCATGGCAGCTCGATGGGGAATGGGGGGTAGGCCAGCACGCGGCCAAAATACTCCTGCATGTAGTGTTCGTGACTGAGATGGAACTCGATCCAGTTCAGGAAGTTGGCCGCCGTGTCGTGCCACAGGAGCGGCCAGCCGGCGACCAGCATGCCCAGCCCGATGGGCAGCATGGCAAAGTAGGCGCGAGGCACCGGCGGCAGGCGCAGTCCACCGCCCGGCCGAGCCATGATCAGCAGCGCCGCAGCCAGGCCCAGCAGGGGATGCAGCCAGAGCGCGCCCGCCATACCGACAAGGGCGGCCGCAGCGATGGGCGCCAGGCCGGTCCAGGGCAACCGAATCCGGCCCTCGGCCAGACCGTCCCAGAACCAGTGCACGATCAGCGCCACCGGGAAGAAGAGGGCGTTGTGTTTGCCCAAGAGGCTGAACCCCCAGAGCACGGCGGTGATCCACACCCAGGCCGACGACTTGAGCGACCGATGGTAGGCCATGGTGGTGATGAAGAGCAGCGCCACGATCGTGGTGTCGAAGGTGCACAGGTGGGCGTGGTAGAAGGCGCGCGGCAGCAGCAGGTAGCCACACGCTGCCAGCAAGGCGAAGGGCCGCTCGAGTTGCCACGCTCCAGCCACACGGCCGGCGAAGAAGCCACGCGCGGCCAGGAAGATGAACATCACCAGCAGGGCGGCAAAGAGGGCGCCAGGCAGGCGCATCGCGGCCGACTCGCCGAGCAGGTAGAGCGGGCGGATCTCAAGGCCCTCGCAGCCTGTGCGTCGAATCACCCCATCGCCGCCAGGGCCAGCCGCCTGGCAGGTCGCCCGCAGCCGCTCCGGTTCGGCGCCGCCGAGCAGTCGCAGGGTGGCCCCACGCGGCGTTCGTTTGATCACCTCGCCAACGGCCAGCTCGCGACCGCCGACCGCAGAAGGTTCGCCGACGATCTGTGGCGACAGGAGCTGGACCTGGGCGCCAGGCTGGAATCCATGCGCCGGCCCCAGCCCGCGCACCTCGGCAATGGCCTCGCGCTCGCCCTTTTGTTCGGGGATGTCCTGCCATCGGATGGCGCTCACAGGACGCAGCTTGCGGCCCAAGAGGCGCCAACTGTAGCCGAACAGGATCTTGTTCAGCGGCGGGTGCTCGGAGTTGCGCCGCCAGGTGGACAGGGTGGCGTCGCGGCCCAGGGCCTTTTCGGCCCGCTCACCGCCGGCCTCCACCTCGACGAACCAGTTCTGATAGCCCTCGGCGTGACGGAAGTAGAAGGCCTCGTCGCGCACGAAGCCCATGTCGTTGGTGCCCACCAGCACTGCGGTAGCTGTGGCGAAGAGCAGCACAGCGATGGCTGCGTCGATCCATCGGCTGGCGCTGGCGCGAACGATCATGGGTCGCCTGCGAGCCGGGTGGTCTTCACCACCGATGGGCTCACGCGTCGTCGCCGCCGGGCGGGTTGAGCAGGCCGTACTTGCGCGACAGCCGGCGGAAGTGCTTGCGATCGACTTCGGCCTCGCGTGCGGCCTGACTGAGGTTGCCGGAGTGCTTGGTCAGCAATGCGCCGAGGTACTCCTTCTCCAGGGCGGAAAGCCAGGCCTCTTTGGCCTCTTTGAAAGGTCGATCGGAGAGGACCTGAACCCCGGGCGTGCGGGCCGGCTCGGTCTTCTGACCGGCGCTGCGTCGGCGGCCAACCCGGACCCCCCCGATGTGATCGGGCAGGTCCTCGAGTTGGACAAACTCACCGTCGGCGAACGAGCAGGCGCGCTCGACCACGTTGGCCAACTCGCGCACATTGCCCGGCCAGTCGTAGCGCATCATGGCCTCGAGCGCGTCCGTGGCCACGCCCTTGACCCGCTGGCCGTCCGGGATGCGATTGAAATTGCCGGTCTTGAGGATGTGACGGACCAGCAATGGGATGTCCTCGCGGCGCTCGCGCAACGGCGGCAGCTGCAGGCGGACGACAGACAGGCGGTAGAAGAGATCTTCACGGAATCGTCCGGCGCGGACCTCCTCGGAGAGGTCGCGATTGGTCGCCGCGATCACCCGCACATCGATCTTGATCGGCCGATTGCCGCCGACCCTGCGGATCTCGCGCTGCTCCAGGGAGCGCAGCAGCTTGGGCTGCAGGTCCAGGGCGAGCTCACCGATCTCGTCCAGGAAGATCGTGCCCCCATTGGCCATCTCGAACAGGCCCTGCCGGGAGGAGAGTGCGCCGGTGAACGAGCCCTTCTCATGACCGAAGAGCTCGCTCTCGATCAGGTTCTCCTGCACGGCGCCGCAGTCGAAGACGATGAAGGTGTTGTTGGCCCGCGAGGAGTACTGGTGGATGGTCCGGGCGACCACCTCTTTGCCGGTGCCCGTCTCGCCCTCGAGAATGACGGTGACCCCGGTGGGCGCGATCTTCTCGACGATGGCGAAGAGCTGCCGCATGCGCTCGGACTTGCCGACGATGGGGCCCAGCGACTCGCGCGTGCTGGGCTGCACCTCGATGCGCTCACTCTGCAGCGAAAACCGCAGCTGCGTGCTGCCCAGGCGGATCGAGCAACCACTGCGCAGGTAGGCGCAGCGCACCTTGACGTGGTTGACGAAGGTTCCGTTGGTGCTCTGCAGATCCTCGACCAGGTAGTCGTCGCCGTCGCGGAAGACGCGCGCATGGAAGCGGCTCACCTTGTCATCGTCGATGACCAGGTCGTTGTCTTCGCTGCCGCCCAGGGTGACGGCCGACTGATCGAAGATGTACTCGGCCACCGAGCCATCCACGCCAACGCGGACGAGTTTGCAACGACGCAGCGTGACGGAGGTGGCGAGCACATCGCTCAAGGCTCGGCTCCCAGGCGCGCTGCCTTGCGGATCATTCGAACGACGTCATGCGCTTGCGCCGCTTCTCGTACATCTTCTCGACCTTCTCCTGCTCTTCTTTGCAGTCGATGCAGTAGCGGGCCTCTGGACGCGCCTTCAGGCGCTGAAAACCGATGGGCGAGCCGCAATTCTCGCACTCGTCATATTCATCATCATCGATGCGTAGGAGCGCTTTGTCGATCTTCTTGATCAGGTACGCTTCGCGATCACGCAGGCGAAACTCGAAGGCCTGCTCGTAGCCCACCGAGGCGAGATCCATCTCGTCGGCAACGCGCAGATCGTCCGCAGATTCCTTGCGGGCCGCGGCCTGCACCTGCGACATGACGCGCTGCCGTTTGTCGAGCAGGCTGCCTTTGAGTTCGTCGAGCTGCTTGGGCGTCAACGGTGCTCGTTCGCCCGCTGTTTTCGTCGGCATAGCGCCTCCACCATCGGCCGTCGATGCGGCCCGGTGATGCGATCTCTGGCCCCGGAGCTCGCCCCCGGGAACGCGTGGCGCCGCAGTCTAGGGCTTCGCCCGTGCGCCGGTCAAGCCAAATCGGCGAGCGGCATTAAGTCTGTGTTTACAAAATATTGGCGCATGCTACTGCAATTTGTCGAGGATGCCCTTCTGCCAGAGGGCGGCGAAGTCCATGCCCCAGGCGACCGCCACGTGAATGGTCACGCCGCCCCAGATGCTGCGCGTATCCAGTGCCAGGACGCCCAGGATCAGGCCGGCGATGATCGAGCCCAGGCACTCGGGTAGCGGCTTGCCGAAGTGGATCATGCAGTAGGGGATGACCATCACCAACACCGCCATGGAGCCCAGTTCGGCCGCCATGCCTCGCAACAGGAAGCCACGGAAGAAGAACTCCAGGGCGAAGAACTGCACGCCGTATGCCAGCTCCCAGATGAGCAGGTCGATCCAGGTCACCTGCTGCTTGTAGAACGGATACTGGGCCAGGAAGTCCGGCGAAAACGAGAAGACCAGGATCAGCGTGCCCACCGGCAGGAAGAGCAGCGCATAGACGTGCAGGTGGCGGAGGTAGTTGCGCGGCATGAGGAACCATTGGCGCAACGTCATGCCGAAGACGATGCGCACCACCGCCGCCGGAATGACGAAGTAGCAGATCACGCAGCCCAGCACCCACGACAGGTTCACGCCCAGGCGATGGAAGGAGTACATGCCATCGCGCAGTCCCGGCGCGAACAGGGAGATCAGCTCGATGCCGGTCGACGCCACACTGGCCTGGATGCTGCGGTCCATGACCACGAAGCGCAGGAAGGTGAGCATCAGGCAGGCGGTAATGCAGGTGACGAAGGCGCCCTGTCTGGCGCTGAGGTGGCCCAGGCGGCGACCGCGGTAGTCGCGGTCGATGCGTTCCCACGGGGCCACCACGATGGCGTGCAAGAAGTCGCGCAGGGTGCGCCGCGGCGCGGATTGCGTGGCCTGCTCCATGCTCGGATCGTCCTCTGGAATCGTCCGCATCGGGTCGATGCGGCGGGGCGCGTACCTGTACCCTGGCGGTCGCCGGGTTGTCCAGACGAAGGCGTCTGGTTCGACGAAGGCGGTGCTTGCTCGGGTGGTCATGGCGTGCTTACCTGCACCGCCATGAACGCGCCGAACGCCGACCATGACCCGCTGCTCACCGGCTTGAACCCCGAACAGGCGCAGGCCGTGTCGTATGGCGACGGTCCCCTGCTTGTCCTGGCCGGTGCCGGCTCTGGCAAGACCCGGGTGATCACCCATCGCATCGCCTGGTTGATCCAGCGGCTCGACGTGGCTCCGTGGCAGATCCTCGCGGTGACCTTCTCCAACAAAGCCGCCGGCGAAATGCGTCATCGGGTCCAGGAGTTGTTGGGCGACGCGGCCACGGATCTCTGGCTGGGCACCTTCCACAGCATCGGCGTGCGCCTGCTCCGACGCATCGGTCAGCACGCTGGCCTGGAGCGGTCGTTCACGATCTATGATCGCGACGATCAACTGCGCATGATCAAGCGGGTCATGAAGGCGTTGAACATCAGCGACAAGGCCTTCAGACCGCGGTCCATGGCCAGCTGGATCGATCGGGCGAAGAATCGCTGCCTGCTGCCGGGTGATCCGCGTTTGCAGCCAGGCGACATCCAGGAGCGCATGGCGGCGCGCGTCTACGAGCGTTACGAGACCGACATGCGCACCGCCAACGCGGTCGATTTCGGTGACCTGCTCATGCGGCCGGTGCAGATCCTGACCGAGCAGCCGGTGCTGAGGGAGCAGTACGCCCGTCGTTTCCGCCACATCCTGGTCGACGAGTTCCAGGACACCAACGCCGCCCAGTACAACCTGCTGGAGCTGCTCGCCTCGACCCACGGCAACCTGTGCGTGGTCGGCGATGACGACCAGAGCATCTACTCGTGGCGCGGCGCCGAGATCGACAACATCCTCGGCTTCCCCGAGGCCCACGCCGGCACAAATGTGGTCCGACTGGAGCGCAACTACCGCTCCACCGAGGTGATCCTGCAGGCCAGCTCAGCGGTGGTGGCGCGCAACCGCAGCCGCCACCCCAAGACCTTGTGGACCGAGACGCGCGGCGGCCCGAACATCGCCATGCTCGAGGCCAGCACCGATCGCGACGAGGCCGACTGGGTAGCGCGACGGATCGAATCCCTGCGCAGCGATCATCCGCTCGGCGAGTTCGCGATCTTCTACCGCACCAACGCCCAGTCGCGTCAGCTCGAAGAATCCATGAATCGCTACCGCCTGCCGTACGTGCTCATCGGCGGACTGCGCTTCTACGAGCGGGCAGAGGTCAAGGATCTGCTGGCCTACCTGCGCCTGGTGGTGAACGAACACGACGCCGCCGGCTGGCTACGCATCGTCAATACGCCCCGCCGGGGCATCGGCGCGGCGACGGTCGCCCGGGTCGAGAATATGGCCCGCGAGCGCAACCTGTCGATCCCGTCCGCCTCACAGGCGCTGTTGCGGGCGGACGATCGCTTCCGCGGGCACAAGAAGCTGGCCGCATTCGAATCGCTCATCGACACCATGCGCAGCCAGGCACGCGACCAGCCGGCGCATCGCGCGGGGGCGGCGATCCTCAAGGCCAGCGGCCTGCGCGATGCCTTCCTGGCCGACGGCTCGCCCGAAGCGGAGACCCGTTTGGAGAACCTGGGCCAGCTGCTGGCGGCCATGACCGAGCATGCGGACACCGCGGACGACCCCTCGCTGGCCGGCTTCCTGGAGCAGGTCGCCCTGGTCGCCGACGTGGACCAGCTGGCCAATCGACGGGAGGCGGTCTCGTTGATGACCATGCACTCGGCCAAGGGGCTGGAGTACGACGTCACCTTCGTGGTCGGACTCGAGGACGGGTTGGTGCCGCATGAGAACTCGCTGCGCGAGGGCGGCGAGGAAGAGGAACGGCGGCTGCTCTACGTGGCCATGACCCGGGCCCGCCAGCGGATGCACCTGAGCCATGCGCGGATGCGCAATCGCTTCGGACGGGACGAACTGGCCACGCCATCGCCCTTCCTGCGCGAGGTGCCGGAGGAATTGCTCGAGACCGAACGCCAGGCGGCGCCATCGTGGAGCAACGCCGGGGCGGGCTGGTCCGGCGGCTGGAACCAGCGCCCGCGCGCCTGGTCCTCGTCGGCGCGTCCGGCTCGAGCCGACGTGGCCACGCTGCGCAACGAGGCGGGATTGGCCGAGGCAGCCAGGCGTCGCGCCAGGCGGGCCCAGACCGCCCCCGCAGCCGAAGAGTCCGTCATCGAGCGCCAGCCGGACGGCGCGCTCAGCGTGGGCGATGGCGTGCGACATGTGCGCTTCGGCCAGGGCGAGGTCATGGACATCTCGGGCTACGGCGAGATGGCGCGGGTCACCGTGCTCTTTGCCCGCGTGGGCGTGAAGAAACTTGTGGCGAGATTCCTCACCAGGACTTGATTGGGGACCGGGAGTGGAGGTCCAGATGAGCGAGCAGACAGGCCAGGCAACAATCACGGTGATCTATTTCGCCTCGTCGCGCGATGCCGCCGGTCGCAGCGAAGAGCAGCTGCCGCACGTCGACGGCGAGACGATCGGCGCGTTTCGGCTGCGCCTGATCGCCCATCGCCCGGACGTGGAGCGCGTCCTGGGCACCTCGCGCATCGCCTGCAACGATGAGTTCGCGATCAACAGCGACACCATCGGCGCTGGCGACACCCTGTACGTGCTGCCCCCGGTCAGCGGCGGAGCAGGCGCGCCGACGCCACCGCGTCGATCGTGGGTGGTCGACCGGAACATCGCCGTCGGCGAGGCCAGCCGCCTGCTGTCGACCGAAGGCGCCGGTGGCATCGCCACATTCACCGGCGTGACGCGCAACGTCAGCCAGGGCCAGTCGATCCAGCACCTCGACTTCGAGGCCCACGTGCCGCTGGCCACCAAGGAGCTGGCCCGCATCGCCGACGAGGCCATCGAGCGCTTCGGCCTGGTGGACGCGCGGGTATTGCATCGCATCGGCCACGCGCCCATCGGCGAGGTGGCGGTGGACATCGCCACCAGCGCCGCGCACCGCGCAGAAGCCTTTGCGGGCTGTCGGTTCATCATCGATGAGTTGAAGAAGACGGTGCCGATCTGGAAGCGGGAGACCACCGACGAGGGCGCGGTCTGGGTAACACCGACGCCGTAGTTTTGGGGGGCCGGAGCTCGTCTACGGCTCGTCTTTGAGTTGCAACCAGCGACGATAGAGTTCTCGCCGACCGATGCCGGTCTGCTGGCTGATCTGGCGCAGGGCGGCCTTGCGTTCGAGTCCGTCGGCGATGGCCTGGCCGATCAAGGCGTCCGCGTCCAACTCCTCGCCGCCCGCCTCGCTCTTCCGATCGACCGTCACCAGCACCACGGCCTCGCCGCGCAGCTGCTCGTCGCTCAGGGCCTCGGCCACCGCCCCAGGGAGGCCGCGCAACCAGCCTTCGTGCAGCTTGCTCAGCTCCCGGGCCACCACCAGGCGCGACAGCGGCGCCACGGCGTGTACATCGCCACAGAAGGCGCGCAGGTCGCGGCCTGGCACGTAGAAGGCGTGGGTCATGACCTCGCCTCCAACGCCAGCGCGCAGGCGTTCGGTCAACTGGTTGCGGCGACTGCCGCTTCGCTTGGCCAGGAATCCCCAGAAGGTGAAAGGCACCGCCGGCAATCCTGCGCCCGACAAGGCCACCGCCGCGGCGAAGGGACCGGGCAGGGCCACCACCGGCAGGCCCGCCGCCTGCACGGCGTCCACCAGGCGACCGCCCGGGTCGTTCAGACAGGGCGTACCCGCATCGCTGATCAAAGCGACGGAGCCACCCGCTTCAAGACGCGCCAGCACCGCCGGAATGCGCCCCTCCTCGTTGTGGGCGTTCAGGGACCAGCGCTCGGGTCGCGCACCAACCTGCTCCAACAGCGCGGCGCTGTGGCGGGTGTCCTCGCACAAGAGCAGGTCCACCGCGGCCAGCACGCGGCTGGCCCGGGGCGAGAGATCGCCGAGATTGCCGATGGGCGTGGCGACGACATAGAGCGCCGCCTCGCGCCGCTCCAGGCCGATGCTGGAGGGATCTGTCGGGACCACTACGCTGCGGCTACCATGTCCGCGGCCCGCTTGAGGCAGGCGGCCACGAATTCGGTGAACAGCGGGTGCGGCCGCGTCGGGCGACTCTTGAACTCCGGGTGGAACTGGCAACCAACGAAGTAGGGATGGGCGCCGATCTCGCACATCTCCACCAGGCGTCCGTCAGGCGATACGCCGCTGAGACGGAGCCCCTTGTCGCCGAGCTGAACGCGGAAGTCGTTGTTGACCTCGTAGCGGTGGCGATGTCGCTCGCTGATCTGCCGAGTGCCGTAGATACGAGCCGCCAGCGTGTCCTTGTCCAGCACGCACGGATATGCGCCCAGGCGCATTGTGGCGCCCTTGTCGGTCACGCCTCGCTGATCGGGCATCAAGTGGACCACCGGGTGGGCGGTCGCGGGCTCGAATTCAGTGGAATGGGCGCCCTCGAGACCACAGACATGGCGGGCAAACTCGATGACCGCGATCTGCATACCCAGACAGATGCCGAAGAAGGGCACGCCGTTCTCTCGCGCCCACTTTACAGCGCTGATCTTGCCCTCGGCGCCGCGCAGCCCGAAGCCGCCGGGCACCAGCACGCCGTCGACATCACCCAGCAGGTTGCCGGCGCCGTCGCGTTCCAGCTCCTCGGCGTCGATGTAGACCAGCTCAACGGTGCACTCGTTGGCCACGCCGCCGTGCACCAGCGCCTCGTGCAGCGACTTGTAGCTCTCGGTCAGTTCGACGTACTTGCCGACGATGCCGATGCGGGCCCGCCGCGCCGCGGTCTTGAAGACCTGGGCGAATTGAACCCAGGCGTCCAGCTCCGGCTCGCGTGACCAGATGCCCATCAACTCCACCACGCGATCGTCCAATCCGGCGTCGTGCAGGTGCTCGGGCAGATCATAGATGCAGGGCACGTCGGGCGCCGCGATGACGCACTCCTTGGTCACGTTGCAGAAGAGCGACAGCTTGTCCCGCGTGGTGGGCTCCAGCGGATGATCGTGGCGGGCCAGGATGATGTCCGGCTGGATGCCGATCTCGCGCAGCTTCTGCACCGAGTGCTGCGTCGGCTTGGTCTTCACCTCGCCGGCGGTCTTGATGTAGGGCAGCAGGGTGACGTGAATGTTGAGCGCGTTCTGGTAGCCCACCTCCAGGCGCATCTGCCGGATGGCCTCCAGGAAGGGCAGCGACTCGATGTCGCCCACGGTGCCGCCGATCTCGACGATGGCGATATCGATGCCCTCGGCCGCCTCGCGGATCTTGTCCTTGATCTCGTCGGTGACGTGGGGGATCACCTGCACCGTGCGACCCAGGTACTCGCCACGCCGCTCACGCGAGATCACCGAGTCGTAGACCTGGCCCGTGGTGAAGTTGTTGGCCTTGCGCATGGTCGCGGTGGTGAAGCGCTCGTAGTGGCCAAGGTCCAGGTCGGTCTCGGCGCCGTCATCGGTGACGAACACCTCGCCGTGTTGATACGGGCTCATGGTGCCCGGATCGACGTTGATATAGGGATCCAGCTTGATATTGGTGACCTTCAGGCCACGCCCCTCAAGCAGCGCGCCCAGCACCGCCGCGCTCAATCCCTTGCCGATCGACGAGACAACGCCACCGGTTACGAAGATGTATTTTGTTGGCTTGGTCCGGACTGCCATCGACCGCCTCGCGGAGAAGGTGGGGAGCGATGGGGCGGCAATGCAGCCCGGGCCGCGACCCTAGGGGCGCAGGGGTGGGCTTGTCAACGGGCGTCCGACCATCTGTTGACGTGCGAGCCGATCAAGGCGCCGCCGCGGCGCCGTTCATGGCGTCTGTTCGGGCCATACCGTCGACGCAGAGTTCACTGAGCCGATCCAGCCCCGCCCGATCCATCGCGCGCATCAAGTGCGGCAATTCCACCAGGGGCATGGCCGAGCCGGCACGTACCCTGGCCAGCTGTTGGGACTGGTTGCCTCGCCGGTGCAGATAGTGATCAACGGCCGCCACGCAGGTGTCCACCAGCGGCCCGGCGCCGTTGCCGCGGGCGTGATCGATCACCTCGGCCTGCTCGCTGTCAAAGAGGGGCGGCAGCACGCAGTTGACGAACATGTAGCCCACAGGCACGCCGATCACTTCGCGCGCCGTCGCCGCCAGCTCCAACGCCTCGTTGACCGCCAGCTCCTGCGGCAGGGTGACGATATTGAACGACGTCCGGGTCGGGTCGGTGAGCAGTTCGCGCATCAACCGCGCATCTTCGGCCAGCGGGCCGACATGGACCGCGCTGAGCACGACCTCAGGCAGGCGGAGCAGGCTGATCCCGTGGCCGGTGGAGGGCGCGTCGATGATCAAGGTATCCCACGTCGGCGCCCCTTCGGAGTCCACCGCCCGACTCTCCATGTGCCAGGCCTTGCCCAGCAGGAGGATCTCGGTGATGCCCGGCATCATGTCGACGACCCGCCGCATGACATCGTTCTCAAAGACCAGCCGATGCAGGGCACGGAAGCGCAGCTTCATCAGGCTGTACTCACGCAAGGCGTCGCGCGGCCGAAGCATGGTGCCCCAGAGCGGCAACTCCGGGTCCAGTCGTAGCGGCTCGTAACTGATGGGCGGCAGGCCGAAGTGGCGGCCGATGGTATCGCGGGTATGCAGCTGCACGATGCAGGTGCGGCGGCCCAGCCGTGCGGCGGCGATACCCAGCGCGGTGCTCACCGACGACTTGCCGACTCCGCCCTTGCCGGAGACGATCACGAAGCGCCGATCGAAGAGTCTGCTTGGCACCGATGCACTCCTGGCTCGGCCGAGCCGCGGGATTGCGCATGGTCCGACAGGCCGGCGATCCAGACAAGGGGGCGACCGTGCAGGTTTGCGAATGGACGGGCGCACACGTCCGTTGCACGCAAGCGGTCGGGTGGGTAGCGTGCATCGCTGGCGTGACGCGGCCCGACTGCGGGTCCGCAGGAGGTTGAGCATGAGAGGAGCACGAGGTTTCGTGCCGCTGGTGGTCCTGACACTGGCATTCATCACCACGCAGGAGGCCTCGGCAGCGCGACGCGCCAGCAAAGCCATCGGCGGCCGACAGGTGGCCAACGCACATGCGGAACATCCCACGGTGAGCGAAGTCAAGAAGGCGGGATACCTGACGATCCTGACCCGTGAGCGGGCGCTGGACGACGGCACGCCGGCACACCTGGCGTGGGCCATCGCGGACGCGCCCGGCAGCGCTGGGGTGCGCAAACACAAGGTCGCCGCCGCGGTCACGCGCGCGCTCCGTGCACGCCACACCATCGGGCCAAGCGGCGCCCTCTTGGACAAGACGCTGCCATCCGGCGTGCTCGACGCCAGAGAAGCCCTGTTCCTGGGCTGGCTGCGCCTGCTCGACGCCAAGAAGCCGGCGGTGGCTCTGAAGCGAGGACGCCTGCTCACCGACGCCGGGGCGGTGCAGCTGCTCGAACTCGCTGTGGCCAAGGGCCCCAAAGTGCAAGCGCATCACCTCGCGCTGGCGTTGGCCCGCGCCGCCTTCGCCCCCAAGCGCGGCAAGCAAGCCTGCGAGGCGTGGCTCGCCGTACAGAAGGCCGCCCGCGCGCCCGCCAAGGCAAGCGTCGGCCTGCCTGTGGCCGAGGCCGCCAGCAAGTTGAGCAAGCGGCTCCGGCGCGCCTGCAATCGCAAGCAACGCGCCCCGTACAGCGGACAGATCACCCTGCCGGCGCCGCCGGCGGAGCGCGTGCGCAAGCGGCTCGCCGCCAATGCCACCACCGGCGAAGTATTCGCCGCCAGCCAGCGAGATGACGTCGCCTTCGCCGTCGCCGCGCCGGTGTTCAAGGGTTATCTGGGCGTGCCGGCGATTCGTCAGATCGCGACCTGGTCGCGGCTCAAGGCCGACCACTTCGGCAAGTTGCTGGACCAGGATCGCACGGGCGACCAGAGCGTCGCCGCCATCAACGCCGCGGTCTCGCTGCAGCGCCAGACACCGCTGGACGTCCTGGCCATCGTCTGGCAGGCCATCGCCGCGCGCAATCGGGCCACCCGTGGCAATCCGCACGGTCTGCGGCTTTCCGTGATGAATGGTCAGCACGCCATGGCGCTGGGCTATGCCAAAGCCATCGCCGGCGGCGGCCTGGACGTGGTCGAACAGCCGGGCGATGCACCGGCGTTGGTCGCCTCGCCACGGCAACTCTTCGCCCGCGCCCGTGGCGCACTGCCGCCCAACGCGGCGCTGGGCCCGATCATGGCCATGGCCCACCGTGTGGACCTGCAGCGGCAGGCAGGCCCCTGCCGAGCTGACCAGCGCGCCGAGTCGTTGATCTTTGTTGTTGGCAAGTCTGCGCTGCCCGATGCCTCGCGCAAGGTGCTGCTTGGGGCGCTGCAAGCGGTGCGAAACCAGTGTAAGATAGCCAGTGCCGGAACTGCCCGGCCGAGCACCAAGCCGAAGCGGAAATGACGCACGACCCGCTGCCAGCCGCCATCCCGCCGCTGCCCGACCACATGTCGGATGGCGAGCCGGAACCAGAAGCGACGGCGTTCATCGCCCGGCAGACAGCGCCACCACCGCTGCCCGAACACGAGCGTCCCGGCGCCCACGACGTGGATCTTCCGGATCGGCCACGAACCAACACGGGTCTGGACATCCAGGCGTTTCCGGAGGGTAGCGAGACCGAATTGGGCCGCGCCGGTCTGGCCGCCCGCGAGGCTGCCGATCTGCGTCGGCGCGTGCCGGCCCCCCGCCGTCGCCGCCCGACGTTGCTGCCAGGAGAGATGCCGCCCAAGCTGCCAAGCGCACGCCGAACGGTCGAGCCCGGTCTGGTGGCGCCCGTGCGGCCGGCGCCGGGCTCGTCGCGCCCGGACCTGGTCGGCCGCGCGCGCGAATCATCGGACGTGATTCAGACCTTCGATTCATCCGAGGATGTACTCAAGAAGGACCCGCGACCGCTGGCCAGCCAGGGCAACCGCCCACGCCCCCGACCGCTGCGGCCCAAGAAGCAGCTGCAGCGCAAGCCGGGCCGTCCGAAACCCAGGGCCAATCCACGCAGCCCAGGCGGCGCGCCGACAGCCTTGGCCCTGCCGCCGCAGACACCGTCGATCCTGCCCCTTAATCCAGACGTGCTGGCCGTGCACATCGCCGATCAACGGCGTCGCCTGCACGTTGTTGACGGCTTCGCCCGCGCCCTGGAGGTCGCCGCGGGCATTCTGGGCACCCTCGCCCTCGCCTGCTTGATCGCCGCACTGGTCAGCATTCTTGTGGGTTCGGACGTGTCCGTGCTCACGGCCGCCGCGGCCCTGGTCGGCAGCCTCTGCGCCCTGGGCCTGACCCTCTTGATGGTGGTCGCCGCCATCGGACTGCGCCAGGTCGCTCACAACAGCGCCCAGACCGCCGCCCTGCTGGAATCACTGACGGGCTACCGGCGATAGCGATCTCCATTGACTTTCGGCTTGCGCGCGCATAGCTTTCGGCGCCGTTTGCTCACAAGTTCGCGAACGAAAACAACCTTCTACTGCTTCAGGATGGTCTTCCAACATGACTCAGAGACTCCCACGCGTCGCCATCAATGGATTTGGCCGCATCGGCCGCTGCCTCGCCCGAATGATCGCCACCGATCCCGACCCCAAGTACGAGTGGGTTGCGGTCAATGATCTGATCCCTCGCGAGCAACTGGCGTACCTGCTCGAGTTCGACACCACCCACGGCCACTTTGATCTGCCGGTAGAGGTGCTGGACGACAACCAGCTGCAGGTGGGCGACGTCCGCGTGACCTGTTTCGCCGAGCGCGATCCGACCAAGCTGCCGTGGGAAGAGCTGGGCGTCGATCTGGTGATCGAGTGCACCGGCTTCTTCCGCAAGCGCAGCCAGGCGGCGCTGCACCTGGAGGCTGGCGCCAAGCGCGTCATCATCTCGGCACCCGGCGACAAGAAGGACAAGCCGGACATCACCGCCATCTGCGGCATCAACAGCGACCAGATCACCGGCGATCACACCATCATCTCGGCGGCCAGCTGCACGACCACCTGCCTGGCGCCGCTCGCGCGAGCGATCCACGAGCAGTGGGGCGTCGAGTCGGCCCAGATGACGACCATCCACGCCTACACCAAGGACCAGGAATTCCTCGACTCGCCGCACAAGGATCCGCGGCGCGGCCGGGCGGGCGCCATGAACATCGTGCCCACGAGCACCGGCGCGGCGCAGGCCATCGGCCTGGTGGTGCCAGAGCTCGACGGGCGCATCGACGGCTACGCGGTTCGCGTGCCTGTCCTGGACTGCTCGCTGGTCGATCTGGCGGTGCAGACCCGCAAGCCAGTGACGGTCGAAGCGGTGAAGGAAGGCCTGCGGGCCGCCTGCGCGGCGCTGCCGCCGGGCGTCATGCGCATCGAGGATCGGCCGATCGTGTCCAGCGACGTCATCGGCGAGGCCACCGGCAGCGTGGTCGACATCGCCCTGACCCGCGTGCAGGGCAACCACCTGATCAAGGCGGTGGCCTGGTACGACAACGAGTGGGGCTACGCCGCGCGGTTGCACGCCCTGACGGGAGAGATCGCCGGCTGAGCCGACGACGGCGCGCCGGCCTGACCGGGAATTCTTGATCGCGCCGGGTCACGGCCCGGCAATGGAGCGAGGCGATGGCATCGGGCAATCGGCTGGCGGATTGGAACATCCGCTCGCTCGACGAGATCCACCTGGCCGGACGGCGGGTGTTGTTGCGAGTCGACTTCAACACCCCGCTGAGCGAGGACGGCGAGGTCGCCGACGACGCCCGGATCGTGGCTGCGCTGCCGACAATTCGGGCCATTCATGCCCAGGGTGGGCGCGTGATCGCGTGTTCGCACCTGGGTCGGCCCAAGGGCAAGCGGGCGCCGAAGTTCAGCCTGGAGCCGGTGGCCACGCGCCTGGCCGAGCTGCTGGAGACCGAGGTGCTCTTGCCGGACGATTGTGTCGGCGAGGCCGCCCAGCACCTGGTGGCCAACCAGCGCGCCGGCCAGGTGGTGTTGTTGGAGAATCTCCGTTTCCACGACGGCGAGACGTCCAACAACGAGGACTTCGCCCGCAAGCTGGCCGAGCTCGCAGAGGTCTATGTCAACGACGCGTTCGGCGCCCTGCACCGTTCTCATGCATCGGTGGACGCGCTGCCACGGTTGATGCCCGATCGCTGCGCCGGTCGGCTGATCGGCAAGGAACTGACCTTCCTGGCACCGCTGGTGAACGGCGCAGAAGCGCCTTATGTCGCCATCCTTGGCGGCGCCAAGATCAGCGGCAAGATCGACGTGATCGAGCGCATGTTGGAGCAGGTGGACGCCCTGATCATCGGCGGTGCGATGGCCAACACCTTCATCGCCGCCGCCGGCGATGACGTCGGCGACTCGTTGATCGAGGCCGATCGCCTGCCCATGGCCCGCCACCTGCTGCAGCGCTGCGCCGACAAGCAGATCTCGGTCTTCCTGCCCATCGACCACGTCGTTGTGCAGAAGGTCGCCGCCGACGCGCCATCGACCGTGGTGGTCAGGGGCGCCATCGGTCCGGGTCGCCAGGCGGTGGATATCGGCCCGAAGACGGTGGAGCTATTCCAACAGGTGTTGGCAGGCGCCCATCCCGATCTGGGTCAGGCGCCGAAGACGGTGTTCTGGAACGGCCCCATGGGCATCTTCGAGATGGATGCCTTCGCCACCGGCACCCTCGCAGTGGCACGGGCCCTGACGCGTTCCAGCGCGACCACGATCATCGGCGGCGGCGACTCCGCGGCCGCGGTTCGAAAGGCCGGTGTCACCGACCTGGTCAGCCACGTCTCCACCGGTGGCGGCGCGAGCCTGGAGTTTCTCGGCGGTGCTGCGTTGCCTGGTCTGGCGGCGCTGCGCGGCGGACGGAGGTAGAACATGTCTCGCAAGATCGCCATTGGCGGCAACTGGAAGATGAATCTCGACCTGGCCGGCGCGCTGTCGCTGGCCGGGGAGCTGCGCAACCGACTGGGCTCCCAGCGACAGGTCGAGGCGCTGGTCTTTCCGCCCTTTCCCTTTCTGCAGCCGGTGGCCGAGCGCCTCCGCGACAGCGCCATCGCGGTCGGTGGACAGGACCTCTGGATGGGTGAAAAGGGTGCGTTCACAGGCGCCGTCTCCGCGTCCATGCTGCGCTCGGTCGGCTGCAGCCACGTGCTGGTCGGCCATTCAGAGCGTCGCGCGGTGTTCGGTGACGACGACGCCATGGTGGCGCGCAAGCTGCACGCTGCCCTGGACGGTGGCCTGAAGCCGGTACTCTGCATCGGCGAGACCCTGGAGCAGCGGCAAGCCGGCGAGACGTTCGCCGTGGTCGCCCGTCAACTCGACACCGCCTTCGAAGGCCTTACGGCCGACGCGCTGGCCGATTTGATCGTCGCCTACGAGCCTGTCTGGGCCATCGGCACCGGCATGACGGCCACCCCCGAGCAAGCTCAGGATGTGCACGCGGACATCCGATCTCGCGTTGCCGCGCGCTTCGGCAAGAGCTTTGCTGACGGCCTCCGACTGCAGTACGGAGGCAGCGTCAAAGGCGCCAACGCGGCCGGTCTGTTGAGCCGTCCGGACATCGATGGTGCGCTCGTCGGCGGTGCCAGCTTGAAAGCTGAGGAATTCACCGCCATAGTGCGCGCCCGCGTCGCCGTCTGACGGCGGCCTGGATCCGGCAGATCGGCCGGCTCCGACCGACTTCGAGTCGGAGCAAAGGAAGGTAAATCGTGCTCTATTATCTCGCGGTGGCGCTCTACGTCGTCGTCTCGTTTTTCCTGATCATCGTGGTGCTCCTGCAGCCCGGCAAGGGCGAAGGCATGGGGGCCGCGTTTGGTGGCAGCTCCACTGGCACCGTCTTTGGTGGCCGCGGCGCTTCGACCGTCTTGACCAAGATGACCACCGGTTCGGCGGTGCTCTTCATGGTGCTGTCGGTGATCCTGGCCCGCGCCGGTTCCGACCGCTCCGACGTGAGCGACACGCCCGCGCCCACGGTCACCGTACCCGAGGCGACCGCAGAGCCAACCTCGGGCGGCGAGCAGGCGGACAAGGCGCCCGCAGAAGCCGCGGAAGCCACGCCGGCGGCCGCACCCGCGGAAGCACCGGAAGCCGCCACCGAGGGGAGCACGCCGTGACCGAGGCGCTCGCCGACAGCGTCGCCGCAGCCTGGGCCGACCGCAGCCTCCTGTCCGATCGCGCGCACGCCGACGCCGTACTGGACACCATCGCGGGCCTGGATCGGGGTGAACTGCGCGTCGCAGAGAAGATCGACGGCCAGTGGCAGGTCCACACCTGGGTCAAGCAAGCGGTGCTGCTCTACTTCGGCGTCGCCGCCATGAAGGTGCACGAGGTCGGCCCCTTCGAATTCCACGACAAGATCCCGCTCAAGCGCGACCTGCGCGCCCAGGGCGTGCGGGTGGTGCCGCCGGGTACCGCCCGCTACGGCTCCTTCCTGGAGCGGGGCGCCATCTTGATGCCCGGCTTCGTCAACATCGGCGCCCGTGTGGGCTCCGGCACCATGGTCGACACCTGGGCCACGGTGGGCTCCTGCGCCCAGATCGGCAAGCGGGTCCACCTCTCCGGCGGTGTCGGCATCGGTGGCGTCCTGGAGCCGCCCTCAGCGCGCCCGGTGATCATCGAAGACGGCGCCTTCATCGGCTCCCGCTGCATCGTCGTCGAAGGCGTGCACATCGAAGCGGGCGCCGTGCTCGGCGCCAACGTGGTGTTGACCCGGTCGACCACGATCATCGACGTGACCGGCGACGAGCCGGTGGAGTCCAAGGGCCGCGTTCCAGCCCGCGCGGTGGTCATCCCGGGGACGCGACCCAAGCGCTTCGCAGCCGGCGAATACGGCGTGCCCTGCGCGCTCATCATCGGCGAGCGCAAGGCCAGCACCGACGAGAAGACGTCGCTCAACGACGCCCTGCGCGAATTCAACGTCGCAGTCTGACTCAACCCTTCGGTTCGATGCGATCGAAAGGCAGCCACGGCTGCAGCGCCGCAGGGATGTGGATCGAGCCATCCGCCTGCTGGTGATTCTCCAACAGCGCGATCAAAGTCCGCGAGATGGCGATCGCGGTGCCGTTCAAGGTGTGCACGACCCGGGGCTTGCCGCCGCCGTCAGGGCGGGTGCGAATGCCCAGACGGCGCGCCTGGTAGTCGGTGCAGTTGGAGGCCGACGTCACCTCTCCGTACTGTCCGCGGCCGGGCATCCAGGCCTCGATGTCGAATTTACGCCAGGCAGGAGCGCCCAGGTCGCCGGTGCACACGTCGACGACCCGGTATGGGATCTCCAACGCTTGCAACAGCTCCTCTTCGGCGGCCAGCAGCTCGTCATGCCAGGCCTCGCTCTCCGGCCGACCGTCCTCGCCCTCGCCGGGTGAACAGAACACGAACATCTCGACCTTGGTGAACTGGTGCACCCGGTACAGACCCCTCGACTCGCGCCCGGCGGCGCCAGCTTCGGTCCGAAAACAGTGCGAAATGCCGACAATACGCTTCGGCAGCTCCTCTGCGGGCAGGATCTGGTCGCGCAACATGCCGCCGATGGGGATCTCGGCCGTGCCGACCAGGCAGAGGTCATGACCATCGATGGAGTAGACCTGGCTCTCCGCGCCGCGCGGGTTGAAGCCGATGCCCTCGAGGATCTCCGGCCGCGCCAGGTCCGGCGTCGTCACCGGAGTGAAGCCGCGGGCGATCAAGCGGGTGACCGCCAACTGCTGCAAGGCCAGGTCGAGCAGAACGGCCTCGTTGCGCAGGAAGTAGAACTTCTGGCCGGCGACCACGGCGCCGCTATCGAAATCGATGAGATCGAGGTCCCGCCCCAGTACCACGTGATCGCGCACCTCGAAGTCAAAGTCGCGCGGCTGACCCCAGGTGCGCAGCTCGCGATTGCCATGCTCGTCGGCGCCCACCGGCACATCCGGGTGGGTCAGATTGGGCATCTGCTGCACTTGATCATGCACACGCGCGCTCAACTCGTTGGCGCGGGTATCCAGGTCGGCGACCTGGCGCTTCAGCGCACGTCCACGCTCGATTCGGCGCTGTCGCTCGTCGGGCTCCAGGCGCTGCTTCATGGAGCGGGCGTTCTCGTTCATCTCCCGTCGGCACGACTCCATCGTGGTGATGGCTTCGTTGCGCTCGCGGTACAGGGCCACGACGGCGGCCACATCGCAGGGCATCAGCCGATCAATGCAGTTGGCAGCCACGGCGTCGGCGTTCTGAATCACGTACTTGATGTCGAGCATGACGGACTCCAGGCCAACGATCGCGGCCAGTGGCCCGTCTGTACCCGATGCCCCGGTCGCTGGCAACGTCGGCCCGAACCGGGTCGATTCTGTTTCAGCGAGCAACGGGACCGAGGGCGGCGAAGAGCCAGCCATTGACGGTGGCCATCAACCGGCGGTCGCCAAGCAAGACGTCCAGTCCACGTGCCGAGCCGGGTACCGTCACGATCCTCGCGTGCGGCAGGCTACGCAGCCGCTCCAAGATGGGCGCTGTGGCCAGATCATCGACCCCGCCCAGGGCCATCACCTGGCGCCGACTCAAGTCCTGCGTCACCCGGGACAAGGACTGGGGGCCCAGCGTCGGATCGGGTGATATCGCCACCGTAGCCATCACCTCGCGCTGCTCCGCGGATAGCAACAGGGCCGCGGTTCCGCCACTGGCCAGGCCCACCAGGCCCACGTTGCCGGACGCATCACCGATCACCTGCCGTATATGATCGCGCACCGCCTCGATGGCGACCATCTCGCGCAAGCGCGCCGCCCCTTCATGCTCCGGGTCGGTCCGTGCCAGGCCATCCCATGCCGCCAGGTGGTAGTCCCGCACCTGCCGCAATAGCTCGACCATCGGTTGCCAATCCCGTGCGGTGACACGGTCGTCTGGGACCAGCAACAGGAGCGGTGCTTGGGTCGAGGAGGCCCGCCACAGCCGGCCCTGCAGCGATCGTCCGCCGGGCCCCGGGATCGTAAACGGCTCCCCCGATCCCGGCGGCGCCAGGGCGGTTTCGCTCACCGAGGCGGCAGGGGCGACGGCCGACGGGGCGTCTTGTGACTCGGCAGCGGGCTCCGACGGTCGGGTCTCCGCTGGTCGGTCGACGGGTTCCGCGCTGGGGGGCGTTCGAGACAGCCACCACCAGGCCAGCAGCAAGACCCCGATCGCCACGCCGATCGCTGCCAACCATCGGGCCTGCATGTTGCCTCCGGGAAGCTGACCGCCACGAGCCAGCGAGACCCGTGTACTGCGCCATTGACGACGGTGCAAGCCAGGGCGTGAACGCCCACGCTGGCCCACGCCAGCGCGCCTGTGATCGCCGCCCACGCCCACCAACTGTTTGCATACCGCCGGCGCGACTCTGCTACGCTGACGGTCCGATGCCAGCGCCAGCGGGAGATTGCGTCGTGCCCGAGCCACACCGCCATCACTGCAGACCCCGTTTCAACAGGACGTCGCGCAGTTGCCTGGTATTGCTCCTGTCCGGATTCATCGGCTGCAGCGCCGAGGAGGCCGCAAGCGAGAGCGCACAGAACGAGGCGGCACAGGACGCCAGCGCGAAGGGGGCCGCGGCCGGGCCGGCCGCCGATCGCGGCGCCTTGGTGGACTGTTCGCTGCCCTATGCCGCCGAAGAAACGCCGGCCAGCGCGGATGAGATCGATCCAACCGTCTGTTTTCGAGGCCAGCCGCCGGGCGCCGGCGAGCCCGTGAAGCAGCTCGCGATGCCATTCGCCGAGTGTTGCACCAAATCGTCACCGATCTTCTTCAAACCCGGCCAGCCCATGCCCGCGCCCTCCCTGGTCGTCGAACTGGGCACATCAAACCCCCAAACCGGCGCATTCGTGCCCTATGAACAGGGACAGTGGCTCCGCATCGTGCACGGCAAGCAGGGTGGCATCCACGTAGACGCCGCCATCAGGGTGGTGTTGCCCGGCGAAGATCGCGCCAAGGTGAAGATGCAGATCTTTGCCACCGGTCATTTCGAGTGCAAGGAGTCCGCGGTCGGCAATTCGCCAATCATCTGGGTGCGGCCGGACGCCGAACTGGACGAAGGCTATACAAACGCCAGCCCGGTCAAGCCCGGTGTCGAGGTCCGATTCCCGGTGACCGGGTTCTACTGGTACCAGTATTGCGGCATCTGGTTGGACCTTCGAGCGGCCGTGCGACATCCCGATAGTGGGGCGTGGGGGCACACCTCCCGCATGGTCCGCCTGTTCGACGGCGTGATGCCCAAGGGCACGACAACGCCACCCTGACGAGGATCGGATGCCGCGCCAGTGACACTGTATTCACCCGTCAAGTCCTTTATTTTCCGGGCATTGTCGCGCCGACCCAGGGTGTGGTGATCAATTGACACTCCGGAAAGGCGATTGATATAGTGCCGAGCGCGTCAAGGAGTGCCGGATAGTCCCCGCCACCAGACGCCGCACGTTGCCCCTGGAGGAGTTCATGTCGCGTCACGCCCGCAAGCTGCATCTCCGAATCGTCCTCGTCCCGCTGCTCGCCTTTGCGTTGACCGCTGGCTGCGGAGATGACGACACCTCCGTCACCGGTCCGGCGACCGCCGACAAGGACACTGGCCAGACGGACAAGAACGACATCGTCGATGAAAAGGATGCCGGGCCGTCCACCGTGGACACCGCGGTCGAGCCCGACGTCACAGTCGAGCCCGACGTCACCGTGGAGCCCGATGTCACCGTCGAGCCCGACGTCACAGTCGAGCCCGATGTGGAAGAGGATACCTTCGTCGACCCGAAGGCCTGCCCCGGCGGCGAGGGCTGCGCGTGCACCGACAACGACGCCTGCGATAACGGCATCTGCCTGGACACTCACGAGGGCAAGACCTGCGCTCAGAAGTGCGTCGACAAGTGCGACAACAAGGGCTACTCCTGCAACGAGGTGGGCTCCGGCACCGACAAGCTCTTTGTGTGCGTATCGGACTTCGTCAGCCTCTGCGCCCCCTGCCAGACCGACAGCCAGTGCCAGGTCAACGGCATCAAGAGCGTCTGTCTGAACTACGGCGACCTCGGCAAGTTCTGCGGCGGCCTCTGCAAAGAAGACGCCGACTGCCCCGGCGAGTACGAGTGCATCGACAGCAAGGATGGCACCGGCGCCGACATCAAGCAGTGCCGCCGCAAGAAGCCCGCTGGCAGCGATACGCCGGCCCTGTGCGAGTGCTCCGATTGGGCCAAGACCAAGGGCATCATCACCGCCTGCAAGGTCACCAACGAGTTCGGTTCCTGCGCCAGCAAGGCGGGCGAAGGCCGCAAGTGCGAGGCAGCTGGTATGAGCGCCTGCAAAGCCCAGGAGCCCAAGGCGGAGGTCTGCAACGGCGCCGACGATGACTGCGACGGCAAAGTCGACATCCTGCCCGACACGGTCAAGTGCGCTGCCAAGACCTTCAAGGCCGAAGGCAGCATGACCGCTTGCAAGGCGGACGCCGACTGCACCAAGGAAGGCGAGGCCTGCGACGTGGACGGAGACGGCAAGTGCAAGGTGCTCATCGGCGCCTGCGCCGGCCAGCCGCTATGCGTCAACGGCAAGTTCAAGTGCGATGCCAAGGCACCCTCGACCGAGAAGTGCAACGAGCTCGACGATGACTGCGACGGCAAGACCGACGAAGGCTTCGAGTGGGACAACCCGGTCGATGGCGCCAAGCTCGCCGTGGGCGCCTCCTGCGGCGTGGGTCCCTGCACCGGCGGCACGGTCACCTGCAAGGATAACCTCACCGCCTTCTGCAGCACGTACGCCAAGGTGGTCGCCGAGAAGGGCGCCTGCGACAACGTGGACAACGACTGCAACGGCAAGGTGGACGACCTGGCCTGCGACGATGGCGACCTGTGCACCAAGGACCTCTGCGACGGCGCGGCCAAGAAGTGCAGCAACGAGGCCGCGGTGGACTGCAACGACAGCGATCAGTGCACCGAAGACAAGTGCGTGTCGGCCACCGGCAAGTGCGACAACACCAAGAAGACCGGCTCCTGCGATGACGGCAACAAGTGCACCGTGGGCGACGCCTGCGGCGACGCCGGCGGCAAGTACGTCTGCGTGCCGGGTACCGACGCGCCCAAGTGCGATGACGGCAACGAGTGCACCGACGACGTCTGCAAGACCGACTCGGGCTGCGTGAACACCGCCAACGCCGCGAAGCTGCCCTGCTACGGCGGCCCGAAGGACACCGAGGGCAAGGGCGAGTGCAAGGCTGGCTTCCAGCTCTGCAAGGATGGCAAGAAGACCGATAAGTGCGAAGGCGAGGTCGTGCCCAGCAAGGCCGAGGCCTGCGACGGCAAGGACGACAACTGCGACGGCAAGACGGATGAGGGTTGCAAGCCCACCTCCGTAGCCGTGACGTTCTCCAGCGCCTACGTCGCTGGCAAGTCCGGCCAGGGCAACAAGGCCCTGGACGTGCAGATGCTGGTCGGCCCCAGCGGTCCGGTCGGCACCGCCAAGGGTCAGAAGCACCAGATCGAGTTTGGCTTCATGGCCTGGCTGATGGCCCTGGTGAAGTAACCCGCTCGACCCCGATTCAGGCGCGCCCAGCCCCCCCCCCGGGCCCGCCGCCGGCGGCGCCCCAAAAAACAACAAAAAAAAACCACCCCCCGCGCCCCCCCCCCCGCCGCCCGGC
>CAYTLW010000012.1:96210-101627 GCA_964438735.1 uncultured Enterobacteriaceae bacterium | reverse complement strand
GGGGTCTTGGTGAAGGAGCAGGTCTGGGTCCCAGCGTCGCACTTACCGACCGTGCAGGGGAAGGTGGACGTGCAGTCGGCGTCGACCTTGCAGCAGGCCTCCTGGGGCGTGCCGGCGCAGAGGCCCTGATCGGTGCAGGCGTCGTTCTTGGTGCAGGTGTTGCCGTCATCGCAGGGCGCACCCACGCTCACGGTCCACTTGGTCGGCTTGTTCACCGGGTCGCAGGACAGGCAGGGCGCGTCGGCGTGTGGGCCGGGCGGGCGGCAATCGCCGGCGATGTAGCATTGTTTGCCGTCCATCGCGTTCTTGCAGGTGCCGGCCTCGCAGGTGTCGACCGTGCAGGCGACGTTGTCATCGCAGTCGCCATCGCTGGCGCAGCCACCAGAGGACGTATCGGGCTTGTCGGGCTGGCCTGCGTCGACGGGCGTGGCGACGTCCTGAGTCGGATCGACCGGAGTGCCGCTGTCTTGTGGGGTCCGCGCGGCGGTGTCGGATGGCGTGGAGCGCCCGCCGGTATCGTTGCCAAAGTTCACGCCGCCATCCAGGGGCGCACCGCCATCGACCGGCGGGATGGTGCCGCTGCCTCCGGGATTGGCGTTGGTGCAGACGTTGCCGACGCAGATCCAGCCGGGGTCGCAGTCGCTGTCGAAGGTGCAGCTCAGGCCGAGCGTGGTGGGCTGGTTATCGGCGGTGGTGCAGGCGGCCGCGCAGAGACCGGCCAGGAGCATCAAGGCGACGGTCGCGTGGCGCATATTCCTCCAGCTTTCCGGGCTGTCGGGTCAGCCACGGTCGGCGGAAGGTACGCGTTGCCGGGCGGTCGGTCCCGGCCTTTTTCGCAATCGCGTGCGCAAGTGGGGCGAATTGTCACCGCCCGAGTGCGCACAGGTGGGCTACGTGAAGATGATCTGAGCGCCGTTGGTCATGTCGTAGAAGTCCGACGCCGTGATCACGTCCTTCACCTCTGGCAGCAGGTCCTCGTTGTTCAGTTTCATCATTTCCATGGCCAACTGGCAGCCGTAGAGCTCGACCCCGGCCTGGTCGAGGATCTCGATCATCTCGCGCGCTCCCGGCAGGTCCAGGTCTTCCATGCGCTTGCGCATCATGTGGGCGGCAAAGCTCTCCATGCCGGGCAGCCCGGCCACCACCGTCGGGATCGGGCTGGTGGGATTGCCCGCCATGTTCACGTGGAGGTGGTCGACCTTCTTGTCGGTGATGGCGTCGAGGCCATAGAAGGTGAAGAAGATCATCGCCTCGATGTCGGACTGCCGGGCCGCGTTGGCCAGGATGTAGGCCGGGTAGACCTCGTCCAGACCGCCCTTGGAGACGATGAGGGCGACTTTGCGGGTGGTGTGGGTGCCCACGCCGCTGCCAGGCGAGGGTTGTGCGGTGGCCATATGCATGGGGTCCTCCTGTGTGTGGGCTGTCAGATGCAACCTGCGGGTTTGGGGATGCCGGCGACGCGGGCGATGGATTTGCCCGGCGCCTTGGGGAAGAGCTGGTAGACCTGTCGCGTGTTCAGCCCCGTGCCACCCGTCAACCGGCGGATGTTGGGCGAGACGCTTTTGTCGAGGAACTCGGTCCGAGCGAAGTGGATCACCTGCCAGTGCTGCTCGCCCAGCTCGGCCACGCCGACGGTGGCGGCCAGCTTGCCGGCCAGCTCCTCCGACCAATCGTGGGGATCGGCCAGGTAGCCCTCGTCGGTGAGCGGGACGCCCAGCTCCGGCATGGGCGAGACCGTGGCTGCTGGCCCCGGTTGGGTGATGGCGCAGGCCGGAGCCGCGCCGTTGTTGGTTCGAACCTGCCGCGGACGGACCGCCTGTGCCGGGGGGGCAGTTCGTCGGCGGTCCGCCGCCGCAGGTCGAGGCCGCTGGCCACCCAGCCGCCGTTCCAACTTCGCTCTACGCACGCCCTTGCCGACGTTGCGCAGCACCTCGAGCATCACCGCCATGCCGCGCTGGACGTCGTCATCCTGCGAGGCCTTGACCATGCCCACCATGCCCACGGGGGCCACCTCGTCAGCGCGTTCGATCGCCGCGCTGGCGTTGTTGGCCACGTTGAGAATGGCCGGCTGGGTCATGGAGCGAACGGTGTCCAGGATGCCGACGATGGCGTCGCCGAGTTCGGCCACATCATCGGGGCCATAGGTGCCGACGATGCGCTCGCCAATGCCCATCACGGCCTCGCCGAAACGCACCCAGCCCCCTTCCTCCAGGGTCTGCAGGCGCTCGGACATGGCATCCATGCCCAGCTTGACGATGGGCATCGCCTCGCCGACGAGCTCGGACTGCCAGCGCTGCCGCTCCACCAGGGTCGCGACCTGGGCGGTCAAGGCGTCGACCTTGGCGTGCAGGGTCGCCACGTCCTGTTCGGCGACGATCTGCTCGGCGACCGATGCCCGGTTGGCGTCCGGATTGGCCCCCGCTAGACCGGCCCCGTTCTGTGGCGCGTCCGTCTTGGGTGGTTGGTGGTTGATGGTCGCTCCTCCGCCGGCCGCGGCCGGGTCCAGTCCGGTGATCATCGCCACTTCCCCGCCATGACCATGCGATGGTCGATGGGCAGCTCCTCGCCCTTGAGGAGCAGGTTCCAGTACATCCACTTGAAGCCCAGCTTGCCGAGGTGGTTGATGCGACTCTCGCGAAGCAGGTCGAAGGGCCCGACCACGGGCAGCGGGAACTTGCCCGGCAGCGGCTCCGTGTCGTAGTTGAAGTCGATGAGGATGGCCTTGTCGTGGCCCGTCTCGATGAAGCAATTGGCGTGGCCGTCGAATCCAGGGTGCAGCTGGCGCCCGTTGGCGTAGCGCACGATATTGTCGACCAGCACCTCGGCCTGGAAATGTGCCACCGAGCCGGCTTTCGAGGCGGGCAGGTCGGTCGCGTCGCCGATAGCGAAGACGTGCTGCCAACGCTTGCTCTGCAGCGTCTGCTTGTCGGTCTCCACAAAGGCCATGGCATCGCCCATGCCTGACCGTTCGATCAATTCGCTGCCCTTGTGTACGGGGATGGTGACCAGCAGGTCGTAGTCCAACCGCCGCCCGTCCCAGGACTCCAGGGAGCGCTCTTGCCCATGCACTTCAGAGGTGGAGAAGTCGGTCTCCACACGGATGCCCCTGCTGGCCAGCATGTCGCCGAGCAATGCCGCCGCCTTGGGTTTGGTGAAGGCCGCATCCAGCGGCGTGGCGTAGACCAGGTCGACGGCGCCGCGAATCCCACGCTTGGTGAAGAAGGCGTCAGCCAGGAACAGGAACTCCAGTGGTGCCACAGGACACTTGATGGGCATGTCGACCACGTTGAGCACCAGTCGGCCGCCGTGCCAGCGGTCGAGGAATCGGCCCAGCGCGGTGGCCCCCGGCAGGGTGTAGAAGTCGAAGATGTTCTTGCCCCAGCCCGGCCCCACCAGACCCGTGGTCTCCTCGGGCGCGATGCGGGTGCCTGTGGCCACCACCAGGACATCCCAGCGAAGCCGGTCGCCGCTGGCCAGCACCACGGTGCGGCTGTCCGGGTCCAGGCGCTCGATCTTTTCGAGGCGCAGTTCCACCTCGGGGGCCAGGATCGTGCTGCGTGGGCGGACCAGGCCGTCGGGATCCTCGTCGCCAAAGGGCACGAAGAGCAGGCCGGGCTGGTAGATGTGGGCGTCGTCGCGGTCCAGGACGGTGATGCGCCATTGCTCCGCCGGCAGCAGGCCGACCAGCTTGTTGGCCATCATGGTGCCCGCCGTGCCGGCACCCAGGATCAGGACATGTTTCATGGTCTGCCTCTCGAGGCCGCCAACTCCGGCGGCGTGGTGGAGGCGTCGAAGGCGCCCCGCGCCCTTCCTTGGTGCAGACCTCGTGCCAGACCGCCGATTTTGACGTCCGCGACCGCGTATTGGCGTAATTGCAACCAGTTGGGATTGAGCTCGCAGTCTTCGGCGGACTTGAAGAGAGGCCCGGCGAAGCGCGAATGGAACGATTCGGAACAAGTTGTTGCAACGTTTCGTTGCAACCTTGTTTCAGCCCAGTCGGTATTGCTTCATCTTGCGCCAGAGCGTGGTGCGGCTCATGCCCAGGCGTTGCGCCGCCTCGACCCGACGATATCGCGTCTCCGCCAGCGCCTGTCGAATGGCTGCCGCCTCGGCGGCTTCGTCGGGCGTCAGGTCGTCGCAGCGTTCGATGTCTCCATCGCTCACGGGCGGGCTGGCGGCCACCGGAGGCCTGGCAGCCGCGCTGACCAGGGCCACGCCATCGCGGATTTCGGCTGGCAGGTCGGCCACGTGCACGGTCTGCCCGTCGCAGACCGCGGTCGCGTACTCCAGGGCGTTGTCCAGCTCGCGGACGTTGCCTGGCCAATGATGTGCGGACAGCTTTGCCCGGGCATCCGGCGACAGGCGCAGCGCCCTGCCCCGAGCGTGCCCCACCCGAGCCATCAGGTGGTCGATGAGGGCGTGCAGGTCTGCGGGGCGCTCGGAGAGCGGCGGGATGTCGATGGGCACCACCCGCAACCGATAGTAGAGGTCGTCGCGGAATCGGCGCTCGGCGATGGCCAGCGGCAGATCGATGTGGGTGGCGGCGACGACGCGCACATCGGCCTTGCGCGAGCGGCTGTCGCCGATGCGCTCGAACTGGCCGGTCTGCAGGACCCGCAGGAGCTTGACCTGCAGGTGCAGCGGCATGTCGCCGATCTCGTCCAGGAGCAGGGTGCCGCCCTCGGCGATCTCGAATCGGCCCGCGCGATCCCGTACCGCTCCTGTGAAGGCGCCGCGCACATGGCCGAACAGCTCACTCTCGAGCAACTCGCCGGGCAAGGCCCCGCAATTCACCGCCACGAAAGGCCCACGGGCCCGGTGCGAGCGGGCGTGCAGGGCGCGGGCGACCAGCTCCTTGCCGGTGCCGCTGGCGCCGGTGATCAACACGGTGGCGTCGTTATCGCGCAACAACTCGACGACCCGGACGATTCGTTGCATGGCCGTTGAACGGGCCACCATGCCCTCGAAGAGTGGCACGTCCGTGGACGCCACCGGCACCGAGTCGGCGCGGATCAAGGCGAAGATGCGTCCGCCATCGCTGGCGTCGATGCGTCCTGCGGACAGGCTGACGGGCTCCTCGCCGGCGGCCGTGCGCAGCGACGCCCGCCACCCCTCTCTTCGCTCGCCCGCCGCGACCGCATTGCCGAATGCAGCGTCGGGACCGAAGAGCTCGTCGCCGAAGAGGTCTGCCAGGTGGCTGCCGCGAAGCTGACTGGCGCTCCGTCCGATGCGCTCGGCCAGGGTGTCGGCCAGGTCGGTGATGGCGAAGTGTCCATCGGTGAGCAGCCACTCACGTCCCAGCGCGCCCAGCAGCCGATCCATGGAGCCATCCCGTCGGTCGCCGCCGTCGGCCGGTCGCAGGCCCTCGACCGCGCCCCCGACGCCGCCCCCGCCCGCCGGCCGCCGGGCCCCCCCCG
>CAYTLW010000012.1:0-96200 GCA_964438735.1 uncultured Enterobacteriaceae bacterium | reverse complement strand
CTCAATGCAGGGTGGAGGGCCCCCCCCCCCCGCCCGGGCCCCCCCCCGGGGGGCGCCCGCGGGGGCCGGGGCCCGGCCCCCCCCCGCCGCCGCCGACGCCGCCCTCGCCGTCGGGCAGCGTGGCGCCCGACTTTCGCACCCGCACCAGCGAGCCATCCTTGCGGCGCAGGCTCAGCGGGATGTCGCGCACACTGCCGTGCTCGAAGACGCCGCAGCCGCCCATACACTCCGGGCAGCGCAAGGCGACCACGCAGGGCAGACCGAGCACGTCGTCGGCGTCGTAGCCGGTCAACTCGGCCACCGCCGGGCTCCAGGCGGTCAGGTTGCGGTCGCCGTCGACTTGAAACGCCGCCAGGCCGGCCAGGTCGCAGAGTTCATTGAACATGCCGGCAGGGGCATCGATGACGGCGTCGTTCACGGGGCCTCCGTGGTCGACCGGTCGCGTGAAGGCGGCCGACCTCGACGTTCAAGGTAGGCCGTGAAACGCCCACGTGCAACGAAGCGTTTCAGACTTGTTTCAGGTCGCGCACTGGCGGCGGCGCGTGGAGCGTTCAGTCGAGGCTGCCGCCACAACTGGACCCGGCGCCTGCGGTGCATCCCAGGCAGTGGTCGGCGACGCGGATGGGCCCCTGGTGCAAGTCGGCGGTGGAGGCGAGGTCGAAGATGGTCGGCGCGAGTCCCGGGGCCATCGGAGCGGCGGCGGGAATCTCCAACATCTGGTTGAAGTCGCAGTCGTAGATGCACCCCTGCCAGTCGATGCTCAGCTGGGTACGGCACATGAGCGCTGGCAGGGTGGTGGGGTTGAAGCTGGTCTCGAGCAGTTGCATGTACGCGTCCGCCTGGCCTTGCTGCTGCAGCCAGGTGGAGAAGCGCGCGATGGGCATGTTGGTGATCGTGAACAGCTGGTCAAAGACGATGCCGAAGTCATCGGCCAGGCGTGTCTTGTAATCCGCCTGCAGGCTGGCCTGGGCCGGCGGCAGGAAGGCGCCGCCAGGGTTGTAGACCAGGTTCAACTGCAAGCCGCTCTGACCATCGCCGTAGCCGCGCGCGTTGAGGCGGCGCAGGCCTTCGATGCTGCGGCCGAAGACGCCCTTGCCGCGCTGCTTGTCGACGTTGTCGGCGGTGTAGCAGGGCAGGGAGGAGACGACCTCGACCCGATGTTCGGCCAGGAAGTCGATCAGATCCTCCTGGCCGGGCTCCAGCAGGACCGTCAGGTTGCACCGGTCGATGACATGGCGGCCCAGGTCGCGGGCACCCCGCACGAGGTCACGAAAATGCGGATTCAGCTCGGGCGCGCCACCGGTGATGTCCACGGTGCGGATCTCATCGCTGGCGGCTACCAGGGCGAGCACCCGCTCGACGGTCTGCCGGTTCATGGACTCGGTACGTTTCGGTCCCGCATCCACGTGGCAGTGACTGCACGCCTGGTTGCAGACCTTGCCGACGTTGACCTGCAGGGTATCGATGACGGTCCGCCGTAGCGGCGCACCATGTTCGCGCACCTTGCGCGCAAAGCGGCCACCGCCCTGCCCTTCCAACACCCGCAGCGCGGGGCGAGTGGGCTTGAGCTCCGGCGCGATGGCGGCGATCCGACGACGGGACATGGGCAACGGGCCTCCGGATGGATGTGATGTGCGGCGTGCCGCCGCTTCGATGCGGACGTCGGGCGGAGCGCCACGTTACATCATTGGCTGTATCCGGTCACCGCGAGCTGGGCGCGAGCGCGGGGCTGTGGCGGCGGTCGATCGGCTACTTCTTGGCCGTGCGGAACCAGTACCGGTGATTCATGTTGTGGCCGGAGCTGTGCTGGGCGCCGTTGCACAAATAGAGGTACGAGTCGCTGTTGGTCTCGGCCATGTAGACGTGGTGCCAGCTGCCGCTGGTCTTCTTGCCCATCTTGATCTTGCAGCCGGCGCCGCCGGCGGGGTTGGAGCCTTTGGTCACGTTCAGGCAATTGATGCCCCAGCCGCCCGGCTTGCCACAGGCGAAGTTCCCCTCCCAGGCCAGGGCATGGTCGGCCAGCCGATAGGAGCGGAAGATGGTGGTGCTCTTGGACGCGGGGACGAGTCCCCCCCAGGTCCACTTGGCGGTGTAGTTGCGGATCACCACGTACTCGTTGTTGGCGTTGGAGTAGGAGCCGTTGTAGCCAGCCTGGTCAAGCAGCACGTCGAAGTTCTGATCCTTGCCGATGACGCCGCGGATGACCTCGTCGCTGAGCTTGTAGGGCGTGCCCTTCAGGGTCAGGGCACTGCTGACGTTGCCCCACGCGCCGGTCTTGCCTTTGAGGCCGCTCTGGTACCAATGCTTCAGGCCCAGGGTCCAGCCGCCGCCATCGCGCTTCATGTCGCAGACCGCCTGCACCGCGTCGGCTGTGCTGCCGCCGTTGGGGTCGATCCAATAGACGCCGTTCTGCGCCTGCGGGTAGATCTTCTTGATGGTCAGGCAGTCCTGCTGGGCGCTGGATTGGGTAGCCCCAGGCGCGATGAAGGCCGTCCACGCATCGCCTGTGCAGCCCTCGAAGAGCGTGCCGGTGAAGCGCAAGGCGCCGGCGTTGGCGGCGTTGCAGGGCGTCTTCACGTTGCCCAATTGCACGCCCTGGCCGAAGTGACCGATGCCGTCCACGTAGAGGTCGCCCTTGATGCGGATCTTCTGACTCGACAGGGTCTGAATGTCGACGTGCCAGGCGCTCACTTCACCGTCGTAGGTGTTGTTGAAGAACTTGCCGTCGACGACCTTCAGGCGCCACTTGCCCTTGGGGTTCTTGCCCACCCACTTTGTCAGGTCGCCGGATGCCGGCTTGCTCGGGGTCGGATACGAGGTCTCCAGCTTGGTGCCCTTGCCCTGGCCCTGCTTGAGCAGCTCGTAGCCGACGTTGTTGGGGTCATAAAGGGTCACGGCGACTGCGGACAGGTCCGAGTTCTTGAGCGCGATGCTGACCGTCAGCTTCTGCGCCAGGCCCACATCGGGGAAGAGGAGCTCGCCAAAGGCGCCGATGGGGTTGTTATCCGGGATGGGGATCGCCTTGGCGCTCTTGGCCGAGTCCACGAACTGGTTGTGAATCAGGTCGTTGGAGACCTCGTCGATACCATCCGGCGGCAGGCCATCAGCGCCGCCGCCCTTGACGCAGACCAGCGATCCGTCGGGCGCGATGCCCTGCACGACCTCGCCCTTGCCCTTGCAGGCACCCGCTGGGGTCTTGATGCCGGTGAGTTTGCTGCCGTCACCGACGAAGGCGGCCGCGTTGACCGTCGCGGCGCTCAGGGTGCCGGCGGAGATGGACTTCGCCTTCAGGCCATTGCCGCCCAGATCGACGTCGCCGTCGAACTTCATCTCCGAGACCGTGACGCAGCCGGTGCATTGCAGGTCAAGGGCGGAGGTGGCAGCGCCGCCCTTGGCGTTGGCGCCGGCGTAGGTGAAGCCGACCTTGTCGGCCGAGATGGCGCCGTTGGCCAGGTGAGCGGCCTTGACGCAGCCGGTGCAGGACAGCCCGCCGGCGCTGATGGCGGTGGCCACGCTATGCAGCGGCACACGGGCAAGCTCCGGGTCCAGATCGATGGTCACCCCCAACCACGCCGTCGGCAGGGCCGCCAGGAGCTCCGCAGTCAGCGGTTTGGTCTTGCCCAGCACGTGGCGGAAGCTGCCCCCCTGGACGATGATTGGGACCGCCTGCTCGCTCCACGCCGCGGTGCCGCCCTTCTCGGCGGCATAGACGGCGAACTTGAGCAGGTATTTGCCGTCGGCGCCGGGCGCGCCGCCGGTGGCGTGCACAACACCGTGCACCGCTACCGTGCCGGGGACCGCCGAAGCGACCTGTGGCAGAGCGACCAACATGGTCAGGCAGAGGAAGGAGATCGGGAGTGTCTTTCGCATGGCGAACTCCTGCGCTGGTGCAACAGGGTACCGGCTCCGCCATGTTCTGGACAACGGCGTGGGGGCCCGGCACCGAACGGTGGGGGCCAACCGCTACTGCCACGCGGGCTCAGTCTTCAATGCTGCGTACGATCATCCCGCTGCGCAGCTTGGGTTCGAACCAGGTCGACTTCGGCGGCATGACCTCGCCGGCGTCGGCGATGGCCATCAACTCCTCGATCGAGGTGGCATGCATGGCGAACGCCACGCCACCGACCGCGTCCGCCCGCCGCTCCAGCTCGGCGGTGCCGCGGATGCCGCCCACAAACGAGATTCCGCCACTGGTACGCGGGTCGTCGATGCCCAGCAGCGGCCCGAGCAGCTGGTCTTGCAGGATGGCCACGTCGAGGCTGGCCACCGGATCGTCTGCTGGATAGCTGCCCTCGCGGGCGGTCAGGCGATGCCAGCGACCGTCGAGGTACATTCCGAAACAACGCCGTCGGGCCGGTGAGGCCTGGTCGGCCAGCACCAGATCGAAGCGCTCGGCCACCGCCGCCAGCAAACCCGCGGCGTCGTACCCGTTCAGATGCAATACGACCCGGTTGTACTCCATGATCTTCATCTGGTCGTGGGGGAAGATAACGGTCAGGAACCAGTTCCAGGGCGCTCCCGGCACGTCCTGCCCGGCAGCCTGGCGTCGCAGGTCACGCACGCGCGCTGCCGCGGCGCTCCGATGATGGCCGTCGGCGACGTAGAGCGCGGGTACCCCGGCGAACGCGGTTTGCAGGGCGGCGACCTGCTCGGCGTCGTCCACCAGCCACAGGGTGTGGCCGTTGCCGTCCTCGCTGACGAAATCTACCGCCGGTGGACCGGCGCAGCCCGCCGCGACCAGTGCGTCGATGGTCGGATCTGCGTGGTAGGTCAGGAAGACCGGGCCCGTATTCGCCCCCAATGCCTCCACATGACGGGTCCGCTCGTCCTCCTTCTGGCGCCGGGTATGCTCGTGTTTTTTGATCCGCCCGTTGTCGTACTCGTCGACCGAGGCGCCGGCCACCACGCCCACCTGCACGTGGTCGCCCATACGCTGCTGGTAGAGGTAGAAGCAGGGGCCTTCGTCGCGAATCATCAGGCCGTCGTGTTGCAGCCCGTTGAGGTTGGCCGCGCCGTGCGCATAGACCCGCGGATCGTCCGCTGCGATGGCGTCGTCGAGCTCGATCTCCGGCTTGACCACGCGCAGGAAGCTGTGGGGTCGATCCCGAACGAAGGATTTCGCCTCGTTGCGGTCGACCACGTCGTAGGGCGGCGAGGCGATCTGGTCGGCCACGTCGGGGCGTGGGCGGATACCGCGGAAGGGCTGAATGTCGGCCATGTCTGCGCTCCTGGTTCGTTGCACTGTGAGGTTGCCCGCCGGATTGGCGGCGACGGGATGGTGTAGCACACGTGGTCGTGAGCGGTGAACCCTGGGTTGGGTCGCCTACATCAAGCCGATTCTGGCAGGGGCATGGCGCAGCCGCCGCCGCAGGGGATCGCTGGCAGGGGCAGACCGTCCGTTTGTTTGCACATCAGGTAGATGCAACGCAGGAACGGATGCTCCGGGCTGTCGTAGAGGTGCAGCGAGCCGCCCTTGCAGATGGACCATTGTTGGCAGTCGGCGCAATCGCCGCGCCTGGCCCAGGAGCGATCTCGGTACTTCTGGTAGCCGTGCTCCCAGGTCTCCTTGATCCGGTCCGTGTCCACGTGGCCCTGATCCCAGGCTGAGGAGAGCTCGGGGCAGGCGGCGATGGTGCCATCCCAGTGGATGCCGGCTACAGAGATGCCCGCCCGACAGTGCGCCAGGTAGGGTCGGGTGACGCCCTCGAAGCGGCGGCCGAGGTAGCCCTCTTCGCCCAACTCGGGACGCGGCAACATGCCGTCGCCACGCGCCGTGCGCACATACTCCAGCAGCGCGCGCACATGGCCGGCGTCGGGCAGCAACTCCGGTCGGCTGGCCGCCCGCCCGATGGGCATGACGGGCGCCACGCGCCACAAGGTGATCCGTTGTTCGGCCAGCCAACTGCGCATCTCGTCGATGCGCAGGATGGCCGGACGGGTCAGGGTCGAGATGACCTCCAATTTGCCGCTATAACCCGCCGCCCTCAGGTGGTGAATGGCCGCCAGCACCTTGATCGACGAGCCGGCGCCGCGCTGGGCGTCGTTCACTTCGGGTACGCCGTCCATGCTCAGCGAGATGGAGCCGATGCCCGCCTTGACCAGCCGCCTCGCCGCCTCGCCGTCGAGCAGCCCGCCATTGCTGACCATGCCGTAGCGGAAGCCGCGATCGCGCAGATGAGCGAAGATGTCGTAGATGCCCTCTTTGATGAGGGGCTCGCCGCCGGTCACCGCCACCATGATGTCGGCAGCGTTGAAATCATCGGCGACCTGGTCGATGACGCCCTTCCAGGCGTCTACATCCATCTCGCCCTTTCGGTCCTTGGGCCCACAGCTGCTGCCGCAATAGGAGCACGCCAGGTTACAGCGGCGGGTCACCTCGAAGAAGAGGTAGTTCAGCGGATGTTCGGTGGCCAGTCGCTTGATGTTCAGGCGATGCCGGCGCCACATGAGCGCCTGCTGCACGCGCGACCGGATGCTGAGCAGGCTGGCGGTCATGGCGACTTGCAGACCGGCCAGGTGATCTTGCCGCCACAGCCGTCATCGAAGGTGTTGTTCTTGTCGCAGTACCAGCCCTCGCTGTTCTCGTCGACGCACTCCACGTCGCTCTGGCAGGGCTTGGGGCCGTAGATGGGCGGCGGTACGCAGTCGGCCTTGCTCGTGTCTTGTTCGGACGGCCCGGAGTCGACTGGCAGGGGGCCGTACAGGGTCGAGATGCCGGCGTCCTTGACGTCGACGGTGTCGGTCGCGGCGTCGGTGGGGCCGGAGTCGACCCGTACCGGGCCGTAGAAGATCGCGGGACTGCTGTCGGCGGTGTCGTTGACGTCGGCGGGGCCGATGTCTGTGGGTCCTGCATCCGTGGCGCCAGTGTCGACGGGTCCAGTGTCGATGGGGCCAGTGTCGACGGGGCCAGTGTCGACGGGGCCCGCGTCAACCGGCTGTGGGCCGTAGAGGACCGATGGCCCGCCGTCGGCGTCCTTGGGGATTGGGGCTGGCCCGTATATCGCCGGCACGGGGTTCACCACGCAGCTGGTCATCTGGCCACCGAGGATGAACAGCACAGCGGAGAGCAGCACGACCATCAAGCGCTGCCGAAGCAGTTCGACAGACTCCAGGATGCGCTGGATTCGCATCGCTCCCTCCGGACTCCCCTGCCCGCCGCCGTTCGGCGCACTGCGCAGCATACTGCGAGGCAAAGTTCACAACAAGAGAGAATCGCATGTGGAATACAATTACCCATCGCTGGCGCTTCGCTACCAGGGCGTTGTAGAACAGCCACCACCACCGCCCACGGAGCCAACGCGACCGGTCCATGGAACTGCTCCTCTTCCACCTCGAGATCGCCGGTATCGCCGCCCTGGTCGTCGGATTGCATGCCCTGCGACCGCGCTTTGGTCTGGCGCCGCTGTACATGGGATTGGGCCTGGTATTGGCCTACATGATGATCGCCGCGCGCCTCAAGCTGAGTGCGCCGGTCCTCGGCGGTGAGACGACGCTCTACACTTCGGTCGCCTTTCTGCCGCCTCTGCTGGTCGGCGTCGCCCTGCTCTATACGCTTGAGGGAACACGGGAGGCGCAGCGCTTCCTGGTCACGGTGGTGGCCATCAAGATCCTGCTCAATGTGCTCAAGTGGCTCATGGCCGAGCGCCTCCAGGGGCCGGGTATCGACGTGACGTTGTTCGGTCGCGAGCGCTGGCTGGGTGTCGACCTGTGGGCCACTGCGGTGTCCACGGGCGCCATTGTCGCCGCCGCTTGCGCCATCGTGGTCGTCTACCAGGGGCTGCTGAACCTGTGGCAGCGGGTGCCCATCTGGCTGGCGCTGGCGGTCGCGCTGGTCGCTGCCATGTTGACCGACGCGCTCGTCTTCGCCGGTCTGACCGGGCGGATCGCCACCCTGCAAACCCATATCGTGGCCAAGCTGAGCACCGGTCTGGCGGTCTCCATCCCGGCGGCGGTGTACATCAACTGGCGCCTGTCCCGCGCGCCTGCCGACGCCCGTCGCGGTGTGCTGGAACGGGGCGCCCTGGACATCGTCGATCTTCGCCGACAGCTGCGAACCATGCGGGCGGATCTGTCGCGCAAGCAGGCCGAATTCGACCACCTCAAGCACCTGTTCAGCCGCTACGTGGTGCCCGATGTGGTGGACGAGCTGTTGGCCGATACCTCCCAATTCGATCTTGACGGCGAGGTGCGCGATGTCACCGTGTTATTCAGCAATATCAGGGGATATTCGATCCTGTCGGCGCGCATGGGGCCGACTGATGTCATCGGCCTGATCAACCGCTATTTTGGCGCCATGAGCGCCGTGGTGGACGCTGAACGGGGCACAATCATCGAGTTCGAGGGCGACGCCATCCTGGTGGTCTTCGGCGCGCCCCTGCAGCAGCCAGACCACGCAGATCGGGCGGTGCGCGCGGCCGTGGCCATGCATCGCGCGGCGGAGAAGCTGGACGCCGAGCTGCGCGACGACGGCACGAGCGAACTCTGGCGTGACCTGGGCGTCACCGAATTCGGCATCCGCATCGGCATCCACTCCGGCGAGGTGGTGGTCGGCAACGTAGGCAGCCAGACACGGACCAAGTACGCGGTCATCGGTGACACCGTAAACATCGCCGCCCGGGTCGAGCAGATGAACAAGAAGCTGCACACCGGCATGTTGTTCACCGGCGCCACGGTGGAGCGCATGTCGGCGGCTCGTCCGGACCAGAAGTCACTGGGAATGCAGCCGGTGCGCGGCCGCGCAGAAGATGTCGAGGTGTTTGGCATCGACGGCATCGTGGTGGGGCAGCCACCCGAATAGCGCCAACCCGGCTGGCGATCTCGGCCGCCTCGATGCACCCTCGACCTGGCGGACATTCCGTCAGATCACGCAACGGAGCGCGACATGGCCTTCCCCAAGCCCTTCTACCGCTGGCGCCCCCATCCCTGGCACGGTCTGGATGTGGGGCCGGCGCCGCCCGAGTTGGTGCACGCGTACATCGAGATCACACCGTACGACCTGGTCAAATACGAGATCGACAAGGCGACCGGCTATCTGCGCGTCGATCGGCCGCAGCGGACCTCATCGCAGCCGCCGACCCTGTACGGTTTCATCCCCCGCACGTGGTGCGGTGAGAGGGTGCGCGCCCTGTCCCCTGGTGCGTTGCGAGGCGACGCCGACCCGCTGGATATCTGCGTGGTCAGTGAGCGGCCCATCGCCAAAGCCGAACTCATCGTCAATGCCCGCGTCGTGGGCGGCCTGCAGATGGTCGACGATGGCGAGGCCGACGATAAGATTATCGCGGTGCTGGAAAATGACCTGGTCTGGGGCGAGGCGCGCGAGCTGACCGAGTTGCCGCCCGTCCTGGTCGAACGGATGCGCCACTATTTTCTGACCTACAAATCCACCACGCCGGACCGGTCGAATGTGTCGGTGGAGAACGTCTACGGCCGCGAGCATGCCGTCGCCGTGGTCCAGGCGGCCATCGCCGATTACGACGAAGAATACGGCGACTGAGCGCGCTTCGCCTGTGGTGGCGACAGCTGTCCCCAGCCGACTCGCCAAAAGAAATGAATCCTTGCCTCACCCCACGCGTATGCGTACGTTGCGCGCGTCTGTCGGCCAATTCTCGAGGACGTAGAGGTCGCGGCATGCCCCCGGGAGAGGGCAATGGAGGAGAAGAGATGAACAAGCGCACGTATACCCAGACCGGCATGCTCGTCGCCCTGGCCTGCCTGGCGGCCGTATCCGCATGTGGCGGCACATCTGGTGGTGGTGGCGGCAGCACGCCTCCGCCGGCGCCCGCCCAGCCGGTGACAGAAACCGAAGCCACCGACTCAGCCAACGAGTTGATTGGCCTGTTCGCCGATGATGGCGCCAGTAAGGCGCAGTTCATCGCCGAGTCCAAGACCTTCGACGAGATGGGCGGCGAGGCCTCTTGCGCCCCGCAGGTCGCGCCCGAGCCGGGTGGCGATCCGCCGCCTCCGAGCAAGTGCGAGAAGTCCGAGTTCGACGCCGACGAGGTCGCCAAGGACGTCAAGGAGTGGTTCAAGGACAACCTCTTCAACGCCGAGCTGAAGGACGAGAAGCTCAGCACCGACAAGATGATCGTCTACTGCCTCAAGGCCGAAGACCTCTGCGAAGATGGCGGCGACGTGTCGGAGCCGCCGCAGCCCATCAAGCCCGGTGACGACTCCGGTTCCGGCAGCGGCTCTGGTGGCGGTTCCGACGGCAAGTCCGACGACGCCGACGGCAACGCCGACTGCATCAAGGGCCTCAAGGAAGTGCCGGTTTGCGTCGCCGTCATCAAGCATGGCGACAAGAACCTCTCCGGCAAGGTGATGGTGGGCTACGACCCGCAGGTCATCCCGATGACCTTCACCATGACCGAGAACAAGTTCACCTTCGACGGCGACCTGGCCAAGTTCATGGAAGCCGCCAAGATGGTCTCCAAGGCCATGGGCGAAGACCTGCCGAAAGAGTTCCCGCAGGTGGCAGAAGGCCTGCTCGGCGCCCAGTTGGTGCGCGGGGCGGACAAGAAGATCACGGGCACGTTCTCCATCAAGAAGGCCGTGCATGTGGGCGCCTTCGACAAGACTCACAAGGAGTTCTACGACGTCAAGATCGCCCAGGCGACCACCGCACTCAAGGTGGTGCTCGGTCACGCTGATCGCACGCTGGTCGTGGGCGCTGGCCTGAACACCATCGACGTGGGTGTCGCGGCCGACCTGCTCTTCGGCAAGAGCAACGTGACCTGTTCCTCCGGCGGCGGCAGCACCGGCAAGCCCCCGGTGCCCGGCGACGGTGGTGACGGCGGTGGCGGCGGCGGCGACGGCGATCCGCCGCCCCCCGACGATGGCGGCGGCTGCGGCGAGCCCAAGCCCGCGACCCCCAAGGAAGGTGCCTTCTTCGCCAGCGTTGGCGGCGCCAGCTTCGAAATCGCGCTCTCGGTCGAAAAGGACAAGAGCATGGACAGCGTGTCCATCACCGGACTGGGCCTTGGCAGCAAGACCACAACCGTCAAGTACGACGATACCAAGAAGGTGCACGCCCTGGCCGCGTTCGACCTGAACAAGAACGCCAAGCCGCCGCACAAGCTCGACCTGTCGCTGACCTATGACGGCGACCAGGTGAAATTCCTCGTCGTGCCGCAGCTGGACGCGGTCCTGGCCCACACCATGGCCGCCGTGGCCAAGCTCTTCGACGACGACATGCCCAAGTTCCTGCACAAGGGCAGCTCCCAGGTCACCCTGGGTGGCGCCGACAAGCCGGCCCTGGAGTTCAAGTTCGGCAGCGGTGACAGCATCAGCAAGGGCGGCGAGCCGATCCCCGTTCCCGATCCGGGCGGTGATGGCAAGGACGACAAGGGCGGTGACGGCAAAGACGATGACGGCGAGGGCGACGACGAGAAGGGCGGCAAGGGCGACCCGCCGGGCGAAGGCGGTGACGACGACGGCGGTGACTGGCCCTGGATCAAGGTGCTCGACGGCCTGCTGACGCTCAAGGCTTGGGGTCTCGACGGCATGGCCGACGTGAAGGTCGAGGTCAAGGCCGGCTCGTGCGTGGTCGAGGCCGGCAAGGACGGCGGCAAGGACGGCGGCGACAAGGAGAGTCACATCTTCGGTCAGCTCGCCTCTGGCACCTGCGTCGAGCCGAAGTCCAGCGGCGGCAAGACCACGACGCCAGTTCCGAATCCCTAGGAGCTTGATTCACACTACGATCCCGCCGTTGGCCGCCGATCTGGCGGCGGCATGCGGGCCCTGCAAGACCTTGAATTGACTACGGCCAGTCCTGCGGCTTGCAGAACACACCTGCCTTGCACCTCGACGACCATCGGCAGAACCTCCGTAGCGAATCAAGCTCCTAGAAGCTTGATTCGCACTCCGGCCCGACCGCTGAACGCCGATCTGACGGCGGCCTGCGCGTCCCGCAAGAGCTTGAATTGACTACGGCCAGTCCTGCGCCTTGCAGAACACACATGCCTTGCACCTCGACGTCCATCGGCCAAACCTCCGTAGCGAATCAAGCTCCCAGAGCGGCGATCGCCTAACGTTCTGAAACGTCTGGTCGCGGCGGCGCGCGGAAGGCCGCTGCCAGCGGCAATGGCTGCGCAGCCAGCTCCGGAAGCGCGGCTATCGCCTGTGACCACAATGGTAACGGCGTACACGCTGCGTGGAGATCCTCGAAGAGCGGGCAGCTGACCGCCAGCTCGCCGCCATCGGGCAGGTCCAGGCGCAAGCTCAGACAATGCAGGGCCAGGCGGTCGATGCCACCATGGTTGCGCCACCAGCGATTCGTATGCCTGTCGCCATGGCCCACATCGCCGATGATGGGGTGGGAGAGCCCGCGCAGATGCCGTCGAATCTGGTGATAACGGCCCGTGTGCGGCCGTGCCACGACCACGGAACAGCGGGGCTCGGCGGAACGCGCGATGCAATGCAGGTCTGTGCTGGCTTCCTTCATCAGGCCCAGGTCGTCCTTGAGTGGCCGCTCGACCACGACCCGACTCGGCTCCCCGCACACCCCGCGCACCAGCGCCACGTACGTCTTCTCACCCGCGGCCAGCGCTGCCGAGAGCGGGCCTGCCATCGTCTGCTCGGTGGCGAAGAGCAGACAACCCGACGCCGCCGCATCGAGTCGATGAATCGGATACACCCGACATCCCACAAGATCCCGCACCCGCTGCAGCGCGGCGTAGGTCCGACCCGTATGCTGATTGCGGTGCACGATGAGTCGTGGTGGTTTGGCGACCACCACCCAGCCGTCGCCGCGAGCGAGCAGCGGGAGCGGCTGCGGTGTCAGACCCTCACATATCATAAAGTGGCCATCCAACCTCTTGAGCTCTGGTACAAGCTGCTGTTCTCGAACCTCTTAATGCGACCCGATTGCCTCGACGGAGCCCGCGAGATTCCTGTAGACTACCCGTCGGCCTACCATCCTTCAACGGGTTAGGTGATGAAGTTATGATATGTGAGGGTCTGACACCTCTGTTGGTACTCGCCATTGTGGTGGCCGGCTGCGGCGGCGATGGGTCGAGCGATCCCACCGCGACAGGCAACGCGGACGGTGCCGGGCTGGTCGATTCGGGTGGCATTCATTTTGGTGACTCGTCGGTGTCTTCGGATGCTGGTGCGTCGGATTCGGCGGCCGTGGCGGGCGATGGCGGCGGCGCTGGCGCCGATGGGGCGGCCGATGATGGCGGTGCGACCGCGGCGGATGCGGGTGGCGCGTGCGAGTTTGCTTCGAATCCAAGCGCTGGCGAGCCGGGTGCGCCGTGTTCGGGTCCGGAGGCTTGTGACTCGGGTTGGTGCGTGGATGGGCCGGCCGGCAAGGTCTGTTCGCGGACCTGCGTGGAGTGCTGCCCTGGCGGCTGGAAGTGCGAGCAGGCGCCGGCCAGTGATGCGGTGTTCATCTGCATGCCCAAGTTTGGCGCCCTGTGCGGGCCCTGTTCGGCGGACGCTGTGTGCGGAGACGTCTCCAAGGGTGCGCTCTGTGTGAAGTACAACGATGGCGCGGCGCACTTCTGTGGCGGCGAGTGTGCTGAAGATGTGGACTGTCCCGCCGGATTCGGCTGTGTGGACGCCAAGGGCACCCAGGGGCAAGCCAAACAATGTGTTCGCAAGGCGGGCCTCTGCCCGTGCACGGCCAAGGCGTCGGCCAGCGGTGCCGAGTCCCTGTGCGTGGTGAGCAACGAGCACGGCACCTGCACCGGTAGCCGCAAGTGCGAGGGCGACACCTTCACGGACTGCGGCGCGGCGACTCCTGCGGCCGAGACCTGCAACGGCCAGGACGATGACTGCGATGGCCAGACCGACGAAGAGGCGCCGCTGAGCGATTGCCCGGTGACCAACGAGCACGGCACCTGTCCAGGCAGCCAGAGTTGTGTGGAGGGCAAGCTGCTGTGCGACGGCAAGACGCCTGAAGCAGAGATCTGCGACGGCCTGGACAACAACTGCGATGGCAAGACCGACGAAGGCTGCGATGACGACCAGGACGGCTGGTGCAAGACCGGGGCGACCATCGCCGGTCTGCCTGCGGCCTGCTCCCAGGACCTGGCTGCCTGCAACAGCGGCGGACTGCCGCTGCCCAAGTGGTGTGCCAAGGGCGTGCTCGACTGCAACGATGGCGACGCCAAGGTGCATCCCGGCCAGGCCGAGTTCTGCGGCAACCAGGTCGATGATGACTGCGACGGGGAGACGGACGCGGACGCCGACGGCAGCAGCGTCAAGCTGGACGGTTGCAAGACCTTCTACAACGACACCGACACCGATGGCTACGGCGACCTGGCGTTCAAGTGCCTGTGCGCTCCCAGCGGCACGTGGACGGCGACCAATAACACCGATTGCGACGACAAGGACGCCAAGGTGAATCCCAAGCAGAAGGAGATCTGCAACAACAACAAGGACGACGACTGCGACAAGAAGGACAACGGCTACGACGCCATCAACTGCGTCAGCTTCTGGACCGATGTGGACGGCGACGGCTACGGCACCGGCAAGCCGGCGTGTGCTTGCGCGCCGATCGATGGCTACAAGGCGACCAAGGGCGGCGACTGCGACGACAAGAAGGCGGCGATTCATCCCAAAGTCGTCGAAGCCTGCGATGGCCTCGACAACAACTGCAATGGCGCCACCGACGAGCCGGACGCCAAGGGCTGCAAGGCGTGGTACGCCGATTCGGACAAGGACACGTTTGGCGACCCGAAGAAGAGCGCCTGCCTGTGCGCGGCCAAGGCGCCCTTCTTGACCCTGCAGGGCAAGGACTGCGATGACGGCAAGTACAACGTCAATCCCGGCTTCAAGGAGCAGTGCGGCGACAGCCTGGACAACGACTGCAACGGCAAGACCGACGAGGAGGGCGGCAAGAATTGCAGCCAGCTCTTCTACGACGGCGATGGCGACAAGTTCGGCGCCAAGGGCAAGTCCAAGTGCCTGTGCGATGCCGCCAACGGCTACAACGTGACCAAGGGCGGCGACTGCGATGACAAGGTCAAGACCATCCACCCCGAGGCGGTGGAGATCTGCGACGGCAAGGACAACAACTGCGACACCAAGACGGACGAGGCATGCAACGTCGATGGCGACGGCTGGTGCGCCAAGGGCAAGGTCGTCGTCGGCAAGCCGCCGATCTGTCCCAAGGGGGGCGGCGATTGCAATGACGGCAACAAGGCGATCCATCCGACCGCCAAGGAGATCTGCAACGGCAAGGATGACGACTGCGTCAAGGGCGTCGACCAGGGGTGTGACGACGACGGCGATGGCTGGTGCGACAAGAACATGGTGACCATCGGCAAACCCACGGTCTGCAAGAAGGGCGGAGGCGACTGCCACGATGGCAAGAAGGGGGTGAACCCGGCGGCCAAGGAAATCTGCGACTCCATCGACAACAACTGCGCCAAGGGTGTCGACGAGGGCTGCGATGACGACAACGACGGCTGGTGTGACAGCAAGATGGTCGTGGTCGGCAAACCCAAGACCTGCACCAAGGGGCCGGGCGACTGCTGTGACACCGACAACAAGACCTGGCCGGGGCAGACCGGCTGGTATACCAACAAGAACCTCTGCGGCAGCTTCGATTACAACTGCAAGAGCGGCTGGCAGCGCAAGGACGTCATCGTGGCCAAGCCGGCCTGGAAGTGCGGCGGTTTCGCCTGCACCAGCTCCAGCTGCAACGCCCAACCCAAGGGCTGGGACCTGTCGGTGCCTTCATGCGGCGTCAAGAAGCTGTGGATCACCGACTATGACTGGAACGGCAACGTGGACTTTCCGGCCGTCAAGGTGTGCACGGTGAAGAAGGGCGTGCAGAAGACCCAGGCCTGCCACTGAGCCAATCGGGCTGACCCCGGATCGCCGACGCGATCCCGGTGCTCTCTGTTGTGCTCAGGCTGCAGGCAACAAGCGCACGATGAGGTCGCCCCAACGATCCATCACCTTCTGCCAGGCCGCGTCCGGCGCTTCGGCGTAGAATTCCGCCAGCGCCGCTTCGCTCGCCGCAGGCGACAGGAGGTCACCGCTGCTCTTGTCGCTGACCTCGCAGCAGAAGAAGCCGACCTTGAGTCGCCTGCAGTGGGCCTGGAAGCGGCTGTGGATGGTCTCGAACGACTCTTCCAACAGATTGCCCAGGCTGGCGCGGCTGATGCAGACGGTGACATTGCCGGCGATGTCGATATTCATCAGCTTGCCGCCCGCTCCCGGGCAGCCGATGAAGTGATCCACGGCGCCGAAGAGCATGCTGACGGGGCGGCCCATCTGGCGGGCGGTGTCGACCACTCGCACGGCGACGGCTTCGCATTCCAGCGGGCGCCGAAAGCTGTCGGCGTCGGTGCCGCGGCCGGTGGCCAGTTGGGGCAGGAAGTTGACCACGATGCGCGGGTCGATGCTCTCGACGAAACGTAGAAAGCGCACCACGTCGATCTCGCGCCGGAAACGCCGGCGATCGACGACGCAGTTGACGAAGGTGAGCATTCCCGACGCGGCGCACCGGCGCAGGGCCGTGGTGGCCGCGTCGAAGGCACCTCGATGGCCCCGCGAGCGCAGTTGGCCGATGGGCATGCCATGTTTGGGCAGGCGCGCGAGGCGGCGGACCATCCTTGTCGCTGGAGCGACCGCTGATTGCGCGCTGAATGCCATCAACCGTCCGTGGAGTCCGCCCAGGGTTGGGTCATGGTCTTGGGGCACTCGGCGACGATCGTGGCGACCCCGCCGAAGTAGCAGAGGGCATAGTCCAACTTGCCGTTGCTCTTGTAGAACTTCCAGGTGCCCACGCGTGATCCCTTGCGGTTCTTGCCCTCTTCTACCAGCGCGCCCGACGCGTTCCACTTGCGGTACGGGCCGTCTGCGATCTGGTCGACGTACGTGATCTCGAACGCCTTGGTCAGGTCCTTGTTCAAGACGATGGCGGTGCCTGCGCCCATGTCGAAAGTCGCCTGTCGCAGGACCTCACCGGAGGCGTACCACCAGGTCCATTGGCCGTGCCACTTGCCGTCCTTCCAGCTGCCCTGCCAGGACTTGCTGCCGTCGTCGCGTGTCACGGTGACCGTGCCGGTGCCCTTGTTGAATTTCGCCTCGCCGGCCAGCGCGCCCTTCTTGGTGAAGTAGCGATGCAGCCCCTCTCGCAACCCCTTGTCATAGGCGCCTTCGTAGCTCTTCTGTCCGCCGTCATGCCAGTTGGTATAGGGGCCTTGCGTCTTGCCGCTCAGGTACCAGCCCTGAGCCTGGTTGTCGCCGCTGTCATACCAGCGCACCGACTTGCCATGCAGCTTGCCCTTGGCGTCGTAGTAGCTCTCCCAGGTGGGCACGCCGTCCTTGGACCAGCCCTGGCTCCAGCCGGTGTATTTGCCCAGCTTGGCCGTGATCTCGTAGTTCTTCTTGCCGTTGGCGAACCAACCAAGCACGGGCCCGTGCTGCCGACCCTGGGCGTCGCGATGGCCGATGGACGCCTTGGCGGCGCCGCCGTACCAGGTCTCCATCTTGCCGACGAGCACGTTGTTCATCATGCAGCCCTTGCGGGTGGTGGACTCGCTGAAGTTCTTCCACTCAAAGGGGCCATGCAATACCAGGTTGTCGCCACCTCCTTTGACGCCATAGGAGCAGTCGACGCCGCCGGCCAGGAGCTTGATCTCCTTGTCGGGTGTCGGGCATGGCACATCGATGGGTTTGACGGCCTGTACCTGGGGCTGACTCACATCCGGCGCTGGGATGGGGGCGATGCCTCCGGCGTCCGGCGCACTGGCATCAGGCGTCTCAACAGGTCCTGCGTCCTTGGGTGCGCTCGTGTCGGTGGGCCCGGCGTCCTCGGTGGTCACCACGTCGTCGGTCGGCGTCCTGGGCGTGCCACATGCGGTGGTCGACCGACCCGTGGCGGCGTCGATCACCGTCGCCACGCAGACGGTTCCAGTCGCACAGAGTTCGATGAGTTCCCACTTGCCGGTGGTCGCGTTGCAGAGCACGCGATGGTTGCCGCCGTCCAGGCAGGCCTCCTGGTGAATGGACGAGAAGCACTGGGCGCCGACCGCCGCCGCTGTCGGTGGGGCCGTGCCGCTGCCTCCTCCGCCACCGGCGCTGGTGCCGCATGCCGCCAGCCCCAGGCCGACGATGGCTGCCCACAGCGCCGCCCCGTTGAGCACGGTCGCTGTTGTTCCCATTTTTCCTTTGCAGTCCCCAGACATGTGGACCCTCCGCCACCTTGGTCATCTCACGACAGGATCTATCATATGCGCCGGTCTTCGACGAATGAGAGCGCAATTCATACGTTGTAGGTGAGTCGGCCGACTGGCCGTTGGCCAGACTCGCGGATTCGAAACCGCCGACTCACCGGCGGGCCGTTTTTCGGGCCGAGGGGGCTTCCGGAAGCCCCCTGGAATATCAGGCCAGGCCCGGCTTCACCGGTGACGTCGGGTCCGCGTACAGGAGACCCCATGCGTCGTCCCAGAGCCCTTCGACCTCATCAGCGCGCCGCCTTCTTCGAGCACGGCTACATCCTGATCCCGGGCGTTTTCGGACTCGGCGACGTGATGCGTATGCGCTCGGCTTTCGACCATTTGGAAGAGACGGCGACCAAACTGCGCCGGAGCGGCACGCATGATGGCAGCAGTTTTGTGCTTCGGCGGCGTTATGGATTGCTCTTTCCGGCGTCCATCGAACGGGTCGTCTGGTGTGGTGCGGCGGCGCCGGACCTGCTGAAGCTGGGGGGCGACGCGAGACTGTTGACGATGGCGGCCGGATTGCTGGGCAGCCGGGAGATGGACCAGTTGATCAACCAGGCGCACTTCAAGTTGCCGGGCGATGGGGTCAGCTTCCCGTGGCACCAGGACAGTATGCATCGGCGCTATGGCACGGACCTCTGGCAGGATGTGAACGGGCTGGGCAGCTACGTGCAGACCATCACCGCCGTCGATGCGATGACGGCGGATAACGGGCCGCTGATGGTGATCGCGGGCAGCTGCGAGCGGGGTCATATCGAGGTGGCTGCGGGGATGGATGGGTTGCCCTCCCACGAGGTCGACGAGAGCGCCGCCGTGCCCCTGTTGATGGACCCGGGGGACGTGTTGCTGGTGGGGCCGTACACGATACATGGCAGCCGACCGAATCGTTCCACGACGCCGCGACGGGCGCTGGTCAATGGCTACGCCGCGCCTGGCGCCAACAAGCGGGTGTATCCGGGCGACGGTGCCGGAAGGCGGCTGGTGGCTCCCCTGGTTGCGGTCCAGGCGGCCTGATGGGGCACGTTGGTAAATCAGATTTACAAACGTGTCACAGCATGAACCTAAATACATTCACCAGTTACGCCATATGGGCGTGACATATGCCTGCCGCCTGCATGACATATGGCAGCCGTATGTCACGCCGCTGTCACGCCGCTGTCACGCCGCTGTCACGCCGCCGCATGTCACGCCGCCGGCGGCTCAGAGGAGCGTCTTCGTCAACGCATCGGCGGCTGCGAACAGGCCAAAGACGCCGCCCGTGTGCAGGAAGACAATTCGTTCGCCCAGTGCGGCCGGATCGCGCCGGAGCTCGCTGACCAGGCCGAACATCGCCTTGCCCGTATAGACCGGATCCAGCAACAGCCCCTGGTCGCGAGCCAGGCGACCGATCAACGCCAGCTCCTCAGGCCGACTCTTGGCGTAGCCTCGCCCCACATAGCCGTCGATGACCTCGAAGTCCGGCCCGTCGCGAGTCGGTAGATCCATGCCGCGAAGCATCTCCTGGACGATGCCGCCGGTGACACGCAAGAAGTACGCCTCGTCGTCACAGACGTTGATGGCCACGGCGCGCCAGGGCAGGTCGAACATTCGGATGCCGGCAGCCAGACCCGCGCCGGTCCCCCCCGAGCCGGAGGCGTGCACCAGGGTCCAGGGACCGTCATCCAACTGGTCTCGCAATTCCGCCACCGCGCGCACGTATCCCCAACTTCCCGTGGCGTTGGAGCCCCCTTCCGGGATGACGTAGGGGCGGCGACCAGCGGCCTGCAGCTCGGCAGCGACCTGCTGAAAGACGACCCTTCGGTTCGTCCATTGCTCGCCGTCGATCCAGCGCACGTGGGCGCCGACCAGCCGGCTGAGCAGCAGGTTTCCTTGCGGAGCGGGCGGTTGTTGCGGGTCGTCGACCCGCAGGAGCAGATGACATTGCAGGCCGTGCCGTGCGGCGACCACGGCGGTGGCGCGGCAGTGGTTGGAGCCGGAGCCGCCACCCGTGATGAGCGTGTCGCAACCGCGGGCTTGTGCGTCGGCCAGCAGGTACTCCAGCTTGCGCACCTTGTTGCCGCTCAAGGGCGTGCCGGTGAGGTCATCACGCTTGACGAGCAGCTGCACGCCCAGTTCCGCCGAGAGCGCCGGCAGCGATTCCAGCGGCGTGGGGGTGCGCGCCAGGTCGATGCGGGCGGGCCAAGGGATCGGCGGGGCCATGGTGGGTTCCTGGCGGTGACTCAGACGGCGTCGAGTGCGGCGTTCAGGTCGTCGATGATGTCCTGGGCGTCCTCGATGCCGACGGACAGGCGCACCAGGCCGTCGGTCAGTCCGCGGGCGATGCGCTCGTCTCGGGGCACGTCGGCGTGGGTCATGGTGGCCGGGTGGGTGATCATGGTCTCGACCGCGCCGAGGCTCTCGGCCAGTCCGCACAGGCGCACGCTGTTGAGCAGGGTCTTACCAGCGGGGATGCCGCCCTTGAGCTCAAAGGAGATCATGCCGCTGAAGCCGCTCATCTGGGCGGCCGCGATGGCGTGCCCCGGGTGGCTCTCCAGCCCGGGATAGGTGACGGTGGCGACCTTGTCGTGCGCCTCCAAGAAGGTCGCGATCTTCATCGCGTTCTCGCCGTGGCGCTGCATCCGCAGGGAGAGCGTCTTGATGCCCAGCAGGGTGAGCCAGCAGTCGAAGGGGCTGGGCACGGCGCCGATGGCCTTCTGGGCGAAGTTCATCTTCTCGGCGATCTCATCGTCATCGGTCAGCACCATACCGCCGATGATCTGGTTGTGACCGCTGATGTACTTGGTGGTGCTGTGCAGGGTGATGTCGGCGCCATGCTCCAGGGGTCGCAGCAGGACCGGCGTGGCGAAGGTGGAGTCGACGCCGAAGAGGATGCCGTGCTCCTTGGCGATGGCCGACATGGCGTCCAGGTCGGTCACCTTGAGCAGCGGGTTGGTGGGCGTCTCCACCCAGAGCAGCTTGGTGTTGGGGCGAATGGCGGCGCGCACCAGGTCCGGATTGGACGAATCGACGTAGGTGAAGGTCATGCCATGGCGCGTCATCACCTGGTTGAACAGACGCGAGACGCCGCCGTAGACGTCGTCGCTGCTGACCACGTGGTCGCCTGCGGAGAACATGCGCACCACCGCGTCCACCGCAGACATGCCCGACGAGAACGCTGCCGCGTAACGGGCGCCCTCGATGGCCGCCAGGCTCTGCTCGAGCTGCAGGCGGGTGGGGTTGGACGAGCGGGTGTAGTCGAAGCCCTTGTCGCGACCGACCTCTTCGAGCACGTAGGTGGCGGTTTGGAAAATGGGCGGGACGATGGCGCCGGTGACTGGCTCGGGGGTGACGCCGCCGCGGACAACCTTGGTGTCGAATCTCATCTTGGCTCCTGTGGGGAGGCGGCCGGGCAGCCGCAAAGGGGGCGCTCGGTGAGCGCGCGACCGGAAAGGACCATGGTCTGTTGCGGGCGTCAAGATCGGGGGTGTGAGTGGGAGTCGCTCAGCGCACCATGATCCACAAGAAATTCTGCGCCGCGTTGGCCTTGCCCTTGTTGAGGCCGCGGGCCTTGGCGTAGCCCTGGGTGCGGCGTTCGGAGTTGCCGCTGTTATAGACCGGTCCGACGCCACCGCTGTCGCCCGGGTCATCGAAGGGGCAGCCGTTGTTTTCGCGCGCGTTCCAGTTCGGGCCGTAGGTATGCTCGTTGTCGCCGCAGCTGCTCTTGCCGTCATGGTCACGCGCGTTGAAGTAGAGCTTGGTCGAGCAAAGCTTGCTGCCGGTGGTCAGGTTGCCGGCGCTCATATTCCATCCCTGGTGCGGTTGCCAGCAGACCAGCCCACCGAAGGAAGTCACCTTGGCGGCCAGCGATGCCTTGCCGTTGCCGACATTGTTGTAGGACGCCCAGACGTTGGAGGGCTGGTGATAGAAGAGCACATCCTTCATGGGCAGGCTGTGATAACCGGGTGACTTGAAGTCCTTGTTGAGCGCTCCGAGGCTGCCGAAGGTCTTGGTATTGGTGCTCCAGTAGGTCCGGTTATTCCAGGTCCAGGTGTTCTTGCCGTCGTCGCTGCCTACCGCGACCAGGTTCCAGGATCCGCCGGCCAGACCGAAGGTGCACCAGGTGCGGAACTTGGCGCCCTTGCCCTTGCCATCGGGATCGAGCCAGTACAGCCCGTCCTTTGACTTGCCATTGGCCGCCTTGATGTCCGCGCAGGTGCGCGCCGGCTGGGCCTGGGTGCCAACGATGCAGGCGCCCTTGGTGCAGACACCCACGCCGGCGCAGACCGAGCCTTCTTTGGCCTTGACGTGCTTGCAACCGGTCTTCTTGTCGCAGCTGTCGACGGTGCAGCCGTTGCCGTCGTCGCAGTTGAGCGCCTTGCCGACGCACTTGCCGGCCTTGTTGCAGGTGTCGGCCAGGGTGCAGGCGCTGGCGTCATTGCAGGCCAGCGGGAGCGCACGTTCGCAGACATAGCAGCCGATCTTGACGCTGTTGTTGTGGTCGTTCCAGGTGCCGCCGCCGATCATGTGCACGCGGTCTTCGTTGCCGAGGAAGTTGTTGGGCTCGCCTTTGTTCCAGTTTTTGTAGCTGTACTTGGTGCCGTCCGACCACAGCCAGGTGCCCTCTTTGGCCGCGTCGGTCAGGCCGATCCAGCCGCCGTTGTTGTTGCCGCAGGTCTTGCCCATCAAGGCGTAGACCTGGGCGTTCTCCTTGCTGCTGGCGATGGAGGCGAGGTGGCCGCCCCATTGTTTGCATGTGGCCTCGGCCTGCAACCAGGTGTGGTTGACCTTGTAGCCGCGATAGCAGCGGCCGCCCCATGTGGTGCCGTCGCAGGCGGGTGTGCCGGCGCCGGCTTTGGGCGTATAGGCACATCCGCTGGCGTTCTTGCAGGCGTCGACCGTGCAGGAGTTGTTGTCATTGCACTTGATGGCGGCGCCGGTCACGCACTTGCCCTTGTCGCACTTGTCGGGGCCGGTGCACTTGTTGCCGTCCTCGCAAGGGGCGGTGTTGTGGCTGTAGGTGCAGCCGGTCTTGGGGTCGCAGGCGTCGGCGCTGCAGACCTTGCCATCGTCGCAGTTCAGCGCGCCGCCGGCGACGCACTTGCCGCCCGAGCAGCTGTCGCCCTTGGTGCAGGCGTTGCCGTCATCGCACTCGCCGAGCTGCTGCAGGACCACACAACCGACCTTCGAGTTGCAGCTCTCCGAGGTGCAGGTGTTGCCGTCGTCGCAGTTCTTCTTGGTGCCGGTGATGCACTTGCCGGCGTTGCATTTGTCGCCGGTGGTGCACAGATCGCCATCTTCGCAAGGCCCGCTGTTCTGGGTGTGCACGCACTTGCCGGTCTTCGGATCGCAGGTGTCGTCCGTGCAGGCGTCCTTGTCATCGCAATCGGGCCCGTCGCCAGACTTGCACTTGCCGTCCTTGCAGATGTCCAGGTCGGTGCAGGCGTCACCGTCATCGCAGAAGCCAATGGTCGGCTTCTGGGTACATCCATCCTTGCTGCTGCAGGTGCCTTCTGTGCAGGGGTTGCCGTCTTCGCACTTGTTCTTGGCCCCTCCCGCGCATTTGCCATTGCTGCACGCGTCTTTGACGGTGCAGGGGTCACCGTCGTCGCATGGCGCCGTGTTGAGGGCGAAGACGCAGCCCTTCTTCGCATCGCAGCTGTCCGTGGTGCATACGTCGTCGTCGTCGCACGGGATCTTGGCGCCAGGCACACACTTGCCTGCGGCGCAGACGTCGCCCTTGGTGCAGTTGTCGCCATCGTCGCAGCCGCCCTCGAGGGCGGTCTGTGTGCAGCCCTGGGCCATGTCACAGGCGTCCTTGGTGCACGGGCTGCCGTCGTCGCAGTCGACCGCTTTGCCCGGTGCGCAGGCGGTATCGACGCAGAGGTCGCCGGCGGTGCATGCGTTGGAGTCGGTGCAGGTGGCCTTGTTGGCCAGCTGAACGCAGCCCTTGTCGGCGTTGCAGCCAGCGTCGGTACAGGGGTTGTCGTCCGCGGCACAGATCTTGGCGGCACCGGGTGTGCACTTGCCGTCCTTGCAGGCGTCATCGACGGTACACAGGCTGCCGTCGTCGCAAGCGCCCTCCTTGGCCGAGTTGGAGCAGCCGTTGGCCAGATCGCAGGAATCGGCTGTACAGGCATTGTTGTCGTCGCAATTCAGCGCCGCTCCAGGCGAACACTTGCCGGCGGCGCAGACGTCCTTGTCGGTGCAGGCGTTGCCGTCGTCGCAGGCGGCGGTGCTGTTGTTGTTGACGCAACCGGATTTGGGCTCGCAGGAGTCGTCGGTGCAGGGGTTCTTATCGTCGCAGTCGGGGGCGGCACCTGGGATGCACTTGCCGGTCTTGCAGGCGTCGGCGACGGTGCAGGCGCTGCCGTCGCTGCAGGCGCCGGCGACCACGTTGAAGGTGCAGGTCCAGGTGTCGTCGGCGCCATCTTTGCCGGGCACCTTGACGCAGACCTCGGACGTACAGGCGTTGGCGTCATCGCAGCCGCCTTCGTCGGTCTTGCCGTCACAGTCGTTGTCGACGCCATCGCAGGTCTCGACGGCCGGATCCTTGGGCTGGCAGGCCCCACAGGCCTTCTTGCCGTCGATGTCGATGCAGAAGCCGCTGCTGCAATCTGCAGCATCAACACATGAACAACCCAGCGCGCCGGGGCACGCCGGGCCCGTCGCGTCGCCGCTGCCGTCTGGGCTCGCATCGGGCGGAGCGCCACCGTCGATCGCGGCATCCGGCGCGGCATCGGGCGCCCCTGAATCCACCGAGCCCGCATCGGTGGTTGCGTCGTCGGGTTGCATGGTGTCGTCTGCCTCGATGTCTTTGGTCGCTGCGTCGGCCAGGACGTCCGGCGGTTCGGCCGTGTCGACTGGGACGTCGGCCGGATCGTCGGCATCAGGAGCGGTCGTCACGTCCTCTGGAACCACCGTATCCGGAGCGATGACCACATCCTGGGCCACGTCAGCCGCCACGGGCGCATCGTCCTTCGTAGGCAAATCTGGCGCGGTCGACCCGTCGACAACCGTTGGCCCGGTATCGGCCGGCACCTCGCTGTCGACGGTGGAACCATCGGCGGATACGTCCTGCTGGTCGATGAATTGGGGCCCTGCGACCACGGAATCCTCGCCGCAGCCGGTGATCACGAAGGACGCGGCGAGCAGGCATGCCACGGCGATGGTTGCCAAGGGGAGACGGTCGAAATGTCGCACGGGTGACCTCCTGGCCGGCCCCGCATCGAGGCTCGGAGGTGGACTGTCGGCGCACAGGCTACCAGTCTGGCGGCGTGCTGCCCGAGAGGACTTGTGAAACGAACCCGTACAATTCTTATGGCGCGGCGAACTGGACGGGGCTCAACACCCACGCATCCAGGCATAGCTGCCGCGGCGCTGGGTCGCGCAAGTGCGCGGTCATGCGGATGCGCGCTGGCCCCGCCGGCATGTTCGAGGTGTCCAGGGCCAGCCATTGCAATCCAGGGCGATTGACCAGGGTCAAGCGACCGACCCTTGCCTGCCCGACGTCCACATCGATGGCGACGTCGCCACGCCGCCAGGCGACCGAGCGACCGACGAAGCCGCCCAGCACGACCAGGGACTGGCCCGGCTGCACCTTCTCCCAGCGCAGGGTGACCACAGTTGGCCCCCCCGCCTGCACGTGCACCAGCGGGCGCACCGCGCGGTCAAGTCGACAACGACGGCCCTGCACCACCACCTGTTGTCTCGCCACACCGCCCTTCCAGTGACCGACCGCCGCGGTCGGGCTCACGTCCGCCGCCAGCAGCACCGGCGCCTGGTCCGGCGCCTGTCGGAAGGGATGCAACACGTCGAGGTGTTGGCTCAGTTTGGTGCGGATGTCGTGTCGTTGAATGCCCAGCACCGTGAACCTGCCATAGCCCTGCTCAGCGACCACCTTGCCCAGCCTGCGCCAGGACTGCAGATCCGACGGCGAGCGCCCGGCGACCCAGAAGCGGTCGCGACCGATGGCATCCAGGCCCGGCGAGCTGGGATGAAAGACATCCAGCGCCTTGATGATGCGCCGTCCCGGCCGGTGCCCGCGCAGGAAATGCGCGTCCTGGATGAAGGAGACATGGTCGCCACTGGCGTCGACCACCGCGTCGCTGGTCTGCAGTTGGGGGATGATCCACGAACGGGCTGCTTTGAGCGGGCTGCGGTCGGCGTAGCGCGCCATGTCCCACAACATCAATCCACCGACGCAAAGGGACACGAGCAATACGACGCCCAGACCGATGGCGAGCGACCTTGGCACCGGGCGATGTGGCGCCCGGGTTCCGCCCGAATCCAAGAGCGCGAAGCCGGCGAAGAGCGACGCTCCCAGATAGAAGCTGTGCCAGATCAGACCATTAAACATGATGAAGAGGATGAAGGCCGTGCCCGACAGAGGTACGAACCAGCGCCGCGACAGGCGCCTGGGAAGCGCCAGGACAATCACCGCCAGCAGGCTCGCCACCTGCACGAAGACCAACCAGGGGTGCAAGCCACTGCGATAGAAGATGCCTGCAAAGCCGATCTTGTCGTCGAACCACTCGCGATGCACCGGCCCGTATGCGCGCAGCCAGCGCAAGGTGCCGAGCCAGAATTCGTCGGGGGCCGTCAGCGCAAAGGGTGCCACCCACAGCGCGACGATGCCGGCGGTGACCGAGAGCCTCAGGAGCGCCGGTCGCCAGCCCAACGCCCGGGCGCCGGCCAGGAAGACGAAGGGGCAGAGCAGGATGCCGAAGTGGCGCGTGCACATGGCCACGCCCAACGCCACGGCCGCCAGCCACCAGGACTCGGTGATCACGCAGGCCAGCACCAGCGCCAGGCATGCCCACCAGATATGGGGCTCGGCGAAGATGCCATTCCAGTGCACCGAAGGCAGGAAGAACCAGGTGGCGCAGAACAGGGCCACGCCCGCCTCGGCCCACGGCCGTCGCGCTTCCGGTACCCGGCGCAGCGCCCAGACCATGCTGGCGGCGATGCAGATGTCGGCGGCGATGGCGGCCCAGCGGATGTCCAGCCCCAAGCCGCGCGGCAGGCCATATAGCATCCACATGCCGGGCAGGTAGGTCAGGGGGACCTGGCTTCCCTCCTGCATCTGGTGCACGCCATAGGGATGTTGGCCGGCGACGAATCGATCCCAGGCGCTCTGCACCAGGGCCAGCATGTCGCGAACCAGGGGATGCACCTCCCAGGTGTGCAGACCCACCACGCGCAGCGCGACCCCCAGTAGCACCACAAGGAGCACGAAGCGCAGGATCGACCGGGGCGGCCGGACGACGCAGATCAGCAGGATGATGAAGGCCGTCCACAGCACCACCTCGGACAGTATCCAGGGCGGGAAGAGGGGTAGCCCCTGCTGCGGCAGTCGGGCGACCAGGGCGGCCGCGAAGACCGAGCCGACCTGCGCCGCGACGCGCACCAGGGAGCGCGGACGGAATCCGGCGGTGCCCAGCATGGGCGCCAGCCAGCCGCTGAGCATGGTGCCCAGCAGGGACATGAGCACCGCTTCACCCAGGATTCGCTTGTAGGGGGCCGGCGGCACGGGTACCCAGCCGTAGCGCATGTTCAGGATGGCCAGCGTGCCGGCGATCCAGAGCAGGCCGCCGAAACCCAGCACCATCCTGGCTGCCAACGGACGTGCGGCCGGAGTCCAGGCTGGGATCGTGGCGTCCCGACGGCGGCTGAGCCACAGACAGCCGGCGAATCCCGCCAGGTAGAAGACCGAGAAGAGCGCGTCGTTCACGCCCATCACGCCGATGTACTGAAACGCGAGCAGGAAGGGGAACAGCGCCAGGGAGACCCAGTATTTCATCGAGGATGCTGGCGCTCCGGGGCCGCAGCCCATGGTCGCGGGCAGCCTACTTCGCGGGCCTGTTCGTGACAATCGGGGTTTGCCCCTGTTTGAAACACGTTGACAGCGCACCCGGCCATCCTTAGGGTCGCGCCGGCCGCATGGGGGCACTCCGGCGGCTGACCACGGACACATCTTGACCTTCGAAGACTTCGACCTCATCGACCCGCTCCTCGACGCCATCGACGAGGAGGGCTACGACACGCCGACGGCGATCCAGGCACGTACGATTCCAGCGTTGCTGGAGGGGCGCGACTGCCTGGGCTGCGCGCAGACCGGTACCGGCAAGACGGCGGCGTTCGCCCTGCCGATCCTGCAGCACCTGGACGCGGCCTCTGATCGCCGCGGCCGGCGGCCGATTCGAGCCCTGATCCTGTCACCAACCCGCGAGCTCGCGGCCCAGATCGGCGAGCGGCTGGAGGCGTACGGCCGCTTTCTCCACCTGCGCCATGTGGTCATCTTCGGCGGCGTCGGCCAGGGCCCACAGGTGTCCGCGCTACGACGCGGGGTCGACGCGCTGGTGGCCACGCCCGGGCGGCTGCTGGATCTCATCGGTCAAGGTCATGTGGACCTGAGTCGGGTCGAGTTCTTCGTCCTGGACGAAGCCGACCGGATGCTCGACATGGGTTTCATCCACGACATCCGCAAAGTGCTTCGCCTGCTGCCCGCCAAGCGACAGAATCTGCTGTTTTCAGCGACGTTCCCGCCGAGCATCGTCTCGCTCGCCAGCGGCTTCCTGAGCGACCCGGTGCGGGTGGACGTGGCGCCCAAGCTGGTCGCGGTGGATCGCATCGCGCAGAAGGTGATGTTCGTCGCCAAGCCGAATAAGCGCCGCCTGCTGGCTGAATTGCTGGACGATCCGGCGGTCTACCAGGCCATCGTCTTCACCCGCACCAAGCACGGCGCCAACCGCCTGGTCAAACAGCTGCGCCAGGTGGATATCGGCGCAGAGGCGATCCACGGCAACAAGTCCCAGAGCGCCCGCAAACGCGCCCTGGACGCATTTCGCGATGGCGATCTGCACGTGCTGGTGGCCACCGACCTGGCCTCGCGCGGCCTCGATGTGGAGGCTGTCACGCACGTCTTCAACTTCGACCTGCCCAACGAGCCAGAGAGCTACGTGCATCGCATCGGTCGTACGGGGCGCGCCGGCAGGGATGGCATCGCCATCTCCTTCTGCGATGCGTCCGAAGGCGACCATCTCAGGGCCATCGAGCGCTCCACCGGCAACGCCATCCCGGTCGACCTCGATCACCGCTGGCACCTGCCGTCCGCCATCCCGCCGGCCCAGGGCTCCTCCGGGCGTGGCGGATCACGTCCGAGGCCAGGACCCCAGCGCGGCAATCGCGGCGGTTCCCGTGGCGGTGGCGGTCGTCCCCAACCCGGCAGGCGACGACGAAGGCGGGGCGGCCGTGGCGGCGGCACCGGAGGCGGCGGCGGTGGCGGCGGCGGCGGACGATCGCCGCGCTCGTAAACGCTACGACGCCAACCAGTCTCGCAGGTGGGCATAGACCCGCGGATGATTGGCCAGGGCGACATGGCTGAGGCCGCCCACGATGGCGACCTCGCCGGGATGTTCATCACCGTCGACGCTCGCAGCGCTATCCACGGCGCTCCCGGTGCGGACCATGGTGTCGCCCACGAGTTGGCCCATGAGGTGGCCAGGGTCTTCGGTAATGGTGGCGGCGATGCGGTGGTAGTGCACGCCGTCAAGACGGCGGACAGCCGATCGAGCGCCCTGCCCTGCGGATTCGTCGCGCCAATCTTCTTCGACCACGTGGCCGTGGCGTAGATCCTTGATGCCGGCGCTGCGCGCAGAGATCACCTCGGCCGGGATGCGCGTGCCCGGGGTGTCGATGGCACCCATGATGGTCACGGCCAGGTGACCGAACTTCTCCAGCGGCGCGCCCTGGTGAGGCGCTGCGATGTTGATCACATGGCGCAGGCGCTTGACCCAGTCACGGCCGGCAGCGTCGCCATAGTGTGCTGCGCCCATGGCCACGAGCCCGCCCAGGCTGTGGCCAATCAGCGCGATCTCGTCGACCTCGTGCGGCAGCCCGTCCAGGGTCGCCTGCAGCAGTTCGTCCAGCTGCTGGGCGTTGTCGGAGATGTGCAAGCCGGTGTTGTAGCGCACGTAGAGGGGCACATGGCCGAGTTCGCCCTGCAGCAACGAGCCGTAGTTCACCTCGGGGGTGCCCTGCTGCGCCTCGGCTTCAAAGGCCCAGGACCACTCGGTCGCCGACAGTCCATGTACGAAGACGCAGAGCTTTGCAGGTCGCTCAGCGAGCGCTTCGGCGAGGTCCGCATCACCGGGCGTGATGAATCGATCGCCCAGCCGCATTCGCATGGCGATGGCCAGCGGGTTGTCGGTGGCCGCCAGGTGGTCGCCGACGATGCCGTTCAGGCCGCCGATGAAGCCATCCCACAGCCAGGCCGCGTTGCCCGTCTCATCCGAGCGCAAGGGCACCGGATGATGGGCTGCGCCCCGGCCCCGCAGCATGGGTTCGGTCACGTCATGCGCCGCGTCCAGAACGAGCCTGATCAGGCGAGCGACCATGCGGGTGTTGCGATAGCCCATGGTGAACACCGCGCCGGCGGCGTCACCGATGCGTTCGGCCTCTTCCTGTCGGCCGGACAGGGCGCCGGCTACGGCGGCCACCCGTCGAGCTACCGAACGTTGACTGCGTTCGATCACGCGGGTGCCATGCTCGACGCCATCGGCCAGCAGGTCCTTGGCGCCCATGAATCGACGCGCCCCCAGATGGCCCGAGGGGTCTCCGCCCGCCGTCGCACGGCTCTCGGCCGCGGCGTTCGTCTCAGTGGTTTCGCTGGGCACCGCCCACCTCCAAAAGACGCTCCAAAGCCGGTAGCGGTTGCGCGCCCCGAACACCAAAGCCGCCAAATACAAAGGTGGGCACGGCCTTGACCCCGCCCTCCCGGGCCAGCGCCCAGTCCGCATCCACCCTGTCGCGATAGCGGCCCGTCTCCAGGGCCTTTCGGGCATCTTTCGAGTCGAGTCCGCAGGCGTCGACCACGTCCATCAAGACGTCCATATCGGCGACGTTGCGCGCGTGTTCGAAGACCGCCCGAAAGAGCGCGTCATGCACGGCCTCGCCGCCTGGTTGCTCGTCCGCCCAGGCGCCGAGCTCCTGGGCCTGGCGGGTATTGAAGGTGCGCGCCAGGGCGGCGTCGTAGGGCAGCCCCTCGGCATCGAAGGCCGACTTCAACTGCGCCCGCGTGGCCTGGATCATGGTCTCCCCGCCGGGAAAGAGGTCGGACAGGGCCATGCCCTCCGCCGGCACCTCGGGGTGCAGCGGAAAGCCGCGCCAGCGCACCTTGATGCGCCACTCCCGTTGCAATTGCGCGACACGCCCGGTGCCGAGATAGCACCAGGGTCAGATGTAGTCGGAGAAGATCTCCAGTACCGGCACGTCGTCCACTCTCACCTCCAGAGGCACAACATAGGTGACGTGGGCGACAAGTCGAGGGGTGAGATGCATTGGCGTCGGCTCGGTGCCATCTGCGACGCCCTTGCCCGATTGAGGCCACCCCGCCTACCCTGCCGCCGATCAAGGGGAACCACCATGCGCTTCCATCCTCTCATCTTCATCTTCTGCCTGGGCTGGAACCTGGCCGCATGTGCCAGCTCGCAGACGTGCCCCGACGACGCGCCGCCTGGCGTTCGGCAGCCCAACGCGCACACCCTGGTGGGCAGCCGCTCCTGGCTTGACGGCTGGCCCGCCAAGACCGCAGATGGAAGCCTGAATGTGGTGGTCGAGATCCCCGCCGGCACGCTCGACAAGTGGGAGGTGAGCAAGCCCGATGGCGCCATGCGCTGGGAGATCAAAGACGGCAAGCCGCGGGTGGTGCAATACGTCGGCTACCCGGGCAACTACGGCATGGTGCCGCGCACCTTGTTGGACGCCGCATCTGGCGGTGATGGCGATCCGCTGGATGTGCTCGTGCTCGGGCCGCCGCGGACACGTGGCAGCGTTATCCAGGCCCGCGCCATCGGCGTATTGCGGTTGTTGGATGGCGGCGAGAAGGACGACAAGATCCTCGCTGTCGATACGGCTGGGCCGTTTGCCGCTGTGACGAGTCTGGCCGATCTGAAGTCACGTTTTGCCGGCGTGACGACCATCGTGGAGACGTTCTTCGCCTCCTATAAGGGCCCGGGCAAGATGAAGCCGTCGGGCTGGGGTACGGCCGCCGATGCCGAAGCGCTGATCAAGCAGGCGAGCGCTGCGTACCGGAAGAAGCTATCGAAGGCTGTTCCATCGCCTTGACGTTGTCGGCGAAGAAGTCCGCCAGCGCGGGATAGAGTTCCGCCGTGGCCCGTCGGCCCACCACGGCGCCTACATGTCCGCCCGGCACGGAGATCACACGGTGCGATGGCGAGCTGGTCAGCGGCCCGAGAGCGCTGGCTGCCTCAGGGGGGCAGATGTTGTCCCGTTGCGTCACGATGGTCAGCAACGGGCAGTCGATGGCGGCGAGATCGACCCGTCGACCAGCGACGTGGTGCTTGCCTTGGACCAGCAGGTTGCGCTGGTAGAACTCGTCGATCCAGGTCACATAGGCCGCCGCTGGGAAGGCCACGTTATCCGATGCCCAGGCGTCCAGGGCGTCGAACGCGGCCATTCGTTGGCGTCGATGTTCGCCATCGCGGGCCTGAATCGCGGTGTCCATCAGGCCGATCCACTTGCCGACTTGTCGGGTTGGCCGCATGCCCACAAACGCGCTCTGCATCATCTGCGCCGGCAGATTGCCGGCGGCCACAACGCCCGCCGGATCGAACCACTCCGGGTTCGTGTAGTGGGCCAGCACGCCCGCCTTGCTGAAGTCGATGGGACCGGCCAGGTTCACCAGGGCGCTGATGCTGGCCGGCTGCAGCGCGGCGTGGATCGCGGCGATGGTGCCGCCGATGCAGTAACCGAGCATACCGATGGGCCCGCCACCTACATGCCGACGAACGGCGCGCACCATGCGGGCGAGTCGATCGATGACATCGGACCACGACAAGTGGCGGTCCTCATCGCCGGGGGCGCCCCAATCCAGGCACCAGGTATCGAATCCGCGCGCCACCAGGGCCTCGACCAGGCTGGCGCCGGCGCGCAGATCGAGCACGTACCAGCGGTTGATGATCGAAGGCACGAGCAGGATCGGCTTGCAGTGATCCGGTGTGACGACGCCCGCCTCCGCCGACCCCTGCATGGGCCGGCGAAAGCGGAGCAGTCGGGCGCTGCCGTCGCGCAACATGACGTCATGAGGCGTCGGCGTGACGGGCGCGGTCGGACGCATGACTGCGCCCATCAGGCACCTGCCTGGGTGTTGTTGAACGACGCGGCGGCCTTGCGCACGTTGTCCAGCCAGAGGGCGCTGGCCTTGTTCTGAAGCTCGAGCGCATAGACCAGCGAAGCCTTGCACAGGCGGGCGTTCTCATCGATGGCCTTGGTGGCCTGCTCGGCGGAGGTGCGCGACAACTTGTCCATCTCCGCCATCCACGACTCGAAGCGCTCGACACCTTCGTCGAGGCCGGGCGCCTGGAAGGGCATCTGCGGCATCTCGGGCATCTGGAACATCTGTGGCATCTGGGGCCAGCCGGCAGCCCAGGGCCATTGCTGCGCCTGCGAAGTGGCCTTGGCGTCGTTCTTGCCACCGGCGTGGCTCTGCTTGTCGGTCTGCTTGTTGGTGTTCTTGTCTGCCATTTCCTGGATCCTCCTGCCGCTCGTGGCGGCGTGTTGTGGACCCAAGCTAGGTGGCGACTCCAGGCCTGTCAAGCCAGAATTGTTGCACTGCACAACACTGCTATGAGTCGGAATCCTTATCGGTCCCGGTGACTCCGCTGAGCGTCTCACGAAGTTCGGCCAGCTCACGTCGCAGCGCAGCAAGCTGGTCATCGACGACTGGCGGCGCGTCTACGCCCGCGAACGTCTCAGGCCCGCCAGATGCGGCAGGCGGCTCGGCATCGGCTGGCGGTTCCGCCGCTGGCATCGGTCCACCGGCAGGGCCGGGTCCTGCGGGGCCAGCAGTCCCAGGTGTCCATGGCGGCTGTGGCCAGTTGCCCGCAGGTCCGCCAGCGGCCGGTCCGCCACCCCAGTTGCCAGCCGGCCAGCCACCGGTGCCGCCACCCCCACCACCACCGCCGCCACCATATGGCCCGCCAGACCACGGCGAACGACCACCGAAGAGGGGCCCAAAGGGATTGCCACCGCCCCAGAAAGGTGTCGCGACGTGCTGCGCCTGCTGCCTGGCAGCGCCATACATCTGCAGGGCCCAGTCCATCCAGCGGCCGAGAAAATCGGCCAGGGCGTCATCGCCCATGCGAATCATGGCCACCAGCAGCGAGGGAGGTAGCAGCCGTGCAGCGCCGCGGCTCTCCAGAACGATCTGTACCAGCGTCGCCTGGGTGAGGTCGCGATTGGTGCTGGCGTCGATCACGCGAACGTCGGAGCCGGTGCGGATGCGCTCGGCGAGCTCCTCGAGGGTGATGTAGCGGCTCTGATCGGTGTCGTAGAGGCGGCGATTGCTGTATTTTTTGATGGTGATCATGGTGTTTCTGTGACGGTATTCGTGTCCGGAGGCGGGTGAGTGTGGGGGTTCGGGTGCGAGTCCGCATATGCAGCATTTCCGCTGCTTGCTGCAGCATGACCCAGCCTTGAGCGAACCGCAAGCACAGCCTTCAGTATCCTGATCATAGTCAAATGGTGCGGCGCACAAAAAGCCCTTGACAGCGCCTGCCGCCGCCACTAGCTTCCGGCCGAGCCAGGGCGACTCTCATGGTCGCTGGGCTGCACAAGACGAAACGGAGCTCCTGATGAACGCCGCCCCAACCACTACAGACCTCCCAACCACCACGGACCCGGCCCGACCCATGCTGATCACCGCCCTCGCTGGCGCCATGCAGGGGATTGGCGGGGGGCTTGGCTGGTCGCTGATTCCGCCGCTGATGCCCGACATTGCCCGCGACCTGTCGCTCTCCCATGCCATGGGTGGGGTGGTGTGGGGGGCGGCACCGTTGGGCATCGCGCTGGCTTCGCCTTTTGGTGGCGCGGCGGTGGATCGTTGGGGCCCTCGCCGGGTGGCTGGTATCGCCATGCTGGTCGGCGCCCTTGCCTGCGCTTCGCGGGCGTTGGTGGGCGATGCCATCGACCTGGCGCTGGTGATGCTGCTCTTTGGTGTGCACATCGGCTTCGCGGCGCCGGCGATTCCCAAGATTCTGGCTGCGCACGTGCCTGCGGCGCGGATCGGTCGGGCCAATGGCATCGCCCTGGTCTGCTACACCGGTGGCACCGCGTTGACGGTGCTTGTGGCACGGACCTGGCTGGCGCCGATGCTGGGCGGCTGGCGTGAGGCCATGCTGATGGCCGGAGTGGCCATGGCCCTGGTGGCCCTGCTCTGGATGGTGCTGGTACGCGACCGGGCGACCCTGATGGCGCACGCGAACATCGGCGATGTGCTGCGCCTGGCCCGGGACCGGCAGTTGATGCGCGTGGCAGCGATGCAGTTGTTGCTCTTTGGCGGATACCTGGCGCTCCTGGGCGTGTTGCCGCGCCTGCTGGCCGATACCGGCATGTCCGCTGGTGCGGTCGGTGTGGCCGTGGCCAGCTGGCTGGGCGTGGCCGGGCTGGCGAACCTGGCCGGGCCGTGGATCTCAGACCGCGTTGGATTGCGCCGCCCCTTCCTGATCGGCGGCGCCCTGGTGGCAGCCGTGGGGCTGGCCGCCCTGGCGATCGCGCCCGGTGCGCCCGGTCTGTTGCTGGCCGTCGCGGCTGTGGGTGGTGGATGCATCGCGCCCTTGCTCCTGGCCCTGCCCCTGGAGCTGCCCGGCATCGGTGTGGCCCGGGCGGGTGCAGCGCTGGGATTGTTGTTGCTGGTGGGCCAGGTGGGCGGCTTCCTGCTGCCCGTGTTGACCGGCGCCATCGCCCAGGCGGGCGGCTTCCCCGGCGCGCTTGCGCTGCTGGCGGTGCTCCACCTGTTGATCATCGTGCCGGCATGGGGCCTGCGCGAGACGGGTCTGAAGGCTGCGCGCAAGCAATCGGACAGCGACGACAATGGCGCACTGGCGGTCGGTGCGGTCAGGGGTTGATCGCGGCCCGGGAGTTGAACGATGGTGCGACCCGTACAGCCAGCCCGGGCGTGGGTCGTCCGGCCCTTGTGGAGTCCTGGAGCGGCGCAGATGAACGCGACCCCGACATGGCCAACCCGCAGCGCCCTGCTGCCTGCGACGATCCTGTCCGCGATGTTTTTGTGCGCGGCCGTGTTGTGCGGGTCGCTGGCCTGCAGCAGCACCGCCGAGCGCACCTGCCTGGTGAACGCCGACTGCGCCTCGGGAGTCTGCGGTCCCGGCGGTCAGTGCGTGGCACCGGATATCGGCTCATCTGACGGCGGCGAGGACGTTGCGCCCCGGTTCCAGTCCGAGGATGCCGCCTCCGATTCAGGCGCCGCGCAAGCCGATGACGCGAGCCACGACGCGGGCGCCGGCACGGATACGGGCACCAACAACGACAGCGCCGCCGAGCCAGACAATGGATCGACGACCGCAGACAGCGGCACGCCCATCACCTGCAAGCCGGACCACAACGGCACCATCGAACGGCACGAGGCACCTTATGGCGCCAACCTGCAGGCGACCTTCCGCATCGCCACCAACGTCCAGGTGTCCAGCGCCGGCAAGGAGCAGGCAGACGGCAGCCGGGTGTGGGACTTCGGCGGCGCGATGACCGGCGACCACGACGCCAAGGTGAAGACCCTGGCGGTCAAAGGGACCTGGTTTGCCAAACACTTCGCCGGCGCCACCTATGCGGCGCAGTTTGTCGAAGACGACCCCCTGCTCGGCGTCTTTGAGCTCACTTCCAAGGCTCTGCTGCTGCGCGGCGTGGTGTCGCCGGATGATGGGCTGCTGGCCACGCGGCTGACCTACGATCCGCCGGTGGAGGTGCTGGCCTTTCCGCTGAAGGCCGACAAGACCTGGCAACGCAAGGCGACCGTGACCGGGCTGGCCAATGGCGTGATGGCCCTGGCGACCGAGACCTATGCCTCCAAGGTGGACGCCCATGGCATCGCCAAGACGCCATTTGGCAACTTCCCGGTCCTACGGGTCAGCACCCTCCTGGATCGGCAGGTGGGGCTGTTGAAGACACGGCTGCGCACGCAGCTCTTCGCCGCCGAGTGTTTTGGCACGGTGGCCTCTCTTCGCTCCCACTCCGGCGAGGAGTCGGTGGACTTCGTCAACGCCGCCGAGCTGCGGAGGCTGACGCCGTGAGTCGACGGGCGCCAACACCGAGGGGGCGACGTTCGCCGCGGCACACAGCGCTCGTGGCGCTGGTGCTGGTCGTGTCGTTGTTGCCCGGTTGTCTGGCCCACCACCAGGGCGCCATGCCCGGCGAACCCAAAGATGCCGCCTGGCAAGTGGTCGACGGCGTGCGCATGCGCTACGAGGACGCCGGCAAGGGCCCCGCCGTGGTCCTGTTGCACGGCTTCGCCTCCGCCCTGGAGACCTGGGCTGGCGTGGCGCCAAAGCTGCGCGCCAACCACCGCGTCATCGCCATGGACCTGAAGGGGTTCGGCTGGACCGACCGCCCGGCCGGTGACTACAGCGCCCACGCGCAGGCGAAGCTCGTATTGGCGCTGCTGGATAAGCGGGGCGTGCAGCAATTCGCCCTGGTCGCCCACTCCTGGGGTTCGTCGGTGGCCCTGGCCATGGCCCGACTGGCGCCCAAGCGAGTGCAGCGGCTGGCCCTCTACGACGCCTGGGTCTGGCAGGACCAGCTGCCATCCTTCTTCTTGTGGGCCCGCTACCCGGTGATGGGCGAGCTGCTCTTCGGCCTGATGTACGACCAACGGGTGGATGAGCGGCTTGCGCTGGGATTCTACGACGCCAGCCGGGTGCGCCAGCCCTTCGTCGATGCGGTCTACGCGGCGCTGGAACGGCCGGGCACACGGGCGGCGGCGTTGGCGGCCAGCCGGGGACAGCGCTTTGCGGCGGTGGAAGGCGACTACGGCAAGGTTCAGCAACCGACCCTGCTGTTGTGGGGGCAACAGGATCGCGTCGCCCGCCTGCGCCATGGCAGGCGGCTGCTGCGCACCCTGCCCCGCGCTCGCCTGCGCATCTATCCGCGTTGCGGCCACTTCCCGATGATCGAAGCGCGCGAGGCCTCGACACGGGATCTGCTGGCCTTTCTGGCCGAGGGGCGCCCATGAGCGCGCGCCTCCCGCTGCTCGCGGTGTTGTTGTTGTGGGCCACGCCGGGCCACGCGGCCAGTGGCACGTTCACCGAGCTGGGCCAGGGCCTGGTGGATCGGGCGGAGACCGGCGTCGAACTGCACGGTGCGTTGCGCTTGCGGGGCGAGCTGCTCGGCAACCTGGACCTGGACCGCGGCCCGACGCCGTCCGGGCAGCTGCTGTTTCCGGTCTCGCTCTCTGATCCCAACGCCCAGGTCCTGCGCCATGCCGACATGCGCCTGCGCACGGATGTGGACATCTACGCCCCGCGCGGTGCCGTCGCCCTGCACGTTCGGGTGGACCTGCTGGACAATGTGGGCCTTGGCGACCGCCCCTCCGGACCGCCCATGGCGAGCCTCGGCCAGCAGACCGACGCCGCCAACCTGCGCATCCGCCGGGCCTGGGCCGAGACATTGACGCCCCTGGGTGTGCTGGCTGCCGGTCGCATGGGCAGCCACTGGGGCCTCGGCATGCTCACCCACGGTGGCGACGGCTCGGATGCCGATACGGGCGATGCCGCCGATCGAATCGCGTTCGTCACCCCCCTGGTCGGGCTGGTCTGGGCGCTGGCCTGGGACTGGTCGGCGACGGGGCCGTCGGTGCCGCGTCGGGCGCCGGGCAGGACCGTCGACCTGGACCCGCGCGATGACGTGCGCTCCCTCACTCTCGCGGTACTCCGTTTCCACGACGAGGCGACATTCGAGCGCCGCGCCGCGGTGGGCCGGACCACGTTGGACGCGGGTTTGTGGCTATCCCATCGCAGCCAGGAGGTGGACGTGCCAGCAGGCTACCTGCCCCTGCTGACGCCGACGCCCCTGGGTCCGGCGCAGGTGGTTCCGCGGGGTTTCTCCGCCCTGGGCGGCGACCTGTGGCTGCGCTGGCGAGGCCCCCGCTTCCGCATCGAGGCCGAAGCCGCTGTCCTGCACGCCACCGTGGAGCAGACCACCCTGATCCCGGGAGCGCTGGTCCGCGGCGGCCTTGAGTCGTTGCAGATGGGCGCAGCGCTGCAGTCCGAATGGGGCCGCCCCACGGCCGGTCCAGCGGCAGGGCTGGATCTCGGCTGGGCCAGCGGCGATGCCTCGCCGGGATTCGGTGCCAGCCAGCCCCTGGCCGCATCGGCGCCGCTACCGGGAGACCTGGATGGCGCCCAGGCCGATCCACCACGCGACCATCGGATCGACAACTTCCGCTTCCATAGCGACTACCGCATCGACCGCATCCTGTTCCGCGAGATCATCGGCCGCGTGACCGACGCCATCTACCTGCGCCCGCACCTGCACTGGCGCTGGCCGGACTTCGGCGCCGGCCGCCTGGAGCTGGATCTGGCCGCCATCGCCTCGTGGGCGGAGCGCGCCGGCTCGACGCCAGGCAACGCCCATCCCCTGGGCATCGAGATCGACCCGACGATTCGCTACCGCAGCCGCGATGGCCTGGAAGCCAGCTTGGAGGGCGCGGTGTTGCTGCCGCTGGCCGGCCTGGACAATCCCGAACTGGACCTGCAGGCGCGCCCTGCCTGGCTGCTCCGGCTGGGCCTGCGCTGGCTGTTTTGAGGCAACGATGAGCCACAACGTGCAGACAAGACTCGCCATCGCTTGCGGCCTGCTCCTTGCCGGCCTGGCCAGCTGCGAGGACAACCTCACCCATCCAGCGCCGCTGTTGCCATGGACGGCAGCGCCCGGCCAGCCGCTCACCTGCACACCGAACCTCGACGGACGCATCGAGCCGCACGAGATGAAGGCCGCCCTGGGTGTGCCGGCCCGCTACCGGGTCAGCGCCGACGAGGTGGAGAGCGCCGTGGACCTGGTCGGCAAGATCGGCAGCGACGGCAAACGCCTCTGGGACTGGTCGGCCAACGACAGCTCGGATCGGGCGGCGACCTTCGTCGCCAGCGGCCTGACCGGGCGCTGGTACCAGGACGCCTTCGAGGCGGGAGCGTTCGTCGTGCCCCTGGACGCCGCCGGCGAGGTGGAGGGGGTCTATCGACACGACGCCAAGGCGTTGTGGCTGCTCGGCACGGCGTCCAAGGTCGAGAATCCCGACGAGGGCAAGACCCTGCTGGTCTACAAAGACCCGATTGCCCTCTTCCGCTTCCCCATCGAACCGGGCAGCAAGTGGACCGCCACCTCCACCGTCTCCGGCGGCACCCTCTTCGGCCTGCCGTGGGTGGGCGAAGATCGCTACACGGTCACCGTCGACGCGGCAGGGCGCCTCGAGCTGCCCGACCTGACATTGACCCAGGCGCACCGGGTGCGCATCGACATGGAGATCACCCCGGCCATCGGCCCCAAAGTCAGCCAGCGGCGGGTCTCCTTCCTCTTCGAGTGCCTGGGCGAGGTGGCCCGGGCGACCAGCCAGAAGAACGAAAAGGCGGCCGACTTCACGGTCGCCAGCGAAGTGCGACGGCTCGGGCTGTAGCCCGGCGCGCAACAGGAGCGAAACATGGAAGCCTGGAAGATGTGGAAGCGCGGATTCGACGCCTGGGAGCAGGCCACCGCCACGCTGATGGAGCAGGTGGTTCAGAGCCCGGCCGTGCTGGGACCGGCTGGCGCCATGATGTCGGCAGCCATGCGCGCCAAGGCCAGCGCAGACCGCCAGGCGGCGACTCTGTGGGGCCAGGCGGGGGTGGCGGTCAAGCGCGACCAGGAGCGCACGTTGCACGCCGTCAACCAGCTGGGCAGTCGGCTGCTGGACCTGCAGGAACAGCTGGCCGCACAGCATGAGCTGCTGGCCGCCCAGAACCAGCAACTGGTCGCCCAGGGATCCGAGATCGTGGCCCTGCGCGCTGCGTTGGACGCGGCGACCAGCAAGCCGGCCAGGAAAACGACCAGGAAGAAGAAGACCACGGAGCGTTGAGATGGACCCTGCCCCCTACCTGGAGTTGAAGCCGGCGCCTCGGATCGTCTTCGACAGCCTGCCCGCCCGCGCGGACAAGACCCGCTTCGTCATCCCGGCCGGCGATGATGTGCGCCGCATCAACTGGCAGGAGTATGCCGACGGCATCCGCGACGTCGCCCTGCATCTGAACGACGCCGGGCTGCAACGGGGCGAGCGAGTGGCCATCTATGCGCCCAACTCCGTGCAGTGGATCACCGCAGCGTTGGGCGTACAGGCAGCCGGCGGGGCCATGGTGCCCATCTACGCCCACAGCACGGCCGAGCAGGCCGCCTACGTCATCGAACACTGCGATGCCCGATTCGTCTTCGTGGCCACGGCGCCCCTGGTGGGTCGGCTGCTGGCCGCGTGGCCCAGGCTCGGCGGCGTGGAGCGCATCTTCTTGATGGACGACGGTATACAGCAGGTGCCCTCGATGCTGACCGACCTGGCCTTGGAAGCGGACGATGCCACCAAAGCCATCCTGCCTGCCGCCAAAGAGGCCAGCGATCGCATGCGCAACTGGTCGCAGCTGCGGGTCTTCGGCGCCATGCGACATGCCGTCTCGCCCCTGACCCTGCAGACCCTGTTGGACGATCTGGGGTTGGATGACCTGGCCCTGATGCTCTACACCTCCGGCACCTCAGGCCAACCCAAGGGCGTGCCGCTGACCCATCGCAACGTGGCCGCCAACGGCAGCGACTGGCTGCGCTGCAACGCACCCCTGCTGGGCGAGCCCGACGAGGATCCCGACGTGGACCTGCTGTGGCTGCCCATGAGTCACATCTTCGGCTTCGGCGAGGCCTGCCTGGGCAATACCCTGGGTTTCGAAAGCTGGCTCTGCGAGCCGCTGGAGGTGTTTGCGAAGCTGCCGAGTGTGCGCCCGACCGTCTTCATGAGTGTGCCGACGTTATTCGAGAAGCTGGCCACAGCCTCGCAGTCTGCCGGCGAAGGCGAGGTGGCTCGACAACGACTTGACGCCATGACCGGCGGCCGATTCCGCTTTCTGCTCAGCGGTGGCGCCGGCCTGGACCCGGCCATCAAGCGGTGGTTTCACGACCAGGGGCTGCTCATCATCGAGGGCTACGGGCTGACCGAAGCCGCACCGACCCTGACCCTGAATCGGCCGGACGCCTTCCGCTTCGACAGCGTCGGCAAGCCTCTGCCTTCGGTCACCATCAAGCTGGCCGACGACGGCGAGATCCTGGCCAGCGGGCCCAACATCTTCTCCGGCTATCACAAGGACCCCGCCGCCAGCGCCGAGGCGCTGACCGAAGATGGCTGGCTGCGCACGGGCGACATCGGCCAGTGGACCGAAGATGGATTCCTGCGCATCGTCGACCGCAAGAAGGACATCCTGGTCCTGGCCAGCGGCAAAAACGTGCCGCCGGCCAATATCGAGCAGCGCTTCGCGGCCGACGACCTCATCGCCCAGGCGGTGGTCTACGGCGATGGCAAGCGCTACCTCGTGGCGGGGTTGTGGCTCGAAGCCACCGCCTTCGCCGCCTGGTGCGCCGTGCAGGATGCCAGCAATGGCGACCTGGCCGGGCTGCTCCAGGCCGAACTGAACAAGCGCGTGGAGCGGGTCAACGCCGGCCTGGCGCGACACGAGACCATCAAGCGCTTCGCCATCATGACGCCGGAGTTGACCATCGATGGCGGCCACCTCACCGCCACCATGAAGGTCCGCCGAAAGCAGGTCGTGGCTGAATTCGGCCACCAGTTCGAGGCTCTCTATGCCTGATCGTGAGCCCGCCATCGACGGAGGCCCGGCATGAAGGGCCTGTGGAACCTGGCCACCCTCTGGGCCCGGCCGAAGCCGCCCGTTGGCGCCACACCGGCCGTGGTGGTGCACACCGAGAACAAGCTCCGCCTGCTGCGCTACCAGCCCCTGCCCGGCGGACCGAAGTGGCGCACGCCGATCCTGATGGTGCCTTCACTCATCAACCGCCACTACGTGCTCGACCTGATGCCTGGCAAGTCCTTCGCCGAGTACCTGGTCGGCGCCGGCCACGACGTCTGGGTCATCGACTGGGGCACACCCGGCGACGAGGATCGATTCGTCGATCTGGATCACATCTGCGGCACCTTGCTGGCCCGGGCTGTGCGCGTGGTGGCCCGACACGCCAGCCACGGCAGGGTGCACCTGCTGGGCTACTGCATGGGCGGCATCTTCACCGCCATGCACGCAGCGCTGGCGCCGGAACAGGTCGCCTCGTTGTGCAACCTGGCCGCGCCGGTGCGCTTCTCCGGCAAGGACCCACTGGGACGCTGGACCGGCAATCCGCAGTTCGACGTCGACGCCCTGGTGGACGCCACCGGCAACGTGCCCTGGCAGCTGCTCCAGGGGGCCTTCAGCATGCTCCGGCCCACCCTGCCGCTGGCCAAGGCCATGAACGTGGTCGACCGGGCCTGGAACGACCGCTTCCTGGACGGCTTTGTCGCCATGGAGACCTGGGCCAACGACAACGTCTCCCTGCCCGGCGCTTTCTTCCGGCGCTATATCGGCGAGCTCTATCGCCACGACGCCCTGGTCAAAGGGCAGCTGCGCATCCACGGCCGCCCGGTGCGCCTGTCGGCCATCCGTTGCCCGACCCTGGCCGTCGTCTTCGAGCACGACGCCATCGCCCCCTGGCAGGATTGTGCCTGTCTGGTGGACGAGGTCGCCGCTACCGATACCGACCTGTGGAAGCTGCCCGGCAGCCATGTAGGCGGCGTGGTGTCACGCCCGGCGTCGCGGGGTTTGTGGCCTGGCTTGTCGGCCTGGTGGACCGCTCGGGACTGACCCCCGGCCACCGGCAACACGCTGCCGAATGCTCGCCATACGCGCCCTTCCATGCGACGGCTCCGATCCGTTATTATGCACCTTCGTGTCTGGAAGCTGCGGGCCCCATGTCCCGCCCAGGAGGCGTTGTCGATGTGCAATATGCGCGCATGCTCTGTTGCTCTGTCGCTGGCGCTGTGGTGCCTGGTCGCCTGCACCGAAGACATCCCCGACGACGCGAATTTCGCCGACATCGCAGCCGACGTGGCGGCGGACCAGGGGTCGACCAAGGACGACGCAAGCGAAGCCGACGTCGCTCAGGATGCAGGCGTGGACGTCGCCGTCGACGCCGGACCCGCGTGCAAAGATGGCGCGGACTGCGACGATGGGGATCCTTGTACCGAAAAGCAGACCTGCAACGGCGGCACCTGTGGTCAGGGAAAACCCGTCGCCTGCGATGACGACGAGGTGTGTACCAGCGATTCCTGCAACTCCGACAAGGACGGCTGCGTATACCTGCCTGTGCAGGTCACCTGCAGCGATGGCGATCACTGCACGGTCGAGGACGGCTGCGACGAGGGCAAATGCGCCGGCAACAAGGTCACGTGTCTGTGCGCTGTAGATGCAGATTGCGCGCCCATGGACGACGGCGACGCCTGTAACGGCACCCTGCACTGCGTTTTGACGTCATCCGGCTTCAAGTGCCAGGTGGAGCCGGCCACCGAACCGCCGCCATGTCCTGCCGATGGCGACACGGACTGCGTACACAACATCTGCCAGCCCAAGACGGGCAAGTGCGCGATGATCGACGAGGCCGCTGGCAAGGCCTGCGAAGACGGCGACCTGTGCACGCAGGGCGAGAAGTGCACCGCCGGCAAGTGCGTCGACGCCCTGCCCAAAGCCTGCAAGGACGGCAACCCCTGCACCAAGGATGACTGCAAACCCGACAAGGGCTGCCTCTTCCCGCCGGCTGCAGGCGCCTGCGATGACGACAACGCCTGCACCAGCGGCGACAAGTGCGGCGAAGGCAAGTGCCAGCCCGGACCGCCCGCTTCCTGCGACGATGGCGACGCCTGCACTGACGACAACTGCAGCCCTGCCAAGGGCTGCCAGCACCTGCCCAACGCGGCCACGTGCACCGACAACGACGCCTGCACCGTGGACGACGTCTGCAAGTCCGGCACCTGCACTCCCGGGGCGGCCAAGGTGTGCGATGACGGCAACGCCTGCACCGTCGACAGCTGCAAAAAGAACGTCGGCTGCGCGCATGACAAGAGCAGCGACGGCAAGACCACGTGTGACGATGGCGACTTGTGCACCGACAAGGACCATTGCGACGCCGGCAAGTGCGTGGCCGGCGCGGTCAAGAAGTGCGACGACGGCAATCCGTGCACCAAGGACTCGTGCGCCATGCCAGGGGGCTGCGCGGCCGCTCCTGTGGACAAGGGGCCCTGCGATGATGGGCAGGAATGCACGGTGAAAGAGTCCTGCGAAGGCGGCAAGTGCGGCGGCGGCAAGCCGGCGTTGTTCGAGGTGCTGGTGGGCGAGCCCGCGACGACGAACCATGTCGCTGTGGTCCGGCCGGCACACAACGGTGACATCTTCGTCCTGGGCTGGAGCATCGGACAGACCGGGCCTGGGGCGGCGATTGCCCTGTGGCGACTGAGTCGTGCGGGCAAGTTGTTGTGGCACAAGACATATAAGCCGGGCATGGCCGACGTGGACGACAAGGGAAAAGCGCTGCTGCCGATGAAGGATGGCGGGGCGATTCTGCTGGGTGAGGCGTCCTCCGTGGTCAGCGGCCAGACGTCCAAGAAGATCTGGCTCACCCGCGTTGGCGCCCAGGGCAAGGTCTTGTGGTCGCACACCCTGCCCGGCAGCCACCACAGCTTCGACGCGCCGTTGATGGTCAGAATGCCCGACGACTCGGTCGCATTCGCTTCTCGATACGTCTACAAGGGGGCCTTCTCGTGTCGCGTGAGCCGGTACCATGCCTCGGGTAAGAAGGTCTTTGACCTGGTCCACAATCTGTACAAGAACTGCACCCCGAGAGCGGTGACGGTGAACAAGGACGGCAGCTGGACTGTCGCCGCGTCGGTCATCGTGGATGCCCCTCCCGGTTTCGACGTCGCACTGCTCGTCGTGAGTGACGCCGGGGTGATCGTCTCGAAGACCGTCATCGCGACGCCCGACTCCAGAGCACCCTGGACGGTTCAGCGACTGGCCGACGGCGGCCATCTGATCGCCGGCCAGGCCTACCAGAGCAGCACCCAACAATGGCCTTTGCGCGTGCTGCGTGTGGACAAAGCAGGCAAGACCGTCACAGATGTGCCCATCGATCTGGGTATGCCCGCGTCGTACGGCGGCATCGAACGCCTGTCGGACGGCGAATTCGTCTTCGCCGGGCGGCGATTCGTGAGTCCTGGCAAGGGATATGCAATGTCGGCCCGATTCAGCGCAGACGGCGACGTGCGCTGGTTGAAGTCCGCAGGCAGCGAGTTTGAAATCTCTGACGGCTATCCCTTGCTCGACGGTGCGATCGCGCTGGCCTCGCGGCAGACCAAGGCGGGCGCATACACCGGCAAGATTCGACTCGAGTTGGTGGACGGTTGGGGGCACCCCATCTGCAAGGATAAGGGCGGCTGCTTCGGCAAGAAAGTCGCCGACTGCGACGACGGCAAGGACTGCACCGGGGTGGGCTGCGTGGTCGGTCAGGGTTGCATCAACAGCGCCCTCTCCAAGGTTGACTGCGACGACGGCAAGCCGTGTACATCCGGTGAGACCTGCCAGGCGGGCACCTGCCAGGGCGGGGTAAATCCACTCTTCGACAAGGTCTATACCATCGGTGTGTACAAGTCCTTCGGCAAGGCCATCGCCAATCATCCAGATGGCGGTCTGGTGGCCACGGGCATGCACTACGTCGGCAACCTGGCGACGGCCTATGTCGCTCGCCTGGACGAGCAGGGCAAGATGCTCTGGAAACAGGGGGCGCCCGGGTCGAAGGCCGTTTTCGCCTCCGATATTTCTGCCCTGAAGAATGGCCAGGTCGTCGTAACAGGCCAGATCTCCAAGTCCATGGATCTGCCGGTGCTCTTCCGCACGTCCGCCAGCGGCAACCAGCCGCAGCTTGTGGAGTACAAGACCCTGAGTGGCTCCCATCACGGCGTCCTGCGCGACCTGATCGAGCGAGCCGACGGCACCCAGGTCGCAGTTGGCTACGACTACGTCAAGGTCGGCGCCAAGGACATCACGCTCTATGGTCGCATCCGCGTACTGAGCGCAAATGGCGCCGTACAGTCCAGCAAGACGGTCGTCGGTCTCGGCCTGTTCGTAGCCGCAGCGCGGGCAGATGGGGGCATCTACGCCGGCGGCACTTACGTGAACCCCAGCTTCAAGGGCAGCAGGGGCTGGCTGCAAGGATACGACGCCAAGATGAACCCGGCCTGGGCCAAGCCGAAGACGCTGGCTGCCGGCAATGGCAGCGTGGTGCTCTACGGCCTGACGATTCTGCCTGACGGCAGTTGTGCGACCAGCGCGAGCTACGCCCACAGCGGCAAGGACACCCAGATGGCCATGTGGCGGCTGTCTTCCGCAGGCAGTGAATTGGCGCTGGCGGTGCTGCCAGGCCAAACGGCGACCCACAACCGCAGCATCAGCGCGTTGCCTGGCGGGGAGCTGGTCCTGTCCGGATTTCGCGTGGGTGGCGGCGGAGTGACCAAAGCCGCCCTGCTGGTTTCGGTTGACGCCAAGGGCAAGCTGCTCTGGGAGCGAGCGCTTGGAGACAAGCAGGTCAACAACCATGGAGACCATGTGTCGCTGTCCGACGGCACGCTCGCCCTGATCGGCACACGCGACAAGGTCGGTGGACTGAGTGCCTGGGTGATAAGGACCGACCGCTGGGGGCACGCCGCCTGCGATCCCAAGGGCAAATGCGCCCAGCCGAATCCGCCTGGATGCGACGATGGCAACCCGTGCAGCTACGACCTCTGCGACGAATCCAAAGGCTGCCAGCACCTGCCCATCAGCGACGGCCTGCCCTGCGGTGCCGGCGGAACCTGCAAGTCCGGCACCTGCAATTAGAGGCACGAGGTGGCCGTACGCGGTCATTGCCTTCGCCCCGCCGACGTGGCAAGTCTGAGCCGGTCATGCCGCGTCGCACCGCCACCCTGCTCTTCGCGCTCTTCGTCATCGTCGCCGCTGCGGCGCTGACCTGGCCGGGCCACGTCTTGCTGGGCCCCTTGCTGGACACGCGCGTACTCGGCGTGCCCTGCGCGCTGGCCTGGAACATCGCCTGGGTGCTGGCCATGCTCGGCGTCCTGGGCGGGTATCACCTGGCCTACGGCGAGAAGGACTGAGCGCAGCCATGCCCTCATCTACCGTCGTCCTGCTGGTCTCCCTGGGCTACCTGGCCGCCTGCCTGGCGGTGGGCCTGTGGCCGGGACGCAAGGCGAGCACCACGTCAGAGGGCTACGTCGCCGGCGACCGCAGCCTGGGCCTGGTGCTGATGTACTTCATCACCGGCGCGACCATCTTCTCGGCCTTCGCCTTCCTGGGCGGGCCGGGCTGGGCCTTCAGCCGTGGCGCCGCGGCGTTCTACATCCTGGGCTACGGCGTGCTCGGCTTCGTGCCCTTTTATTTCATGGGCCCGAAGGCGGCGCAGCTGGGCCGCAAACACGGCTACGTCACCCAGGCCGAGATGGTCGCCGATCGCAGCGGCATCCCGGCCATCGCCGGCATCATGGCCGTGGTCTCGGTGGTGGCCTTTGTGCCGTACCTGGCCCTGCAGATGAAGGGCGCCGGCTACGTGCTGGAGACGGTCACCCGCGGCGCCCTGCCGGCCTGGGTGGGCGCGGCCCTGGTCTACGGCGTGGTGCTCATCTACGTGCTGCGCAGCGGCGTGCTCGGCGTGGGCTGGACCAATACCTTCCAGGGCATCTTCATGTTGCTGCTGGCCTGGGGGCTGGGCCTGTATCTGCCCCACAAGCTCTACGGCGGCGTCGGCGAGATGTTCGAGCAGCTCGCCGCTGCGCGTCCCGAACACCTGGTGCCGCCGGGACTGACCTACAAAGGCGCGCCGTGGACCTGGGGCGAGTACTCGGCGGCGGTGCTGGTATCGGCCATCGGCTTTTCGTTCTGGCCGCACATCTTCATGAAGGCGTTCACCGCCAAAGACGACCGGACGATTCGTCGCACGGTGGTGCTCTACCCGACGTTCCAGCTCTTTCTGGTGCCGCTCTTTCTCATCGGATTCGCTGGCGTGCTCTTCGCCTCCGCCCCCGCCCGGGCCGACCAGATCCTGCCCCACATGTTGATGAACATGGAGATCCCGGCCGTGCTGGTCGGTCTGTTCTGCGCCGGGGCGCTGGCCGCGTCCATGTCCTCGGGCGACGCCATGGCGCACGCCGCCGCCTCCATCGCGGTGCGCGACGGGATGGTGCACGCCATGGGCCGGAAGATGGGCTCGACGGTGGAACGGCGGGTCATCCAGTGGACCGTAGTCGCGGTCATGCTGTTGTCGTACCTGGTGGCTGTCGTCTACGAGGGGTCGCTGGTGATGCTGCTGTTGTCGGCCTATGGAGCCGTGGTGCAGTTCGCGCCCGTTGTGGTGGCGGTCCTCTACTTCCCGCGCGTGCCGGGTCGGGCGCTGGTCGCCGGATTGCTGGCCGGTTCGGCGCTGACGGTGGTGTTTGTCATCCGCCCGGACTGGCAGCCGGTACCGCTACACGCTGGGTTGTGGGGGCTGGCCTTGAACGCGGCGGTCATCGGAGCCATGTCGAGGGGGCCACGACAGCCCGCCGAGCCGCAGCAAGCACAGGAGAGCGCGCATGAATGACAGCAACATCGGACCGACCGGTTTCGGCTTCTCCAGCACCGCCGAGGAGGTCACCGAAGGCCTCGACCTCAGCGGGACCACCTGGCTGGTCACCGGCTGCAACTCAGGTCTGGGTCTGGAGACGACCCGGATCCTGCACGCCCGTGGCGGTCACGTCATCGGGCTGGCGCGAACGGTCGCCAAAGCCGCCAACGCGTTCGCCGAGCTCGGCATGGGCGAGGGTGACGGGACCCCGATCGCCTGCGAGCTTTCCGATCTGGCGTCGGTACGCCGAGCGGTCGACTCCGTGTGCGCCATCGACCGGCGACTGCAGGGCATCATCGACCGCCTGACGGACCGCGGCCGCGTGGTCATGCTCAGCAGCGGCGCCCATCGAATGGCGCACGAACAGGGCATCGAGTTCGACAACCTCTCCGGCGAGCGGGACTACCACCCCTGGCGCCTCTACGGGAACTCCAAGCTGGCCAATCTCCTCTTCGCCCGCTCGCTGGCCCGACGATTTGCCGGCGAGGCCGGCAGCGCACGGCCAACGCGGTCCACCCCGGCGTCATCAAGACCAACCTGGCGCGCAACATCCCGAACGCTGCAGCCATGTACGAGAGCATCTCGCACCAGGTGAACTTCAAGACCATTGCCCAGGGCGCGGCGACCCAGGTCATGGTGGCGACGTCTCCGTCGCTGGCTGACGTCAACGGCAGGTACTTTGCCGACTGCAAAGAAGAGGCGCCGACCGACAACGCCCTGGACGACGCCATGGCCGATCGCCTGTGGATCGTGACCACGGAGCTCGTGGCATCCATCGCGTGAACTCGCGGTCCTGGGGGCCATGCGCGTCCCTCGCCCCCTAATCGCAGCGCCAGGCCTCGTTGGCATAGGTGCCGCCGGTGTACTTGAGGTCCACCTCGATCTTGCCGCCGTCCTGTCGCTGCCCGGCCAGTGTCAACGTGCCGACCAGCCCGTATCCCTGGGCGCCCAACTTGCCGCTGCCGACGCTGTGCAGGGAACGGCTCCCATTGGCGACGTTCAGGCCCACCACTTGAAAAGCGACGACCGAGTTCAAGGCAGCTGTGCGCAACGCCTCGCGGGGCGCCTGCATGTCGTAGCGCACCTCGCCGCCCGGGCGCTTCTGCACCAGGTCGACGTGTGAACTCAAGCCCACGTCGAGCAGGTTCGCGAAGGGGCCGAACAGGGCCGCCGAGCCGTTGCCATCGACGGTGGCCAGGAAGTCCATCGCCGAGATGTGCAGAACGATGGGGTTGGGCACCTCGCCGCGCGCGCCGGCCAGCATGGAGCCCAGGGGGCCCAGCTTCTGCCACTTGATGGTGTAGGTATTTGGACTGGTCGGGGCGGCCTTCATCTGCTCGAACGTCATGGCGTAGGTCACTGTGACGCCCTGCAGATAGCTCTCCAACATGAACGGATTGTCGGTCACGATGGCCCCAGCGGGCTCGTGAATCAGAACATCGAACGCCACACCAGCGCTGGTGCCGGCCGTATTCTTCATCCGCCACTTGCCTTGGCCGATGTTCTCGAAAGGCAGCTGACCCGCGCTCTGAAACGCACCCAGCTGCGTGCGTACCTGCTCGAGCGTCTCGGGATCATAGTCAAAGACCTCCTCGTTCCCCGCGAACACGGCCACGAAGAGCGTCCTGGCAAGGGCGACCTGCGCGCCACCGCAGGCGATCAGCTCGTGAATGGAGTAGTCGGCTGCGTTGGCGGCCGCGCTGAACCACTGCATCTCGCTGTGCGTCATGCCGCATGAAGCCGGCGGGCCATGCGCCGTCGAAATCGTGTGATTGGCGTAGGGGTCAGAACTCCACCCCGAGCCTCCGCCGCTGTAGGATTCCTGCGGGTGGTGGAACTGGCATCCCGCGAACGCCACGCAGGCAAAAACCGCCAGCGCGAAGATGGATCTGGGCATTGTCGCTTCTTGGCCTGTACGCATGTTCTCCTCCCTGGCGGCGTGGTGATGAGCCGGAGCCGCATTCCGGCTGTCGAGTATCAGTCCTCGGTGTCGATCCGGCTGGCTACGAAGTGCGCCGCCACCGAGATGGCGTCCGCTTCATCGTCACCGTCCAGGTCCACATCGGGGGTCAGCAGATTGGCGAGGATATTGTGCACTGCGGACTTGCCGCCGATCTGACTGAGCGCGCTGTCGGGAATGCCGTCGATGGCATCCTCGACGGCTTGCTTGCTCGTCGCCCCGCACAATGTGCCCGCGAGCTTGTCACCGACCACCGACTTGCCCTTGGGTTGCCACTGGGCCACCTGCAGGTCGAGCATCAGCGGCAGACCCATCAAGACGATGATCAGCCGCGCCTTGCCCGGCTTGACTTTGGAACCGACCGCGCCGATCCGTAGTCGCGGAGCGCAGATGCCCCCTGCTGCAGAAGATCGAAGTCATTGGCGGCGAATTGTGGCTTAGGACCTCCGCTCAGGCCGGCCTGTATGAGCGTCGTCTGGGTGACCTCGCCCGGCCACTGCGCTGCGTACAATACCGGCCGGGGCGAGGCGGTCGCCAGCCAGTTGGCGGTGTCCCCGCTCGTATCGCCGAGAAAGCCCGAGAGCACCCCCATGGCGTTATCCGGCTTGGCATCCTCGTTGAGATCGCAGCCCTGCTCCGTCGGCGCGATGACCACCTGGTCGAGCGCGAAGACGGCCAGACCGCCGGGACCGGGTACGGCGCAGGTTGGGACCACGCACTCTCCGTGTTTGGTGAGGCCTGTGAAGCAGACCTCGTCGCCCTGGCATGGCACGGCACAGGGCATGGCGGTCTCGCCGATGCAGACCGGTCCGAAGTCAGCGCAGCAGTCGCCAAAACTCTGGCAACCGGAATCGCATTGGCAGGTGGCGGCGGTGGCGTACTCGCCACAGTGATCCTGGCAGCTGTCCGTGTGCGGTCCTTTCGTCGGGGCGCGATCAACGCCGCCGCAAAGCGACGCCTTGTCTGCGCAACAATCTTCGTATAACGCGCAGTTGGGATCGCATTGACAGGTGTCGCCGGCGGTGTAGAGGCCGCACTTATCCTGGCACGACAGGCCGGCGGGAGGGGCTGCGGTGTGAGAACCGGACGGTGCCGCGGCCGAGGTGCCGGCTTTTCGGGGCGCTTCTGCTCCATCGCTGGATGAAGCCTCCTCCAAAGGGGGCTCCTGCGGCGATTGGTCGCATCCAGCGGCGGTCGCGATGACACAACAAGCCAGTATTCCAAGCAGATCGGTCCATTGGCGCATGCCGCACCCCCCTCTTCGCGCCTGGCGCGCCCCAAAGTTGGAGGGCGCCGCGCGATTCGCCTCGTCAGGTGTTTGAAGTTGCAAGGTTCGGGCCAGCGGCTACCGAACAGGCCACTTCCTACGAGCCGGAGGTACGGTCGCAGGAGGTCATGTCAGCCGTTGTCCGGACACTTGAAAACGAAGTGGATTGGCCGTGAAATCGACAGGGACCGCCGCCCGGGCGGACACCCATGGAGGTTGCCTTGCAGAACACCTATGACATTGAATTGCAGCCGGTTTTCAAACCTCTACAAGTGATCGACGCCGGGAACCTGGCCGCCAACTGTGGCAGCGACTGGTGGAGCCGGTGACTGTGGCTCCCACTGGTGATGGTTGAGAGCGCGCGCCCTATCGGATGACCGTGAGGTCCTCCAACAACCGCCCAATCGCCAGCGCCCGCACGCCCTCGCCCAGCGGAAATGTCTCCGCTCCGCCGTGCACCACATCGAGCCGATCCAGTCCCAGCGTCTGCCGCGCGGCATACATGGAGCGCGTCCGTCGTGGCGTCTCGGTTCGCTTGAACTCGAATCCCAACCGCTGGCCTCCCTGCACCACCAGCAGATCCAGTTCAGCGCCGGCATGCGTGGCCCAGAAGAAGCAGCTCTCCGGTCGTGCGCCGAGCCGGCGGACCGTCTGTTGCAAGGCGAAGCCCTCCCATGACGCGCCGAGGATCGGATGCCGCTCCACGGCAGTCGCTGTGCCCAGTCCCAGCAGCGTGTGCAACAGCCCGCTGTCGGCGAGGTAGACCTTGGGCCGCTTCACCTGACGCTTGGCGACATTCTCCAGCCATGGCTGCAAGACGCGCACCATGAAGGTGCCCGCGAGCATGTCCAGGTAACGCCGCACAGCATGGTCGCCTACGCCAAGCGATCGTCCGATCGACGACGCGTTGAGCACCTGGCCGTGGTTGTGGGCCAGCATGGTCCAGAAGCGACGCGCGGTGACGGGCGGTACACGGAATTCGAGCTGCGGCAGGTCGCGCTCGAGGAATGTGCGAATGAAGTCCAGCCGCCAGCGCTCGCTCTGCGCATCGTTGTCAGCGAGGAAGCTGCGTGGGAAACCGCCCCGGAGCCAGAGTTCCTGGCGTCGGTCGGGCCCGACCTCGTCCAGCCCCAGACCATCGAGGAAGACGAATGCCGCCCGACCGGCCAGACTCTCGCTGACCCCGCGCACCACGTCTGGCGAAGCGCTGCCGAGCACGATGAAACGCGCTGGCGATTGGGTGCGATCGGCCAGCACACGCAGCAATTCGAAGAGCGATGGCAGGCGCTGGATTTCGTCCAACACAACCAGCCCCCGCAGCGGTCGAAGGGCCAGACCGGGTTCAGAAAGCCGGGCGCGGTCTGCCGGGTCCTCCAGGTCGAAGTAGTGCACTGGCTCCTGCCAGGCCGCCGCCACCTGTCGCGCGAGCGTGGTCTTGCCGACCTGACGCGCGCCGAGGATGGCGACTACCGGGGCGTCCTGCAGCCGTTCTTCTACGTGCAGACGTTGGTATCGAGGAATCATACTTGAAATATCGCCTGTGACAGACGAAACTTCAAGTATAAATAGATAGTGCTTGCCCGCCGTCGCCGGTCGGATGACGGAACTTGCGAGATCCGGGAATTGCGCCAAAACCCTTGCATCTTCAGTATATCCCCACGCCAACCTTGGCGCGACCGCATCTCTCCGCCAGCCTGTGCGCGCGTCTACAAGACGCTCTCACCCAGGCTACGTGATGTCCCCGAAGCTCCACAAGGACCGACCAGACGGCCTGGACCTCCAACAGGACCGGCCGAACGTCCAGGCCATGCTTGTGGACCGCCGTGCCTTTCTGGGCCAGATGGGGCTGCTGCCCGTCGCTCTGGCTGGGGTGGCGCTGCCAGAGTTGGGCTGCGCGGCTGCATCGGTGTCGGACTCGCCGGGAACCGTTGACCCGGACGGCGCCGGGGCGGACCAGAGCGCAGCGGACGCGGGGTCGGCCCACGACGTCGCCGCACGGGCGGACGCAACCGGGCCTCTGGACGGTGGCGGCCAGGACGCCGGCTCTCCTGGCGACGCGGCCATTGAATCGGACGCCTCAGGCATGGACGCGGACAGCGCCGGGTCCGTGGACGCTGGTGGCCTGGATGCTGGCGGCCAGGACGCCGGCATCACCTGCGGCGAGAAGGTCGTGCCCGGACAGGGCGACGTACCCGCCCACTGCACGGCCACTGCCAGCGACATGGAGGGCCCCTTCTACGAAGCCGGCTCCGCCAAGACCACCGTGCTGGCCGGACCCTCGGAGCCCGGCGAGCGCCTGCACATCTCCGGACGCGTGCTGCTGTCGGGCTGCAAACAAGCCGACGCCGGCGTGGAGATCGACATCTGGCATGCTGACGCCAAGGGCCAATACCGCGACCTGAGCCACACCACGCCCCTACGCGCCACCCTGACGGCCGACTGCAACGGCCGCTTCGCCTTCGACACCATCCTGCCCGGCGCCTACCTGGACTCGGGCGGCTATCGTCCCAAGCACATCCACTTCAAAGTGCGCAGCAAGCAGGGCGCCGAGTTGACGAGTCAGCTGTACTTCGCCGGCGATGCCTACCTGTCGCCCAATGACTCCTGCGATAGCTGCGCATCCGATGAGCCTTCGCTCATCATCGCCCTGTCGACCACCAGCGTGGGTGGAAAGAAGCAGCATAAAGGGCAGTTCAGTATTGTCCTTGGAGTCTGATTGTGCAGTCGTCTCCCGGACAATTCAGCACAAACCCATAATAAACGGACACTTAAGCAAAACCACGCATGCGTGTTTTTGCAGCGCGGGGGCCAAATCGCAGCGTTGTTCGCGCTACAGCCACTCGCTTCGACCGGCCACGACAGAAACATCCCGCCGCCTGCGCAACCCCAGCATCACAAGCACCGCCAGTAGCAACGCGATCCCTAGCGGTGTTCCGCTGCGGCCGCCACCACTGCAACCGCTCGACGGCGCCGCGCCCAGCTGATGCACCGCTGCCCCTCCGCCGCCGGCGCCATCGCCGACCACGCCATCGGTCAGGGGCGGCGTGACGCCATCGCCCTGGCCATCAGCGACTCCCTGGCCCTGGGCATCATCCGAACCGGACGCCGTATCCGCCGGCGGGTTGCCACCGCATGCGCCAGTGCACGCCTTCTTCTCGACCGTATGCTTCGCCGCACCACCCTGGCAGACCACCCGCTTGCGTGCCTGCTGACCGTTGCAGCCATCGGCGCCGACCAGGCACGGCCCCCATGGGCCCCAGTCCTCCACGACCACGCCCTCCGTCGTGCGGGCACAGGGCTGCAGGTCGGTCTGTTTGTTTGGTTCACCGCTCGCGCAGACGACCTGGCTGCGGGATTGCTGACCGTTCAGGTCGCAGGGGCCGTCGATGCCGACGCAGGCGGACCAGGCCCCCCAGGGCTGCACGACCTTGCCATCGGAGTTGACCGAGCACGCCTGTTTGGCGCTCTCCTTGACCGCCTTGCCTCCTTTGCAGACGCTCCGGCTGCGGCTCTTCTGACCTGTGCTATCGCAGGACCCACCCGAACCGGTGCAGGCGCTCCAGGCCGACCAGCCTTGTACCACCTTGCCGTCGGTGGGCACCGTGCAGGCCTTCTTGGCCGTCTCGGGGCTCGCTTTGCCAGCCTTGCAGACGACCCGACTGCGCTTGTGGGTGCCGCTGCCATCGCAGGGACCGGAGAAGCCGCCGCAGGAACCCCACGCCGACCAGCCCTGCACCACCTTGCCGTCGGTGTCGATCTTGCAGCCCTGGCTCTCGCTTGTGGTCGACGAGACGCACTTGCCGCCGGCGCAGGCCCACTTGGTGCAGGTCCGCTTGCGGGTGCCGGTCTCGTCGCAGGCCGACGAGAAGCCGCCGCATTTGCCCCAGCTGCCGCACTTGGACTTGGCCGCGCAGGCCGAGGCGTTGCAGCTGCTGCCCTGCCCGATAAGGGTCTTGTAGGCCGCCACCAACGCGTTGTAGGGAGATACAAAGACAGTGCCCACGCCAGAGACGTATTGCTGCACGTCGTAGTGCAGGTGGATGGTCGTCGACGTGCCGCCAAAGTCGTTGGAGACCCGGCCCAGCTTCTGGCCCTTGCTTACCTTCTGGCCCTTCTTGATGGCCAGGGCGCTCATCTGCATGTGCAGGTAGCGATGGGTCGTGCCGCTGACACCCTTGAGATAGACCGTGTAGCTGCCGATGGACGTGATGGTGCCGGCCTCGGCGGCGACGCACCACCAGGTGTTGTCCTTGCAGCTGGCAGGCCGCATGTCCTGGCCCTGGTGCCCTTTGCCCGCCGGGCAGAGCGGCATCTTCCAGGAGCGCTTTTCGCAGTAGTTGTCGCGCCACGGGTAGGCGTAGTTCACGCCGGAGCACTGCCCGCCGCCGCCGCCGTGCATTCCGCCGGGCATGTAGACCTGGGAGTTCAGGTAGGCAGGCGCCTTCTCGATGGGGAAGCGAATACCCGGCATGTAGTTCTTGGAGGTCTTCAGGCCAGTGCCGCTACCCGACTTGAGGTCGCCGGCGGGTTTGTAGGTGAATGGGGCAGCCGTGACGACCAGCGGCAACAACAGGCCGGCCATCAGCAGCGAGGCAGGCAGGCCGCGCAGGATGGTCCGAATGGACGTGTGTGCCGTCATCATCGCGCCGCCCCCGGCAGGATGGGCACGGACCATGGCGTCAACTCGGCGATCACCTGGCGGACGAACGCCTCACCGGTGCAGCGGGGGTCGACGTGGTGGTCATGGCACTCGACCCCGATGGCCCAGGCGACGCCGTCGATGACGAAGTCTGCTTGCACGATGCCCTCGTTGCGGCCGATTCGCGGCGCGGAACGGGGCGGCGCGGCGGCCATCTCAGCCTGGATCTCCGGTCGTACGAAGGCGCGGTTGTTGGCTTCGATGGTGATGGTGAGGCCGGGCCGGTTGATGGCGGCGGTGTACCAGGATGGGCCGGCGGTCAGGAAGGCGGCGCGGCGGAGGTTCGCGGTGGAGGGCAGGAGGACGGGGGCTGGCCAGGCGGCCAGGGCGCGGTGGTCGTCGGCGGAGGCGATGTTGGGACCGGTTGGGGTCGTGGGCTGTGGCGGTGGGGGCGGTGCAGGCGCCGTGCTCGATGTCGTAGGCTGTTCGGTGCAGGCGGCGAACAGCAAAGCGATGCACAGCGCGAGGCTTGTGGCGGCGGGTCGGCTGTTGGCCGGGGTCAGAGCGGCATGAAACACGGCCCCTCCATAGGCGGTCGAACGGGGTGCGGAACGCTAGCAATCGTCGGCTTGGGGCGTCAATCAAAAGCGCGCTACCTGGAAGTCGTCCGCTGCCAAGAAGTGCTCTACACGGACGGCGGTACCAGGAACTCGACGTCGCCGCTGCCGGCCATCGGCCCCAGCAGCGCCTGCGCTTTCTCCATGTGGCTTTTGCGCTCAGGGTTGTCGGCGGGGAGGTGGCGAGCGATCTCGAGGTGCACTCGGGCCTGATCCCAGGGCATGTCCAGGCGCTCGGCGGTCGCCAGCGCCTTGTCCCATGATCTACGGCCCCTTGCGCTCCGACCGCGCTGCCACTGGGCGGTGCCGCGGCTCATCAGGCTGCGTGGCCGGAAGAAGTTGAACAGGAATGCTCCCTGGCCGAACTTGCCGAGCGCGTTGGCCAGTTGCTCGGAGATCGCGCTGCGGCTGTGCGCACCGACGTCCTCGCCGGTGGCGTCCGCGGCCAGCAGTACCTCGGCGACCATCGCGAAAGGCGCGCCATACAGGAACATCATCAGCGGCTTGGCGGCGAACAGGCGCATCGCTTCGACGGCGTCGGACACCGCCTCTTCGAGCCGACGCTGCCGCAATCGAAGGCCTGCGCGAGTGGCGAAGAACGCGACGCGACTGAAATAGTCGAAGCGGTCCAACAGCCGATACCCGTCCTCCAGCAGCGCGTCGGCGTCGTCCAGGCGCCCCTGCGACATCAGGGGAGGCACGGACAGAATCATGCCGTAGCCCTGCTGCTCATGGTTGCTGCGCTCCCGCGTCATGCGCATCAACTCGTCGAAATGCGGCAGGCTGTCGGGCACCGGGCCGCTGTAGTAGTGCACCAGGCCCTTGATCGCCAGGCCATTGGCGAGCGCCCAGTAGTCGCTGACGTTGCGAGCCAGCGCGATTCCCCGGTCGACGGTCGCGCGGGCGTGCTCCCAATCGCAGTGGATGATGTCGTTCACCGCGATCGCCCAGTCGTGCAGGATGCGCACGCGCGGTTCAGGCGACTCGGAGGCCAGCGCCAGGTATGTTGCCTCCACCCGACGCATGTGGAGATTGCCGAATATCGCGGCCAGGTTGACGTAGGCCGTGCCAGCGATGCTTCGGTCGCGTGCGCGCTCGGCGAGGTTGGCGGAGGTCAGGCCCGCAGGCAGCCAGGGCAGCGGATCGCCCCGGAAGTAGGCCGAGTTCGCGTACCACGAGGACGCCTGCGCGGCGAGCTTCAGCACATGCCGACGTTCGCGTCCGGGCAGCCGGCCGTCGCAGCGTCAACGCAGAATCGAGACCATTTCTGAGGATGCACCGGCGCGGCAGTGGCGCGTCAGCGGCCTGGAGTGGTAGAGCAAGACGTTGGCCAACGGGCATTGGAACACCCCGTTGACCGCTGGACCCACCCGGAGCCCGATGGCCGCGACGCAACAGCCAGGTCCAGGAGAGCGCACTCCCCTGCCAGGTGCGCGTGAGCTGGCGCTCGCCGCGCTGTGCTGCACCGCGGTGGCCCTGGTCTTCACCTGGCCGTTGCCGGCCCACTTCAGCGAACACATCCCGGCGGGCGGTGAAGCCGAGACGCTGGCGCTCTTCAACCTCACGGTGGTGGAGCATCCAGGTCGCTGGCTGGCACGTGAGACCGGCTGGTGGGACCTGGGCATCTTCGCGCCCCATGCCAACACCTTCGCCTGGTCGGAGATGCAGCCCCTGGCTGGCCTGCTCCACGCCGCGCTGCAGGCGGTTGGCCTGGGCAGCGTCGCCGCCTACAACCTGCTGGTGCTGCTTTGGCTGGTCGGTGGCGGGCTGGCCGCATGGTTGGGCGCTCGTTTGATGACCGAGGATCGGAGCGCGGCCTTCATCGCCGCCGCCTGGCTCACCGCCGGCGCCTTTGTGAGCCAGCGCGTCGGCGCGTTGCACCTGGTGGCGTTGGGCCCGCCGCTGCTGTCGGTCTGGGCGCTGCTGGCGCTGTCCTTTGGCTACCGTCGCCGGCTGGTCTGGCTGGCGGCCGCTGGCGTGGTGCTGACCTGGGCGACTTGTGCCCAATACGTGGTGCTGTTGGCGCTGTTTCTGGTCCCCATCGGGCTGGTCGCCCTGCCCTGGCGAAGACTGGGTCGGAACCAGGCCCTGGAGATGTTGGCGGCTGCGGCGGTATGTGTCGCGCTGGTCCTGCCGACCGCGCTGGCGTGGCGGGAACGGCTCGCGCAGATGGGCATGTCACGCCAACCGGAAACCGCGCTCGGAGTGCCCCATCTGGAGGCCCTGGTGCGGCCGCCCGTGGGACACTGGCTGTGGCCCCCAGTCGTCGCGGCTGGTCACGATCCCGGCCCCTGGTCCATGGATGTGGGCGTGGTGTTCGCTGGCGTGCTCGTGCTGGCCCTGCTGGTCGCTCGACTTCGACCGACACGACTCTTCGCTGGACGGGGTCGCCTGGCCCTGGCGCTGGCCCTGTTATTCGCCCTGGCTCTGGGCGTGAGCCTGGCGCCCGGCAGGAGCCTCGGCGGTGTGCCCCTGTGGCCCACGCTGAGCGCCGCCCTGCCCGGTCTGGACCAGCTGCGGGTGCCCTCGCGGTCGCTCTTCTTCGCCAGCTTCGCGCTCGCCGTGCTGGGGGCGGCGGCGCTGGCCTGGTTGGGCAGCAGATGGCCTCGCATCCGCCGGCCGATGCTGGTGGTCACCGCGCTGCTCGTGGCCGCCGAGATGTGGTGCCTGCCTGTCGCCACGGCAGACGTGAAAGCTGGCGTCGCCGATCACGATGAGGTGCTCGACTGGCTCGCCACGCAACCGCAACAGCGGCCGCTGCTCGACCTGCCGGCGACCGCCTGGCCGACCACCATCGGACTGCTCCCAGAGGCGCGTGCCATGCGCCGCGCCCGCCGCCATGGTCACGGCGTGGTCAATGGGTACTCGGGCCACTTCCCCGAGCCGTTCTGGCAGGTGGTCGAGGCCATGAAGAGCGACCCGGGCGGCCGCGGAAGACGCTACCTGCGGGCCCTGGACGTGGGCCATGTCCTGGTGCATGAGCACGCGCTGTCTGGCGGCGCACTCAAGGCCATCCAGGCGGCCTTTTCCGATTGTGAGTCGCGCCGATTCGGTAGCGATGTGGTCTATCGCCTCCCGCAAGCGCCTCCGCCATCGGGCCTGCAGCCGGTGCTGAAGCTACGCGGCCCTGGCGCCCCGGAGACTGGTCAACTGCTGACCATCGACCTCTACGCTCCGGCGCCGGCGGCGTTGTACGTGGGCGTCGGCGACATGACCGCCATCCAGGCCAGCTGGCCCGACGAAGAGGGGCAGGTGCACGACCATCGCGTGCTCATCCGGGGCAGCGTGCTGCTGGACCGCGGTCAACGCACCCTGCACGCGCGGGTACTGCCACAATTCCACTCAGACGGACCGTTGGAAGCGGTCCTGGTCGCTCGGGAGACGCTCAGTTCTGGCGAGCCACTGTAGAACCGGTGCTGCAGACCACGCTGTCTTCGCGAAGCGGAGGTTGGGGTGAGGCCCGAAAACGACGTCTTTCGGTCCGAGGGGGATTGCCCGCAATTCCCCTTGCAGATCAGTGATTCCAACCATTCGGCTTGGTATCCAGGTCGTCCACGAACTCCAGACCCTTGGGCAGGGCCAGCGAGTTGGAGTAGAAGGCCAGCATCGTCGACCGCATGTAGCTGCTATCCGGGCACGAACCAGCGATGAAGATGACCGTGCTGGTTCGGTTCTTGGGGATGGACAGGTTGATGCTGTGCTGGTCGCTCGCGTGGTGGTTGCCGCCGGAGTCGTAGGTATTCTGCCCGTTGACCGCCACGGAGGTGCGCTCGCCCCAACCGGCGTAGGCGGTGCGATACCACTTCACGTTCCAGGTGATGTTCGAGCTGGTGTTGTTGCGTACCCGGAACAACACGCCCACATGTTTGCTGTCGGTCGACGTGCGGGCGAAGACCCACTCCTCGGCGTAGACCAGGGCGTTCTTGATGCTGCCGATGGCGGGGCCGCGGCGGGTGAAGAAGGTGCGCAATACGCTCGAGTCGCTCGACATCTGGTAGGCGCGACCGTTGCTGTCCCCCCAGGTGGATGGGTTCACGCCGCCGAAGAGCGATGCGTTGTTGCCCGCGTACCAGCCGCCCCAGCCGTAGGTGCTCCAGATCTGCCAGCGATAGGTCGCCTGGTGGCTGCGGCCGACCGAGGTCCAACCGTTGCCATCGCACCACTGCGGCTCGCTGCCGTTGAAGCGGAGCGAACCGGCGCTGGCCGCATCGCAGGCGACATTGGAGTTGCCGAGTTTGATCGACCCGCCCAGCTTCACGTGGCTGTCGACCAGGGCGGTGCCTTTGACCTGGATCTTCTGGTTGCTCAGCGTCTGGATGTTCACCGACCACTTGTTGATGGCGCCATCGGAGGCGTTGTTCAGGAATGCCGAGTCGATGACCCGCAGGCGCCAGGTGCCCTTGGGGTTTTTGCCGGTCCAGGACGTCAGGTCGCCGTCGAGGGTCTTGTCCGGTGTCGGGAAGGTCTTGACCAGCTTGCCGCCGGCGCCGGACTTGTCCCAGAGCGTGTACTTGGCGTTGGCCGGGTCGTAGAGCAACACGTTGACGGACTTGAGGTTCGAGTTGCTGATGTCGATGGAGACGGTCAGTTTCTGGGCGATGCCGATATCCGGCACCTGGATCTCATCGGATGTGCCGATCGGGTTGTTGTCTGGGATGGCCACCGGCGTCTTTGTGCTGGAGATCACGTCGTCGAACTGGTTGGTCAGCAGGCCGTTGGAGACGGTGCCGATGCCATCCTTGGGCAGCGACAGCTTCATGTCGACGCAGATCAGTTTGCCGTCCCCGGCGACACCACCGACGGCCTTGCCTTGCGCGCAGGTCCCGGCGGGGACCTGGACGCCGCTCAATTTGCTGCCGTCGCCCACCAGCGACTGGGCGGAGACCGTGCTGGCCTTGACGTCCCCGACGACCACCTTGGCGGCCTTGAGCGCGTTGCCACCGATGTCCAGATCGCCGTCGATCTTCAGTGCCGCGACGTTGACGCAACCGGTGCAGGCCAGGTCCTCGGCGACCGCAGAGACCATGGCGTGGGGGCGACCGGCGACCGCCAGGCGGGTCAACTCGGGCTCATTGCCCACCTTCACCGACAGCCAGGCCTTGTCGGACTTGGCCAGGATCGTCGGCGGCAGGGCCTTGCTCGTGCCCAGGACGACGGCGAAGTGGCCGTTGGTCACCTCCACCTGGCTGAAGGTATCCGACCACAGCGTGTTGCCGCCGTTGGCGGCGTCGTGCAGACCCAACTTGAGGTCATATTTGCCGTCGGCGATGGGACCGCCGCCGCCGGAGCTGAGAAAGCCCTCCACGTGCAGCGCCGAAGGCACCGCGGCCAGAGCCGGGCTGGCCAGCAGGAGCGACAGGATCGCCAGGGTCGCGGCCGCCAGGGCCGGCCGGGCTGTCAGCTTGATGGGGCGTGTACGCATGATCCTCTCCAGGAGCGCTCTCGTCTTTCGATGCCGCGTCGCGTTCGTCTTCATCGGCTCGTCCCTCGTCCTATTTATTCCAGCCGTTGGGCTTGGTGTTCAGGTCGTCGACGAACTCCAGCCCCGCTGGCAGGGCCAGGCAGTTGTTGTAGAAGGCCATGAACACCGTGCGCGAGCACTGGGCGCTGGTGCATTCGCGGGTCGGCGAGGAGCTGGCCACGAAGATGACCGTGCTCGTCCGGTTGGCGGGAATGGTCAGGTTGTGGCTCGAGTTGTGCTCGCCGCCATAGCTGCTGCCGCCGCTATCCCAGGAGTTGGCGCCGTTGAGCGCGATGGACGCCCGCTCGCTCCAACCGCCGTAGGCCGAGCGATACCAGCGCACATTCCAGGTCTTGTTCTGGGCGGTGTTGTTGCGCACGCGGAAGAGCACCGCCACGTGGCGGCTGTCGGTCGAGGTCCAGTTGCGCCACTCCTCGGAGTAGACCAGCGCGTTCTTGAGCGTGCCGATGGCCGGTCCTCGACTGACGAAGAAGGCTCGCAGCACCTTGGAGTCGCTCGACATCTGGTAGGCGCGGGCGTTGCCGTCGCCCCAGGAGCTTGGCGCGACGCCGCCGAAGAGGCTGGCGTTGTTGCCGGCAAACCACTGGCCATGTGACTGGCTGTAGGTGCTCCAGCGGGCCCAGCGGTAGGTGGAACCCTTGCCCGCGAACACCCGCCACTTGCTGCCATCGCACCACTGCATCGCCCCGGCCTGGTAGCGCATGACGCCCTTGAGGCCGGCGGCGCAGGCGGCGTTGTTGGGGCCGACCATGACCAGGCCCTTGGCCTTGAGGTCGCCATTGACCAGCGCGGTGCCGGTGATCTGGATCTTCTTGTTGCTGACGGTGTCCACGTTGACGGACCAGCTGTTGATGGCCCCGTCGTTGGCGTTGTTGAAGAAGCCGGAGTCGATGACCCGCAGGCGCCACTTGCCCTTGGGGTTCTTGCCATACCAGGCCGTCAGGTCGCCGCTGACCGGCTTGGTGGGCGCCGGGTAGGAGGTCTTCAGGTTCTTGCCGGCGCCGCCCTTGCTGTAGAGCGTGTAGGCCTTGTTGGCGGCGTCATAGAGGATGACCTGGATGGTCTTGAGGTCGGAGTTGCTGAGGTCCAGGGAGATGGTCAGCTTCTTGGCGATGCCCACGTCGGGCACGTCGATCGTGCTGTGGGTGCCGACGGGGTTGTTGTCGGCGATGGGCTTGGCACCGGCGGACGAGAACACGTTCTTGAACTCGTTGGAGACCATGCCATTGGACACGTCGTCGATGCCGTCCGGCGGCAGCGCGCCCGCCGCGGCGACGCAGACCAGCTTGCCGTTCTTGTCCACCCCGCTGACCGCCTGGCCCTGCGGGCACGCGCCCTGGAGCGCCTTGATGCCGGTGAGCTTGCTGCCGTCACCGGCGAAGGACGTGGCGCTGATGGTGCCCGCGGTGACCGCCGGGGAGACCAGCTTCTTGGCCTTGAGCGCGTGACCACCCAGGTCCAGGTCGCCGTCGATCTTGATCTCGGCGGCGCTGACGCAGCCCGTGCAGGACAGGGTCTCGGTCAGGCCGACCCGCTGGGCGAAGGGCACGGCCACCAGTCGCGTGCGCGGCAACTCGGGGTCATTGGCGACCTTGATGCCCAGCCAGGCCTGGCCCAACTTGCTGATCAGGGTCGCTCCGATGGCCTTTGTGCTGCCCAGGGTCCAGGAGAATTGACCGCCCTTCACCTTCAGCTTGACCGGGCCTTCGCTCCATATCGCGGTGCCGCCAGCCTTGGCCGAGTAGAGCGAATAGACCACGTCATAATCGCCATCGGCGACAGGGGAGCCATCATTGGCCATCAACTGACCTTCGATGAACATGGTGCCGGGTACGGTGGCCGTCGCCACGCCGGACATCAGGAGCCCGGCGACGAGGAGGGCCAGCGCTGCGGCGCGGGCTGTGTTCAGGGGGCTTTTCATCTGCCTCTCCCAGTTCTGGTTCGCTCGACGACCAGCGGCTGAAATCCGCGTGGTCGACCGGCTGCGCTACTTGTCCCAACCGTTTGGCTTGACATCGATATCGTCGACGAATTCCAGGCCGGCTGGCAGCTTCAGGCTGTCGTTGTAGAACGCCATGAATAGCGTACGGGACTGCGTGCTGTGTTCATTGCAGCAGGGGCTGCTGCTGCTGGCGACGAAGATCACGGTGCTGGTTCGGTTGGCCGGAATGCCCAGGCTGTGGGTCGACTTGTCGTGCGCGCCGTAGTTGCTGCCGCCGCTCTCCCACGAGTTCTGGCCGTTGACGGCGATGGAGGCCCGGTCGTTCCAACCGCCGTAGGCCGTGCGATACCAGGAGACCTTCCACGTGATCGCCTTGGACGTGCTGTTGCGCACCCGGAACAAGGCGCCCACCTGCCGACTGACGTTGGAGTCCGAGTAGGTGCGCCACTGCTGCGAGTAGACGTTGGCGTTGTCGACCGTGCCGATCTCCGGGCCGCGACGGGCGAAGAACTCGCGCAACACGGCGCTGGTCGAGGACATCTGGTAGGCCTTGTAGTTGTTGCTCCAGTTGGAGGGGTTGATGCCGCCGAAGACGGTCGCGTTGTTGTCGGCGTACCAGCTGCCATTCCACCTTGCGTAGTCACTCCACACCTGCCAGCGATAGGTCGCGCCCCGGCCACCGAAGCCGCGCCAGGAGGAGCCGTCGCACCACTGGGGCGTGGCGCCGTTGCGCCGGATGGCGCCCGCGATGTCCTTGGTGCAGGCGACATTGCTGGTGCCGACCGAGAGCAGGCCGCCGACCGTGGCGTTGCCCTTGACGAGCATCTCGCCTTTGACGTGGATCTTCTTGTTGCTGAGCGTCTGGATGTTCACCGACCAGGCCTTGATGGCGCCATCCTTGCCGTTGTTGAGGAAGCCGCTGTCGATCACCATCAGGCGCCACTTGCCCTTGGGGTTCTTGCCATGCCAGGCGGTCAGGTCGCCGCTGGTCGGCTTGACCGGGTCGGGGTAGGTGGCGACCAGGACCTTGCCGCTGCCGGCCTTGTCGTACAACACGTGCTCGGCGTTGGCGGCGTCGTACAGGATGACCTTGAGCTTGCTCAGGTCCGAATTGCTCAGGTCGACGGTGACAGTCAACTTCTGGGCGACGCCGAAGTCCGGTACGTCGATGGTATCGGTGGTGCCGACGGGGTTGTTGTCATCAATGGCCAGCGGCACCTTGGTGCTCTTGACGACGTCGACAAACTGGTTGTGCACCACGCCGCCGGAGATCTCGTCGAGACCATCCGGGGGCAGCCCGGAGCCCGAGGTCAGGCACGACAGCTTGCCGTCCTTGTCGATGCCCGACACGACCTTGCCTTTCGGGCAGTTGCCGGCCGGCATGGCGATGCCTGTGAGCTTGCTGCCGTCGCCCACAAACGTGGTCGCGGCGACCGTGCCGGCGCTGACCTGGTCGCTGGCCACGGTCTTGGCCTTGAGCGCGTTGCCGCCCAGGTCCAGGTCGCCATCGATCTTCAACGCCGCGACCGAGACGCAGCCGCTGCAGGCGAGCCCCTCAGCGACCCCAGCTTTGTGGGCCCAGAGCGTGGATTGCACGCGCTGCCGAGGCAGCTCCGGTTCGCCGGATACCGTCACCCCCAACCACGGATTGGACAGGTTGCCCAACAGGGCCGCGGCCACCGGCTTGGCGACGCCAAGAACGTGGCGGAAGCTGCCGTTTGCGACGGTCAACGAAACCGGTCCTTCGGTCCACACCGCGGTGCCGCCAGTTGGCACGTTGTAGAGCCGGAAGGTCAGGTTGTATTTGCCGTCCGCCACGGCGCCGCCGCCGGTGGCCTGCAGGGCGCCCTGGACCTTGAAGGTCCCCGGCACCGCGGCATCGGCGGGCGTGGCCCACAACCCGGCCACCAGGGCCGCGAGCAGCAACGGTGCGCCCCGTCGGGCGACGCTGCCTATCCATGCGAGTCGTTCGTAGAACATCGCTGTCTCCTCTTCCTACTTGCTGCCGACCAGGCTGTTGAGCCAGGCCAGGAAGCCGAACTGCGCGCGCGTCTTGGAGCCGGTGGACGCGCCACCCAGGGTGGCCGCACCCACCAGGGCGTTGAGCTTCTTGCCGGAGCCGGCCGTGTTGACCGCTGCGGCGCCAAAGACCGCGTCGAAGCCGGTCGGCTTGCAGCCCTCATCGGCCAACCCGTTGCAGTCATCGTCGACGCTGTTGCAGAGCTCCTTGAGCTTGGGCAGCACCTCGCCCTTGCAGGGTCCGAGCTTGCCCTGGGCGTCGCAGAACTGGCTGCCGTCCTTGCAGATGCCCTTGTTGCGCGTCTTCGGGTCGCCGCTGTAGCAGGCCACCGACTTGTTGGTGATGACCTTGTTGGCGCAGCCCGACTTGGCGTTGCAGCTGTCCGTCGTGCAGGCGTTGCCGTCGTCGCACTTCTTCTTGGCGCCGGCCACACAGCTCCACTTGCCGCCGCCGGCGTCGCCACAGGCGTCGCTGATGGTGCACGCGCTGCCATCGTCACAGGACTTGGTCAGGTTCTGGTGGCTGCACTTGCCGGTCGACTTGATGCACGCGTCGGCGGTGCAGGGCTCCTTGTCGTCGCAGTCCTTGGTCTGTCCGCCGACCTTGCACTTGCCTGCGGCGCAGGCATCGCCCGCGGTGCACGCGTCTCCGTCAGCGTCGCAGGGCGCGCTGTTGAAGCTGGTGGTGCAGCCCTTGGCCGGATGGCAGGCATCGTCGGTGCAGGCGTTGCCGTCATCACATTGGGCGGCCGCGCCGGCCACGCAGGCGCCGGACTTGCAGGTATCGCCCACCGTGCACAGGTTGCCGTCTGCGTTGCAGGGTTTGCTGTCCGGGGCGACGATGAATGCGCATTTACCGCTTTTGGCGTCGCAGGCGTTGGTCTGGCAGGCGTTGTTCTGCGAGGTGTCGCACTTGATGACCGTCGCCGGGTTGACCTTGCAGGTCCAGGGCACGCCGACCTTGTTGCAGTACAGGGTGCCGTTGCAGAGGTTGCCATCTTCCTTGGCGCCGCAGTCCAGGTCTTTGGTGCAGGTGCACAGGTTGGTGCCCGACTCGCACTTGCCGGCCTTGCAGAGGTCGCCGGTGGTGCAGGGGTTGCCGTCCTCGCAGCCGCCGACGCTGACGGGCGCATGAACGCAGCCCGTGGCGGCCTTGCAGGTGTCCTTGGTGCAGGCGTTGAGGTCATCGCAGTCAGCGGTGATGTTCAGGGGCAGACCCACGCACTTGCCGCCTTGGCAGCCGTCGGACTTGGTACAGGCGTCGCCATCGTTGCAGACGCCGGGATTGGCCACGAAGACGCAGCCCTTGGCCGGGTCGCAACTCTCCGTGGTGCAGGTGCTGCCGTCATTGCACGCCAGGGGTTTGCCCTTGCAGACATTCTCGACGCAGGCCTCGCCAGCGGTGCAGGCGTTGCCGTCGTTGCAGGGCGTGCCGGTCTTGTAGGTGAAGCTGCACTTGCCGGTCACCAGGTTGCACTTGCCCAGCACGCAGAAGTCACTGCTGCCGCAGTTCTTGGCCTTGCCCGCCTCGCAGGCGCCCCCCTTGCACGAGTCCGCCACGGTGCACGGGCTGTCGTCCGCGTTGCATGGCGTGTTGTCCTTGGGCTCGTAGGCGCAGCCCTTGTCCGGTTTGCACAGGTCGGTCGTGCAGACGTTGCCGTCGTTGCAGTCCAGGTCGGTGCCGGCGGCGCACTTGCCGTCGAGGCACTTGTCGCCCTCGGTGCAGACCGAGTCGTCTGCGTTGCAGCTGCCCTGCTTGTTGTTGTGCACGCAGCCGGCGATGCCGCCGCAGATGTCAGCGGTGCAGGGGTTGTCGTCTTCGCAGGTGTTCTCATCGATCTGTCCGTCGCAGTCGTTGTCCACCCCGTCGCAGATCTCCGGTGCCGGCTTGGGCGCGATGCACGCGCTGAGACCACCGCCAGGCGGCGCGTTGGTGGCGCCCTCGGGCAGACAGGTCCGCTTGCCCGGGCACTGGGCTTCGCCGGCCACCAGTACGCAGTCGGTGGACAGCTGCGCGGCGATGGCCACGGGGCTGCAGCCGCAGATTCCCTGCTTGACCACGCACTGCTTGCTCTTCTTGCCGGTCACATCGACCGCCTCCGTGCACTCGAAGCCGACGCCGCAATCCATATCTTCGACACAGGCCGCGCCGCAATAGCTGCCCGCCACACCCTGGTCGAGGCAGACGGCGTCGCCATGTCCGACCGTCTTGCAGTCGCCGTTCTCGTCGCACGGGTTGCAGCGTCGACCCCACTTCGGCACGCAGATGTTCTGGCTGTCGCCGCCGGATCCCGGCACGGTCGTGCACTTGAAGCCCTCGTCGCAGTTGTCGATGCAGGTGTTGGTGCAGACCTTGCCTTTGGGCGTCTCGATGCAGAAGCCGGAGTCGCAATCGATGGCGGCCAGGCAGGAGCAGCCCTTGCTGCCGGGGCATGCCGGACCGATGTCATCGGGCGTGGACACGTCCTTGTCTTGCGCCGTATCCGGCACGACGGGCACATCCGGCTCATCGGTATCAGGAACGACGTCCTCGACCGCTTCGCCGGCATCCGCAGGGGAGGCGCTATCGACGAATTGGATGGTGTCGTCCTTCGCCCCGGCATCGACCGTCGCCGACGCATCCTTGTCGGCCTCGTCCTCTTCGCCGCAGCCGGTCACCAGGAGGGTCACCGCGAGCGCGGCGACCATTGCCCGGGAGACGGCGTGCAGTGCCCGAACGCGGGCGCCTCGATTCAATTTGCGTTGATTGCACATGTGGATCCCTCTAGAAAGAGCCGCAATCAGCCTATCTGTTGCCGCTGAATCGCACAATGCGCTGGATCAAAGGCCGCCAACGGTGGCTTTCAAGAGCTTGTCGAGCGCATCGACCAACAGCGTCGCCAGGAGTTCATGGCCGCCCGGCGACAGATGGCAATGGTCCAGGAATGCAGACGTTTTTGGCGGCGCCAGGACGTCGAGACCCGTTCGGGGATCGAGCCGACTCTGCGAGGGGATGGCGGCGAGAAACGCCTTCTCGAGCCCCGATGTGATGCGATGGCTCCATTGATCGAGGTCACGTGCCCGCTGCAGCGCAGTCCGCGCGGCATCGCGCCGGCCGGCTGCACGCAGGTTCAAACCGTAGCCGTAGTGCGCCAGCGCGTGGTCCGGCGACAGCGCCAGGGCGCGTTCGACCGCGACCATGGACTCCTTGTGCTGGCCGGCGACGTGCCTGGCGCGCGCCTCGCCCAGCGCCTGCTGGAAGGCTTCGTGTTTCGAAAACCCCGTCTTGTGGGCCGGCCGATGGGGCGCGTGGTCCAGGTTGGCCGCCGGTAGAACGAAATACAGCGGTACCCCAGCGGCGGCGCCGACCCGTTGCATCGAACGCAGGTTGTCGGCGTATCTCCGGGCCGCCGACACGAGCAGCTCCATACGCAGCGCCGGGTCTGTTTCCTCGGTGCGGCGGCTGGTCACCTCTCCCTTTCGCCAGCGTTGCGCCGCCTGCACCCACTGTGCCGCCTCAGCGGGCTGCGATGGTGGAACAACGAGGTGCACGCCCCACTGAAATAGCGCCGAGTGGCGCAGGGCGAACAGGCGCGCGTGACCCAGCGTGTCGAGCGACGCCAGCGGTTCCGGCTCCTGTCGCAGCAGCTCGTTGTGGCCGCTGTAGATGACCACCAGGTGCGGGTCCAGGCGCAGCAATTGGGGCAGCAACGCCGCCACGCGGTCGCTGGCCCAGCCCGGGCAGCCCAGGTTGTGCACCTGAATCCTGCGTTGCGGCCAGCGGCTCTGCAGACGCTCCTGCAGCCGGGCTGGGAACGACTGGCTGGCGTTGACCAGCAGGCCAAACACCGTCGAGCCGCCCAGGACGAAGACGCGCATCACATCGGGTGGCCGGGGCATCTCGATGCGCTGTGCACGGAAGCCGGGCAGGATGAAAGTCTCGCCACCTTCGCCTGGGCGCGTGCGCAGGCCCCCATCGGCCTGCCAGTCTGGTCGGATGCGCAATCCCCCTTCAGGCGCCGCCTCGAAAGGAGTAAACCCAGCCTCGAAGGTGCGCGCATAGAAGAGCAGCGGGTCTTCCGGCGGCAGCCAACCACCTGCCTGCAACAGGCCGTCCAGGCCAGCCAGGGCCAGCAGCGGCAGCACCACGGCCGCCAGGCGGAAGACTTGACGGTGTCGAGTGCTCATGTCCGACAAACTCGCACAAATATGGATGACGCAGCGAGCTTATTTCTAGCCCAGCTCCGCCTCGATCTCGTCGATGGCCAGCCACTCCAGGCGCAGGCGTTCGGCCTCGCGCTCCAGGTCGCTCGCCGCGTCTCTGTACTCGCCGATGTCCTGGGGCACCCGGCCGATGCGTTCGTTGGCAAGGGCTGCGGATCGGGCGTCGAAACGGTCGGCCACGCCCGGCGCCTGCTCGGCGATGGCGGCCGCCTGGCGAAGCACCAGGGCCTCGCGCAGGGCATCACAGATGTCCAGGGCGTCCACCAGCCGGTCGATGCAACGACGCGCCTGAGACTGCTCAGCGAGCGCTCCCTGCCGCCACTGTTCCAGCTGTACCTCGCCTTGCCGACGAAGCTTCTGCAGGTCGTCCAGCCAGCGCTCACAAGACGTCGAATCTGCGTCTGCCCAACCCTGCTGCATGGGCTGCAGGCCGTTCTGCCAGCGCAACATCCAGGCGCGCCACAGCTCAACGCGGTGGTGGTCCATCATCCGTTTGGTGGCCGTTTCGGCGGCCTCCAGCGCGTCCATGGCAGCGCTGCGGTGGGCCGCTCCGCCATGTTCGCTGACCCGTTGCCGGGCTTTGCCGATGCGCTGCAGTTCGCCGTCCAGGCCCTTCAACCGACGCGCCACCCGACCCTGGATCTCGACCACAGAACCGGCCTCACGGCTGCCGATCCCGCCCTGCGACCAGCTCTGCGCCAGCCAGCGTCCAGCCGCCATGCCCACAAATGGCGCCGCCAGGAAGGTCAGCCCGCCGAGGAGCGCGCCGCCCAACGCGGTCATGCCGACGCCGGCCAGCATGCCAAGTGCGGCCCCGCCGGCGCTGCCATAGACCGACCAGCCCGGATCCAGAGCGCCGAGTCGCGGCGCCTGCGAAGATGGCCAGCGCAGGCCGCAAACCGCGCAGTGAGGCTCCCCAAGCCGAAACCATGCCCCGCAGCCACGGCATGTGCCCCAGTCTTGCATCAGTTGGCCCTTCCCCAGTCCAGGACCGGCCAGCCCTGCTTCTTCGCCAGCCGCTTGAGGCGTGGATCGGGGTGCACGGTATATGGATGGCCGACCCGCTCCAGCATGGAGCGGTCGGAGAGCGAGTCGGTGTAGAACCAGCAGTCATCCAGGTCGATACCGCGCTCTGCGCACCAACGCTCGGCCCGCGCGACCTTGCCCGGGCCGTAGCAGAGGGGGCGCTCGAAGCCGCCCGTCATGCGATCGTCGTCATTGGTCTCGAAGGCGTTGGACAGCCACGCGTCCAGCTTCCAGGTCCGACACGCGATCTCGGCCATGTAGGGCGAACTGTTGGTGAGCAGGACCAGGGGGCGGCCCCGCGCCCGATGTTCGTCCAGGACCGCCGTGGCGCCGGGTCGTAGCAGGCCGATGACGTCCGATTCGAACCATCGCCGCGTCCGGGCGCGCAAGACCTGCTCGGGCAGCCCCCGGTAGTAGGCCAGCGCCTTTTCGAATGCGCGCTCGATGTCGATCAAGGAGACGTGATAGAGCGCACCCCAGAGCAACGTCTGCGCCATCTGCAAGGCCGTGATCCGGCCCTCGCGCCGCTCGAAACGGGCGTAGAGCACGCCGCTGATGCCGTCGATCAAGGTGTCATCCAGGTCGAAGAAGGCGGCGGAGGGTGGATTGGGTTGTGCGGTCATGTGCTCGTTCCGGCCACGGCGTCCGACTCCATGGTCGCGGCAGGTGGGCGGCGGCGCAAGCGGCTTGGTCGCGATGCAGTTCGCCCTTGCGCTGGCCGGTCGGGCGGGCATCATCGCCGCGACGGGGCTGACACACGGCCCGGAGGCTGGCCATGGCGACGTGGGTGATCGGCGACGTGCAGGGCTGCTTTGAGCCCTTGCAGCGCCTGTTGCGGGCCATCGGTTGGCGAGCTGAACACGATCGTTTGTGGCTGGTGGGCGACCTGGTCAACCGTGGCCCGGACAGCCTGGCCGTGTTGCGCTGGGCAGCGGATCTGGGGCCGCGCAATACGGTCGTGTTGGGCAATCACGACCTGCACCTGCTGGCCCGTGCAGACGGCGTGGCACCGCCAGGCGCGCGCGACACCCTGGATGACGTGCTGGCGGCGCCCGATCGCGACGTCTTGATGACCTGGCTGGCGCATCGGCCGCTGGCCTGGCACGAGGGCGGGCACCTGCTGGTGCACGCTGGCCTGCCGCCCATGTGGACGATCGACGACGCCTTGGCCCGCGCTGCCGAGGTCCAGACAGCCCTGCAGGGACCGGGTCGCAAGGACTTCCTGGCCCGCTTGCATCAGCCGCCACCGGAGCGATGGTCCAACGAATTGCGGGGCGTCGAACGCCTGCAATGCATCGCGGCGACCCTCACCCGGCTGCGCGCATGTGCGGGCAATGGCCGGGCAGCGCTGCGCTATACCGGGCCTCCCGATCGCTGCCCGGATGGCACCGCGCCGTGGTTTGCCTGCGCCAATCGCGCGTGGCGCGGCACGACGATTGTCTTTGGCCATTGGGCCGCGCTGGGAGCACGCCGCGGCGAGGGTTGGATCGCGCTCGATTCCGGCTGCGTCTGGGGCGGCGCCCTGACCGCGCTGCGCCTCGAAGATGGGGCCTCGGTCTCCGTGCCCGCCCAAGGGCCGCAGAACCAGTCGCGACGAGCGCACCTGCCACTTCCCCCTCACGCGAGTTGAACATGGCGCAAGCACCTGTCCTCTTTGAACAACGCGACCAGGTCGGCCTGATCACCCTCAACCGCCCCGAGCGCCGCAACTGCATGTCGCCGGAGCTGTTGGACGCCTTCGCCGGCGCCATCGCCGCGGTGCGAGCCCTGCCCGAGCTCCGTTGCCTGGTGATCACCGGCGCCGGCACAGCCTTCAGCGCCGGCGCCGACCTGAAGTTGCAGGTCCAGCGGGACGACGGCGGACGCGACCTGCAACCTTTCGAGCGCTCTTTCGCCATGTACGAGCCCTTTCTCGAGCTGCTGTCCGTCGAGGTGCCCGTGGTCGGCGCGCTTAATGGCCACGCGGTCGGCGGCGGCTTCGGCCTCGCCCTGCTCTGCGACATGCGCGTCTGCAGCCTGACCGGGCGCTACGGCGCCAACTTCGCCCGCATCGGATTGCACCCGGGGCTCGCCATCAGCTGGCTGCTGCCGCGCCTGGTTGGCGTATCGCAGGCAGCCGAACTGCTGTTCACGGGACGACTCTTCGACGGCGCCGAGGCCGCCCGCATGGGCCTGGTCTCCTCCGCGGTGCCAGCCGATGAGGTGCTGGATACGGCCATCGCGCTGGCTGAGGAGGTCGCCGCCAACGCGCCCATCGCCGTGCGCATGACCAAACGCACGTTCTACGAGGGGCTCGACTGGGAGCCCCGCCAGGCGGCCATGCGGGAGGCCTTCGCGCAGGCGGTCACCATCGGCACCCGGGATGCCACCGAAGGCATCGCCGCCCTGCTCGAAAAGCGCACGCCGAAGTTCGAGGATCGCTGACGCTCCAGCGCGCTACGTCGTGATTTCGGGGATGCTCAGGCGCGGATCGGCTTCAACTCGCCATCGGCCTGGCCACGGTGCAGGGTCATGCGCCAGTCGACCCCGACCGCCTCGCCATCGGCCAGCTCCAGCCACTCGCTGTCGCCCTGCAGGGGCTCGCTCGAGATGATCAGGTGGTTGACATGGCCGGTGATGGTCGGCCCTTCGCACTCTGGCGCCAGGAAGGGGCACTCATCGCGATCGGTGCAGCGTTGTTTGAATGTGGAGAACAACAGCGGCTTGCCGTGGCGATAGCCGACCATGGTGGCGCCGTCGGTCACCACCACCGTCAGCAAGCTGGGGTCATCGCCATTGGAGCCATCGCAGATGGTGCGCACCTGGTCGATGGCGTGGCGCAGCGCGCCGACCACCACCTCGATGGGTGTGCCCGTGCGATGCACGTCGCAGCGGCGGCTGAGTTCACTCATGAACAGGAAGAAGAGCACCTCACTGTCGGTATCGCCCAGGATGTAGCGACGCAGATTCGGCGCCACCAGCTGCACCAACGTCTGTCGTTGTTCGGGCCAGCCGCGGATCTTGCCGTTGTGGGCGAAGACCCAGTGGCCGAACTGGAAGGGGTGTGTATTCAGCGTGTTGATATCGCCGGCCGTGGCCTTGCGGATGTGGGCCAGCACGGTCTCCGAGGCGACCACGCCGCTGACCCGGGCGAAGATGCCGTCGTTGACCGCCGCAGCGGTGCCCTTGATGGTGTGGGGCGCGTTGGCCAGGTACCAGGCCACGCCCCAGCCATCGGGGTGTTCTTCAGCCTGCACCGCCAGCGCATTGTCGGCCGCGACCAGGCTTCGATGAACCTGCGACTGGATGACGGACCGAAAGCCGAAGAGCCGGCACATAAGACCCTCTCCGAAGGGCACGCAAACACGCGTGTGGGGGTCAGGATAACGAGTCCCCGACCGCCCGTCGATCAGTGATTGTCGTCCCGTGGGATGGCCGCCCAGCCGTTGGTATCGCGGAACAGCCGTTTACACGTGATGGTCCGGCGCTCATCCAAGGTGAAGCGATGGTGGCGCCCTTTGGGAACGATCAGCAGGTCTCCAGCCTCCACATGTACCCGCATCCAGCGATCGCCGGCGTCGCGCAGGTCGAAGATGCCGCTACCGCCGATGACGAAGCGAATCTCCTCATCTGTGTGGTGGTGTTCGGCGAAGAACTTGTCGCATAACGCTTCGAGATCAGGCGTCTGCGGGTCGAGATGGATCTGGTCCATCTGCACATAGCCGCGCTCGTCGCGAAGCTTCTGCAGGGGCGCTGCCCAAGCGCTCTCTTCCGTGGGCAGTTGCATGGCGATAATGCCCTCGTCGGCCAGGTATTGGGCCTCGACAGGGCGCTCATCATCGAGAAAGAAGGCGCGCATGGCTCCTCCGGATTGCGGGATGCGGTCGGCCGAACTCAGGTGGCGGCTGGCGCGCTCCGGTCGTGTTGAAGGTGGTCGATGCCGGCGGCGTGCATGCGCACAGTGGCCCGGCAGAGCCAGTCCAGGCACTCGGCCTGGGTCTTGGCATGAGAGGCGTCCCTGCCCCAGAGATAGACCCCGTGATTGCGCACCAGCACGGCGTTGGCCGCCGGATGGTCGACGATGGCCTGCTCCACCCGATCGTGCAGCTCGTGTTCGTGAGCGGTGTTGTCGATGACCGGGATCTCGTGGGTGTCGAAGTAGCCGACGCCCTGCAGCCCCTTCATCATCTCCAGTCGAGTCAGACGCAGCGGTTCGCCGGGCGGCACCAGTGCCGTCGCCAGCACCACATCCAGGCTGTGCGAATGCAGCACAGCGCCGGCCTCACGATGCTGAAATGCGGCCATGAAAAGAGGCGCGCAGGCCGACAGGCGCAGACCGCGGCCTGGCTCGGCGACGATGTGGCCCTCCAGGTCGACCTCGAAGATGTCCTGGGGCGCCAGCCGTTCCTTCTCCACGCCGGAAGGGGCCATGTAGATGATGTCGCCAGCCCGGATCGCCATGCCACCGCCGGTACCGCTGGCCCAACCGTGCTGGTACATCAGCGCGCACATCTCGCAGACGCGGCTGCGCACGTCGTCGGACGTGACAGGTGCGGTAGCGCGAAGTGCCGAACTGAAGGGAATCACCGGGGGCATGGGTGGACCGCCTGTCAGGGCGTCGGGTCCGTCCAGTAGGGCAGCGGTCCGCAAGGCCGACAAGGGAGGTCGCGCCAGCGTAGGAACATCGTTGCGAATCAGGCACGCACGCCCCAAGCGCTCAGCTGAGGTGCACTCCTTGATGAATCAACTTTCACAGGCGCAGGTCGCGTCACTGCAGACCGTGGCGCCGTCGTCGCAGGTCTGGCACTGCATCTCGCAGGGGCAGCTCAGGACCTTGGCCTCGGAGTCGGGCGGCAGGGAGGCGAAGATCGACTTGGCGGCCGACGGCTGGGCGCCGCTGATCAGCAGCGGCTTGTCCTTGGTGAGCTCCGTCAGCCCCGGCACGCCGGAGTCGACCTGCAGCTGGGCCCAGGCGTGCATCTTCATCTTGACGCCGTTGGGGCACATCAGGCGCACGCGGTCGTAGGCTTTCGAGGTCGGGCCACGCTCGAGCACGTAGACTTTGGTGTCGTCGCGCAGGTCGATGGTGAAAATGGGCGAATTGTCAGGCACGGCGGCGTCTGCAGTGGGCACCAGGATGACCGAGGTCTGCTGGGGTGCCAGTTCGTTCTGGGTCGTCTGCGCGGGCGGGGTGTCTACATCGCAGCCGGCACAAAGCACCGCAAAGATCCAAAGAACCGTGGTCGCCATCGCCAATCGCCTGGTGTTCATCATCAACTCCCTCTTCGTTGGGCGCACGACTCCGCAGCGACCCGAATCGGGCCGCATCGCCACGTTTGCACGTGCACGCTTGTTGGACTTTGTACATCAGCACGAGGTGGCGTCGGCCGCAAGGGTCGCGGCGCTTGCATCCGTGCACTGCAGCCACCCCATGAGCGCGTGCCGAACGCCCACGAACTGGTGGACCAACCGGCCGAATGAGACGTTGACTTGCTTTGTACCGGTCGGTCCCCTAAACCACTCCGACCTCGGCGGGTCAGCTCGTCGGGCACGCGAGGGACCTTCCATGGGATTGCGGCCAGGCGTCGCCATATTGGGCTTGCTGCTGCTCGCCTGCACGGTGTCGTGCCAGCGCGCTGAGGATGGCCGTCCGGTGGTCTTCGCCGCCGCCAGCCTGGCCGAGGCGCTGTCTGCGGTCGCCGACGGAGTGGTGGCCAACGGAGGGCCGCGCCCGGTCTTCTCTTTCGACGCCACCTCACGCCTGGCCCGGCAGGTCGTACAGGGCGCGCCGGCGGACGCATTCATCTCGGCCGACGTGGCCTGGATGGACGAGGTCGAGCGTGCCGGTCTGGTGCAGAAGAACACACGCGTCGACCTGCTGGGCAACCGGTTGGTCATCGCCGTGCCCAAAGGCGTGACGCCGCCGGCCAACCTGGCCACCCTGCGCGCGTCACCCCCCGAACGACTGGCCGTGGCCGGCGAAAATGTGCCCGCCGGGCGCTATGCAGACGCGGCGTTGAAGGCCACTGGACTGGCATCGGTCTTCGAATCGCGCCTGGTGCGTGGCCACAGCGTGCGCACCGTATTGGAGTGGCTGGCCCGTGGGGACGTGCCCATGGCGGTGGTCTATGCCAGCGATGCCGTGGCCGAACCGCGGGTGCAGGTGGCCTTCGAGCTGCCGTCCAGCAGCCATCCGCCCATCGTCTATGTCGCCGCTGCGATAGCGCGAGAGGGTGCCGACGCTCGACGTGGCGTGGCCGCGCGCGCCTTGCTGCACTTCTGCGCCAGCGCCGAGGGCATGGCCCTGTTCCGCGAGGCGGGGTTCGTGCCGCTGCAGGCCCCAGCCGCCGAGGCGGCGCCATGAGCGGCGTCGATCCCATGGCCGCAGTCTGGCTGTCGGTGCAGGTCGCCCTGGCCACGGTGGTGGTCGGCGCGCCCTTTGCGGTGGCCTTCGGCTGGCTCCTGGCTCGACGCTCCTTCCCGGGCAAATGGCTGCTGAGCTCGCTGGTGATGGTGCCCATGGTGCTGCCGCCGGTGGTGACCGGCTTCCTGCTGCTGGACCTGTTGGGGCCGAGCGCACCGCTCGGTGGCCTGCTCAACGACCTGGGCATTCGGGTCGCCTTCGCCCCCCTCGGCGCGGTGATCGCCGCAGCGACCGTGAGCATGCCGCTCTACGTCCTGTCCATGCGCACGGCCTTCGAAGCCGTCGACGCCCGATATGTGGGCGTCTCGCACTCTCTTGGTGTGCCCCGGTGGGCGACCTTCCGGCGGATCACCTTGCCGCTGGCCTTGCCGGGCTTCGCCGCCGGCGCCGTGCTCACGTTTGCCCGAGCGCTTGGCGAATTCGGCGCGACGGTCGTGCTGGCGGGTAATATCGAAGGCGAGACCCGCACCCTGGCCCTGGCCATCTACACCCTGCTGGAGAGTCCCGGCGGCATGGAGGCGGCGCGCCTGTTGACGTGGCTGTCCGTGGCCCTGTCCCTGGCCGCGCTCATCGGGTACGAGGCTTTCACCCGCTGGCAACGAGGTCGGCTGGAGGTGGACGATGGGCGCTAGTCCGTTCATCGAGGCGGCCCTCGATCTGCACGTCGGCGGCATGTCGCTCAAGGCGCACCTGCGATGCGATGAGCGATCCGTCGGGCTGGCTGGCCCCACCGGCTGCGGCAAGACCACGCTCCTGCGCGCCCTCGCAGGCGTCGAACGCCGTGCCACAGGCTGGTTGTCGGTCAACGGAGAGACCTGGCTCGACACCGACAAGGGCATCTTCAAGGCGCCGTGGGAGCGACGGGCGGCATGGGTACCCCAGGAGGCCCTGCTCTTCCCGCACCTCTCCGTGCGCGACAACCTGGCCTACGGCGGCGGAGACGCCAGAACCCTGCGCGAGATGGCCGACCTGCTGGCCATCGACCACCTGCTGGATCGTCGACCTCGCCATCTCTCGGGTGGCGAACGTCAGCGGGTGGCGCTTGGACGTGCCCTGCTGGCCGGGCCGAATATCCTGCTGCTCGACGAGCCCTTCTCGGCCCTGGATCGACTTCGTCGCGACGATATGGTCCAGCGTCTGGGCGGCTGGTGTCGGGAGCGCGACCTGCCCTTCGTGCTGGTCAGCCATCGTGGCGCCGACATGGACCCCATCGTGGAGCGCATCCTGGAGATCGCCGACGGTCGGGTAGGCGGCGGCTAAGCGCCTCGAACCTCCTTGCTGAATCACACCTTGCCGGCGGTCTCTTTACCGCGTCGGCGCCACGCGGCACCGTCATCGTGTCGGCGTATTCTCCGCCGTCGCGCCCGATCCCGGAGTTTTCATGACCGCCCCATACACCCTCTACACCGCCCCGACCCCCAACGGCTGGAAGGCCAGCATCTGTCTCGAAGAGCTGGAGGTCGCCTATGACGTCGTCTCCCTCGACCTGAGCAAGGGGGAGCAGAAGGCCGAGTCCTACCTGGCCATCAACCCAAACGGCCGCATCCCGGCCATCGTCGACCACAACAACGACGACTTCGCGGTCTTCGAGACTGGCGCGCTGATGATCTACCTGGCGGAAAAGCACGGCCGTTTGATGCCGTCGGGCGCCAAGGGTCGCTCTGTGGTCATTCAGTGGCTGATGTTTCAGATGGCCGGCGTCGGCCCCATGATGGGCCAGGCCAACGTCTTCTATCGCTACGCACCGGAGAAGATCCCGTGGGCCATCGGTCGCTACCAGCGCGAGAGCCGGCGCCTGCTGGAGGTGCTCGATCGGCGGCTTGGCGAGGCCGAGTACCTGGCCGGCGATTACAGCATCGCCGACATCGCCACCTGGTCATGGACCCACACCGCGCGCTGGTCCGGCGTCGATAACAACGGCCTGGACAACCTGCAGCGCTGGCATGACGCCATCAAGGTGCGTCCCGCGGTGCGGCGGGGCAAGGATGTGCCCCGCAAAGTCGAGCTTCCCAAGGAGGAGGACGCCGACAAGTTTGCAGTGAAAGCGCGTAAGATGCTTGCCTGAATCGCATCCATGACAACATGGTGACAGAGCCGCGATATGGGCTCTCCGGCGACCCCCTTTCGCCGGAGCCCACATGCCCAGCACCTCGACCCCCGACCGCGTCCGATTCGCCAGCAACGGCGCCTTCCACCGCGCCTTGAAGGCGCGCGTCGACCGTCACTTCACCAGCACCGGACAGCGCACCCGCGACCTGCCGCGCATGTACACAAAGTCTGCGGTCATCGTGGCCTGGTTCATCGCCTCGTGGACCCTCCTGGTGTTCTGGTCGGCGTCGCTGTGGACCGCCATCCCGCTGACCCTGTCGCTCGGTCTGGCGGTGGCCGGCATCGGCATGGGCGTGATGCACGACGCCAATCACGACGCCACCTCCCGCAACCGCCGGGTCAATCGCATCTTCAGTTGGGCCCTGGACGCCATGGGTGCCAGCTCCCACGTCTGGCGGACCAAACACAACCGCGCCCACCACACCTGGACCAATATCGCCGGCCACGACGACGACATCGATCTCGGGGTATTGGGTCGTCTGGCGCCCGACAATGAACGCCGCCCCGTGCACCGCTTCCAGCACCTGTATATGTGGGCACTCTACTGCTTCCTGCTGCCCAAGTGGGTCTTCTGGGATGACGTCATCAGCTTGAGGACCGGCCGCCTGGGTCGACACAAGGTCGCCGCCCCATCACGCGGGCAGATGGCGGCGTTGTTGGCCGGCAAGTTGACCTTCGTGGCCTGGTCGCTGGTGATTCCCTTGTTGCTGCACCCGCCACTGCTGGTGCTGGCAGGATTCGCCCTGATGTGCTCGACCGTCGGCCTGGTGCTGGCCACCACCTTTCAGCTGGCCCACTGCGTCGAGGAGGCGGACTTTCCCATGCCCGTCGATGGCGAGGGTCACATGAGCACGGACTGGGCCGAGCATCAGCTGGCCACGACGGTCGACTTCGCACGCAACAACCGGCTGCTGACCTGGTACATGGGCGGGCTCAACTTCCAGGTGGTGCACCACCTCTTCCCCCGCATCTGTCACCTGCACTACCCGGCCATCTCGCGCATCCTGCAGGAGACGGCCGACGAGTTTGATGTGCAATACCGAGTGCATCGCTCGTTGGGCGCGGCCATTGCCTCGCACTATCGGATTCTGCGTCGATTGGGTCAGCCGGAAGCGGCCTCAGCTTGCCTACCAGCTGGCGCCGCCACCACCGCCGGATGAGGAACCACCACCGAACGAGGATGAACTCGACGAACTGTAACTGGACGAACTGGACGAACTGGACGAGCTGGACGAACTGGATTCGGTGATTTGCGGGATGGTGTAGGTCTCCACTTTGTGATGCAGACAGTGTCGACAGTGGTAGGTGCGCTCACCGGTGCCCGAGCTGTGTCGCGTGGCCGAACACAAGGTTCGGGTGGTGATCCTCATCCACTTGTTGCACTTGGGGCAGAAGTGGCGCGCCACCACCGCCATGATGCCCGCCACGACCACGCTGCTGCCGCCTGAGATCAACTCGATGCCCATGAGCTCGCTCGCCGCCCAGGCCACCAGACCCCAGACCGCGACAGGCACGAAGAGCGCCAGCACCAGCGCCCACTTGGGCACGAACATCCGGCCGCCCCGGAAGGTCAGCACGAAGAGCACGATCATCCCGAGGTACCACAGGATCGTGAGCCCGGCGCCCACGCTGAGCCAGACCAGGTGACTCGAAGGGATAGATGGCCCGCCGCCGTCGCTGCCCGAGGAAGTTGTCCTCGTGCGCCGCGGCGATGGCCCGTCAAGACCGGCGTTCGCCGCCCTGGCGCCGCCACCGAATGCCGTCGCGACGACCGTGCTCGGTTCGGGCAGGGCCTCCGCTGAAGCACCGCCAGCGCCCTCGTGAGCGCGGATCATGGCCGCCACTTCGGCGACGATGGCCGTGACCGCCAGGTCGGGTTTGCCCGCCTTCATCTTGGGCACCACCACCCGCTTGAGGAGATCGCTGGTGGCGGTCTTGGGGAACAGGTCCTTGTAGCCATCTCCAGGCACGATCTCCACCCGCCGGTCGCCCATGGCGAACAGGATCAGCACGCCGTTGTTGCGGCCGGATTTGCCGATGCCCCAGTGGTTGTAGACCCGCACGGCGTAGTCGTGATGGTTGGTGCCGTGGGTGCAGTCGACGATCAGTACGCCGACTTCAGCACCTGTCTCCTGCTCCAGACTCGTGCACAGGCCGACCACCTCGGCGTGGGCTGCTGGCGCCAACGCGCCCGGCTCGTCGCGGATCGGGAACACCGGCGCGGGCAGCGCGGCGGCCAGGGTTGGCAGCGCGACGAGGCACACCAGGGCCAGCCACATGTAGACCCGACAAGGCGTCTTCATGCGGCGACCTCCTCGGCAGGACGGAGGTCGACTTCGGCGTTGCGCAGAACCGTCTCGAGCAACGACACCGCCTGAACGAGGCCTTCTGCGAAGCGTCCGGCGGCGAAGAAGGGCACGGCGTGATGTTGCAGCAGAGCGCTCGACTCCGCGTCGCTGATGGTCGATTCCAGGGCGTGTCCCACCTCCACTTCGACCCTGCGCTCGGCCACCGACAGCAGCACCAGGATGCCGGCGTGGCGCTCGCCGCCGACGGACCAGCGATTGAACAGCCAGAAGACATGTTCGGCCGGCAGGCGCGACCCGGAGTCCGCGACGGTCACCACGACCAGCTCACAACCGGTGGCTGCATGGGCCGCCGTCAGCTGGGAGCGCAGCGCGCTGGACTCGGGCTCACTGAGCAGCCCCGCGGCGTCGTGCAGCGGCCCTTCGCGTTGTGGCGGCTCGCCAAAATCCCCGTCCAGGTCGCGGATATGGAAGCCGCAATCCGGACACTCCGGTGCCGGGTCATTGATATCTATGGCGCAATGTGGGCAGTTCATGTGGTCAGCGCGAGCCGGCATAGCAGTTCGACGCCAATGGGCAATGCCTCGTCATTGAAGTCGAATTCCGGCTGGTGCAGCTGCGCATTGGTGCGCCCGGGCTGGCGCAATCCGACCAGGGCGAAGCAGGCGGGCACCTGCTTGCAGTAATACGAGAAGTCCTCGGCGCCCATGACCGGCAGGATATCCAGGTCGACCTGTTCGTCGCCCAGCATCGCCTTGGCCTGGCGGGCCACATACTCCACGGCCACCGGGCTGTTTTCAGTCACCGGATAGCCGGGCTGGTAGTCGACCGTCGCCTCGCAGCCGTAGGCCCTGGCGACATCTTCTGCGACCTGGCTCAGCCGCTGGCGGCCCATCTCCCCCGTCTCATCGTCCAGCCAGCGCAACGTGCCCTTCAGCTCGGCATGATCCGGGATGACGTTGACCGCCGTGCCGGCGTGGAATGTGGTCACCGACAGCACCAGCGAACGCAGCGGATCGGCGTTGCGGGAGACGATCTGCTGCAGGGCGCCGACCACCGCGGCGCCGGCGACCACCGGGTCTTTGCCCACCTGTGGCCAGGCCGCGTGACAGCCCTGGCCGCGTACCACGATGGAAAAGCGGGCCTGGGCGGCGAGCAGTGGGCCGGCGCGCGTGGCCACCCGCCCCAGGTCCAGATCCGGCCAGCCGTGCAGGCCGAAGAGTCGAGAGACTGGCGGCCCCAACTGCGCGCCCGTCAGGCAGCCTTCGGCGACCATACGCGCCGCTCCGCCGCCGCCCTCTTCGGCAGGTTGGAAGAGCATGGTCACCGGCTGAGGCAGCGGGCCGAGGCTTGCCAGCACACGTGCGGCGCCCAGGAGCATGGTCACATGTCCGTCGTGGCCGCAGGCATGCATGGTCTGTTCGGTGGTCGAGGCGTAGGGCAGCCCGGTCTTTTCCGGCATGGGCAGCGCGTCCATGTCGGCCCGCAAACCGATGGCCTGGTCGCCCTGCCCCGGCAGGTGCGCCAGTACGCCGGTGCCGCCCGCGAGACCGGCGGTGAACTCGATGCCCGCTTGCTGCAAGGTTGCCTGGACCACGGCGCTGGTGCGCTCTTCGTGATAGCCCAACTCCGGGTGGGCGTGCAGGTCGTGCCGCTGGGCCACCAACTCGGGCAGCAGGTCGGCGATCATCCGGGGCAATCGGTCGATGGACATGGGCACCTCGATGGCTACGTCTGGATCGTCACTACCACATCCTTGAACGCCGGCGTACGGGAGCGCGGATCCACCCGACGGCTGGCCAGCACGTTGGCCTCTGGGAAGTACATGGCCGCGTCGCCCGCCGTGATCGGCGCCTGTCGGACCAGGATGCCCTCGAGCCTGCCCGTATCCGAGACCACCGTGACCGGTTGGTCCAAGCGCAGACCCAGGCGGGTGATGTCGTCGATGTTCATGAGGATCACGTCGCGACGTTCCTGTCCGCGATACAGGTCGCCCTCCTCGTAGACGACCGTGTTGAACTGGCCCTCCGAACGCATGGTCATCAAGCGCAGGCGGCTCTCGTCGGACAGGGCGTTGTCTGGCAGGGAGACCGGGTGCATCCGCGCCCGTCCGGACGGGGTGGCGAAGCGCGGCTGGTGGAAGGTCCGGCCGTCGATCTGGAACTCCTGGCGGGTCTGGCCGATGGGTCCGATGGCGCCATAACCGGGCACCACGGCGGCGATGGCCTGGCGGATGTGTCCATGGCGACGCATGGCGGTCCAGTCGACAGGTGGCGGGTTGTCGCGGGAGTTGAACAACCGCTCGGCGAGCTCGGCGATGATCTCCACCTCACCGCGCGGTCCGTCGTGACGGGTCGGCCCGCCATCGCTGAGACGGACAAAGTTGAACATGGACTCCTGGGTCGTCGGCTGGTCCTCCTCGTCGCGGGCGCGCACGGGCAGGATCAACGCCTCCTGGCCGGCCCCCCAGGCATGGCCGGTGTTCAAGGTGGTGCTGAGCGTGACCGTGAAGTTGATCTTCGACATCGCTTCGGTGGCGTATTCGGTGTGTGGATTGCTGCCGTGCAGGTTGCCGCCGAGCAGGAACGCCGTGCGAATGCCGTCGGCGTGCGCGCGCTCCATGCAGGCCATGGTGTCGAGCCCTGGCGTCGTCGGCAGTTCCACACCCAGGTGGTCTTGCAGGTTGTCGAAGAAGCGGGCCTTCAGGGCGGGCGTCACGCCCATGGAGCCCATGCCCTGCACATTGGAGTGGCCCCGCAGCGGCAGGAGTCCAGCACCGGGCCGACCGACCATGCCCCGCAACAACGCCAGGTTGGCGACCGACTGCACATTCTGTACCCCGTGCACATGGTGGGTCAGCCCCATGGCCCAGCAGAAGATGCTGCCCTTCGAAGCGCCGTAGAGGTCAGCGGCGCGCTCCATCTCCTGGCGGCTCAAACCGCTGCGAAAGCGCAGGTCGTGCCAGGATTGGGTCATGACGTGTTCGACGTACTCCTGCACGCCCTCCACGTGGTCATCCAGGAAGGAGCGCTTCACGTCTCCCCGCTCCAACGCGATGCGGGCCAGGGCGGTCAGCAGGGCGATGTCGCCGCCGATTCTCGGCTGCAGGTACAGGTCGCAGACCTCGGGTCCGAACAGCATGCTGCGCGGGTCCGAAGGCACCCGGAAGCGCTGCAGGCCCAGCTCGCGCATGGGATTGATGACGATGACCTTGCCGCCGCGCCGACGCAGCTCGACGATGGATTTCATCAGGCGCGGATGATTGCTCGACGGGTTGGCACCGATCAGCCAGAGCAGGTCGCAGCGCTCGATGTCCGCCAGCGTCACTGTCGCCGTGCCCGAGCCGATGACGCTGCCCAGCCCCACCCCGGATGCCTGGTGGCAGTAGTACGAGCAGTTGTGCACGTTGTTGGTGCCGTACAGCCGCGCCACCAGCTGCAGCAGGAAGCCCGCTTCGTTGGAGGAGCGGCCGCTGAAGTAGAAGAAGCTCTCCTCCGGCGCGGTGGCCCGCAGCTTGTCGACGAGCAAATCCATGGCGTCTGGCCAGGAAACTGGCCGGTACCGATCGTCCCCAGCCGCGCGCAGCAGGGGCTGTACGAGCCGACCGGCGTGTTCCAGCTCGCGGGAACTCAGCTGGCGGAGCGAGTCGAGCTTCATGCCGTCGGCAAACCAGTGCGGCAGGGCAGGCTGCATATCTGCGGCCATGGCCTGGACCGATTTTTTGCAGAACTCCAGGTCGTGGCCCAGCTCGTTGACCATGCCGCCGCGCTGGCCGCCCATGCCCAGGGCGCAGGTCTTGCACGTATTTGGCGACCGCAGGGCTTTGACCATCGAGGCCACGCCGCCCGAAGCTCTGGCCTGGTTCAGCACGTACCAGACGGCCGGCCAGCCGCCTCCATTATGCACCACCGCCATGCCTGCCCCTCCGCGCGCTCATCCGCCCTTACCGGGTACCATCGGCGGCAGCCGCGAGGTGCCAGGCGATTCACAACTGCCTGGAATCGATTAGTTCAGCGCCCGGAAGCAGAGGCCTCTGCGGGCAACTTTGCCGCTTGCGCAACTCGGCGCAGGTCCTTCAACCCATCCTCGAAGAAGGGCGCGAGCATGACGTCCATGAAGATGGCCATCCAGCCGCCGACAGGGCCCGCGATGTCGCCTCGAAAGCGCCAGGTGACGTGTGTTCCCTTGGGGTGGGGTTCGAAGGTCCAGGTGCCGATGGTCTCCCCCATATCCGGCGAATGCAGGCGGTTCTCGATGAAGCGACCCGGCGTGGCTTTGGCGATGCGCATGCCCCCCGAGGAGGACTCGCCCTGCCAGGTCATGGTGGCGCCGATGCCGCGGGTCCGGTCGCCGTAGTGGAAGACATAGCTGGGGTCGGCTTTGCGCCAGGGCGCCCAGGCTTCGTGTTTGCGCAGGTCGATGACCTGCTCGTAGACCATTTGCGGCGGCGCGCTCACGGTGGTGCTGCGTTGCACGTCGTAGCGGCCCGGCAGCAGGCTGCCGATGAGCGCGGCGAAGATGAAGAAGCCACCCACCACGAGCAGCAGAAAGCGCAGGCGTTTCACGGCGACCCTCTAGGAGCTTGATTCGCACTCCGGTCCGACCGCTGAACGCCGATCTGACGGCGGCCTGCGCGTCCCGCAAGAGCTTGAATTGACTACGGCCAGTCCTGCGCCTTGCAGAACACACATGCCTTGCACCTCGACGACCATCGGCAGAACCTCCGTAGCGAATCAAGCTCCTAGCGATGGTGTGCGCGTTGAACCTATTGGAATGCGCCGGCGGTGGCACCGGCAGCCGGACGCGGCCGGCCGACCAGGTCATCGCCCTCACCGCGCGCCACCAGGCCATGGGCCATGGAAGGGCGGCCCGGACGATAGGGTTCGGCGCCGTCGCGTTCGAACCAGGGCGCATCGACCAGCACCTTGCCCGCCGGCTTGTAGACGCCTTGCGCCGGGCTGGAGAGCAGGCTCTCGGAGACGTGTACGCGGCCGGCGTGGGTAGCGGACAGATCCATGGCGGGGCTGCCGCTCAACAGGCTGCCGTGGACCTTGACCGTGGGCCGACGCGAGGCGGTTCCGGAGACCTGAAGCGCGGCGCCGCCGCCCTCGGCGACCACGGTGCTGCCGTGGACCGTCACCTCTGCGCCATCTCCCACCCGCATCGCCGATGACGACGCGCTGTCATCGCCGACCAGCAAGCAGGTGTCGACGCGGGCCCCGGCGACGCCGTCGATCAGCAACGTATTGCCGCCTTTGCCGGTGTTATCGAAGAGGCGGCAGCGCGTCAGGATCAGGTCGCCTGCGTCCGCGTGGGCACCGCCCCCGCCGCCCTGCCCGGCCTTGTTGTCGCGCAGCATGCAGTCCTGCACATGCAGCTCGCTGAAGCCGTCCAGACGCACACCACCGCCGGTCTCAGCGAAGCCGTTGCGCAACACCAGGCCGATCAGCTTCACCGTCAAGCCGTCCGCCTGCACGTGCACCACCGGTCCCTGGCGCTGGCCGTCGATAGTGGTCTCACCGGATCCAGCCAGCGAGACCAGCGTCACCGAACGCCCGATCATACCCGGACCCGTCCAGGTGCCGGCGGGCAGGCCCACTACGGCGCCATCGGCCACCTCGTCGAGGATGGCTCGCAGGTCGTCGTCGGGACCGACAATGCGGTCGCAGCGCGGCTCAGTCGTCATTCTGCTGCGGGATGGCGGCGTTCACGCCGATGGTCTGGAAGTACTGGCGGAACTGGGCGCCTGTGACGGGTTTGGGATGCTTGTGCGCAGCTGGCCCCCACGGGTTGTGGAACTGCAGCATGCCGTCCTTCACCTCGCGGAAGATGTAGGCGTGGTCGCCATGGATGTTCAGGTCCTGGGACGTGGTGCCCTCGTACTCGTAGGTGGCCTTCAAGTCGGCGGCCGCGGCCGGGCCCTTGTCGTCCTTGTAGGTGAACGCCGTGGCGCCGCCGTCGTAGTTGACCGTGCCATTGTCCAGGTCCGAACCGTTGAGTTCGCCCTTGCCGTCGTCGCGAATCCGCCCGGAGTTGCCCTCGCCGTCGCGGATACTCAGGGTGTTCTTTTTCACTTCAGCGGCGTTGCCTTCCTTGTCCTTCAGCGTGCCGCGGTACGGTCCACTGCCGGTGCCTTCGAAGATGCCCTCGATGCTGCGCTGCTGGATCTCGTCCAGCGTGCCACAGACCACCGCCTTGTTCTCGGCCTGCCACTTCTCGAACATGGGCACGACCTTGTCCTCGGAGGGCATGGCCGCGCGGGTGCTGCGCACGCCGGTGAAGGACTCCATGGCCTTGGAGGACACGCCGCCGTCGCCGATCTCGTCGTAGCCGCCCTTCCACTTGGCGTAGGCCTTCTCGATGATGGCCGGCCAGAGGGCCTGGTTGTTCGGATTGAACTTGCTGTCGCTCATGGCGTAGGCCATGCGGCCAGGGCCATCGCCACCGCCGCGGCGGGTAGGCATGTAGGTGTCGACAGTCTCCTTATGCGGCTTGAAGGTGCCGCCGCGCTGCATCTCCTGGAAGGTCACCGTGAACAGGCCGGTGCCCGAGTCGAAGGAGATCATGTTCTCGATGATGCCGGGATTCGACGCCACCACCGCGCCCATGGCGGCGATGAGGTAGCAGTCGCCGATGGAGCCCTGGTCCACGTCCTGCACGGTGGGCGCCTTGACGCCGTCGCGGGCCAGGAAGAGCTCGCCCTCGTACTTCTGGTAGCTGTAGTCGTCGCTGCTGCCGTCGTCCTCCTTGGTCAGCCGGGGCTGCTGCTTGAAGAGGGCCGGATCGATGGTGCCCACCTTGCCCGCCTGACCGGTCTGGACCTCGACCACCAGGCGACCATCGTGGCCGCGCCGCGTCTCGACGCACTCGCCGGACTTGAGGGTGATCTTGCTGGAGTCCTCGAGGATCAACTCGGCGTCTTCGGTGACGATGCCGAAGGTGCCCGGCTTGGGCAGTACGACCGGCGGTGCCTCCGGCTCTTCTTCGACCGGCTTCTCCTCCTCGGGCGTGGCCGCTTTCTCGACCGCCTTCAGGGCCCGATTCATGAGCTTGTTGTCGTCCCAGAGCGCGTCCAGGCTCGCCTCACCGTCGAAGGTGAAGGCCGACTCGATCATGATGAGCAGCTCGATGGTGATGTCGTCCTTGTCCGAGGGGCTGATGGGGTCGGCGCCGCCATTGGTAGCCTGGCGCCACATCTCGACCAGCTCCGGCCAGCCGGCCGTGGGCTTCAGGGCGGCGATCATCTTGTCGACCACCGCAGTGGAGAGCTCGGTGATGGCACCGGCGGTGCGGTCCATCTGCACGGGCGCGCCGCTGGCCTTGGCCTGTACCGGCGCGACCGCTGCGGCGCCGTCGACGTAGTTCATGGACTTCAACGAATCGCGATCCACGCCCGCCTGGGGTCCCTGGGCTTCCGGTGCCGGGCTGGCCGGGCTGTCGGATTCCTTGGTCTGAACGGCTTGTGGCTTCTGCTGGTATTTCACGGCGGTCCCCATGGGTGGGCAGGCGAACCGGCGCGCAGGCGAGCCGGGGTTCGCGGTCATGGTAGGCCCGCCCCACGCACAATGACAGGTACGAACGCGGCACTCGCGCGCGAGGCGGTGTCCGCGCACCCCGCGTAGCGAGGGCCGTCGCCAAGTGATAGGATCCGCCCACATCAGAACGCCGCGTCGCTCTTCGGACAGTGGCAACCAATTCGATCCGACAGTCCCTGTCGTGAGATAACACCGAGGGAGAAGCCCCATGCAACAGCCGACTCGCCTGATCGCCGCCATCGCCGCCGCCTTCGCGGTCGCGGTCTTCGCAGCTCCAGCCAGCGCCATGCCCGGGACCCTCGTCGTCGAAGGGGCGCTGCAGTCCAGCGGCGGAGCGGCCGCGGACGGCGCCTACGTCGTGGAGTTCGCCCTCTACTCGGTGCCCAACGGCGGCACCGCAGCCTGGAAGGAGGGGCCGGTGAAGATCACCGTCAAATCCGGCCGTTTCATCCACGTCCTTGGCTCGGTCAAGGCGATCCCGGCGGGGCTCTTCAAACAGCTGCCCAAAGGCTTCCTCGGGCTGAAGATCGACAGCGACCCCGAACTGCCGCGTTCGCAGCTGCACACCGTCGCTTGGGCCTTGCACTCGGCCAGCGCGGCCTCCATCGCGTGCTCCGGCTGCGTGACGGGCGCCCAGATCAAGGCGGGCAGCATCGGTGCGGGCAAGGTGGGCTTCACCTATGCCGGGGCCAAGACCAAGGGCGGTCCCGCCAACAGCGCTTTGGACGTGCAGTGCACCGGCTGCGTGAGCGTGGCCGAGATGAAGTTCGACCAAGATGTGGACCTTGGCGGCAACGCGCTCAAGGCCAAGGCGATCAGCGCCACATCGGTCAGCGCGGCGAGCTTCCTTGGTGACGGCAGCAAGCTGTCGGGCATCAAGATCCCCTCGGGCGAGTGCAAGGTGGCCGGCGAGGTGGTCAAGGGCATCAACCCGGACGGCACGCTCAAATGTGTCAAGGCGATGGACCCATCGGCGCTGCCCAAGGACGGCATCGACGAGATCAGCAACTACCTGATCCACAACCAGTTCGTGGACAAGACCTGCGGCAAGAGCAACGTGCCGATCCCCGACAACAACCCCGTCGGCGTGGCGGACACCCTGACCTTCCCCGACATCGGCCTGGCCCAGAAGCTGGATATCGAGGTGAGCCTGACCAACAGCAACCTCAAGGACGTCACCGTCAAGGTCTTCGACCCCAACAACGTCGAGTTCCTGTTGTTGAACAAGAACGCCACAGGCAAGAGCATTTCCACCGCCTTCCCGGGCAAGACCAAGCCCGTCAAAGGTGACCTGGGCGGCTGGGTCAACAAGAACCCCAAGGGCAAGTGGCGCATTGTGGTTACCGACGGCGCCTTCCTGAACAACGGCAACGACGGCGCCATCAAGAGCTGGTGTGTGAGCATCCAGACCCTGAGCAACAAGAAGGTGCAGGTGAAGGGCAACCTCATCGTAGACGGCGCCATCACCTCGCCCACCGGGCTGGAGATCAAGGGCGACCTGACCGTCACCGGCAAGATCAACGGCGCCGTGCACTCCAGCGGCACGGTCATCACGCGGTGGGGCACCAAGAAGTGCCCGACCGGCTGGCAGCACCTGTACAGTGGCCAGGCCTTCTCGACCCACTACAGCCACCACGGCGCCTCCGACATCGAGTGCATCTACCCCGGCAACACCGGCAACAGTCTCGGCAGCTCATCCTACGACCTGCTCTACCCGATCAAGACCGACCACACCGGAGGCACCAACTGGAAAGGCGGCCGCTCGGTGTTCTGCGCTCGCTGCTACACACCCGACAAGGCGCCCTGCTACGACCTGCTCGGTAGCGACAACTGCGGCAAGGGCTTCAAGGCCGCCTACCGCGGCTGGGCCTTCGGCGGCCACTACACCCACGCGGGCAACATCGAGCGCATCTGCCTGGAGCGCGACCAGCCCGACATGAGCGCCTCGTCCGGCAACAACAACATCTACGCCTCGAAGATCCACAACAACAGCACGTCCACCTACAGCTACACCAACAACCGCACCATCCGCTGCTCTGTCTGCTGCCGCGAGTAGGCCAGGGGTCTCGCGGCCTCGGAGAGTTGTGAATCGGGAGGTATGTCATGTCGATGGGTCTGATCATCTTCCTCGCGGTGCTCGTCTTCGTGGTAATCGCCGGCGTGTCGATCTACAACCGGCTGGTCACATTGCGGAATCGCTACAAAAACGCCTTCGCTCAGATCGACGTACAGCTCAAGCGGCGCTACGACCTGATCCCCAACCTGGTGCAAACCGCCAAGGGCTATATGGAGCACGAACGGGAGACCCTCGAGGCGGTCATCGCAGCCCGTTCCCGGGCCGTGTCGGCGGAGGGCAAAGCTGCCGCTGACCCGGGCGCAGCCGGTGCCATGAAAGCGCTGATGGGCGCCGAGGCCGCGCTGACCGGCGCCCTGGGCAAGCTGTTGGCGGTGGTCGAGTCCTACCCGGACTTGAAGGCCGACGCCAGCATGCAGCAGCTGATGGAGGAGCTTTCCTCGACCGAGAACCGCGTCGCCTTTGCCCGCCAGGCCTATAACGACGATGTGATGCTCTACAACACGGGACGGGAGCAGTTCCCAGCCGTGTTGTTGGCCGGTCCCATGGGCTTCAACGAGGCCGACCTCTACGAGCTCGTCGAGCCTACCGAGCGCGAAGCGCCCAGCGTCACCTTCTGAGCCGCCCGCCCGTGTCGGGGTACGCCAGATGAACTTCTTCGAGCACCAGGACCGCGCCCGGCGAATGACCTGGCGGTTGATCGGCTTGCTCCTGCTGGCCATCGCGTCGGTGGTCCTGGTGGTGTACGCCGCCAGCGTCGTGGCGGAGGCCGGCTGGCATGTAGGGCAGGAGGGGCCGGGATTCGTCTGGATCCAGCCGCGACTGTTGGTCTTCGTCGCGGTGGCGACCCTGGGCCTGATGGGCATCGCAGCCTTGGTGCGAATGCGTGCGCTCGACTCGGGCGGAGGCGCTATCGCCCTGTCGTTGGGGGCCAGGCAGGTGCTGCCAGCCCGCGCCGAGGGGCGTGAGCGGGTCCTGCTCAACGTGGCCGAGGAGATGGCCATCGCCGCGGGCATGCCGGTGCCCTACGTCTTCGTTTTGCCCAACGAGCCGGGGATCAACGCCTTCGCTGCGGCGGCCTCTCCCCGTGACGCGGCGGTCGTGGTCACCCAAGGCGCGCTGGAGCACCTGGATCGGGACGAACTTCAGGGCGTCATCGGTCATGAGTACAGCCACCTGCTCAACGGTGACACACGACTCAATATGCGCCTGGTCGGCCTGCTGCACGGCTTGACCGTGCTGGGGCAGACCGGCTTGCTGCTCCTGCGTGCGAGCTCGGGCGCGGGCACGGCCACGAGGCATCGGGGGGTGTCGACGCGCGGAGGTGGACCGTGGCCGCTGTTCTTCATCGGCGCGACCCTGTGGCTGGCCGGCTCGCTCGGCCTGCTGGCAGCGCGCATCATCAAGGCCGCCGTCTCCAGGCAGCGGGAGTTCCTGGCCGACGCGGCCGCTGTACAGTTTTCGCGCAATCGTGACGGCCTGGCCGGCGCGCTCAAGAAGATCGGCGGGCAAGGCAGGACGGCGGCGATCCAATCTCCTTCTGCCGAGGAGTTCTCGCACCTCTTCTTCAGTGAGGCCTTCCGGCACAACTGGCTGGGCGGCCTCTTTGCGACTCACCCGCCGCTGACCGAGCGCATCAAGCGCCTCGATCCCAGCTTCCGTGGGCGCTTCGGGGAGGTCAGTACCCGGCGGATCGAGACCAGCTCCGGGCAAGGCAGCGCTCGGCGCGCCGAGCCAGGCCAGCAGTCGGCCCTGGACGGCGAGCCAGTGGGCGGCCCGGCGCCGGCAGCGCAGGAGCGTTTTGACCTGGCGCCAGAGTCGGTGATCGGCAGGGTCGGTGCGCCGACCTCCGATGACCTGCGTTGGGGAGGCGAGGCGTTGGCGGCGATGCCCGATGTGCTGCGAGACGCGGCGTCGCAACCATTCGACGCGCTGGCGCTGCTCTATGCGCTGACCCTGCACGAGGAGCCGACCCATCGGGCCGCCCAGGAGACGGCGCTGGCCAGGATGGGGCCGCGCGGCGTGGCCCGGCGGGCGGGCCAGCTGAAGCAACACTGCGACCAGCTCGACCAGCGCCTGCGGCTGCCGCTGGTCGAGACCCTGGTGCCAACCCTGCGGCGGTTATCCGACAGGCAACGGCGGGCGGTGATGGCCAGCGTCGATGCCCTGGTCGACGCAGACGGCGCCCGCTCGGTGTTCGAGTACGCCCTTCGCCGGATGCTGCTTCGCCGGCTGATGGAGCCGGGCGCCCGCGCGCCTGCCAAACCCCAGGTGCTCTCCATTCGGCCACTGGCGGCGGCTTGCTCGACGATACTCTCGGCCCTGGCGTGGGCCGGCCACGAGGAGTCGGCCGCTGTTGGCGTGGCCTTTCGCAAGGGCGCGGCCCGGCTGCCACCGGCGCTGCGCACACGGGCCAACCTGCGCGAGGCGAAAGCATGCACGTTCGCGGCCATGGACAAGGCCCTGGAGTGTGTGGAGGGCTCCGTTCCGTACGCCAAGCGCGCCTTCGTCGACGCCTGCGCGCACTGCGTCGTCGCCGACGGGCAGGTCACGGTCGAAGAGGCGGAGCTGCTGCGTAGCGTCGCCGAGGCGGTCGGCTGCCCCATTCCACCCCTGTTGCCGCGGTGACTACCCTATTTGCCACGGCGGCGTCGCCAACGAAGAGGTGGCGATGGGGAGGGCTCCTCGGATTGGGGTCTTCATTGCCGGATCCGGTTTCGGGCGTGCGAGCGGTCAACAGCCTGGACCGCGTGCCAGCCGCCCGCCACGGGCGTGGACTGAACCAGTGGCCGCCATACACCGCCGTCGCCCTCTGACCGGCCTCTGATCGGCCGCTGAGACGCCAGGCGAGATCGCGCCCAGGGCCATCGCAAGAACGATCAAGCTGAATCAGTAAGCTGAGGTCAAGG
>CAYTLW010000011.1:37468-103443 GCA_964438735.1 uncultured Enterobacteriaceae bacterium | reverse complement strand
TCTAGTAACAGCACGCGTAGCCGTAGCTGCTGCCGGTGCCGTGATTGTCTCCGGCATTGCCCACGCCGACCGCGGCCTGGCTGCCGTCGTTGTCGCTATAGGACGCCGTCCAGCTGGCGCTGTGGGTGACCTTGCCGGCCTTGCGCAGGACGGCCGTCTGGGCGATGGAGCACAGGCGCGCGCCCAGGTTGCCGCAAGCTGTGGAGGCGTTGTCCCAGTTGGTGCCGCCGTTGTGGATCTTGGCCACGCAGACGCCCTGGATGTCGGTCGCACCGGCGGGGCAGCTGAGCTTGTCGCGATTGGTGGCACAGCAAGCGTAGCCGTATTTCTGGCTCGGGTTCGGATTATCCGAGGTCCCGCCGATGGCCGAACTGGCCTGGTTGCCGTCGTTATCGGAGTGATCTGAAGCCCACATGGTGGCTGAGATCTTGCCCTTCTTGCGCAACACCCGGTATTGCCCCTTGTCACAGAGGTCAGCCTTGAGGTCCAGGCATCCCTTCACCGCTTCATCCCAGGTGTAGTTGGCGCTGTTCTTGACCTTGAGCACCCTGACACCGCCGACCTTCTGCTCGCCGGCCACCGGCGGGGTGATGTTATGGCAGCAAGGTACGGAGTACTTCTCGGCGTCGTTGTGATTGTCGCCGGTGCCTCCATTGGCGTTGTTCCACTGCTTGCCGTCGTTGTCGGCGAAGGAGTTGGTCCAGTTGGGCCGCAGGTCGAAGTTGTAGATCGACGCGACGTTGACCAGCTTGCGCATGGCGGTGGCCTGGCTGTCGGTGCAGATGTCCGCCTTCTGCTTGGCGCAGTGCTGTGCGGCCTCCAGGAAGGAGCGCCCGGCGTAGAGCTTGACCACGCAGGGGCCGTTGGGGTTGGGGTCGGAGCAGATGTTGAAGGTCTTCTCCTTGATGTCGGTGAACGAGACGTCGCCCTGGAAATGCACCGAGTTCTTGAAGACCACCTTGCCGTCGAAGTTGGTGTCGCCGTTGGTGCCGTTCAGCGAGCCGTCGACGATCAGGTCGCCCTTGATCTGAATCTTCTTGCTGGACAGGGTCTGGATATCGATGCGCCAGCTCTTGACCGCCCCATCCTTGTCGTTGTTCAAGAAGGACTCGTCCGTGACCTTGAGCCGCCACTTGCCCTTGGGGTTCTTGCCGACCCAGGTGGTGAGATCGCCTGAGGCGGGTTTGGTCGGCTCAGGGTAGCTGGTCTTGAGCTTGTTGCCCTTGCCGGCGCCTTTGGCCAGGAGCACGTATTTCTGATTGGCCGGGTCGTAGAGAGTCAGTTCGACGGCGTTCAGCTTGGAGTTCTCCACGTCGACATGGACCGTGAGCTTCTGGGCCAGTCCTACATCGGGGAAGTCGATGGTGTCGGACACGCCGATGGGGTTGTTGTCGGGGATGGGGACCGGCGCCTTGCTCTTGGCCGAATCGATGAACTGGTTGAAGATCAGGCCGTTGGAGATCTCGTCGATGCCGTCCGGCGGCAGTCCGCCGGCGCCACCGCCGGCCACGCAGATGAGTGAACCGTCGGGTTTGATGCCCTTGACCACCTGGCCCTTGACCGCACAGCTGCCTGCGGGCGTCTTGATGCCGCTCAGCTTGGAGCCATCGCCGACAAAGCTGGAGGCGCTGACCGTCTGGGCGCTGAGGCTCTGGGCGCTGATGGTGCCGATGCTGGCGGTCTTGGCCTTGATGGCGTTGCCGCCGAGGTCCAGGTCGCCGTCGATCTTCAACTCGGCCAGGGAGACGCAGCCGGTGCATTGCAGGTCCAGGGCCTTGCTGGCCGGGCCGCCCTTGGTCTTGGAGCCGGCGAATGTGAAGCCCACCTTGTCGGCCGAGATGGCGCCGGCGGCCAGCTGCTTGGGGCCGACGCAGCCGGAGCAGTCCAGACCCATGGCGGTCGCCGCCTGGATGGCGTGGGCCACCGAGTGCAGTCGGACCCTGGGCTGTTCTGGATCGACGTTGATGGCCACGCCCAGCCAGGCCTCCTTCAAGCTGACCAGCAGGGCCGGCGTCAGCGGCTTCTTGGTGCCCAGGACGTGACCGAAGAGGCCGCCCTTGACGTCCACAGCCGACATGCCCTCGGTCCAGACCGCGCTGCCGCCCTTCTCGCTGGGGTAGATGGAGAAGGTGGCGATGTACTTGCCGTCGGTGGCCGGTCCCCCCTGGGCCTTGATGGTGCCGGTGACCGCCAGGGTGCCGGGCACCGCGGCGGAGGCGTCGGACGGGAACAGGGCCGGCAGGCACAGGGCGGGCAGAGACAGGGCGACGAGGACGAGTCCGATACGAAGGTGGCGTGACATGCTGGGCTCCCGTGGGCGATTTGGGGGAGCAGCCTAGCAGATCTAGAAGATCCCACCTGCGAAGAGCATGAGCTTGTAGGGGAAGGCGAGGTTCTGGCCGTTGGGCTGGCGGACACGGACCAGGAGCTTCTGGCCGGTCTCGCCGGTGACCTTGGAGACGTTCCACCACGGCGTCTGCATCTGAGGGTCGACGGCGTTGCCGGGGCCGATGGTGCCGCAGTGTTCGCTGCCGATAGGCGCCGGGCCGGTGCCGGCGAGCTCGATGAGGTCGCTGTACCAGAACATCTGCAGGCAGCTCTTGGCGCTGACGCCGCCCCAGGCATAGCCCCAGGCGTCGTCGAGCACCTTGTTGACCCACTTCAGGCCCTCGTTGACGGCGGTGTGATGGTCGACGTTCTGGTTCCAGGTGTTGGCGCCCTGCTGCACGTACCCTTCGACGCCTTTGATGGCGCCCAGGGTACAGTCGAAGTACTTGCGGAACTCCTTGATCTTCCACTTCACCGTGGTGCGCTGCACGACCATCTTCTGCTGGAAGAAGACGAAGCCGGACCAGTACGACGACTGCCACATCCGGAAGCAGGTGAAGGTGGGGAGAGCGGCGAGTTGATGCCCTCCACGGGGCCCACCTACAACTCCGAATGCACAGCCCCCAACAGCGGCGGCACCTGCACCCCGACCCCGGGCTCGGCGATATCGATCGCCTCCCTCAGCCGTACGGCCGCCGCTTCGGCGTCACCGTCGCTCGCGGCGTGGATCTCCACCAGCGCCTCACCCGTCGTCACCGGCTCACCCGGCTTGCGCGCCAATACGAAGCCGACGCGCGGATCCACCGGATCGCTGGACTTGTTGCGCCCAGCACCCAAACGGACCGCCGCCAGCCCCACCTGCAGCGCGTCCATGCGGGCTACGGTGCCGTTCTGCCACGCGTCCAGCGTGGTGATGACGGGCGCCTTCCAGACCCGGCCCAGCACGCCGTCGGGATCGTCGCCGATGGCCGGGTCGCCGCCCTGGGCCTGGACCATCTGCTGGAATTTCACCAGCGCGCTGCCATCGTCCAAGGAACCGGCAATCCGCGCATAGCCGCTGTCGAGATCTGGCGACACGCCGGCCAGGCGGAGCATCTCGCCGCCCAGGCGGCAGACCAGCTCGCGGGTGTCGGCGGGGCCTTCGCCCCGTAGCAGGTGCACGGATTCGAGGATCTCCAGGGCGTTGCCGATGTGGCTGCCCAGGGGGCGCTCCATGGCGCTGAGGAAGGCGGTGACCTTGCGGCCGCAGCGACGTCCGGCGTCGGCCAGGGCCAGAGCGAGTTGGTTGGCGCGCTCGGCGTCCTTCATAAAGGCGCCGGTGCCGACCTTGACGTCGAGCACCAGCGAGGCCGCGCCTTCGGCCAACTTCTTGCTCATGATCGAGGCGACGATCAGCGGGATGGACTCCACCGTCGCGGTCACGTCGCGCAGGGCGTACATCTTGCGATCGGCGGGCACGATGGTCTCGGTCTGGCCGATCATGGCCACGCCCACTTCGCCCACCAGGCGGCGGAATCCGTCCAGGTCGTAGTCGACGCCGAAACCCTTGGGGTTGCCACCGGGGCCGGGCATGGACTCGAGCTTGTCCAGGGTGCCGCCGGTGTGGCCCAGGCCGCGGCCGGAGATCATGGGTACGGCGACGCCGCAGGCGGCCACGGCGGGGGCCAGGGGGATGGAGACCTTGTCGCCGACGCCGCCGGTGGAGTGCTTGTCGGCGGTGGGCTGGTCCAGGTGCTCCCAGGTGATGTAGTCGCCGCTGCGCTGCATGGCATCCAGCAGCCAGGCGGTCTCGTCGGCGTCCATGCCGCGCCAGAGCACGGCCATCAGCCAGGCGGCGGCCTGGTAGTCGGGCACGGTGCCTGCGGTGAAGCCCTGCACGAAGTGGTCGATGGCGCCTTGAGACAGGGCCTTGCCGTCGCGCTTGTCGGCGATGATCTCGACGATGCGAAAGCTCATGGGGGCTCCAGGAGAGGGGGCCGGCAACCCCACGGGGCGGACGCGGCCGGGAGACGAAAGACTAGACGCCGCATTGGTGCGCGGGCAAGAAAGCCGAGCGGTGCTGCCGCCCCGATGGACCGGCGACCTGGGATCGCAGCGCTCGAATCCACCTTGCCGCGGCGATCGCCCGTCGTTATGGTCGGCCGCCTTCGAGCGACCGGGGTAGCGCCATGACCATCGATCCGAGCCAGCTTCGCCGCCTGCTGATCCGGGTCTGTGTGGTCACCATCGCCATGCGCGCGGTGTCCATGTTCAGCGTCGACGTGTCGGCCGCCGAAGCCGCGACGTTGCTGGGTCTGTCGCCCGACGGCGCCGCCGGCTCCTTGGTGGCTGCCTTCATGTCGGCCTGGGGTGGCCTGGCCGCGGGTATCCGCGGCGTGGTGCGCACACCCATGGTCCTGTGCGATGTGGCCCTGGTCCTGTTGGCGCTGTCGTGGACGCGGATCAGCGGCTGGGGCTCCCTGGCCGGCCTGCTCACTGGCATGGTGCTGGCCATGGCGCCCTTCGGTCTCGACGAAGGCTGGCGGGCCGATGGCACGGCGTTGATCTCGGTGCTGGCGTTGGCGCCCCTGGTCATGCTGCGCCTGGGGCTGCGAGATGGCGCGCTGCCCGTGATCGCCGGCTCCGCGGTCGTCCTGACGATAGGCGGCGTGTTGTCGCCGATGGTGCTGCTGGTGCTGCCCGTGGGGCTGTTGCTTGGCGCCCGCTCGGTGACCGGCACCGCCGGTCGGATCACGGCCCTGGCCGGCTGGCTGCTGGCCGTCGTGGCCGCGCTCGGTGTGCGCTGGTTGTGGCTGGGCGACATGGGCCCGCAGGTCTCGTTGGCCGGCGCCTGGCTGGCCGATGCCACCCTGAACGGCGGCCGCCAGGTGCTGCCAGATTCGCCCCTGCTGGCCTTTGGCGAGGGCCTGGCGGCGTTGTCTGCCGGCGGGCCGACTGGCGGTGTCTCTTCCTGGCTCGAGATCCACCCGGCGCCCATGTGGCGGATCGTGCTGGGCCTGTGCCTGTGGCCCCTGGCCGCCTGGGGCTTCTGGAGCGGCCGGGTGCAGCCCGATCGTCCGCCGGAGACGGCCGCGGTCTCCGAATCCGAAGGCGCCGGCGCCGTCGATGGCTGGCGCGCGCTGGGCGTGGGCGGCATCACCCTGGCCCGCGAGCTGGGCGAGCGCGACTGGTTGCCGCTGCTGAGTGGCGTTCTGGCAGCTGCCGGCTGGCTGGCCTGGGCGGCGGTGGATGGCCGGCCTCACGGCGTCGACCAGGCGCTGGCGGTGGGGCGGCCGCTGGCGGCGCTGCTGCTGGGCGTGGGCCTGACCGGTTTTGCCGGCCGGGCGGGGTTCGCCACCGGGCCGGCGAGAAAACACTTCGTGGTGACCATGGTCGCTTCGGCGCTGCTGATCTTCGCCCTGGGCGCGCACCACTTCTACCTGGGCACGCAATCCCTGGACCGCATCTCGGCCAGCAAGGTGGCCCGCTATGGCGGCGAAGAGATCGCCGGCAAGGGTCGCATGCTCTGCCTGGGGCCGTCGGGCCTGGCCATCTCCTGGATGCTCGATCCCATGAGCGCCTACCCCCGCATCGAGCGCAGCGCGGCGGACATCCGCCTGGCCAGCGCGGCGCTCAAAGCGACCCTGACCGACGGGCCGTCGCCGCTGGTGCTGGCGGGTGATCGTCAGCCGCTGGAAGGACGCGTGGTCGCTGGTAAGACCCAGGGCCAGGGCCCCCTCGGTGCGGCCTTGCACGGCCAGCTCAACGAGGCTGGCTATGACCTGCTCGAAGACGGCCACCGCTACCTCGCCGGCGTCGCCATCCGCGTCTACGAAAAGCCCCACCGCTCCCCGGGCACCATCATCCCGCAGTTGTATCCGGGCAAAGCGCCGTGATTGACGGGGCGCCGCGACCCGATCCGGTGGATTACCGCGCCGCGGCTTCAGCCCTTGCGGAGCGAATGCCGGGCTGGGAGGCGCGGCCGGGCCAGGAGACCATGATGGCCGCCGTGGCCAGCGCCCTGCTGGCGGGCGAGGACCTGCTCATCGAAGCCGGCACCGGCACCGGCAAGACCCTGGCCTACCTGCTGCCGGTGCTCTCCAGCGGCAAGCGGGCGATCATCGCCACCGCGACCCGCCAGCTGCAGTCCCAGCTGCTCGAGCACGACCTGCCACTGGCTTGCACCGCTGCCGGTCTCGAGCCCGATATCGCGGTGCTCAAGGGGCGCCGCAACTACCTCTGCCACCTGCGCATCGAACATCGTATCGGCCGGGACCTGGCCGACGAAAATCCGCTGCCCGCCGCCCTGGCGGCCGTGGCCGAGGCCCTGCGCGGCGCCCGCGAGGGCGACATCGTCGAGGTAGCCGGGGTCGCGGAGACCGATGCCATCTGGCCCGAGGTGACCAGCACCACCGACAACTGCCTGGGCAGCGACTGCGCCTTCCACGAGCAATGCTTCGTGCTCCGGGCCCGCCGTCGGGCCATGAAGGCGGACGTGGTGGTGGTCAATCACCACCTGCTCCTGGCCGATCACGCCCTGCGCGAGCGCTGGGAGGGGGCCATGCTGCTGCCCGGCGTGGGCGCCATCGTCATCGACGAGGCCCACGCCCTGGAAGACGTGGCGGCGGCCCTCTTCGGCGCCTCGCTCTCGCGACGACGTCTGGGCGCCGCCCTGCACGAGTTGACGGTGATCGCCGACGAGGCCGGTGATCGGGGCGCCCTGTTGGAGCCCGTGGGCGCACGGCTGTCACGAGCGGCCGACCAGCTCTTCGACGCCCTGGCTGGCATCCCCGCGCAGGCCCCCCTGGACGGCGCGGCCTGCGAGCGCCTGGCGCCGCAGGTAGACGACCTGGTGGCGGCCCTGGACGGCGCCGCGATGCTGCTTGGCGGCGCGGTCAGCCAGGCCAGCGGTGGGGCGGGGCGACTGCGGGAGAGCCTGCTGCTGCTGCGCACGGACCTGCTGGCGTTGCTCGACCCCGAGTCCGCTGATGGCAGCGACGGATTCGTGCGCCAGGTGGAGCGCCGGCGCCATGGCGTGGCGGTGGTGGCCAGGCCTGTAGCTGTGGGCCCCATCCTGCAGCGCACCCTGCTGGCCGAACCGGCGGTGCGCATCTTCACCTCGGCCACCCTGGCCATGGGCGAAGATTTCAGCGGCATCCAGCGCCGTCTGGGTCTGCCCGACGAAGTGCGCTCCCTGCGCGTACCTGGCGCCTTCGACTACAACCGCCAGGCCCTGCTCTATCTGCCGCGTGCCCTGCCCGAGCCCTTCAAACCCGGCCGCGAAGAGGCGGTCGCCGAAGAGATCGAGCGCCTGGCCAGCGCCGCGGGCGGCAGCACCTTCGCCCTGTTCACCTCGCGACGGGGAATGCGCGATGCCCATCGGCGTCTGGATGGCCGCCTGCCCATGACCTGTCTGCTCCAGGGTCAGGAGAGTCGAGAGGCCCTGCTGGCCCGCTTTGTCCAGACCCAGCCGGCGGTGCTCTTCGCCACCATGGGCTTCTGGCAAGGGGTCGACCTGCCAGGCGACGTGTTGCGCATGGTGATCATCGACAAGATCCCATTCCCGCCGCCGGACGATCCCCTCTTCGCCGCCCGCGCTCGGCTGGTGGAGTCCGAGGGGGGCTCGTCTTTCCACGCCCTGAGCGTACCCGCCGCGGCCACGTCCCTGCGGCAGGGTTTCGGTCGGCTGATCCGCAGCCGTCGCGACCACGGTGTGGTGGCGATCCTGGACCCTCGGCTGAGTCGCCGGCCCTACGGTCGGCGCCTGCTGGCCGCCCTGCCCAAGGCGCGACGCACCTCGGCCTTCCCGGCGGTCGGCGCCTTCCTCATCGAGGCGGCCAACGGCGTCGACGAAGCCGCAGGCGAGGATTGGTAGATCTCTTGGAAGGGGCGCCGCAGACCGACGCGGCGCGCTCAGGCCTCGGCTTCCGGCTCCGGCGGCGGCACCACGGGCAACCAGAGCTGAAAACATGCGCCGTCGCCGTGGCGCGGTTCGGCGACCTCGATCTTGCCGCCGTGGGCCGAAGCCACCTCGGCGACCAGGGCCAGGCCGACGCCGGTGCCCGCCTCCTTGGTGGTGAAGAAGGGCTCGAAGAGGCGCGGGCGGGCCTCCTCGGCGATGCCGGCGCCGCTGTCCTCGACGACGATCACCAGCCAGTCCACGACGCCATCGGGTGACTCGGTGGCGCGCCGCTCCACCTCCAGCCACAGCCGCCCGCCGCCCGGCATGGCCTCCCAGCCGTTGCGGACCAGGTTCCACAGGGCCTGGCGGACCATGCGCGTGTCGATGCTGGCGCTGGCCACCTTCGGGCTCTGCACGTTGGCCACCACCTGGCGCTGCTCCAGTTCGCTGCGGGCAAAATCCACCAGCCGACCGATGAGCTGGCCCAGGTCGGTGGGTTCGCGATTCAAGGGCACCCGGCGGGCGCGCGTGAGGTAGGTCTCGGTCACCTGGCGCAGCCGCTCGACCTCGCTGCCGATGGCCTCCAACAGGTCGCGCGCCTCGTCGCGATTGAGCTCGTGACCGGCGCGCAGTTCCTCTTCGAGCAGCTCGGCGTTGAGGCCGATGGAGCTGAGCGGATTGCGCACCTCGTGGGCCATGCGCGCGGCCATGTGGCCCAGGGTGGCCAGGCGCTCGGCCCGGGCCAGGTCCTCGCGCTGGGCGCTCAGGCGCCCCTCCCGTTCGGCCAGCACGTCGGCCATGCGATTCCACTCCACGGCCAGGTGGCGGATCTCCGAAGCGCCGGTGGTCTCGGCCCGCGCCCGGCGATCGCCACGGGCGAAGCGACGCACCACCTCGGCCAGGCTGGCCATGGGTCGCAGGGTGGCCAACATGACCAGCAGGGCGACCACCGAGACCGCCAGCGAGACCGCCGAAGAGACAGCCACGATGAGTCCAAGCTGACGCTCGCTATGTTCGGCGCGGGCGAAGCGCTGGTTGAGCAGCTCTTCGAACTCGCGCTGGAAGCTGGCCATCGCGCCGTGGATCTGGCGGATCATGCGCCGGATCTCCACCACCAGCCGGGCGGCATCGCTGAGGCGGCGCTCGGCCACCGCTCGATGCAATCCGACCACCAGCACCTCGAAGACCTCGGCGTCGTCGGTGGCCTTTTCGCGGGCGGGGCCCAGCAGGCGCGCCATCTCGGGATCGCCGGCGATGCGATCGCGCGCCTCGGTGGAGCGCTTCAGGGCCATCAGGCTGGTGTCCAGGGCCGGCAGGGCCACGGGCGCCGGCGACAGGAAGCGGGCCAGTCGTGGCGGCCGGCTGGCCTCACGGATGGCGCGCAGCTTGCCGATCAGGTCCTTGACTCGCTCGTAAGGGCGGGCGTTGGGCACGAAGCGGGAGACCCAGTCCAGGTCGTGAGGGGCTGCCCGCCGCAACGCCTCGTCATAGGCGCGCAGTTCGACCCCGCTCTCGCGCGTGGAATCCAGCAGGGGCAACGCCTGTTTGCGCAGGAAGCGGAGCTCGTGGCGCAGGCTGGTCACCGCCGCCACGCCGTAGAGCGATGCGCTGCCAAAACAGGCGACCACGACGGCGAATCCAACGAAGATGCGGGTCGAGAGGGACAGGCGCATGGCCGCAGTTGACGCGATTGTCACCGCTCCGGCAAGGGCAACTCCCGGATGAACGTCCACAAACCTGCTGGTTGACCGCCAACCGGACCGCGTCTAGAGTCCCGGTCCCCGCGCCCGCGGGGGGGTGCGCTGGTGCGCCCTGATGACCGCCGACGGACGCCGTTCGGGAGGCCCGTATCATGCTCGATCTCTTCCGTAATCAGACGAAGAACCCGTTCATCTGGTTGATCCTCGGCATCATCATCGTCGCCTTCGTTTTGACCTTCAACACCTCCGGGCCCATCACAGGCGGCCCTGGCGGCGTCGAGGTGTCGAGCCTGATCGACGTGCACGGCCACGCCATCGACAACCGGGAGCTCGGCCTGGCCATGTCGTTGTCGGCCGATCCACCGCCGGCAGGAGGCACCGGCTTCGAGCAGATCCAGGCCAAGAACCGCTACGAGAAGTCGCGTATGCTCTTCTCCGGCGTGCCCGGCGAGCTGATCCCGCTGACGCCCTTCGACGGCCCGGTGCCGCCCATCAAGTTGGAGAAGATCGCCCAGGAGTTGATCGAGTCGATCCTGGTCGCCAACGTCGCCGAGGAGCAGGGGATCGGCGTCAGCGACGCCGAGCTCAACGCCCGCGTGATGCGCCTGCAGCGCATCTTCGACACCACGTTCACCGACGACGACGGCAACTTCGACGTGCGCAAGTACGACATCTTCGCCCGCTACCGGCTCAACACCTCCAAGAGCCAGCTCGAGTCCCTGCTGCGGAGGGAGATCCAGCGCGACAAGATCGCCCACATCGTGACCGCGGGCGTGAACGTCACCGACGCCGAGCTCGACGCCATCGAACTGGCTGAGACCAAGCGACCGAGGCTGCAGCTGATCGCCATCGACGCGGCCAGCGCGCGCACCGCCGTCAAACCCACCGACGAAGAGGTCACCACCTGGGCCGAGGGCCATGGCAAAGAGATCCAGGCCGCCTACGAAGCCGCTGGCGAGGCCTATCGCAAGCCGGCCAAGTGGAGCGTGCGCGGCATCCTGCTCAAAGCCGAGCCCAAGGATGTCATCGCAGCCGAGACCGACGCCGCCAAGAAGGCCAAGGGAGAGAAGGAGTGGCAGGATAAGAAGGCCGCCGCCGATGCCCTGAAGGCCGAACTGGACAAGGTCTGGAGCGGCGAAACCGCCATCGACCCGCCGGGTGATGCCCAGCCCCTGGACACCGAAGAGAAGGCCGCTGACGGCGACGCAGGGGCGCAGAAGAAGATCACCGACGTGCCCGAGGCCGATCGCAGCAAGTGGCTGATGGCGCACTTCACCAAGATCGCGGCCGACAAGACCGAGCATGGCCTGACCAAGGATGTGGGCGGCCAGTTCATCGACGACAAAAGCGCCGACGCGCTGAAGCTCTCGCCCTTTGGCGACGCCGTCTCGGCAGCCTTGACCGCCGCCGAGGTGGGCACGCTGGTCGGTCCGGTCGAGGGCAGCCACGGCTGGTGGATCATGGTCGCCGACAAGAAGACCGACGCCGTGGAGACGCCCCTGGACACGGTCAAGGCCAAGATCGCCCGCGGCCTGCTGCAGGAAGAGCGCGCCGGCGCCGAGCTGGAGAAGATCGCAGCCACGGTGCTCGCCACCGCCGCCAAGATGGCCGACAAGCCCCTGGAAGACGCGGCCAAGGCGTGGAACAAGGAGACCACCGGCGAAGAGGGTTCGCCCTTGTCGGCGACCACCGCCGGCCCCGTGGGCCGCTCGCCGCTGAGCGCCTACTCCGGCGGCCTGCAGGCCATGCTGGGTCTGCCGCCGCAGGTGCAGGATCCCAACGACATCCCCGGCATCGGCAAGGCGCCAGAGATCGTCGCCGCGGCCTGGAAGCTGAACAAGGACAAGCCGCTGGCCGACAAGACCTTCAAGTCCGCGGACGGCAAGACGCATTACGTCATCCGCCTGGATCCGCCGCCGGTGGAAGATGACGCCGCCAAGGCCGCCAGCGCCAAGTCGCGCGAGCAGCTGCGCGACACCGTCACCACCATCCGCCGCGTCGCCACCTGGCAGGCCTTCGTGCGCAAGCTGCGCGACCAGGCCGAGACCGACGGCAACATCGAGCGCAACGAGGCCTGGACCCAGGTCCTCAACGCCGAGCGCCAGCGCTACATCGACGCCACCAAGCGCGCCCTGGCCAACAAGAAGCCGGCCGCCGGCGGTTCGCCGATCAATCTGCAGGTAGGTGGTCAGCCGATCCAGCTCGACACGTCCGGTCCAGCGCTGCCCGAGCCCGTGCCCGTCGACAATCCGGCAGCCGACAAGCCCGCCAAGCCTGCAGCCGACAAACCCGTCGAGCCCGCAGCCGACAAGCCCGCAGCCGACAAGCCAGCCGAAGCGCCCGCAGCCGAGAAGTAGACCGGCGCGCTCGATGCCCCAAGAGCCCAAGGATCGCTCGCGACCGACGCCCCAGGCCGGGGCGGTGGCCGAGCCCACGGTCGATTACGACGCCTTTGACTTCTCCGCCCGGGTGGCCCTGGCGCCGGAGCATCCCGGCGTCTACCTGATGAAGGATCGGCGGGGCCGGGTGGTCTACGTCGGCAAGGCCAAGAGCCTGCGCGCGCGCCTGCGGCAGTACCTGCTGCGCCAGGACGAGCGCTTCTTCGTTGAGCTGCTCGAGAACGTGCTCGGCGACATCGAGCTGGTCCTGACGGCGACCGAGAAAGACGCCCTGCTGCTCGAAAACGAGCTCATCAAGCAGCACCAGCCCCGCTACAACGTCGATCTCAAGGACGACAAGCGCTTCATCCACCTGCGCCTGGGCCGGGAACACCCGTTTCCGCGCCTGGAGGTGGTGCGCCGTCCGAAAGAAGACGGCGCGCGCTACTTCGGCCCCTACGCCTCGGCGGCGTCCGCCCGGTCGACGCTGCGCCAGGTGAATCGCCACTTCAAGCTGCGCACCTGCACCGACAGCGTCTTTCGCAACCGCAGCCGGCCCTGCCTGGAGTACCAGATCAAGCGCTGCCCTGGCCCTTGCGTGCTGGACGTGGTGCAGGACGAGTACAACAAGCACCTGCGCGACGTGCAGCTCTTCCTGGCCGGCCGGCAGCGACAGCTGATCGACGAGCTGAAGGGGCGCATGGGCGAGGCCGCCGAGGGCGAGGACTTCGAACGGGCGGCCGTGCTGCGCGACCAGTGGCGGGCGGTGGAGCGCAGCATCGAGCGCCAGCACGTGGCCCTGCTCGATCGCCTGCAGCGGGACATCGACGCGGTGGGGATGCACCGCGAGGGCGCGCGCCTGTCCATGGCCGTGCTCGGCTTTCGTGGCGGCATCCTGGCCACCAGCCAGGGCCACACCCTGGCCGAGCAGGAGTTCCCGGACGACGAGGTGGTGGCTGGCTTCGTGGAGCGCTACTACGATCGCGGGCACCCGATCCCGGACGAAGTGCTGCTGCCGCGGGCGATCGAGGCGCCCGACGCCCTGGCTGACTGGCTCACGGACCTGCGCCGGCAGGCGGGCGGACCCCAGCGCGCCGTGCGGGTGCTCCATCCGCAACGGGGCATCAAGGTGCAGCTGGTCGCCATGGCCGCGGACAACGCAGCCCAGGCGTTCGCCGATCGCCAGCGTCAGCGCAGCGGCGGCCGGGAGACCTTGGAGGGACTGCGTCAGCGGCTGGCCCTGCGCAACCTGCCTGGTCGCATCGAGTGCTTCGACGTGAGCAACATCCAGGGCACCGATCCGGTGGCCTCCATGGCGGTGTTTTCAGAGGGCGAGCCGGACGCCAACGCCGGCCGCCGCTTCAAGGTGCGCGGCAAGCAGACGCCGGATGATTTCGCCATGATGTACGAGATCCTCTGCCGTCGCTTCGAGCATGGCGAGTCCGATGGCTGGCCCCTGCCCGACCTGCTGGTGGTGGATGGCGGCCCGGGCCAGCTCAAGATGGCTTGCGCCGCCCTGGCCGACCTGGGCGTGCACGACGTGGAGGCCGTGGGACTGGCCAAGGCGCGCGCCCAGACGGGCGACGATGTCGGCCCGGCCCGCCGCAGCCCGGAGCGCATCTGGCTGCCCGATCGGCCGCACCCGGTGATCCTGCCGCAGACGAGCAATGAGGTCTTTCTGCTGACCCGCATCCGCGACGAGGCCCATCGCATGGCGGTGACCTTCCATCGCAAACGGCGCAGCGGCCGCACCCTGCAGTCGGAGATCGACCAGATCGCCGGCATCGGGCCCACGCGTCGGTCGGCCCTGCTCAGCCACTTCGGTTCGGTTCGAGCGCTGCGCCAGGCCAGCGAGGCAGAGCTCGCCGAGGTGCCGGGCATCGGCCCGGAGACGGCCGCGCGCCTGCGCCGTGAGTTGAGCTGAAGGACGACGTTGAGGGGAGCGGTGGCGGGCTCAGCGGATCCACTGCAGCGGGTCGCGGGGCTGGCCGTTTTCGCGAATCTCGAAGTAGAGATAGCGCCCCTTGAGCGAGCCGGAACTGCCGACCTCGGCCAGGCGCGCGCGCGACCGCACGACCTCGCCCTCCTTGACCTGCACCCTCTGGACGTGGGCGTAGACGCTATGCCAACCCTTGCCATGGTCCAGGATGATGGTCCGGCCATAGCCGGTCTGCCAGCCGACAAAGGCCACGCGCCCCCAGAAGACCGCCCGCACCGCCGCGCCGATGGGATTGTAGGGCCGGATGTCGACGCCCCGATGCAAGGTTACGGTGCCGAAGCGAGGATGGCGACGGGGCCCGAAAGACACCTCGAAGGCGGACCGGTTGACCGGCTTGAGCAGGCGTCCGCGGGTGCGGTCGAAGGTGAATCGACGCTCTTGCCACTGCTTGAGGGTAGTGATCTTGTCCAGCAGGAGTTGATTGGCCGCGTCCAGGTCGCGGCGGGCGCGCTCGTTGTACAGCGGGTCGGCCTCGATCTGGGTGATGAGGGCCAGCTTGTCGTGCCGTTGGCGTTCAAGACCGGCCTTCTCGGCATGCACCTGCCGGTCGAGATCATCGAGCTGACGCAGGGCCGTGTTTCGGGTGCCTGTCCGGCTGCGCACCTGGGCGAGCTGCTCGCGATAGCGGACCAGGCGCTCGCGATCGCCCTCGACGAGCTCGTTGAGCAGCCGGTCCTCGACCACCCGATCGCGGAACTCCTTGGGCGCCAGGAGCATACGCAGCGCCGGCGCGCGCCGCAGACGGATCAGCGCCCGCAGGCGAGCCCGCACCGCCTTGCGCATCTGGTTGAGGCGTCGTTCGGCGCGGGCGCGGGCGGTCTCGGCCTGGCGCAACTCATCGGTGGCAGCGGCCCGCTGTACGCCCAGCCGGGCCAGGCGTTGCTCGGTGGCTTCGACCCGTCGATCCAGGTCGTCCAGCGCTTTGAGCAAGCCCAGCTCCGAAGCCAGCACCTTGCCGTAGCGATCGTTGAGCTGCTTGCGCTCCTGCTCATCGAGACGGTCGGGCTGACCGCGGAGGTCGGTGGCCGAACGCGCTGGCACGCTGAGCCCGGGATCGCCTGACAGGGCGACCGGTGCGGCCAGGGCCAGTCCAGGCAGCAGCAACAGGGCGCCCAACAGGAGGCCGGCGGTGGCAAGACGGGGCGACGGCAGGCGCGCTTCTGGGGGGCGGTGGGACAGGGGCACGGTCATCAGACCTTGAGATAGCGGCCGATGCTCAAGCCGCTGGCCAGCAGACCGACCGCGGGACCGCCGACGATCAACCAGAGCACCATGCCCGGTGGCAACAGGGACCAGGACACGTTGAGCATGTAGAAGTCGCGGATCAGGCTGCGCAGCTCCAGGTGCAGGCCGCCGATGAAGAGCATGGCCACCAACGCGCCCACAAGCCCCTGCAGGGCGCCCTCGACGAGGAAGGGCAGGCGGATGAAGCGCGGCGTCGCGCCGACCAGGTGCAGGATCTCGATCTCGTCGCGGCGCGAAAACACGGCCAGGCGAATGGTCACGAAGACGAAGAACATGGCGCTGGCGAGCAGAACTGCGCTCAACACCAGGCCGACCGTGCGCACGATCTCGACGATGGCGAAGAGCAGGCGCAGCTTCTCGGCGCCAAACTGCACGTCTTCTACAGATTCGACGCCCTCCAGCTCGCCCGCCCAGACGATCAATTCCTCCAGGTCGCTGCGTGCGGCGAGCTCGGCATCCAGCTCCAGCTCCAGCACCGGCTGGCCTGGGATGGCCGCCTCGTCGAGGCCTTCGAGCAGCTTCGGATCCAGCAGACGGCGGTTGCGCTGGCGGTCTTCATCCGGACTCAGGCTGCGCACCGAGGTCACGCCCGGATGGGCCCGCACGCGCATCTCCAAGGCTTCGATCTGGGGCGCGCCGATGTCGTCATCCAGGTAGATCGAGATCCGCAGTGAGGCGCCCAGATCGCCGATCATCTCGTTGGCGTTGAAGAAGGCCATGGCGAACAGGCCCATGAGCGACAGGGCCACGGCGATGGTGAACACGCTGATCGTGGTCAGCCAGGGCGACGAGCGCGCCAGGCGGATGGCCTGATGCACGAAGTAGACCGGCTGGCCCGTCTTCACGCGCCCTCCCGGTAGCTGCGGATGGGCACGGGCACGGTCGCGCGCAGCGGCGTCGAGGCGCGCTCGACGCGCGGCCGATCGGCGATCAGGCGGCCGTCTTCCAGGACCAGGGTGCGCAGACCGTAGCGTTCGATGATGGCGGTGTCGTGGGTGGCCACGATCACCGAGGCGCCCTGGCGGTTCACCTCCAGCAACAGGTCCATGATCTCCATGCTGAGGGTGGGGTCCAGGTTGCCCGTGGGCTCGTCGGCCAGCAGGATCGCCGGCTCGTTGGCCAGGGCGCGGGCGATGGCCACGCGTTGCTGCTCACCGCCGCTCAGATCAGCGGGCATCACGTCGGCGCGATCGCCCAGGCCGAGGCCTTCGAGCAGCTCCATCACCCGGCGCTCGATCTCGGGCCGCGGCAGGGAGAGGATCTCCATGGCGATGGCCACATTCTCGAACACACTGCGCGTGGCCACCAGCTTGAAGTCCTGGAAGACCAGGCCGATGTTCCGTCGCAGGAAAGGCACCGAGGCGTCGCGCAGGACGTGGATGTTGCGCCCGCCGATCAAGATCTGCCCCTCGGTCACCCGCTCCATGACCAGGAGCAGGCGAAGCAGGGTCGATTTACCGGCGCCACTGGCCCCGGTCAGGAAGACGATCTCGCCTTCGCGCACGCGCAAACTGACGTCGCGCAGGGCATCCACGCCGTTGGGATAGCGCTTGGTGACGTCGTAGAGCTGGATCATGGCAAAGGGGTACGGCCCGGCGCCGTAGCAAGCGCTCCCTGTACCATGGCGGGTGATCGGCGACAAGACGCGCAACCTGCCGGGGCGCAGGGAAAAACTGGACGACTGCGGGGTTGCGACGATCCTGAGCGACGCGCGCCACCGTCGGGGGACGGTGATGCCCAGGGGTCTGACCGGTTTTCAACCGCCTCACGATGTGGTATTGCGCGCCCCCTGCCCGCGAGTCTCTCGATAGTCTTCTCCGGGCGGTAGACGCAACAGGCAGCATCCACGGTAGACACCGTCGCTGCCCGACAGGAGAGCGAAACATGAACAGGACCTTCCTTATCGCGGCAGCTGCCGTAGCGCTCGGCCTGCTGTTGGCGAGCACCGCCTTCGCCACCGGCTCACGCATCAACGGCCTCAGCGGCGGCGAAAAGAACATCACCATCCGCGACCAGGCGAACATCGACGCCCTGCCGCAGATGCTCGTCTTCCACGGCAACCAGGTGGACGTCGACGAGGTCGTTGGCGCGGCCTACGGCGGCATGAACATCCGCTACAAGCTCACCGACGAAGCGGTGCTGTGGCTCTTCGGCAAGAAGTCGCCATGGCTGCCCGTGGTCAAGGCCACCACCCTCGGCGGCAACGACTCCGGTCTGCTGGCCGGCCTCGATCCGACGGGCGCCGTGCCGCCGCCGACCCCCGCCATCCCGCCGTCCAATCCGATCAAGGACCCGACGAACCACCAGTTCGGCATCGGCTTCGCCACCAAGTTGGGTGAAGGCCTGCGCCTGGGCTCCTACCTGTCCATCGGTGGCCATCGCAACGACGCTGACGGCAACAACCAGTACAGCAACACCCTGATCGACTTCGCCATCGGCTTTGGTCTCGACATCTCCGAGACCAACAACATCGACTTCGGCCTCAACCTGAAGTTCGGCTCCTTCGTCAACTTCCAGGGCGGCACCGACCGCTACGTCGGCGACGGCCTGATGAACATCGGCCTCGTCGCCAAGGGTGAGTTCCAGGTCCACCAGATCGCCAAGCTGGTCCCCTACGTGACCTTCAACTACGACGGCCGCGCCGTCAGCCACACCGTGCGCACCGACTCGCCGCAGCACGAGGCCCTCAAGGGCAACACGAGCCAGGTGGCCTTCGCGCTGGGCGCCGACCTCGCCATCGCCCCCGCCGAGGGTGTGCTGGTGCAGCCGGGCCTGGGCCTGCTGATCCTCAACTCGGCCGCCGACGGCAACAAGATGCCCAACGGCCCGATCACCTCGCAGGAGGCGATCACCGCCCTGGCGCCTTACTACGGCTTCGCCGCCGAGGCGGCCGCGTTTGACTGGCTCGACTTCCGCGTCGGCGCCCGCCAGACCATTGTCAAGACCGACGTGAGCAATACCCTGCCGACCCCGCAGAGCAACGAGAAGCACACGTCCACCGTGCTGAACACGGTCACCACCGGCGTCGGCGTCAAGCTGCGCAGCTGGACCATCGATGTGAACATGAACCCGGCATGGTTCAACAACGGCCCGCACGTCGCCACCGGCAACGCCACGGGCGGTTGGGGCATCGACTTCGCCGCCAAGTACGAGTGGTAGGCCCGAGCGTCAACTGAACAGACCGGAGCCCCCGTCGCCAGCGTGCGACGGGGGCTTTCGGGTTTTGGGCAGGGCCGGGGAACAGAGTGACCGCGCCGGTGTTAATTGACAGTCCCGAGCGGGCCACGGACAATCCGCCCGGTCGCGAGGCGACGTTGCGATCCCCGCAACTGAAACGAGAGGCTGGCGTGTCTGTTCTTCACCGTTCGCTACAGGCGACGACCTGCATCACCGCGCTCCTGCTCGCCGCCGCCTGTGGTCGCGAGGACTCAGCGCCGAAACCCACCTCCGCACCGTCGGCGAAGACCGCTCCGACGGCGAGCGCTGCCGCGCCAGCGGCGCAGAAAAAGGCGCCAGGTAAGAAGCCAGCCCGCCAGGTCGCCACCACCGGTCACCCCAATCTGCCCGGCTTCGTGCGCCCCAGCGGCCCGGTGGCATCGGTGAACGGACGGGCGATCGCCGCCAGCCGCTTCAACGCCGAGTTCGACCGTCTTATCGGCACCGGCGCGCGCGTGCCGCGCGACCGCCTCAAGCACATCGCCCGCAACATCCTGAGCAAGCTGATCGAGCGCGAACTGCGCCACCAGGCCATCGTCAAGGAGAACGTGACCCTGAGCGAGACGGAGTTCAACGCCGCCTACGACGAGTACAAGAAGCGCTTCGTCGACGCCGAAGGCCGCTTCAACGCCAGCCAGTTCAAGGCCAACCTGGAGCGCAGCCGCATGACCCGCGAGCAGCTGGAGACCCAGATCCGCGAGCAGCGTCTGGCCCGCAAGCTGGTCGACAAGATCGGCAAGCTCGAGGTGTCCACCGAAGAGGGCCAGCGCTTCTACAACAACAACCCGTCAGCCTGGGTCGAAAACGAGTCCCGCGACGTGCGCCCCATCATGTTGCGCGTCGGCCCCGAAGCGCCGGCCGAGGACAAGACAGCCGCCCGCAGCAAGGCCCAGGAGGCCTACGAAGCGCTGAGCAAAGGCGAGGACTTCGAGCGCGTCTCCAAGCGGGTCAGCGGTGCCGTGCTGGCGCCCATCCACCTGACCCGCAGTTCGGCCGAGCAGGAGCTCACCCGCGCGGCGTTCAAGCTCAAGGTGGGCGAGATCTCCAAGCCGGTGAAGACCCGCTGGGGCTGGTACGTGTTGCGCCTTGTGGAGAAGAACGACCAGCGCGTGCGGCCCTTCGCAGAGGTCGAGGCCGAGATCCGCAAGACCCTGCGGGCGCGCAAGTTCTATCTCGAGGATCGGCGCATTGTGCAGGAACTTCGCAGCGCCGCGGAAATCGAAGAGAAACTGCCCTTCTAGATGAACAGCGAATCGTCCATTGCGTGGGCGCCCGAGAGCGGGGGCTGGATCGCGGTGATGCCGGTGCTTGGCCGCACGCCGGATGGCGATGTGCTGATCGGTGCCAGGCCCGAGGATGTGGCGGCTGTGGCCGAGGACCGACCGGGGGCAAGCTGGCAGGGCGAGTTGGTGCTGCGCGATGGGCGGCGACTGGCGGTGGGTCCCGGCGGCGAACTGCACGTCGAGAGCAGAGGCGATCGGTTGAACCTGGCCGGCACAGCATCCGCCGGCATCGAAGCCCGACAGTTGCAGGCAGCCCGCCTCGAGCTCCAATTCCCGGGCCCGGCGCGCTGACTTCGAGTCTGTTCTACTTGTAGACCTTGAACTCGTTATTCTTGTAGGCCGCCCAGTAGGCGTACAGCCGCTTCTTCACCCCGCCGGCCAGGATCACGCCGCCGATGATGTTGGGGAAGGCCATGGACAGGATGGCCAGATCCGAGAAATCGATGACATTACCCAGGCTGGACACGGTGCCCAGGACCACGAAGCTCAGGAAGATCAGGCGATATACCAGGATGGAGTGCTTGCCCCGGCCCAGCTGCTCGCTGCCTGTGATCTTGGTCAGCAGGTAGGCCCACGCTTTCTCGCCATAGTAGGACCAGCTGATCATCGTCGAGTAGGCGAAGAGCAGGATGCAGATGGCCAGGACCCAGGGGAACCAGGTCAGGGTGTCGGCGAAGGCGTAGCGCGTCATCTCGACGCCCTCGAGGGCCTTGCCGGCGGCGTCTTTGGCCTGGTCGGCATGCGAGACGGCCAGGATGATGCCGGTCATGAAGCAGATGACCACGGTGTCGATGAACGGGCCCAGCATGGCGACCATGCCCTCGCGGGCGGGTTTGTCGGTCTTGGCTGCGGAGTGGGCGATGGCTGCGGAGCCGATGCCCGCCTCGTTGGAGAAGACCGCCCGCTTGATGCCCTGGACCATGACGCCGACCACGCCACCGAAGGCCGCTTCGGGGGCGAAGGCGCCGTTGAAGATGGACGCGACGGCGTCGGGGATCTCGCTGGCGTGGGCGATGAGCACCACGATGCCGGCGATGAGGTAGGTGCTGACCATGAAGGGGATGATCTTCTCGGTGACCGCGCCGATCTTCTTGATGCCGCCGATGATGACCAGGCCGACCATGAAGGCCAGGAAGATGCCGAACGCCAGGTCGAGACCCTCGCCGCCCAGGGCCGGCACCTGCGCCTTGATGGCGGCGAAGGACTGGTTGGCCTGGAACATGTTGCCGCCGCCGAAGGAGCCGAGCACGCAGAAGATGGCGAAGATGAAGGCCAGGACCAGACCCAGCACGCCGAGCCCCTTCTCCTTGAGGCCGATCTCCAGGTAGTACATGGGGCCGCCGTGCACGGTGCCGTCGTCGTCGATCTGGCGGTAGAGCTGGGCCAGCGTGCACTCGTTGAGCTTGGCCGACATGCCGAAGACGCCCAGGATCATCATCCACATCAGGGCGCCCGGCCCGCCGAGCCCGAAGGCCACGGCCACGCCGGCGATGTTGCCCAGGCCCACGGTGGCGCTGAGCGCCGAGGTCAGCGCCTGGAAGTGGGAGATCTCACCGGGGTCGTCCGGGTTGTCGTACTTGCCCCGTGTGATGTCCACGGCGTGGCGGAAGCCGCGCACGTTGAGCCAGCCGAAGTAGAAGGTGAAGAAGAGCGAGCCGAGCAGCAGCACCAGCACGATGAGGGGCAGCCCGCCGGTCTTGCCGAAGAACTCCCACTGCGTGGGCTGGGCGGCGGTCAATTTCCAGTAGGTGCCATCGCTGGCCTGTTTGGCGACCAGGCCCACATCCTCGGCCTCGAAGACCGCCGCCAGGCGCTTGGACTCGGCACTCAGCGCGCCCGGCTTCTTTTCGTGCTCCTCGTCGTCCTTGTAGATGACGTTCTCGACCGTCCAGGGCTGCCAGAAGAGCACCGAGGCCATGTGGCCGACAATCCCACCGAAGGCGTCGTCGATCTTCTTCGACAGGGGGGCATCGGCCTCCCCATCGGCAGGCGCCCCCTCTGCAGGCGCCTCCGCGGCGGGCGCCTCCGCCAGCGCCGTGCCAGGAGCGGCGAGGCCAGCGGTCAGCGCGAGGGCCAGGACAATAGCGAGCCACTCAACGGGGCGACGGACTGCGAACATGGACGGACCTCAGGCGCGGGTGGGTCGGAGCGGGAGGGCCCGAGACTACGGCATCCGAACGGCGACCGCCATGAGCAATAAAAACCGCCACATGGGCGCCTTGTGCCATCTAGAGAAAGGCACGTCCGGCAGCCAATGCCGCGGTCACCCCGGCCGGCGAAAGACGCGCCCCGGCCAGCAAGCTCGCGTTGTCGACCACGTGCGCCGGATCGCTCATGCCCACCAGGGCGCTGGTCACGCCGGGTACCGATCGGGCCAGCTGCAGCGCCTTGCCACCGCCGTCTGCCCCGCGGGCCAGCTTGCCCTGCTGCAGGGTGCCGCTGACGAAGGTGACCATGCCCAGCCGTCGGGCGGCCTCGAAGGCGCTGCAATCCTGCCCCTCGACGCGCTGGTTGTTGCGGGTCAGCGCCTCGGGCATGCGCACGTTGAAGGGCAGTTCGATGGCGCGGAAGCGATGGCGTGTACCGGCGACCTCCTCAGCCAGGGCGCAGAGATCGGCCAGCGACAACCAGTCGCGCTCATTGGGACGCGCGCGCAGGCCGGTCCAGGTGGCCACGCCATAGACCCGCAGGCGGCCATCATCGGCGAGGCGCTCCAGGGCTTCGAAGGCCCGGCCCAGGCGGGCCATGAAGGTGGGCCGATCCACCTGGTGGAGCTGGCACTCCGGGTTGTGCACGAAACATACGTCCAGGGTCTCGATGGCCAGTCGCTGCAGGCTGCGCTCGATGGAGGCAGCCAGATAGTCCGGCGACATGCAGTGGCAGCCGCAGCAGAGTTCCTCGGGCTCGGCCAGGCCGGCGCCGGCGGTCTGCTCCATGGCATACGCGAGCGGATCGGCGGGCGGCTGTCCATCACCGGCGACGAAACCCGCCTTGGAGGCGATCAGCACCTCGCTGCGATAGATCTCGCCCATCTCCTTCAAGGTGGTCAAGGCGCGGCCAACCGCCCGCTCGGAGCGGCCCAGGCGGTAGTTGGAGGCCGTGTCGATGACGTTGATGCCGCGTCGCACGGCCTCGACGATAGCGGCCTCATAGCGCTCGTCAGTGGCGTCGTCGACGGCGCCGAGATAGGTGCCAATACCGATGGAGCTCAGTTGCAATCGGGCGATGTGGGTCCAGGCGTCTTCGGCGAGACCCTTGCCATGCCGCTCCACGAAGCGGGCGGTGCCGGCTTCGGTCGCCCAGGGCCGGGCGCCGATGAGCTCGCTGACCACGGCTCAGGCCCCCGCGGCGCGGCGCAGGTGACCGATAGCGGCGGCCGGGTCGTCGGCGCCGAAGACCGCAGAACCGGCGACGAACCAGTCCACGCCAGCCTCCCGGGCGGCGGCGATGGTGCCCAGATGCACGCCGCCATCGAGTTCGATGCGAAGCTCCGGTCGATGCGCCTTTCGCCAGGCGTCCAGGGCGCGCACCTTGTCCAGCACGGAGGCGATGAAGGACTGGCCGCCAAAGCCGGGGTTCACGCTCATCACCAGGACGAAATCCACGTCCACCAGGATGGGTTCGATGGCCGAACACGAGGTGTGCGGGTTGAGTGCCACGCCGGGCTTCATACCCAGCTCGCGGATGCGGCTGATGGTCCGATGCAGGTGCCGGCAGGCCTCCACGTGCACGCTCAGCCAGGTCGCGCCGGCGGCGGCGAAGGCGTCGAGCAGGCTGTCCGGATCCTCCACCATGAGGTGGCAGTCCAGGGGCAGGTCGCTGACGGGGCGAAGGGAGGAGACCACGGGCGGGCCGATGGTGAGGTTGGGCACGAAGTGGCCATCCATCACGTCTACGTGCAGGAAGTCGGCGCCACCCTCCTGGACCAGGCGCGCGGCGGCGGCCAGGTTGGCGAAGTCGGCCGACAGGAGCGACGGGCCGATGTGGATCGGATGCGACAAGTGGGACTCCGGGCGGGTGCGTCTAGTTGTTGGCAGCGTTTGGCGTTGGTTTGTCGAAGACCACGAAGACGCTGCCGCCATCCGGCGAGCGGCCCCAGCTCTTCTTCGGCACGCTGTCGGGCGGCTCCCAGTTGACCACATCCACCAGCGCGCCGCTGGGATGATAGATCGAAAGCGCTTCGTCGCCGCCGAGTTTCTTGTCGATGACCGGGGTGCCGGCGCCTTCGTGATTGAAGTAGACCACCAGGTAGCCCTTGGCCGCGAGCTTGGTACTCGGCGGCAGGGTGAAGGCCGCTCCGAATCCCTTGCTCTTGCTGTCGATGATTCGCCAGTCCTGAAGCGAGATCTCCTCATCGCTGCCGTTGTAGAGCTCGGCCCAATCCGAGCCGGTGGGGTTGAAGGTGCCGATGGCGGAGCCCTTGGCGGCCAGCTCGTTGATGAAGACCGGCGGCAGGTCGACCGTCGGCACGTCCACCTTGCCGGCGTCGGCGCCCGTGTCGTTGGTGGTGACGTCGCCGGCATCTCCGGTGCCACCGTCCACGCTGCCGGCGTCGCTGCCGGCGTCGGCGGTGCCGTCGCCATTGCTGCAGGCCAGCGGCGTGGTCCACAGGCAGGCCACGCTCAGCAGGAGGGCGGCCCTGTGGCCGCCGCGAATTGCGCTCATGGGACTCCTCATGGGCTCTTCGCCCCGGCTGGGGCGCGAGCTCGGGTCGCCGCCGGCGGCAGGGGGATGCCGACTTCGGGGGCGTCTGGATCGCTGCTGGCGTCGATCTCTTCGAAGTTGATGAACATGGCGAAGTACTGCCGCGGCAGCACCTTGAACTGCAGCGACTCGACAAAACCGGCGCCGCGGGCCTCGGCGATGACCGTGTCCAGGGGCAGCCGCTCGGCCACCGGTGGCCCGGGGATGTCGGCGTAGGGCAGGTGATCGATGACCGCCAGGCGACCTGTGGACTTCAGGCGCAGGCGAAGCGCGCGCAGCAGGGCGATGGGGTTGGACAGCTCGATGTAGGTGTTCAACACCAGCACCCGGTCGACCAGACCTGCGATGGGCACGTCCGTGGCGGTGGACAGGACGACCTCGACGTTGGTGAGCTTGTCGCGGACGATGCGTTTTTCGAGCAGGTGGACGAGCGCCGGTTGGATCTCGGCCGCGTAGACCTTGCCGGTGGGCCCAACCGCCTTGGACAGCCAGGGCAGCATATAGCCGGTGCCGGCGCCCAGGTCGACGACCTTCATGCCGGGGCGCAGGCCCATCTTGTCGACGATCACCGCCGGCATCTGCCAGAAGTCCCGGCCAGGGGCCTCGGAAGTGGCGGTGGCGGGCTTGAAAGGCTTGGGCCCGGCGCGGCGTGGGCCGCAGGCGGTGAACAGGCTGAGCCACAGCAACAGGGCGCAGGACAGGGCGATCGCGGTCGCGGGTGCGCGCGGCGTCATCGCTGGTTCGAATTGCATGGCCGCCATCGTCGCCCCGGTCTCGCCGCAGGTGGAGTGTGCCGTACTCTGGACCGGTCAGACAACTTTCCCGCAATCCGCCGGTTCCCGTCCCGTGCGCCGACCGGCGATGATCCCCCAACGTACCGGCATGGCGATCGATTCGACCGCCATGCGCGCTCATGCTATGGAGTGCCGCCCGCTGGCCGGGGCGCGCGAGGATTGCCATGAGCGACACATCGATGGAGCCGACGCAGGCAGGCGACGACAAGCAGGCGGATAACGCGCCGGGCAGCGGCGCCCTGGCGACACGGGGTGTGGTCGGCGGCGTCTTGATGGGCCTGGCCAACCTGGTGCCTGGCATCAGCGGCGGCACCATGCTGCTGGCCGCGGGGGTCTATCCGCGCTTCATCAAGGCCATCGCCGAGGTGACGACGTTGAAGTTTCGCTGGCCGTCCATGGTCGTGCTGGGCTCGGTGGGGCTGTCCGCGGCGCTGGCGATTGGCCTGCTGGCCGGTCCGGTCAAAGACCTGGTCGTGAACCATCGCTGGATCATGTACAGCCTCTTCATCGGCCTGACCCTGGGTGGTGTGCCGGTGGTCTGGCGCATGGCCCGGCCGGCCAGCCGCAGCCTGTGGATCGGCGCGGTCGCCGGATTCGTCGCCATGGCGGCTCTGGCCCTGGCCCAGACCAGCGGCGCCGGCGCCGGGGGAGGCGATGAAGGCAGCTTCGTGATGCTGCTGATCGCCGGCCTGGCGGGGGCCAGCGCCATGATCCTGCCAGGCGTCAGCGGCGGCTACCTGCTCCTGGTGCTGGGCCAGTACGTGGCCATCCTCGGCGGCATCGAGGCCGTCGTGCAGGCGCTCAAGGCGCGCGACATCGCGGCCATGTGGGAGCCCGCCCTGGGGGTGGTCCTGCCGGTGGGTATCGGCGTGGTCGTGGGCGTGGTGGCCGTGAGCAACCTGCTCAAGGTCCTGCTGGTGCGCTACGAAAAGCCCACCCTGGGTGTGCTCCTGGGCCTGTTGGTGGGCGCCGTGGTCGGGTTGTGGCCCTTCCAGCATGGCGTCAAGCCTGCGCTGGGCGCCATGTTCAAGGGCCGCGAGATGACCGCCGAGCTGCTGGAAAAGCTGTCGCCTGAGAAGTACCCGACGGAGTTCTTCGGCCCGTCGGTGCTGGAGGTGGCCTCCGCGCTGGGCCTGATCGTGGTCGGTTTCGGAATCACCATGGCGGTGGCCCGCTTGGGACGGGATTGACGTCGAAGGGACGACGAGGCGACAGGGCGACAGGGCAACCAGGCGAAGAATTGCCCGCCCAACGTGGCACTGCTACCCTGCGGGCATGAAGAACGCCCTCGGACCCCTTGTGATCACAGCCGCTTTGCTGGCCGGATGCGTCGGCACATCAGCCGGCGGTGGCGCACCCTACGTGCCCCTGCCGGATGGCCAGATCGGCGACGGCGGCGTGGTCTACAACACCGGCGATGCGCTCATCGACACGGGTTCAGCGGCCGATGGTGGTCGGACAGCGGCCGACGGGGGCACGGGGCGGACAGCGGACTCGGGCGACGCGGTGGATACCGGCGGCGGCGTGGTGGATACCGGCGGCGGATGCACGCCGAACTGCGCTGGCAAGGCCTGTGGCGACAACGGCTGTGGCGGTATCTGCGGCACCTGCCCGGCCAACGCCAACTGCGTCGCCGGCATGTGCAAGACCACGGGCTGCACGTCGCAATGCGACAACAAGACCTGCGGCGACGACGGGTGCGGCGGCGTCTGCGGTCTCTGCGGCAACGACCAGGCCTGCGTTCAGGGCAACTGCCAGGACAAGAACAGCTGTGTAAAACAATGCGCCGGCAAGAACTGCGGTCCCGACGGCTGCGGCGGCTCCTGCGGCGGCTGCACTGGCGGGCAGGTCTGCACCGACGGCCTCTGCATCACGCCCTCGTGCACGCCCAAGTGTGCCGGCAAGACCTGCGGCGATGACGCCTGTGGCGGTGTTTGCGGCGTCTGCGGCCCCGACCAGAATTGCGTGCAGGGCAACTGCAAGGGCGCGCCGCCGTGCACGCCCAACTGCGCCGGCAAGAGCTGCGGTTCGGATGGCTGCGGCAAGACCTGCGGCACCTGCAACGCCAGCCAGTCGTGCCAATCAGGCAAGTGCGTTACGCCGCCGGCGCCCGGTTGCCAGGGGGTGAGCTACGAGGGCTGCTGCGGGGTCAACCAGGTGCTGCAGTTCTGCGAGTCGGGCACGCTCAAGACCATCCAGTGCCAGTCGGGCAAGGTCTGCGGCTGGAACGCCGACAGCAAATTCTACGACTGCGTGGACAAGGCCAAGTGCGCCGCCAGTTGTGCCGATCCCAGCGGCAAGAACCCCATCTCCTGCAAGGCGGGCACCGGCGTGAAGGTGGTGAGCATCCAGATCACCTCGGCGGTGGTGGCGCCGTTCAAGGCCGACCGCTGCCAGTGGGATGGCCTGACCTGCAGCGCAGCGTCACAGAAAGACGCCGACGCCCTGGCCGACCTGGCAGGAGGCCTGGTGGGCGCCATCGGTTCGGCTGGCTGGGGGCTGGCGGTGACGGGCATCCTGAAGTTCGTCGGCAAGCCGGCCATGCAGTCCATGGCGCGGCCCGATCCCTACGGCACGGCGCAGATCTTCATGGGCGGCAAATGGAGCGCCGAGATCCCGCTGGCGACCAAGAAGAACAAGACCAGCGACACCTTCACCCCCATCTTCCCCGGCCCGCCCAAGCCGCCCGGCTGGCAGGGCGTCGCGCTCACGGCCCAGGTGCGAGTGCGGGTGACGTTATGGGATGCCGATCTCTATGGCGACGATCCCATCGGCGTGGCCGAGATCAGCAACGCCGAGCTGCAGGGCGTGCTCAAGACCGGCAAGTCGGAGTACGTCAACACGGCCAAGGACACGGCCAACCAGCTCCTGCTGGTCAAGATGTCGGTCGCGGCGGCGAATTGAGCGTCAGAGCTCCGACCGGGTCCACGCCGAAGCCAGCGAATCGGCGTACTCGTTCCAGCGATTGCCGCTGTGGGCGGCGATCCACTGCAGCCGCACCTTCGGCCGCTGCTGCTTGAGCGCGTACAGCTCCTGGACCAGCTCCAGGTTCTTGATCGGGCCGCCCTTGCGCTTCCAGCCGCGCCGCTCCCAGCCCACCGCCCACTCGTTGATGGTCTTGATGCACAGCTGAGAGTCGCTGTAGACGGTGACCTCGGCGTCTTCATCCAGCAGGCGCAGCGCTTCGATCAGCGCCTTCAGCTCCATGCGATTGTTGGTCGTATCCGGTGCGTGGCCGTGGCGCTGCTCGACGATCTCCCCATCGCGTACCCAGACCGCGCCCCAGCCGCCGGGACCCGGGTTGGGCGTGCAGCCGCCGTCGGTGAAGAGCCCGTCCTGGGGTCCGCCGGTGTAGCGGCGCAGGACCTCGGCCACGGGCAGGTTCTCCTCGCGGGTGCCGCCGCTGCCACGGCCGCGACCACGACCGCTGCCGGCGGCCGCGCCGGGGGGCAGGCGGGTGGGCGCATCGCGGGTGCCGCGCGGGGTCTTGGACGCGTTCGAGGCGCCCTTGCCGCCCTTGTGCTCGCGGCAATAGCGCGGCTTCCAGCCGGGATAGCGCTCCAGCACGGCGTCGGGGAGGTTGAAGGGGGTGTCGCAGACGACGCAGCGGAACTCGGGCATGACTGGGCCTCGGATGGCGACGTCGCGTCAGGTGCGACGAGGGGCGAAGATGCCGGCCCGAGCCGCAGGTGGCAAGGTGGTCGGCGGCGCGCAGCCAGCCGATGGCCAGGCGTTGGCTGCGTGCTAACTTGAGAGGGCCTCGACGCGCCTGTCGTGGCCCCCTGATCCGCAAAGGAGCCCTGATGACCTGGCGTATGGCTGGCTGCGACCTCGGCAAGACATCGGCCTGTTTCGCGATCCTGGAGTTCGACCCGCAGGGCAGGCCGACGGTCGTGCACACCAGCCGGGTGATCCACGACGGCCGGCCGCTGGCCGCCCTGGCGACCTGGTATGCCGAACAGCAGGTCCAGGACTGCGCCGCCCTGGGCGTGACCGGGCTGCACGCCGGCGACCTGCTGGCCCCGGCCCTGGTGCTGCCCGAGGACGCCTGCCAGGAAGCGACCCTGGACTGGCTGCCGGACGTGCCGACGACGCTCAACCTGATCAGCATCGGCGGCCGCGGTTACAGCGTGCTGGCCCGTCAGCCGGGCGGTCCGAGCCAGTTCGTGGAGAACGACAAGTGTTCGTCGGGCACCGGCGAGAACATGCTCAAAATCGCCGGCCGCTTCGGCCTGGACCTGGACGCCGCCGATACGCTGGCCCTGTCGGCGCAATCTTCGATCCCCATCACCGCCCGCTGCTCGGTGTTCGCCAAGAGCGAGATGACCCACCACGCCAATGAAGGCAAGCCGCGAGCGCAGTTGTTTGCTGGCTTCTTCGAGTCGGTGGCCCGCAACGCCCACGCCCTGCTGGCCCGCGGGCGGGTGGCCGGGCCGGTCTGGCTCATCGGCGGCTGCGCCCGACTGGAGTCCCTGCGCCAGCCGCTGGCGAAGCTGCTCGACGCCGATCTGCACGTGCCCGATGACTTCGAGTTCTTCGAGGCCATCGGCGCTTCGCTGCTGGCCGCCGAGCAGGTGCGCGCCGGCCGATCGCTGGCGCCGCTACCGGCAGAAGCCCAGGCGCTGATCGACCGCCGACCGGCCCGTTTCGCCACCCTGCCGCCGGCGGATACCGTGCGTCAGCGGGTGACCATGATGGCGCCACCGCAGACCTCAGAGGACTGGCGCCAGGTGCCGGTGGTGCTGGGCCTGGACCTGGGCTCCACGGGCGCCAAGGCGACGCTGGTCTCGGTGGCCAGCGGTGAGCTGCTGCACGATGTCTACGACCGCACCCGCGGCGCGCCGGTGAGCGCGGCCCAGGGCCTTTTGCGCTCGATCCTGGCCGAGGGCACGCCCGATGTGCGCGCGGTAGGTGTGACGGGCTCGGGTCGACAGGCGGTGGCCACCGTGCTGCGGGCGGCCCTGCCAGAGGCGGACCGGGTGGTGGTCATCAACGAGATCGTCGCCCACGCCACCGCCGCCGTGCGCTGTGATCCGGCCGGCGGTCGGGACCTGTCGGTGATCGAGATCGGCGGCCAGGACGCCAAGTATGTACAGGTGGCCGGCGGCCGCATCGTGCAGAGCGACATGAACAAGGCCTGCAGCGCCGGGACGGGCTCGTTCCTGGAGGAGCAGGCGGCCTTCTACGACGTGGATGACATCGGCCAGATGGTGCAGCTGGCGCGTTCGGCCCGACGTCCTCCCGACCTGGGCCAGATGTGCACCGTCTACGTCGCCGACGCGGCCAGCCGGGCGCTGGAGGAGGGCTACGAGCTGGCCGATATCTTCGCCGGCTTCCAATACTCCATCATCCACAACTACCTCAACCGGGTCATGGGCCAGCGCACGCTCGGCGAGACGGTCTTCTTCCAGGGCAAGCCGGCCAGCAACGACTCGCTGGCCTGGACGCTGGCCGCGGTGGCCGACCGGGACATCGTCGTGCCGCCGAATCCGGGCGCCATGGGCGCGTGGGGCATCGGCCTGTGCGCCATCGAGCAGCTGGGCGCGGCGGAGCTCAACCAGCGGCCGACCCTGGAGGTGGCCGCCATCCTGGACGCGGAGATCGCCTCTCGCAGCCAGTTCATGTGCGGCGACAAGACCTGCCAGACGCTGTGCTCCATCGATCGCACGCTGGTGCGAGTGGCCGGACAGGAGGCCACCACCCTGTCCGGCGGGGCCTGCCCGAAGTACGAGATCTCGACCAAGGATCAGCCCAAGCTGGAGCGCGATGCGCCCGATCCCTTCCACCAGCGGGAGCAGCTCATCGCCGCCTTCGATGACGGCCCGGAGGTCGCCGCAGGGCGATTGCAGGTCGCCATCCCCCGCATCGGCGCGCTGTCCGGACACGTGCCCTGGCTGGCCACGCTGCTCCGCGGACTGGGCGCCTCGCCGCAGCTGCTGAGCCCGAACAAGCGCTCCCTGGCCGCCGGCGAGCCCCTGTGCAACAGCTTCGACTCCTGCGGCCCGGTGAAGGTCGCCCACGCCGTCTGCGACGTGGCCGCCGAACGCCTGCTGATGCCCAAGATCATGGCCATCAGCAGCCCCGATAGCGCCCGCGGCGAGCCCTGCGTGACCGAGCAGGCGCTGCCGGAGTTGATCGAGCAGGGGCTGATCGCGCGCGGCCGGCAGGTGCAGGTCGTTCGACCGGTGCTCTCATTTGCAGAGGGCCCGGGCTCGACGCCCCTGCTGCAGGCAGCCGGCGAGATCGCCGAAGCCTTGGGGCTGAACGCTGCGCGCGTGGCCGACGCGGTCCAGGCGGCCGATGACGCGCAGTTGGACTACGAGATGGCGCTGCTGGATGCCGGCGCCAGGGCGCGGGGCTGGGCGCGCAGTCGGGGGGTGCCGGCGGTGCTGGTCTGCGGCTCGCTGCACGTGATCCACGACCCGTCCATCAACGCCACCATCCCGGCCCTGCTGCGCCGCAACGGGGCGCTGGCGATCCCCTCGGACTGCCTGCCGCTGGACGAGCGCACGCCCCCCATGGGCCGCATCGCCTGGGGAGACGCCAACCGCTACCTGCGCGCCGCCGTGCACGCGCGCTCCGCCGGCGACCTGTTCCCGCTGATGCTGTCCTCTTTTGGCTGCGGTCCGGCCTCGTTCACCGAACAGATCTTCGCCGCCTTGATGCAGGGTTATCCGCACACGGTGCTGGAGAGCGACGGCCACGGCGGGACCGCGGGATTCGTCACCCGGATCCAGGCGTTCTTACAATCCGTGCGGCAATACGTCGCCGAAGGGGCGACGTCCTCGTTGGCTGATATCGACGCGCTATCCATCGTCGAGCCCGGTAAACATCGCGGCTCCTATCTCGACAAAAGCGTGCGCTACGTCTTCCTCAGCAGCGTCGACCACCTGGGCGCCGTCTTCGCCGCCACTTACCGCGCCGCCGGATACGACGCCGTGACCGCGCCCGACCTGTCCGCCGCCACCAGCAACTGCGGCAAGGGCGACTGCACGGGCAAGGAGTGCCTGTCCTACCAGCTGATCTGGGGCGCCTTCCGCACCTGGCTGGCCGACAACCCGACCGACAAGGAGATCCGCCTGGTACAGATCGCCGGCACCATGTGTCGGGCGAGCGCCTTCCCGCTCAAGGATCGCCTGTCGCTGGCCCGGCTCGGCCTGTCCGAACAGGTCAAGGTCACCTCCCTGCGGGTCGCCGGCGGCCCGTCCATGACCGCACGGGTCTGGTGCGGACTGGTGGCGGTGGACCTGTTGCGGCAACTCTACCTCTACCACCTGGCCGTACAGGGCGACCCCGGCACCGCGAAGCTGTTCTATGACCGACACGCCAACGCCGTCCTGAAGCTGCTCGAGACACCCGCAGAAGACGGGCTCGCCGGCGCCTGGCAGATGGGCGCCCAATGGCGAGAGCTCAAGTTGCTGCTGGAGGCCGCGTCGGCCGATTTCGCGGCCCTGGAGACGGCGCGACCGGCCGACCAATCCCTGCGCACGGTGCTGTTGTCCGGTGACCTGATGACCAAGGGCAACGACCACGCCAACGGCGGCCTCTGCGACGAGCTGGCCCGACATGGGGTACGGGTGCTCTTCGAGCCGACCTGCGACTTCCTGGAGTTCCTGGCCGAACTGCAGCCGGCGATGCTCTTTGGCCGCGGCGGCTCAACGACGGCCAATACCATCTTCCACCTGAACATGGTCGGTCTGCGCGATGGCCTCGTGGCGGCGGTGCGTGAGCTGCATCCATGGCTGCCGCGGCCGGAGGTGCAACGGGCCCTGCGACGCAGCGACGAGCTGTTGGATACGCGCACCAACGGCGGCTCGTCCCTGGCGGTGGGCAGCGTGCTGCAGCTCTGGGATACGGCCGACCTGGATGGCGTCGTCATGGCCAGCTGCTGGGGCTGCGATAACGGCCTCATCGAAGAGAGCCTGTTGCGCCACCGACGGGACATGCCCACGCTCTTCTTCTACGACGACGGCACGCCCATCGACGAGCGCAGGATCGCCCGATTCGCCTTCCGCCTGCAGCGGGTGCCGGCGCGCACCGGTCGACCGATGCCGCCCACCCGGGATGTGAAGCGACGACTGCGACGACTGTCTGAGGTATTCGGACTGGCGCTGAGCGCGGTGGTCGCGCTCTGCATGGCGGCGCCGGCGGACGCCAATCCCTGGCCCTGGCGCGGTCAGCAGGCGCCCGCAGGCCGTACCATCTCGCAGATCCCCACGCCCAAAGGCGCCAGCCGGATGCCGCTACCCGCCGGCGGCTTCGGAGCCTGGCTGCGCGGCCTGCCGCTGCGCAAAGCCGGCACCCCCGTTCGTCTGTTCGACAAGCGCATCAAGCCCAACCAGCGGGCCCACCACGCGGTGGTCGACATCGATCTGGTCGGTCGCAACCTGCAGCAATGCGCCGACGCGTTGATCCGGCTGCGGGCGGAGTACCTCTGGGCGCAGAAGCGAAAGGGAGAGATCAGCTTCCAGCTCACCAACGGCATGGTCGTTCCCTGGTCGCGCTGGTCGTCGGGCGGGCGGGTGAAGGTGGTCCGCGGCAAGCGCACCCGCTGGGTGGCGGGGCCGCGCTCGGCCAGCCGGCGCACCTTCCTTCGCTACCTGCGCTTCGTGATGGTCTATGCCGGTACAGCGTCCCTTTCCAAGGAGTTGAAGCGAGGCCAGCGCGCGACCTTGAAGCCGGGCGATATGTTGATTCAGGGAGGCTTCCCGGGCCATGGCGTGATGGTCCTGGACCTGGCACGAGGTGCCGATGGCCGCCGCTACATCCTGCTGGGCCAGAGCTACATGCCGGCGCAGGACTTCCACGTGCTGCGCAACCATCGCGACCCGTCGCTCTCTCCCTGGTACGCCGTCGACACGCTCGCCAGCGGGCTGGACACGCCGGAGTGGGGCGGCTTCACCAGCGCCCACATTCGCACCTGGCAGCCCGCCCGGGCACGTCCGCCAAGCCGCCGATCTCGCTGAATCCAGCGCCCGCTTCGGGCGAGATCCTGGCCCCCCCGTGGTGCCGGTGTAGGCTACCTGTCGGGGCTGGCACGCGCACCGAGCGCGGCTGGGGAAGGGCATGGATGAACGGGCACTGATCGAGAAGTTGCAGGCCATCGAGGCCTTGCACGCCGGCGCGACGACCGACGGCGAGCGCCTGGCCGCCGACCGGGCCCGGCAGCGCATCCTCGAGCGGATGCAGGGTCTGGAACTGGAAGACCCACCGGTCGAATACCGCTTCTCGATCATCGATCCATGGGCCCGCCGCCTGTTCGTGGCCCTGCTGCGACGCTACGACCTGCGCCCCTATCGCTATCGCAAGCAGCGCCGGCAGACGGTCATGGTTCGGGTGTCCGAGCGCTTCGTCGACGAGACCCTCTGGCCGGAGTTCACGGCCATCGAGGCGACCATGCGCGCGCACCTGGATCGTGTGACGCGGCAGGTGATCAGCGAGTCCATCCACGACGATTGCTCAGAAGCGTCGGTGGTGGCGGAGCTGCCCGGCATGACCTGATTGACGCCAAGCCGCCGGCCATGCGAGCCGCCGGGTAGCGACTCAACGCCCGGCCTCGTCGCACTGAAGGTGCAGCTCACCCAGAAGCCAACGTCGATCGTCGTAACGACCCTCTCGGCCAAGGCGCTCGACCAGCCGGCGCCCCTCGTTCAGGTTGCGCATATAGGCCCGGTGCGGAGCGCCGGTGGTGTGCTCTCGGAAGGCGGCCAGCGCCGATTCAACGTCGCCGCCACTGCGCCCGGTGTCGCGTACCTGGCGGTCCAGAGCGCGGGCTTTGTCGTGGTAGCGCTTGCATTGCTTGAGGATGCGATTGGCCTGCCGCTTCGAAGAGCTCGAGCCGGTCTTCGACTTGCGCACTCGTTGCTTGTCCGAAGCAGCGGCCTTATCCGAAGCAGCGGCCTTGTCCGCCGCCGGCGCCACCGTCGAGGGCTGGTCCGGCTCGCCCGCGTCGGGTTGCGCGACCGCGGTGGCTGCCGCATCGCTGGCCTGGGGATCGGCCGCTGATCCGGTATCAGCTGGCGACGCCTCGACAGGTACGTCCTCGCCCCCCTCGCCCGTGTCGGCCTCGTGCACGACGATGTCGGCCGCTTTCATCGGCGCCGGGATCGCCGACTCTGCCGCCTGCCGGATCACGTCGATCGGGCCCGGTCGACGCTCAGCGTCTGTCAACGACTGCAGGTCAGGCACCACGAAGAGCACGGTCGCCACCACGCCGATGGCGATGCCGATGAGCAGGCCGGCGCAGCCGACCAGGGGCAGCATCATGCGCGAAGGGGGCCGGGGCGCCGGGGCCGCGCCGAGCATGGGCGGCGGCGGTCGCGGCGGCGGCTGCGGCGGCTGTTCCGCCTCCTCGACCCGCGACAGGGCCGAGGGCGTCAAGGAGGTGTCGAAACCCGGCGAGGTCTCGACCTTTTCCGGCGGCGGGCCGGGCGCGATGACGACTGGTTCGCCACAGGTCCGGCAGGCGAATCGGAAGGCTCGATCGGGCTGCACCAGCTCATCGCGGATATGGTGGCCGGCGCCGCATTGTTCACACATCGCGCGCATGGTCGGGGCCCCTTCCCGGTCCGCGCATCCGGCGGCCGGGTCGTGCGGGGCCATCGTCCTGTGGGAACGGGGTTGGGGTCAAGGGGCCGGCGCACGCTCAGCGGCGACGCGCGCGGCGATCAGGGCCGAGGCGCCGCGCCTTACTTCGTCTGCCCGGCGGAGCGCCACGAGCCAGCGCGTGGGGATGGTGCAGAGGCCGAAACGGGCGCCCAGCAGGGCGCCGGCGATGGCAGCGTTGGTGTCGGTGTCGCCGCCCATGGCGACCACGTCGCGCACGCCCGACTCGTAATCCACAGCGTCGCGCAGGCTCGACAGGGCGCGCTCCAACGCCACAAGCACGTAGCCGATCGGGCGATCGTGGTAACGCGATGGTTCGCCACGCACGACCGCGTCGCAGATGGCAGCCACCTCCGGGTGGGTCTTCCGGCTGGCCTCGGCGCCCGCGGCGATGGCCTCCAGGGGCCTGGCGTCGAGGTGAATGAGCGCCGAGGCGGCGGTCACGAAGGCGACGCAGGCGGCCGTGCAGCGCGCGTCGGCGTGGGTCAGGGCCGACAGGATGATGGCCTCCTGCACCAGCTGTTCACCCGGCAGCCGGACCAGGGCGGTGGGCAGCGCGCGCATCAAGGAGCCGTTGCCCGCTGATCCGCGTCGCCCTGCCAGGGCTCGATGCCCCGCTTGCACGGGATCGCCCCGGCTCATCTCACCGATGGCCATGGCCGTCAGGTTGCCCACGTCCTTGGGCCGGCTCTGCAGCCAGGCGATCATCTGGTGGCAGGCCTCCTCGGGAGCGAATCCGTTCGCCAGATAGGCGGCGGCGGTGGCCAGCGTCAGGGCCGTGTCATCGGTCCACTCGCCGGCCAGCCAGGGCCCGCCGGCCATCATCTCGTCGACCACGCCATGCCGGGCGGCGATGGCGTTGGCGGACTGGAACTCCACCGGAGCGCCCAGGGCGTCGCCCACGGCGAGCCCGATCATGGCGCCGCAAGAGCGCATATCCCGCTCGGGATCGGCCAGGGGCCGTCGTCGCGCCAGGCGATCCAGCAGAGTGATATGGGCACGCCCGGGCAGGTGCATCCGTTCGGCCACACGCTCGATGAAGCGCTCCTGGGTCCGGTTTTCCACGGTCCCGGGCCGGCGCGATCTCACCAGGGCGATGGCCTCGGCGGCGCTGTGCAGCCTGCCGACGGCCAGCAGGGCGCATGCCCCGACCAGTCCGGCGCGGCCGAGCCCGCCGCGACAGTGCACGACCACGCGTCGACCCTCCTGCAGCCAGCCGGCCAGCCGTCGGGCGAGTTCGATGGTCCCATCCAGGTCGCCCGGCACCCCGCCATCGGGGATCGGAAACGACACCCAGGCCATGTGGTGGGCTTGTGCGGCCGCCGGGTAATCGACCACATCGCAGCTGCGAAGTTCGTGCTCCTGCACCAGACAGACGATGACCTGCACGCCCATGCCCTGCAATCGCTCCAGATCCAGCCCCAGGTCGCGTCGCCAGGTGCCGGCGATGCCGGGACAGCGCTTGCCGGGCAGGAGCGTCAGGCCCAGGCGACCACGTCGGCCCTCGCCGGGGTCGCCATGCGCCAACCAGGGGTGGGGTTCATCGTCGCGGATCAGCCAGTTGACGCGGATCGGATCGGTCTGCGAGGTGCGTACGACTTCGGCCGATGACGGGTGGCGGGAACGGCGCATGGGCGCACGTTGAAACAAAGGAACGACAGTTGGTGTCGCGTTCCGTCACGTGCCGGCCGGGTCCAGTCGGGCGACGGCCCAGTCGGCGACCCCTCGGATCATCCGCCGACCGCGCGGCAGGACGCCGGCCAGCAGGTAGCCGTCGTGAATCATGCCCCCGTGCTCGCGCCAGGTCACCGCGACTCCGGCCGCGCTCGCCTTGTCGGCGAAGGCGCGTACCTGGTCCAGGATCATCTCCTGAGCGCCGCCCTCCACCAGGAGCGGCGGCAGGCCGGACAGGTCTGCGTGGAGGGGCGAAGCGCGTGGATCTCGGCGATCTCCATCGCCCAGGTAGTGCCGCGTCCAGCGCTCGACCATGGACACGCTGGCAAAGTCGTAGGCGCCATGGTCGACCAGGCTGCCGCCGCTGGCGTCCAGGTCGACCCAGGGCGATAGCAGGCAGGCACCGGCGGGCATGGGCAGGTCGCGCTGGCGCAGGTCCAGCAACAGGGCCGCAGCCAGGCCACCGCCGGCAGAGTCGCCAGCCAGGATCACCCGTGCCGGGTCGACGCCTTCCTCCAAGAGCGCGCACCAGGCCGCCAGGGCATCATCCGGGGCGGCCGGGAAGGGATGCTCCGGGGCCAGGCGATACTCCACAAAGAGCAGCCGGCCGCCGAAGGCCAGGGTCAACCGGGTGATCACCTCGTCGTACATGGCGGCGTTGCCGATCTGGTAGGCGCCGCCGTGCAGATAGACCAGCAGGCCATCGTGATGGCACCCGGCTGACGGCTCGACCTGCAGGCAGGGCACCCCGCCCAGGTCGCGCGCCTGGCGACGGGTCTGGTCGGCCAGCCGACAGGGCATGGACAGCTGCGCGCGGCGGCGGCGGGCTTCGGGCACATCCGCTGGCCAGTTGCGGCGGGTATCCCGCTGCAGGAAGCCGGCGATGATCTCCAGACCGAGGCTCCAATCCGGATGCAGGGGCCTGCCGACGAGGCGACGGGCCGAGGCGGTGGTGGTCGCCCCGGCCAGGTCGACCAGGGCGCCAGCAAAGACCCGTGGGCGAATCATGGGCGGCTCCGATCAGGCGGTCGCGCCGTCGTCGTCGGCGTACATGCGGGCCAGGGCGCGCGCGTTCACCGCCAGCTCGTCGCGCAGCGAGGCGGGCTCGAGCACCTCGCAGAGTTCACCATGGCCGCGCAACCAGACCCGCAACTGGGCGGTGTCGGCGACTGTAGCGCGCAAGTGTACCCAACCGTCGTCGCCTGTGGTCAGGACCTGGTCCTCGGCCAGCGGCGTCTCGTACAGGCGCACCGAGACGCAGGGATGCATGCGCACGACCAGCGGGACGGGCTGGTCGCCGAGGCGGAAGCCGAACTCGCCAGCTGCGATGTACGCATCCAGCGAAAGGCCCTCCGGCACGTGGCGGGGTAGATCGGAGACCGCCGCGTGGCTCACCCGATGCAAGGCCAGCTGCAGCACGTCGTCGTACTGCCACAACGAGCAGACCAGGTAGGCCACCGAGTCCCGGTAGACCAGGCCGTGGGGGTTGGCCACGTACTCCTTGTCCTCGTCGGCGTTGCGGGGCCGATAACGCAGGTTCAGCTGGCGGCCATGCAGCAGGCCAGTGTGCACCGCTTCGAGCACCTCCTGGTCGATCTTCGGCGGCGCCATGGGCATGCCCGCAGGCACCACGCGCACCTTGTCCAGCCAGCGCGGCACCCCCTCGCCGCCAGCTTCGGCCAGCACCGTACGCGCGTGCCTGAAGTGGGGGGAGAGATAGCTCATGGTGGCGCCGGGCATCAGGTGGGCGAGGTGATCTTCGGCCAGGCGGAAGGCCAGCGCCGTGTGCAGGTCCATGCCCGGCACGTCGAAGGCCTCAGCCGTGCTGCTCCACGACCAGCCGTGCGGTCGATGACGCTCATCGCAGACCAGCGGAAAGCGCAGCGACAGCTTGTGCAGGTCGCGCTGCACCGAGCGCAGGTCGACCTTGAAGCCGCGCTCGGCCAGCTGGGCGTGCAGCATCGCCGTGGACAACTTGCGCGGCGCGCGAGGGATGAGACGCAGCATCTGCCAGTGTCGAATCAGGGCGGTGGCCATGGGGTGTTCCGGTTGTTGAGAACGGGCCGATGTTGCAACGCGGCGGGGGCGGCTGGCAAATCACCCCTGCAGGTCGTGTTGTGACATGGCCGGCGCGCGGTGTCATTGCGCCACCTGCGGGCGTGGGCTAGCTTGCCGTTCGGCCCCGCTTTCGTTCACCCCGCTCGCCGTTTGGGAGCTCTCCATGGCGCTGCATATCCATCGCAGCAACCGGATGGAGCGCCTCGCCGACGCGCTGGCCGAGCGGCTGCATGGTGGACTGCCCGCCGCCCCGCTCGACCGCGTCTTCGCCACAGTGCCGGTGGTGGTGGGCAGCCGTGGCATGGCCTCCTGGCTGGGCCACCAGCTGGCCAGCCGACGCAGGGTGCTGGCCCGGGTGGACTTTCCCTTCCCGCGACAAGCCTTCGACGGCGCCCTGGCGGCCGCGCTCGGCGATCGGCCGGCGACCGGTTGGTGGCGAGGGCCTGCCGCTGACGCCGCCTGGCAGCCCGACGCCCTGGCCTGGCGCTGCCTGCTGGCCCTGCGCGCCCGTGCTCATGTGGGGACTCATCCCGCGTTTGACCAGGCGGTGGCCTACCTGCGCAGCGCTGACGGCTGGCCCGCGGGGGCGGTGAGCGCCCGTGAGCTGACCTTCGCCCGCGACGTGGCCGACGTGCTCGATCGCATCGGTCGCAAGCGACCGGATGTGGCCCTGCGCTGGCTCGATGGCGAGCCGGACGGCGGAACGGCGGGCAAAGAGACGACGCGAGCTTCAGAGCGCTGGCTTGTGGAACTCCTGGCACAGCTGGGGCGCGAGATCGACATGGAGGCCTGGCCCCGCCAACTGGCTCGCCTGCGCGCGGTGGAAAAAGCCGGTCGCCTGCAGCCGCTGGCGCCCCACCTGCACGTCTTCGGGCTGTCGACCCAGGGCCGGTCCGACGTGGAGGTGCTGAACCTGCTGGGTGCCGCCACCGAGGTCCACCTCTACGCCCTGGCGCCGGCGCGCACGTGGATCGGCGAATCCAAGCGACAGCCCGCCGAGCCGGGCCAGGGCTGCCCGCTCCTGGCCGGATTGGCGGGGCCCTCCCGCGACCTGCAGGTGCTGCTCGAAGACCTGCAGCCAACCTACCGGGAGCCCGAGTCCGCGTCGGTCTTCGAGGCGCCACAGGGTGATCACACCCTGGCCGTACTCCAGCGGGGTCTGCTGGATGACCTGCCGCTGCCGGAGCCCGCCGACCGGATCGTGCTGGCCGACGACGATGGCTCGGTTTCGCTGCATCCATGCCCGAGCGCGCTGCGCCAGGTGGAGGAGCTGCGCGACGTGTTGCTGCGGGTGTTCGACAATGGCGAGGCGGTCATCGAGGCGCGTGACGTGGTGGTGATGACGCCGGACATCCAGACCTACGCGCCGCTGATCGCTGCCGTCTTCGCCACCCGGCCACCCGGTCTGCTGCGGGCCGAAGACGGCACCCGACAGGCCGGCCCGTTGCCGGCGATCCCGGTCCACATCGCCGACCTGGGCCTGCGCGCCACCAACCCCATCGCCGAGGTGATGGCGCGCATCCTGGAGCTGGCCAGCGAGCGACTCGACCTGCCCGGGCTGCTCGACCTGCTGGCCCTGGCGCCGATCCAGGCGCGATTCGGCCTGGATGACGATGACGTGAGCGACCTGCGCCGAATGCTGCAGGAGGCCGGCGCCCGTTGGGCCCTGGATGCCGCCGATCGCGCGGCTGCCGGGCAGCCTCGGCTGCACCAGAATACGTTCGAGTTCGCGCTCGAGCGGATCGCCTTGGGCGCCATCTTCGGCGAGACCGATGGCGACCTGCTCACGGCCACCGGCAGCGCCGATCCACAAGCGAGCGACGACGATTTGCGGGTGTCGCCCTATGCCGCCTCCGACACCGCCGGCCAGGCACGTTTCGGCAAGCTCTACGCGCTGCTGCGTGCACTCTCGCATCATCGGCAAGCCGTAGCCGAAGCCACCGATGGCGCCGGCTGGCGAGCCCGCCTGCAGACCCTGCGCGCCGATCTCTGCGCCACCAGCGACGCCGCGGCCTGGCTCGAAGCCCGGGTGGACGACGAGTTGAGCGGCTTCTTTGATGGCCTGGCGGCGGCGGGATTCGACGGCCCCATCGGCCTGGATGCGCTGCGGAGCTGGCTGCAGGGCCGCTTCGAGGTGCCGCGCAGCGGCGAGCGCACCATCACCGGCGCTGTGACGGTCTGCGCCCTGGAACCCATGCGCAGCGTGCCCTTCGAGGTGGTGGTGCTGCTGGGTATGGACGACGCCACCTTCCCCCGCGTCAGCCGCAACCGAGCCTGGGATCCCATGGCGCACGACAAGCGGGTCGGCGAGCACGATCGCCGCGCCGCCGATCGCCACCTGTTGATGGAGGCGGTGATCAGCGCCCGCCGCCGTCTGGTGGTGACCTGGACGGCCAGCGACGAGCGCACTGGCGAACCACTGCCGCCAGCGGTGCCGGTGGCCGAACTGATCGAAGCCATCGACGGTCGCATGGTCATGGCAGCCGATGACGAACGGGCATCTGGCGAACGGGCATCTGACGAACGGGCATCTGACGAACGGGCGGCGCACGCGTCGACCGCCCTGCGCCGCGAAGTGCCGTTGCAGCCCTGGAGCGGCGCCTGCTTCGATGGCCAGCGACCGCGAGCCTTCGGCAGCGGCATGCTGGCCGCCGCCTTGCAACTGCGTTCCGTCGCCGAGGGGGAGACCGCGACCCGACCGGCGATCATCGAGTACGGCGAGCCAGGGGCGCCGCCCGACGGGCGCAATCCGGCCCCCGGGCTGGTGGACTTCACCACCCTCGGTCGCGAGGTATTGCAGCCAGCCAGGCTGCTGCTGCGGGGCCGCCACGACGTCCGACTCGGCGAGCAGATCAGCGAGGTTCCCGATCGGGAGGTGCTCGAACTCGATGGGCTGGACGGCTGGAAGGTGCGCGAGCCGGTGGTCCAGGGCCTTTTCGCCGGCGAGCAGGCCGACGAGCTGGTCGACGAGATCGCGGCCCGCTGGCGCGCCGAGGGCAAGCTGCAGATCGGTCCATCGGGCGGCGAACGAATCACCGCCCTCGGCGACGAGGCATCCGCGGTGGCCGCGGCAGCGCTGGCTCTTCTGGACACGGACGGGCAGGCCAGTTCGCCCTTCAGCGCCCGGACGACCGTCACAGATCCGGCAGGCTGGCGACTGGACGTGGCGGGCAATTACGGGCGCGTGGCAGCGATGGCCGATGGCGATCCGCGCACGCTGGTCATCGACGTGACCGGCAGTGGGTTTCGGGCCGATCGCCTGCTTCGGCCGTGGATTGCCCTGCTGGTGGCGACGCTGGAGGCCACCAGAGAGGCACCGGTGGCGGCGGCGCTGGTCACCCGCGCCCGCACGAAGAAGCCTACAAAGACCACCTGGCTGCGGGCGCCGAATTCGGCCCATGAGGCGGCGGCCCATCTGCGCACCATCGTCAGCGCCTGGCGGCGCGCGCATGTGCAGCGCGTGCCCCTGTTCGAGGGCGCCTCCCTGGCGCTGGTGCAGACCCTTGTAGAAGCCGACGGGCTGTCGTGGTGGGGAGCTGCGCCTGCTACGCGGCGCAAGGCGGCGCGCGCTTTCGAATCGGCGCTGAGCGAAGACGATCCGTGGCGCGAGGCGGCCTGGGGCGAGGTCGACCTGGACGAGCGGCTGCCCCTGGACCAGACAGCCGACGCCACGACTGAACCGCCTTGGGTGGCCGAAGCGGCGGCCATCTTCGGCCCGCTGCTGGCCGCGGTGACCGACGGACCGCCGCCGATCGAAGGCAGCGCCGGTGAGTTCACCCGCGACGGAGGTGGCCCATGAGCGACGCCACATCCGGCAAGGTGGGCACCTGGAGCGCCGTGGCCCCGCTGGCCGCGGAGGGCACCTGGCTGCTGGAAGCCAGCGCCGGCACCGGCAAGACGTGGCAGCTGGCCAGCCTGGTGGCGCGCCTGGTGGTGGAGCCCGGCGGTGCCGACGGCAACGGGCTGGCCATCGGTCGCCTGTTGCTGATGACCTTCACCCGGGCGGCGGCGGCGGAGCTGCGCGAGCGCGTACGCACCCGCCTGATGGCCGTCCGCCACGCCCTCGAGGACACCATCAAGGCCGTGAACCGCGGCGTGGCGCCGGCAGAGGTGCCGGGCGACGACGTGCTCAACCTGTTGGTCCACGGTCGCCCCGGGGAGGGGCTGGAGCCCGCCGATCTGGAGCGGCGCCTGCGCAACGTTCGCCAGGCCCTGATGGATTTCGACCAGGCCACCATCTCGACCATCCACAGCTTCTCGCAGGGGGTCCTGGATACGCTGGCCTTCGAGAGCGGCCAGGACACGGAATTGAGCCTGGTCGAGAGCACGAAGGCGGTGCGCGATCGGCTGGCCGCCGACGCGGTGGCCGAGCGCATGGCCAGCGCCTCATTGGCCGAAATGGAGCGCCTGCGCAAGCTGGGCTGGACCCGCAAGACCCTGGGCAAGGTGGCCGATGAAGCGACCCGAGCCGGCGCTGGCGAGATCGAACCGGAACCCCACGGCGACGGAGATGGGGATCCCTGGCCGGCGGCTGTGCAGGCGCTGACCGACTGGTGGCGATCCGAAGATGGCGGGCAGGGGCTGATCGCCATGCTGCGCGCCGAGCTGGACAGCCCCAACTGCCGCCTGAATCGCAGGTCATACGCCTCCAAGACCTTCGAGAAGGCCGTGTCGAAGGTCGATGGCTGGCTCGAAGACGGCGCCGGCTGGCCCATCACCAGCGGATCGAGCGGTCTCACGAGCGCCCAGGCCGCCAAGCTCACTCGCAACGGCGTCGAAAGCGCACTCCAGGCGGGCGAGTCGCTGGAGCTGGCTCTCATGGATCGTTTCGAGGCGTTGCTGGCCGGCCTGGGCACGGCGGCCAGCGCCCTGCTGGCCGATTTCGGGCGCCGGGCGCGGGTGCAGGTGGAGGCCGAGTTGCAGCGGCGGCGGGAGTTGAGCTTTGACGCCATCCTGACCCGCCTGGCCAAGCGCATCGAGGAAAAGGGTCCGGACGGACCGCTGGCGACTGCGATCGCGGGTCAGTTCGACGTCGCCATGGTCGACGAATTCCAGGACACGGACAGCGCCCAGTGGACGGTGCTGGAGGCGGTCTTCCACGGCCGGCCGGGCAAGCGACTCTTCCTGGTCGGCGATCCCAAGCAGGCCATCTACGCCTTCCGTGGCGCCGACGTGCACGTCTACCTGGCGGCCAAGGCGGCCATCGCCGCCACGCAGCGGACCACCATGGCGCGCAACTACCGCTCCGACGAGCGCTACATCGCCGCCCTGAATCACCTGTGGACCGTCGTCCCCGGCGCCTTCGGCGACCTGGACATGGCCTACGTCGCGGTGGATCACAAGCCCGACCATGCAGGCTGGGCCCTGCGGGATGGGCCGCCCGTGACGGCCGACGTACACATCGACGGCAGCGGCGCGAACGGGACCTTGCGAGCCCGCCGCCCCCTGGAGCTGCGCTGGCTGGATGACGGCCCGCAGTTGGTCGATGACGACGACCCGGACCACCTCGGCGAGCTGGTCCAGCCGCCGCGTCGGGCCCGCCTGAGCACCTTCGCGAGCGCCGCCGCCCGAGCGGCCAAGGACTGCGCCGCCGAGATCCGCGCCCTGCTGGACAGCGATGCCACCCTGCCCGGAGCCGACGACCACAACAGGGCCACGCGCCGGCCGCTGGCACCGCGCGACATCGCCGTGCTGGTCAACGCCCACCAGGAAGCGACCCTGGTCAAGACCGCCCTGTGGCGCCACGGCATCATGGCGGTGGCAGCCGGCAAGGCCACCGTCTACCAGAGTGCGGCGGCCGCCTGGCTGCTGCTGCTGCTGGACGCCATCGCCAGCCCCGGCCATGAAGGCGCGGCCCGGCGGCTGGCCATCTGCCCCCTCTTCGGCTGGTCGGTGGCCGAGCTGGAGTCGGCGCTGGACGACGCCAGCACAGGCGCTGGAGAGGGCGGCGACGCGGGCCCGGATCGACTGGACTGGGTCGCCTGGCGGGGCACGTTGAACCGGGCCGCCGAGCGCTGGCAGAAGCATCGATTTGCCGGCGTGGTCCAGGAGTTGCTGGCCGGTTTTTCGGTCATCGAGCGCCTGCTGGGCCTGGCCGACGGCGAGCGCCTGGCCACTGACCTGCGCCACCTGGTGGAGCTCTGCCACAGCGCCGAACGGCGCGCGCACCTGGGCCCGGTGGGTCTGGCCAGCTGGTTGCGCCAGCAGCGCCTGGACAGTGACAGCGAGGATCCGGTCGGCAACCTGCGCCTGGAGAGCGACGCCGACGCGGTCCGTGTGGTCACCCTCTACAAGGCCAAGGGGCTGCAGTACCCCATCGTGATGCTTCCCTTTGCCTGGCGGGCGTTCCTGCCGAAGGACGAAGCCGGGGCCCTGGTGGTGCACCCGACCGGCGGCGCCGGTGCGGCTGTGATCGACCTGCACGCCCGCGGCACGCCCATCCGACAAAGGCGGTTGACGATGCACCGGTCGGAGCGTCGCCAGGAGGATATGCGCAAACTCTACGTGGCCCTGACGCGGGCCGAGCATCACTGCGTGGCCTGGTTCGGTCCAGCGGGCGACAAGTGCGCCCACGCCGCCCTCAACCGACTGCTGCTGCGCACCGAGAGCCGGCGCGACGACGAGAAGGTGATGGCCTTCATCGACGACCTGGCCAACCGCCTGAACATCACCTCCGGCAAGAAGCTGGACGAACGGCTGGCGGCCAGGCAGGCGGCTGAAGAGGAATCGGTTGAGCTCCTGGAAGCGCTCGCTGTGCACGGCGAGATCGGCTGGCGCTTCGCCGCCGCCGACACATCGGTCGATGGGCCACGGCGGGCCAACGCGAAGCGAGAATCGGCTGACGATTGGCGTGTGGCCAGCCTGCAGAGGCAGCGCCTGGGTGGCACCTGGCAGCGGGCGAGCTTCACCTCGATGGTGGGCGGTCGCCAGGTACATGGTGACGAGCCGGCTGAACGAGAGGCGTCCCTCGACGCGGTCGGTCTGGCGCCGGCGGCGGGAGGCGGGGCGCGGACCGACGCCGGGGCCGACGAGAGTACCGCAGCCGCCAACGTGGCCCTGCCTGGGGGCCTGGCACCCTCGGCCCAAGAAGAGTTGCCCCTGGCCGCCATGTGGGGCGGGCGGGTCGTGGGCACCTGGGTGCACGCGGTGTTCGAGCACCTCGGCTTCCAGCCGGACGAGGCGGGGGCGTTGTTCGAGAAGTCGGCGCCGGGCGCACCTCGGGGTCGCGACGCGGCGACGCTGACGGCAGACCTGGGCCAGCGCTTCGGTCATCGCCGCGGGGTCGATCGCGACCTGTTGCTGGCCGCCCTGCCGACGATCCTGCGCACCCCCCTGGACAGCGCGCCGCTGAACGATCCGTCACAGGGGTTGCCGGCCGGTCTCTGCCTGGCGGACCTGACCGATGAGCAGCGCATGGACGAACTGGACTTCGACCTGTCGCTGGTCGGTGGCGAGCGCTGGCAGCCGGGCACAGCGCTCGATGGCGAAGCCGTGGCCGATGCCCTGCGGCCGCGCCTGGGCGAGACGGATTGGGATGGTCGGCCGTGGTTGGCGACTTTGATGGCCCGCAGCGACGACGCCCGCGAGCGCGCCGCCGCCATGGGGCCGGACGTCCGCGCGGACTGGACCCTGCTGCCGCGCATCGCCGGCATCCTGACCGGCCAGGTGGACCTGGTCTTCCGCGCCGGCGGGCGGCTCTACCTGGCTGATTACAAGACCAACCGCATCAGCCCGCCAGGTCAGCGCCACAGCCGGCCGATGCACTACAGCCGACCGTGGCTGGCCTGGGCCATGGCGGGCCATGGCTATCACTTGCAGGCATTGATCTACACCGTGGCGCTGCACCGCCTGCTGGCCGATCGCCTGGGCGCGAACTACGACTACGATCGGCACTTTGGCGGCCATCTCTACCTCTTCGTGCGCGGCATGGTCGGGCCGCAGGGGCGCGATAGCCGTGGCCAGGTGCAGGGCGTCTACGCCGATCGCTGGCCGCGCGCGGTGGTTGAGGCGCTGGACCGGGCGCTGGATCCCCCACCATCGGCGGAGGCGCAGGCATGAACGACCTTCACCTGCTGCGCCACCGCGCCCTGGCCGAGCGGGCGACGCCCTTCGTGGATGCCGGCGTGCTGTCGCTGGCCGACGTGGCCATCCTCGACGCCGCGGCCCATCGCTTCGCCCTGGCCGACGATCCCGAGGTGGCGCTGGCCTTCGCCTTCGCCTTGCGGGCGCCGCGAGCGGGCCACGTGGGGGCCGAGGTCGAGCGCCTGCCGACGCTGGTGGCACGAGAGCGCGGCGCGGCGGCGGGCGAGCCGACCCTGGACAAGGCCCTGGCGGCGGCCTGGCCGGCCGATCGGGCGGCCTGGGCGGCGCGGGTGCGGGCTCACGAGGCGGTATCCGAATCCGACCAGGGGCGACCGACGCCTTTCGTCTGGCAGTCGGTACGCGGCCGCGATGGTCACCTCGCCGGGCTGCTGACCAGCCAGCGCATGTGGCGCGCCCAGGAGCGGCTGGCCAACGACCTTCGTCGGCTCGCCGGGTCAGGGGTGGCGCCCGCCGTGGCGGCCGACTGGCTGGCCGAACGCCTGGCGCGCCTGTTCCCCTCCGAGGACGACGTCGAAGCCCGACGGGCCGCAGCGACGGTGGCCAGCCGGGGCCTGGCGGTCATCACCGGCGGCCCGGGCACCGGCAAAACCTGGAGCGTCAAGCTGGTATTGGCGTTGCTGCTGCAGCATGCCGCCGAGAGCGGGCGCCCCCTGGTGGTGGAGTTGGCGGCACCCACGGGCAAAGCCGCCGTGCGCATGGGCGAGGCCATCTGCAGCGACCTGCACCACCTCGCCGAGCGCGGCATCGACGACGACGTCTTGCAGCGATTGCGCGGCCTGCAGGGGCGGACCTTGCACAAGCTCCTGGGCGTGCTGCCCGGGGCGCCCCATCGCTTCCGCCACGGCGCCGACCGGCCCATCGCCGCCGACGTGGTGGTGGTCGACGAGGCGTCCATGATCGATGTGGCCATGATGGGTCACCTGGTCGCCGCCATCCGCCCCGGCGCCCGCCTGGTGTTGCTGGGCGATCGCGACCAGTTGAGCAGCGTCGAAGCGGGCACGGTCCTGGCCGACGTGGTCTCCGGCGCAGAGCGCGTGACGTCCGGTGCGGAGCGGACGGCGGAGAGCGAGGACGACGTGCGCGATGGCGGCGGGGTTCTGCGAGCCAGCATCGTGCGGCTGACACGCTCGCGTCGCTTCGAGCGAGCGGCGGCCATCGCCTGCGTTGCCGGGGCCCTGCAGCGCACCGATGAGCGCGACCTGGACGCGGCTGTAGACCTGCTCATGGGACGGTCGGAGGGACCGGACAAGTGGCGTGAGGCCATCGCCCGCGATCCGGCGCCTGACCGCCTGCACCACCACCCCTTGCCGGCTGGACGCCCGGGCGAGCGGGAGCGTGACCTGCCCGAGGCCACGCTGGCAGCGCTGGCAGCGCCCTGGCTGGACGAGCGCGTGCACAATGGCGAACGAGATGCCGATGGCGGCGCGATGCCAGCGGCGCCCGGCTACGTCAGTCTGCTTCGGCAAGCCGCCGACGAGGCCCCCACGCGACGGTCTGCGGCCCACCATGGCGCGCTGCTGGACGCGCTGATGCGGTACCGCGTGCTGACCCCACATCGGCGTGGAGCCCGCGGCGTGGAGGGGCTGAACCGGGCCCTCGCCCAGGTCGTGCAGACGTTCCTGGTCGGCGGCCGCCGGCCCGGCGAGCGATCGACAAGCCCGCCCGGAGGCCGACGGCGGTTGCGGTCCGCCGGTCCCCACTGGTTGGGCCGGCCGCTGCTCATCACCATCAACAGCTACGAACTCGACCTGCGCAACGGCAGCGTCGGCCTGGTGGTCGAGCGCGAGCGCAGCGACGGTCGGAACGGGGGCGAACTGGTGGCCGTCTTCCCCGACGAGGCGGGTGCGCCGCGCTACGTGCCCCTGGCCCGCCTGCCCGCGCACGAGACCGCCCTGGCCATGACCGTTCACAAGAGCCAGGGTTCGGAGTTCGACCGGGTGGCCCTGGTCCTGCCGGACGATGCGAACTCGCCCATCTTGACCCGAGAGCTGATCTACACCGCCCTGACCCGGGCGCGCTGGCAGGTGTCCTGGTTTGGCGATCGCAAAATCCTGCGCGCCAGCCTGGGCCGCCGGGTGCAGCGGGCGTCAGGCCTCGGCGAGCTCTTGTGGCGAAGCTCCAATCAGGCCGCGACGTAGGACCCCAGGCTGTCGATGGCGGTCGCCACCAGGCCGGGCCGCGTCCGCTCGTTCGGCGAGGGATGCCAGCCGGTGCCCGGATCTGGGTCGGCGGGATCAGGTCCCACCCAGACGGCGGCCGGCTCCGCGGCGCGCACATCGACCACCGGCAAGTGCACGACGGCGGGGCGGGCCAGCGCCAGGCCGAGTGGCCACAACTCGTAGGCTCGCGAGCGCACGTTTCGACCGCGCAGTTCGGGCGCTCTACGACAATGCACGGTGATCTCGACCCCCTCGGCCAGGGCGCCGGCGGGCACGACCAGTTCGAAACCGTCGGGGGCGGAGATAGTGCCGCCGTCGGGGCCCAAACGGGCCTGGATCGGGTAGCTCATGGGACCTCCCTGGCCTGGGCCAGTCGGGACAGGAGTTTCAGCGCGGAGTCGCGGGCCGACGGACGGATCGGCGGCTCGCCGTTGCGCTCCAGGGACTCGTGCGCGGCGGCTTTTGCCTGCGCAAGCAGCCCGGCGGCCTCGCAGGCCTGGGCGGCGGTGATCAGGGCGATGGCCGCGGCTCCGCGAGCGCCACAGGCCAGGGCCACCCTGGCGGCGCGGCGGGCGTAGGGCAGGCCGTCGGCTGGTCGATCGATGGCGACGAGGTGGTCGGCCAGGTTGTTGCAGCAGGCGCCGATCAAGCGGGGTTCGTCCATATCTTCGGCCAGCTGCAATGCCTGATGCATGGTCGACCATGCGGCCTCGTGCTCGCCACGGCGGGCGAGTCGATGGCCAGCGCTGAGCAGGGTCGAAGCCTCCGCCCGTCGATGGCCGAGCTGACGAACGAGTCTCAGGGCGACCTCGCCCGCTTCGGTCGCTGCGGCCAGTTCTCCACGCTGATCGTGGATCGCCGCGCGGACGAAGGCGCAGCGGGCGGCGACGAATGGGTCCAGGTCCGGCCGGCGCAGGACCGGCCCCTCGAGCAGCGAGAGGGCATCCGTCAGCCGATTCGACCACACCGCGATGAAGGCCTCTTCCACCTGCGCTCGAGCCGCCACCGTGGGTTGTTCCGTCGCCTGCGCAGCGCGCCGGGCACGGCGCAGCGCCTCCGCCGCCGCCTCGCTGCGACCGGAGACCGTCAATACCTGGCCGCGCAGCAGCTCGATCCGGGCCAGCGTGGCCACGTCATCGTCGGGTAGCTTCGACAGGGCCGCCTCGAGACAGGTCAGGGATCGCGGCAGGTTGATCTGCGCCTCCGCCGCCCGGGCCAGGCCAAGCCAGGCGCCGGCAGCGCGAGCGTTCTTGTCGGTATCCGAGAGATCGCCAACGCCCGCCAACAGGGCTTCAAAGACCTCCGCCGCTTCCGCCGAGCGGCCCAGCGTCAGCAAGACACCGCCCAGTGTCTGTCGGGCTGCGGCGACGGCGTCGGGCTCGAGTTCGTGGCCATGCTCGAGCGCGAGTCGCAACAACTCCACCGCCGAGTCGTGGTCACGCGCGGCCACGACCCGATCCAGGCAACGCCCGGTGGCCCTCCAGGCAGCATCCACTCGGCCGGCCGCCCACAGGTGGGGCAGCGCGACGTCGGCGGCAGGTTCCGCCACCACCAACGCGTCGGCCAGCGCGGCGTGTAGTTGGCGCGCCGAGGGCGGCCCGGGCAAGCGGTCGCAAACCAGATCGGCCAGCCTGGCGTGGCGCAGCCCCAGGGCGCCGTCGGCGACGCGTCGACGAACCAGGCCAGCGCCCAGCAGTGCCGCGGCAGCGTCCTCGAATCCGGGCGCGTCATCGTCGTGCAGTCTGGCCAGGGCCGAGCGGAGGACGTCCACATCGAGCGGGCCTTCGGCCAATGCCAGCAAGCGCAACAGCCGGTCTGTCGCGCTGCCAGCGCCGCCATGGCTCTGCAGCAGGTGGTCCAGTTCGGCGCCGAGCAGCGCATCCAGGCGTCGGTCCAGCACCTCCGGCGGCCGCCAGCCGGGCACCGCCACCCAGCCGGTCGCCCGCCACTGCAGCCAACCACCTGCGATCATGGCGCGCAAGGCCTGCTGCAGGAGCCCCGGGTTGCCGCCGGACCAGGCGACCAGGCGGTTGGCCAGCGGGTCCTCGAGCGATCCGACCTCGGTCAGCAGCGCGCGGCAGGTTTCGGGTGCCAGGGGGCCGAGTTCCATCTCCAGAAGCGGGACCTGGCCGCGCGTGCTGGCGGACCGCAGCGCTCGGCGGAGGGCGACGATGGGCCGGGTGGTGTTGGGGGTGCGACAGACCAGGACCAGGCCCAGGTGGGCCGGTCGGGTCGTCGCGCCTGCCACCGCGGCGCCAAGTGCCTGTTGCAGCAGCGGCGGTGCGCGCTCCAAGTCGTCGGCGATCAGCACCAGCGGCCCGCCTTCGCTGGCGGCGACCACGGCGTGTCCGATGGCCGCCAGCAGGGCCAACCGGTGCCCATCGGCGCCGTCTTCGTCCAAGGAGGAGTTCTGGGGCTGCCCGTTCAGCAGCCGAGCCAGGGCGGCGCGCTGCCAGGTCGTGGCGGCATCTGCGACGGAGTCGAGCCGTTCGAAGACTGCCGCCAACGCGGTTTCGGGATCGGGGTTCAGCATCGCCAACGCGTCGCTGAGCAGTCTTCGCAGGGCGGCCATGGGCGCAGCGCCGGCGTCGCTGCCCGGCACGCGTAGCAGGCGCATGTCCCGATCGCCGGCGACCCGCTCGGCGAGCCACCTGGACAGGGTCGACCGGCCGATGCCCTCGACGCCGGACAGCCAACACAGGTGCAACCCCGCCGTCTCCGAGAAGTGGACCAGCCACCGCACCAGTCGCGCCTGCTCAGACTGCCGCCCCCGAAAGAGCCCATCGAAGCGGGGGACCCCGGGCGACCAACCGGCGACGTAGCTGGCGCCGGGTTCGCCGACCGCCGCGTCTGTGGGCCTGGCTGGCGCGGCGACATCGGCGTTTTCTTCGGCAGTTGCGGCAGCGATAGCCAGCAGACTGGCGCGCACCGCTGCCGCCGAAGGGGGCCTCGCTGACGGCGATTTGGCCAGCAGTCGGCCGATCAGCTCCGCCAGCGCGGGCCCACCCGGTTGGGCCAGGACGGCCGCCGGCAGGGGCGGCGGGGCCAGGTTCTGCTGGGCATCGAGCACCGCCGGCAACGAGCCCGTGAACGGCGCCGCGCCGGACGCCACGGCATGGAGCAGGCAGCCCAGGGCGTAGAGATCGGCCAAGGGCGAGGCGGGCTCGCCACGAATCTGCTCCGGGCTCATGTACGTCGGGGTGCCGGCAGGCGGGGCGCCTGGGCCGCTGCCCACCTGTCCGCCAGCGCCCGGCAAGCGGGCCAGGCCGAAGTCGACGATCTTGACCACTCCATCGATCTGGCCGCCGACCAGGAAGACGTTGCCGGGCTTCAGGTCGCGATGCACCACGTCGGCGCCATGCAGGGCCGAGAGACCAGCGGCCACCTGGGCGCCGAGACGGGCCACGTGGGCGGGCGGCTGGCGACCGCGCTCGGCCAGCAGCTCGGCCAGACTGCAACCGGCCAGGAAGTCGAAGACCAGAAACAGCCGGCCATCACCGGTGCGGCCATGATCGCGCAGGCTGACCAGGTTGTCGTGATGGGCCACACCGCTGGCCAGCACCTCGAACAGGAAGCGCCGGCCCAGGGTCGCGTCGGCGGCACGCAGACGGATGAGTTTGATCGCGCAAGGCCGATCGTGCTGTACATCCAGCGCCCGCCAGACCTCGCCGAAGCCGCCCTGCCCGACGGGTTGTTGCAGCTGGTAGCGATCGGCCAGCCGTTGCCCCGCCAGGGCGAGGGGCAAGTCGTCGACGGCGTCCGGCAATGGGGACAGGCCATCGTCGGACTCCCCGCTCAGCCACGTGCCGGTCGAACAAGACAGCAGCGTGGTCGCCAGGTCGCGTTCGGCGGGCGCCGCTGTGGTCATGGGTCCGCCACGATCAGGGCGCGCCAGGGCCGGTCAGGTCACCGATGTCCGGCGCGGGCATGCGGCCGCCCAGGGTGATGCCGCGCAGCCAGCGCATGGGCGGCTCGGGCGGCGATGCGCCGTCGAAGACCGCCGTCGCTGTCTCCGCGTAGCGCTCGATGATGAGTTCTGTCACAAGGCGGCCGGCCTCGGCGTTGGCCAGGTCGGGCCGCGCGGTATAGCCGGGGTGCGGCCGGATGGCGTACCAGCCGACTCCCCAGGCGACAAAACGCAGCTCCGCAGCCAGGCGATGACGACCCAGCAGTTCGGCTGTTCGCGCACCGGCCAGCAGCGCCTTGGATGGCGACACAGGCGGACAGGGAGGCAGCGTCGACAGGTCCGCGGCCACGGAGTCGGGCGCCAGGTGCATGCTCAGCGAGGTCTCCAAGAAGCCGGCGTGCAGGTCCACATCCAGCATCTCGAGCATCTGCTCGCGGGCGCTGGGATCGACGATGGTGTCGCAAGCGGTGGCCATGCGGGCGCGCAGGTCGGCGGGCGGGTCGACCTGCAGGGACATCAGCTCGGCCATGGGCGACAGGGCGCGCACGCCGCGGGCGATCAACGCTTCGACGGCACGCTGCAGGGCGTCGTTGTGCAGCGGCGCGCCGTGAAAGGTCATCAGTATCACCCGCCGGGCGCCCAGGTCGGCCAGGGAGTGGCACGCCCGGCGGACCAGGGAGAGTACCGTCTGGTAGGGCACCTCGCGGCTGCCCGGACCGCGCACCGGCTCGACGCCAATCTCCAGGTCGGGCACCGCCAGCAGCGGCATGTCGGCGAAGAGGCGCGCGTGCAGGGCGCGCATCAGGCCCTGGCTGATCAGGGCGTCGTTGTGCAGTGACAGGTGGGGGCCGTGGTACTCGACCGGGTTCACAGGCAGGTACACCGGCGCGCCATCGGCGAACAAGTCCCGCACCTCGGCGTGGGGCATGTCGAGTGGAGATTGTGCACGCATCGCTGGCCTCAGCGCCGGAGGGTGTCGGCCGATGGTAGCGGGCGGGGCCGGGCAAGGGAACGCGACAAGAACTGTCGCCGAGGAATCCCATGCTGCCTGTCAGACATCTGGTTGTACGGACGTCCTGTTTGGCAGGACGCCGGACACGCGGCGCTCACTTCACCCCGGAGGCGCAACATGGGAATCCACATCGACTGGCCGGTCTCGCTGCAACTGCTCGACGCCGTGCAGATCAACAAGGCGTTGACCGTCTTTCCGCTCATCGGCGGCGGCGGCAGCGGCGACTACCTGACCCTGGACGAGGCCCAGGAAAAGAACCTGGTCTTCGTCGCCGAACAGCAGCAGGGCGCCTCGGTGCCCGACATCGAGATCGAATTGCGCGGCAAGCACAGTCTGCTGCTGCTCGAGGGCGAGCTGCTCGAGGGCGCCCTGCAGAACCGGGTCGTCGACATGACCCTGTTGCTGCCGCCAGGCAAACATCGCGTGCCGGTGAACTGCGTCGAAGTGGGCCGATGGGGCGCCAAGGGGCGGACACGTAAGTGGTACGCCAACAAGAGCCGGCGACGACGGCAGGCGCGCGAGTTCGAGGCCACCGGCACCACGATCGACAACGCCATCCGGCGCCGCAAGCTGCGCAGCACCGTGTCGAATATGCGCACCACCGGCCGGGTGCGTGCGGACCAGGGCACCACCTGGGCAGCCATCGACGACAAGCTGGCCGACGCCTGCATCGCCTCGCCCGGCTCGGACCTGCTGGGCCTGTACGAGTCGCGCTGGGACGAGATGGTCGACGTGGTCGAGACCGCCGAACCCGTGGCCGAACAGGTCGGCGCGGTCGTCGCCATCGGAGGACGGGTGGTGGCCATGGAGATGGTCGACTCGCCGACCACCTGGCGGCGGGTCTGGCGCAAGGTATTGTCGGGCTACGTCAGCGAATCCCTCGACGCACGGCGCCGGGCGCGGCGTCCCATCGAGGCAGAGCAGGCGGCTGGTTTCGTCAAAACCGCCGCCACGGGCCAGTGGCAGCGCACGCCCAGCCCGGTGGGAGAGGGCAGCCACGCGACCCTGGAGACGCCGGTGACCGGCTTCTGCTTCTCGGCCCAGGGCGGCATCCGCCACGCGGTGCTCTTCGCGGCTTGAGGTCGGCTGCTCAGCTTCCAACAACACCCGCACATCGGGACGCCGCCCAGCCACGATCGAAGTGGAAGTGGTCGCGGTGGCCCCGATTGGAAGCAGGCCCCAGCTTGACCCGGAACCAGCGGCAGGAGTCGGCGTAGATCTGCCGCAAGAAGCGCCCACGCGCACCCTTGCGCCAGTGCCGTATCAGGCTGATCGAGCGTCCATCGGCCAGCTGGAAACCGGCGATGTCGATGGCGTTGGCAAAGGAATGCTGGCTGGGCACCTTCACGATCCGCCGCCCCCCACGAATCGCCCGGCAGTTGTAAGTACCGAAGTGGCGGATGCCGACCACCTCGCTGCCCAGCAGTCGACGCGCCGCCGGCTGCACGTCATGCCGCATCCACAAGGCCAGCGCCGCCGCCTGCTCGCAACGCATCACCGGCGCCTGAGGACGCAACCGCGCACCCGCCACCCGACGCACCCGAAACGCGTTGAACCACCCACAGCCGTTACGCCGCAGATGGGACCGCGCCGGGCGCGCATCGATCTCCGGCCCCACCATCAACTCCTTGCAGGTACCCGGCGCATGCTTGAGCGCCGCCAGCCGCCAATCCACCAGCACCGAAGGTCGCTCATCCAACCGCAGATCGGGCCAGGGCAGCACCGACGCGGGCACCAGCCCCAGGTGCAGCGTCGCGAGGGCAGCCGCAGTGGCACCCACCACGCCAACAGCCACCAACAATCGACGCAACCGGAACTTGGGACGGGCTTCCAACATGACGAGCCCATCCTGTCAGCCCGTCGTGCCCTCCATGTGGCATCCACGTGCAACGATCAAGCAACGATGAACGGCCGCGCCAAACCAACCCTGTAGCGGCTTTGCGGCTCTGCGGCTTTGCGCGAGCCCAAACGCCACACCCACAGGACGCGTCGCCTCAAACCTGGGCGCCACCAGCTCCAAGCCCCTAATGCATCGCCTTCATGCGCAGGCAAAACTGAACCCGAAGTTCCGGCGTCTGCCCCTCGTCATTCGTCCGCCCACAGCGCTGCACCAGCTGCAACACATACTGCCCGGCCTCATCCCGGCCCAGGCCCACGGCTACCCCCTGGCCCATCAGATCCGGCGGCCCATCGCCCAGGTGCACCGGCAGGCCCTCCATGGCGGCGGGATCGAGCTCACCGTCATTGGCCGCCATGTGGCGAAGCAGCGACATGGCCAGGGTGATGTCGTCGGGATAGTCATCGGGCCAGCAGTGCACCCGCAGCGCGCCCTGGTTGGCGCCGATGACGAAGACGGCCTGCCAGGGCGCCTTGACCGCTGCCGGCTCGCCGTCAAAACCGGGCAGGCTCGCCTCCAGGGCGACGCCATCAAACTCGATCGAAGTCTCGATACCGGGCACGCCGAAGGGCACAGCCAGCAGGCCGGCTCCGGTCAGACCCGGAGACAACTCGACGCCGGGCAGGCGCGCGTCCAGCAGGAGCATGCCGCCGCCGCGGGCGCCGCAATCCTGCAGGGCCTCGCTGCGGCCGATCTGGTTGGGCGGCGAGAGCACCGCCAGGGGCGGGGCGTGATCGGGTGGCTCCTGGGGGCCGGCCAGGGGGGCCCCATGCAGCCGTTCGAGGTGCGGGGCCAGTTCGGCGTTGGCTTGCATGGGCGTGCGCATGCGCTCGGGCAGGCGCAGGGGCCAGAACCAGCCCATGGCCTGGGACGGATGCTGCAGGGCGCCGATGGCCTTCCAGGGCACGTAGAAGGGCTGGATGCCCATCTGCTTGTCGCCGTCGGCGATGGGCGCCCGCCAGAGCACGCCGTCGTCGTCGATCTGCAGGCCCTGTACGGGCGGCAGGGGGGTCACCGGCACCTGGGCGGCGCCGCCATCCAGGCGCGGCCAGGCGGCGGGTAGCACCAGTCCGGGACAGGTCGTATCCAGCAGCAAGGCGGCCACCGGTGGCTGCATCTCAAAGATGCGCTCCAAGGCGCGCCGGGGCTCCGGCTCGAAACCCTCTGGCAGGCGATCGGCGACCATCATGTCGGGGGTGATCTTGAGTCGCCAGTCCGTGGGATCGGGCGGCAGGTCGCCCAGGCCCAGGTGGCGCATGAGCCAGCGCATGGTGGTGCGCCGATCTTCGCCGAGCCAGTCCGGTATCAGGTCGACGCGGGTCTTGGTGGCCACCCGCTCGGGGGTCTCGCGGCCGGCTACCGAGAAGATGCAATCCCACGGCAGGGTGGCGGTGTCGTCCTCGCCGTCGGGCAGGCCGTAGCGCAAGGGCAGGTGCGCGCCATCGGCGCGATCCAGGGCCTGGCGGGCGAGCGGACCGGCCAGGTCGAAGACCAGCACCTTGTCGCGAAAGTCGTCGGGCAGGCCGTCGATGCCGTCGACCGCGCCGTCGGCCAGGATCAGCACCGGGCCGTTGGGCAGCAGCGTCTCGATGAGGTCTTGGGTGGGGTGATTTGCTGGCATGGCACGGCCCGGGTGCGAGGGAACGGCCCGGGCAGGGTAGCGCGCTGGTGGGCCCGGCCACAACGTCGCCCGCGCGGGGCGGCCGCCTGCGTCTTCAGCCCTCGAAGCGATAGCCGACCCCATGCACCGTACGGATCAGCCGCGGCGTCTGCGGCGACACCTCGACCCGCTTGCGCAGCTGGGAGATGTGCTGGTCCAGGGTGCGGCTGTTGGGCATGTGGTCCAGCCCCCAGCAGATGTCGAAGAAGGTCTGCCGATCCACCACCTCGCCGCGACGCTGGTGCAGCAGGCGCAGGATGGCCACGTCGCGCGGGCTGAGGTCGATGACCTGCTCGCCGCGACGGGCGCGCAGCTCGGCCGGCAGCACGCGCAGATCGGCCATGTCGAAGGGCGCGTTGTCGGCGGTCTTGGGCCGCTGGCGCAGACAACGACGGCTGACGGCGCGGATGCGGGCGACCACCTCGCGGATGCCGAAGGGTTTGACGATGAAGTCGTCGGCGCCCAGCTCCAGGCCGAGCACCGCGTCCAGCTCCTCGGTGCGGGCGGTGATGAAGACCAGCGGGATGTGCGGGTCGCGACTGCGGATCTGACGGCAGACGTCAAAACCGCTCAGCTTGGGCATCATGATGTCCAGGCAGACGAAGTCCGGGCGCTCGCGCTCGAACAAGTCCATGGCTTCGGCGCCATCGCTGGCGGCGACGGTGGTGTAGCCCTCGCCTTCGAGGATCTGGACCAGGCCTTCGCGGATGTGATCGTCGTCTTCGGCGATGAGCACTTTCACGATGTCTCCCCCTCGGTGCCGACGTGGATCTGCAGCTCGAAACGCGCGCCCGGGCCGCCGGGCAGCAGGCGCAGGTCACCGCCGTGCAGACGGGCCAGCTGACGGGCCAGGGCCAGGCCGATGCCGGTGCCGGTGGCGCCCTCGGTGATGGCATCCTCGAGCCGGTAGAAGGGCTCGAAGATGCGCTCGGCCTGGCGCTCGGGCACGCCCGGGCCGGCGTCGGCGATGGTCACCGTGGCGACGCCCTCATTGAGCGCCGTGCGCACGTCCAGCTGGCCACCGGCGGCGGCGTATTTCTCCACGTTGCTGACCAGGTTGCCGATAACCTGCCCGACCGCGTCCGGATCCAGGTGCACCCGCTCGGCGGCGCCGCGCTCGAATCGCACCTCTACCCCATGCTGGCGCAGCGAGGGCGCGAACTGCTCGAGCACGTCGGCGACCACGTCGTCCAGGCAGGCGGGTCGGGGGCGCACCTTGAGCACCTTGCGCTGCTGGCGCGAAAACGTGAGCACATTGCCGATCAGGCGGCTCAGCCGCTGGCTCTCGGCGACGATGATGTCCAGCCGTCGGCGCCCTTCCGGCCCCAGTTCGTCGACGTCTCTCTCGAGCAGCTCGGCGTACATTCGGATGTTGGTCAGGGGCGTCTTGAGCTCGTGAGAGACCTGGTTGACGAAGCCGACCCGGCGGGCCGTCTCGCGGATGCGGCGGGTATTGTCGCGATAGAGCCAGAGCGCCAGGCCCAGCAACGCGATCGCCAGCGCGGCGATGCCGGCGAAGAGGCCGATGCCCCCGCTGCCGTCACCGAGGGCGGCGTCGAAGGCGGCCGGCGAGACGAAGATCTGCAGCTTCCAGGCCGCCAGGGGCTGCGGCAGGGTGCGTTCGGCGCGCGGCAACTCCGCGGGTGCCGGCTCGTGGACGCCCCACTGGTAGAGGATCTCGCCGCGGGCGTCGACCAGGGCGATGCGCTCGGCCGGGCCGCCGGCGAAGGTGGCCGGCAGCTCGCCCACCAGGTCCGACAGCAATCGCACGCGGTCGATCTCGGCGCCGACGATGCGCCCGCTGCCATCTCGACGCCAGAACAACAGGTGCAGGCCGCTCTGCCAGTACCAGGTGGTCCAGCCGGAATCCGCAGCCGCCTCGCCACCCGTGCCCCCTTCGTCTCTCGGCGGCCCCGTGAGCGCGGCGCTATTCCACAGCTCCCGAAGGCGCAGGACGAAGGAGCGCTCGGCCTCGGTGGCCTGCCGGCCGCGGGGTGGGAAGGCCATGGTGCCGTCGGCGTTGCGCACGAAGAGCTGGCCGATGGTCGGCGTCGCCCGCAGGTGGTCCCGAATGGCTTCCACATCCAGCGAGGGCAGGTTCATGGCGGTCTCCACCTGCTGCTGCCTGCCGGCCACGAAACGAGCGATGCGCTCGGCGGTCTCGGCCAGCCGCCCATGCAGCCGCGCCTGCTGCTGCTGCCGGCGCACCTGCCGCTGCTCCACGTCCACCCGCATCCCCAGCCAGGTCACCGCGCCGATGGGCACGACGACGACCAGGATGAGGATGAGGGCGAGACGTTTGTGCACTGAAATCCCTGCTGACCGGTAACTCTGCAGACTAGTAACTTTGCTGGTTGTCGAACTCGTACTGGGTCTTGCGCATCTGCTTGCGCGTCTTTCGCCAGGCCTTCTCTTCGAGGTTGGCGGCGTTGTCCTTGTTGATGGTGTGCAGCCGGTCCAGGCGCTTGGACTTGTACTGCTTGGCCTGCTTCTGCAGCTTGCGGGTGTTGGCCTGCAGCAACTTGCGGGCCTGCTCCAGGTCGCCGCGATCGCGCACGGCCAGGGCCAGCTTGTTGCGCTCGTTGGCCTGCATCTCGGCCACCGCGACCATCACCTCGGTGCGCGTATTGCGCTCCACCTCGGCCATGGAATCGGTCGCCTGCACGCCCACATTGGCCCGCTGATGGCGACGGCGAGAGCCCTCCATGCCCAGGAAAGCCACGTCCACCGCGGCCACGTTGCTGGCCAGTCCGCGCGCCATGGCCGGCAGCTCCACCTCGATCAGCACGTATTTTTCCTGGCCACCGTAGACCTGGGCCAGGCGGGTGCGCACCTTGCGACCGTGGATCGAGGCGTCGCGACCGAGCACCCGCAGGGGGCGCACGCCGGGCGCGCAGTCGATGACCACGTCCACATCCTGGGCGACCACCGAGAAGAGATCGCCGAACTCGAAGTCGAAGATGCGGGCCAGGTCGGCGGCCTCCTCGACGAAGGCGTGGTTGCCGTCACTGGCGGAGGCGAGGCGGCTCATGAGGTCCTCGTTGTAGCCCAGGCCCAGGCCGATGGTCGACACACTCATGCCCTCGCGGGCCAGGCTGGCGCCGAGGCGGGCCAGCTCACCGGGCGAGCTGGGGCCGCGATTGGCCAGGCCATCCGACAGCAGCACCACGCGGTTGACGCGGTTGTGGCGGCGGAACTTGCGCAGCTCGGCGGCGCCCTTGGCCACGCCGGCGAAGAGGGCCGTGTAGCCGCCCGGTTCGACCCGCGCGATGGCGTTCATGATGGAGCGCTTGTCGGTGGCGCGCGTGGCCGGCACCACCACCTGCACCACCGAGTCGTAGGTGACCACCGAGACGATGTCGTGCGAGCGCAGGCGGCGCACCGTCTCGATGGCGGCGCGGCGGGCCTCGCGGATCTTGGCGCCGGCCATGGAGCTGGACTTGTCCAGCACGATGGCCACGTTCAGCGGCGCTCGACGATTGGATCGATGACCGCGCAGGCCGACCCGCAGCCAGGCACGATGGGACGTGCCGGCCAGCACCGAGGGTTGGGCCAGGGACGCGCGCACCTGGATCGGTGTCGCGCTGGCGGTGGTGGGGATCAGCAGGGCGGCGGCGCAAGCCAGGCCGATGCAGGTGCTCGAGGTCCTGCGATTCAAGGGGACTCCGTTCATGATTCGCTCCGTGGGTTGACGGTTTGTTGGAGCGAATCCTTCACGCTCCATCCTGCCCATGCTGCAGGGACGCGTGAAGGGGTTGGTGAGGTCTGTGCAAATGGTTTGTCAGTTGTTTGTCAGGTCGAGCGGCAGCGCAAATCAGAGGCCCTTGACGGTCACCAGGGCCTGACTCCAGGCGCCGCCGTCACCCAGCTGGCCCTTGTGGTTGGCGCCCCAGCAGACAGCGCTGCCACCGCTCTTGATGGCGCAGCTGTGCTGGCCGCCGGCGTAGATGCTGCTCACGCCGGCGAGACCCTTGACCACGACCGGGGTGTAACTGCCGCCCTTGCTGTCGTTGCCGAGCTGCCCGCGGTCGTTCTTGCCCCAGCAGCGTGCGGTGCCGTCGCTGAGCCTGGCGCAGCTATGGTTGCCGCCAGCGGCCACTTGCTTGGCGGTGTTCAGGCCCTTGACCTCGACCGGTGTGGTGCGATTGGTGGCTGTGCCATCGCCCAGCTGGCCGCCGAAGTTGTAGCCCCAGCAGAACACCTTGCCGTCGTTTCTGACCGCGCAGACGTGACCTTGACCGGCGGCCAGACCGATGATCGTGCTCAGCCCGGGCACCAGGGAGGGCTCCTTCTTGTTGCCCTTGCTGCCGTTGCCCATCTGGCCCGAGCCACCATTGCCCCAGCAATAGACCGAGCCGCCGTTGCGGCCGCAGGTGTGGGCGCCGCCGGTGACGATCTCGCTGAAGTTGTTGGTCTTCGCCGGTGTGGGGACGGTCTTGTCCAGGGTGCCGCCGTTGCCCAACTGGCCGAAGAAGCCCTGGCCCCAACAATGCACGGAGCCGTCATTGCGCAGGGCGCAGGTGTGCACGTCGCCACACTGCACGGTCTTGGCGCCACTGAGGCCGCTGGCGAAGACTGCGGCGGTGGAGGCCGACTTCTTGCCATCGCCGAGCTGGCCTTGCGCGCCCCCGCCCCAGCAGCGGACCTTGCCATCGCTGGTCGCCACGCAAGTGTGATACTTGCCGGCGCCCACGCTGATGGCACCGGTGAGCCCCTTCAAGGGGTAGGGCACCGCGTGACCGATGTTGTTGCCGGCGCCCACCACCCCATAGAGGCCATCCCCCCAGCAGGCGGTCAGGCCCATGCCGGGGAAGGCGCATGAATGGAATTCGCCCAGGGCCATGCCCTTGAGGGAGCCCAGACTCTTGACCGGAGATGGGATGAGCTTATCCGGCAGGCTGCCGCTGCCCAGCTGGCCATAGTGGTTGCGCCCCCAGCAGACCGCGCTGCCGTCGTACTTGCGCGCGCAGGTGTGCTCGCGGCCGGCGGCGATGGCGACCACGCCACCAAGCCCGGCCACATTGACGGGGCTCAGGGCGCCATACCCGGCCGCGCTGCCCAACTGTCCGAAGGCGTTGCTGCCCCAGCAGTGAACCAGACCGTTGGATTGCAACGCGCAGGTATGTTGTCTGCCGGCGGTCACCGCGGTGATGTTGGAGATGATCTTGGCCTGGACTGGCACATTGCTCTTGTCGCTGGCCCCGTTGCCCAGCACGCCGTGGCTCCCCAACCCCCAGCACATCACCTTGCCCAGCTTGTTGACGGCGCAGGCGTGGTTGTCACCGGCGGCGATGGCCTTGGCGCCAGCGAGGTTCTTGACTGTCTTGAGCGAGTAGCCCGACGAGTCGAAGCCGTTGCCCAGCTGGCCAAAGGTGCCGTCGCCCCAGCAGACCACGCTGCCGCCCTTCTTGATGGCGCAGTTGAAGCGTTCGCCGGCGTCGATGGCGACGGCGTCGGTGAGCCCCTTGAGCTGCACTGGCACCTTGTGATTCTTGTTCATCGGCCCAGACACGCCCAGCTGGCCGCTGTTGTTCATGCCCCAACACCAGACCGCGCCCGTCTTGGTCAGCGCGCAGGTGTGGTACTGGCCGCCGGTGACATCGACCGCATCGGCGAGGTTCTTGACCGTCTTGGGTGAGCTGCTGCCCGTGGTGGAGCCATTGCCCAGCTTGCCGCCGCTGGCCTCGCCCCAGCAGCGCACCCCGCCGCTGGCCAGAACCGCGCAGCTGTGGTTGTTGCCCGTACCCACGGCGCGTACGCCGGCCAGGTTGGTGACGGCGACCGCGTTGGGAATGCCCTCGTACTTGTACTTCCCGCTGCCCAGCTGGCCCTTGTTGTTGCCGCCCCAGCACTTGACCGCGCCGCCGTCGCCCAGCACGCAGGTGTGATGCATGCCGGCGTCGATCATGTCGTGATGCAGGGCGCAGGAGCCGGCGACGCACTGGCCGCCGGTGCACTTGAATCCGTTGAACTTCGGCTTGTGCGCACAGCCCTTGACCTTGTCGCAGCTGTCGTCGCTACAGACGTTGTCGTCGTCGCACGTCAGGGCGCCGCCGGGGGTGCACTTGCCGGCCTTGCAGAGGTCCGGTCCGGTACACTTGTCGCCATCTTCGCAGGGCAGGTCCTCGGTGAGCTTGTTGACGCAGCCCTTGGCCTTGTCGCAGGTGTCGACGCTGCAGACCTTGCCGTCATCGCAGTTGACGGGCTGGCCGGTGACGCACTTGCCGGCGGCGCACTTGTCGCCGCTGGTGCAGAGACTTCCGTCATCGCACTCCAGGACGTTGTCCTTGTTGACGCATCCGGCGCCCTTGTCACAGCTGTCGGTTGTGCAGACATTGTTGTCACCGCAGTCGAGTGCCTTGCCGGGTTTGCAGCCGCCATTGGCGCAGAGATCGCCGTCGGTGCACTTGCTGCCGTCATCGCAGGCGGACTGGTTGAAGGCATGGCTGCAGCCGGTCAGGGCCTTGCAGCTGTCGGTGGTGCAGCCGTTGTTGTCATCGCACTTCAAGGCGGTGCCGGCGACGCACTTTCCGCCCTGGCAGGAGTCCTTGTCGCTGCAGGCGTTGCCATCGGAGCACGCGCCGGAGACGGGCGCGTTGAGGCAGCCGGACGCGGGTTTGCAGCTGTCGGTGGTGCAGGAGTTGCCGTCGTCGCAGTTCTTGGCGGTGCCGGATGTGCAGACGCCGGCTTTGCAGGTGTCGCCTTCGGTGCAAGCGTTGTTGTCGTCACAGGCCGTAGTGTCCTTTTTGCCCGCACAGGGTCCGGTGGCGACGTCCTTGGGTCCGGCGTCGGGTGGGCCGGTATCGGTGGGGCCAGCGTCGGGTGGGCCAGCGTCCTTCGGGCCAGCATCTGTCGAACCGGTGTCTGTCGGGCCGATATCGAGCGGTCCGGAGTCGGCCTGGCCACTGTCGGCCGGTCCCGCATCCGGCGGTCCTGCATCCGGCGGTCCTGCATCGCCCGGTCCGGCGTCGGCGTGTCCCGCATCGGTCGGGTCCGCATCGAGCGGGCCGCTGTCCAACGGCGCCGCGTCGGCTGTCTCGGCGTCCTTGGCGCCCGAGTCCGCCGGTTCAGTGTCCGACATCCCCCCATCCTCTGGCCCTGTATCTGGCGAACTGACGTCTTGCGCCGGTGCGGTGTCGACCGGCCCGTTGTCGGCGAGATCGGCGACGTCGACGGCCGCGTCGGCGACCTCGGCATCGGCCAGGGCGGCTTGCCGCTCCTCGGCAGTTATATAGGCAAAGTCGGAGACCGCCGCCCTTTCGCCGCAGGCCAGGAGGGCGCCCGGCAGCGTCGCCCAGAGGAGCAATCGCGAGGGGAAGACGGTGGGGCGGGGTTTCGTCATGGAGCCGGGACCGGGAACAGGCAGCGTTAC
>CAYTLW010000011.1:31289-37368 GCA_964438735.1 uncultured Enterobacteriaceae bacterium | reverse complement strand
ACGTTGAGGCTGTTCTGGGAGTCCGGCCGGGCCGACGCCGAGCAGCCATTGAAGGCCTGGTTCGCCGACGTCAGCCGGGCGGATTGGAGGTCGATGGCTGACGTCAAGGAGCGCTATCCGAACGCCAGCGTGATCGACCGGGAGCGGGTGGTGTTCAACGTCAGCGGCAACAAGTATCGGCTGATTGTGAAGGTCTGGTTTCCCGGACGCACCGTCTGGGTGAAGTTCATCGGCAGCCACCGCCAGTATGATGACCTCGATGTGGGTTCACTATGAGCCAGGGGAGCGACGCCATGAACATCCGGCCGATCCGCAATGAGCAGGACCATGCCCATGCGATGGCGCAGATCGAAGCGCTTTGGGGCGCCGACGACGGCTCGCCAGAGGCCGAAATGCTGGAGGTGCTCGTCACGTTGGTGGACGTCTACGAGGCGGCTCATCATCCGATCGATCCGCCCGAGCCGGTGGCCGCCATCAAGTTCCGCATGGAACAGGAGAACCTGACTCGACGGGATCTCGAACCGATGATTGGTGGGCGGTCCAGGGTTTCCGAAATCCTCAACGGCAAGCGTCCGCTGACGCTGAGAATGATCCGTCGACTGCGAGCGGGGCTCGGACTGTCGGCGGATGTGCTGATTGGGCGTCTGGATGATGACGCAGCGGCGTGACCTCGACAGCGGCGTGACCTCGACAGCGGCGTGACCTGGGCAGCGACATCGGTCAGCCTGTGACCCACCCGACATTGACCGCACTCCACCGCCCGGCCTATTGCTGATCCCGGCGCAACCATCGCCGCGGAGACCGGCCGTGCTCAAGCTCCTGCACACCTCCGACTGGCACCTCGGTGCCACGCTTCATGACGCCTCACGGCAAGCTGAGCACGAGCTCTTCTTCCAGTGGTTGCTGACGACCATCGAGGACGAGCAGATCGACGTATTGGTGGTGGCCGGCGACATCTTCGATCGCAGCCAACCGTCGAATGAGGCCCTGGCGCAGTACTACCAACTGCTGGTGGCGCTGAGTCACACGGCGCTGTCGCAGGTGATCATCGTCGGCGGCAACCACGACTCGCCGACCCAGCTGGACGCGCCGCGGGCGGTGCTGGCGGCGCTGGATGTGACCGTGGTGGGCGGCTGGAACGGCGCCGAGCCCGATCGCCACCTGGTGCCGCTGCGCGATCGGCAGGGGTTGGTGGCGGCGGTGGCCCTGGCGGTACCCTATGTGCACGAGTGGGCCCTGGGTCTGCGGACCACCGGCCTCGATCGGACGCAGATTCGCGCCGAGCTCTCCGACCGTTTTGGGGCCCTGTACAGCGATCTCTGCGATCGGGCCCACAAGCTGCATCCCCGACTGCCGCTGGTGGCCACCGGTCACCTGACCGCCACGGGTACCGAGCGGGGCGATGCGCCGCGAGATATCCACCTGGTGGGCTCCATCGGTGGTCTGCCGGCGACCATCTTCGACCCTCGCCTGGCCTACGTGGCCCTGGGCCATATCCATCGGCCCATGCCGGTGACCGGCTCGGTGGCGCGCTATAGCGGCTCGCCCATCCCCATCGGCCCGGGGGAGACTGCCGTGGGCCGGCGCGTCGTGGTGGTGGAGCTGGACGATGCCTCCGTGCGCACCCGTTCGCTGGCCGTGCCGCGCTTCCGGACGCTGGTGGACGTGGTCGGCCCGCTGGATGCGGTGCTGACCCAGCTGGCTGAGTTGCAGTGGACCGAGCCGCTGCCGCCCTTCGTCATGGTCGAGGTGCAGACCGAGGGGCACGTGCCGGGCGTCGGTCTGCGCCTGCGCGAAGGCCTGGCCGAGGCGTTCGAAGACGCGGCGATGCGGCCGTCGCTGATCCACTGGCATGCCACCAACATCAGCGCCCGGTCGGAGGAGGAAGCGGCACCGCCGGCGCTCGACAGCCTGAGCATCGAGGACGTCTTCCTGCGCCTGTGCAACCAGCGCGGCGAACAAGTTGACGACGACCTGCTGGGCGCCCTGCGCGAGGCCATCGAGGCGGCGGAGGTGAGCCCATGAAGCTGCACCGCATCGCCGTCCAGAACATCAACTCCCTGTACGGCAAGCAGGCCGTGGACCTGGACGAGGACCTGCTCGGCGCCTCGCTCTTCCTGGTCGTGGGCCAGACGGGCGCCGGCAAGTCGACCCTGCTGGACGCCGCCACGCTGGCCCTCTTCGGCGCCACGCCGCGTCTGCCCAGGCCGCGCAGCACGGCCACGCATCACCTGGCGGCCGACGATCCCCGGCGGGTGATGTCCTGGGGCACGGGCGAGTGCCTGGCCGAGGTGATCTTCAGCAAACACGGCGGCGACGGGCGGGTTCGTTACCGGGCCCGCTGGTCGTGCAAGCGGGCGCGCGGCAAAGCCGACGGTCGCTATCAGGAGCCCCATCGCAGCCTGGAGGTGCTGGACGCGGACCAGGAGACCTGGCGTCTGCTGGCCGGCGGTCACAGGGGTGACGACTTCGCGCCGGTATTCACCAGGGTCCTGGAAGGCATGGATCGGGCCGAGTTCGAGCGCCGAATCCTGCTCGCCCAGGGTCGATTCGCCGCTTTCGTACACGCCAGCGCCAAGGAGCGGGCGGCGATGTTGGAGCGGCTGACCGGGGCCGAGCGCTTCCGCAAGGTCGGCTTGAAGGTGCGCGATCGCCACCGGGTGGCGGTCGAGGAACATCGTGACGCGGCATCGCGGGCCGAAGGCGTGCAGGTGCTGGAGGCGGCCGCCCGGCAGGCGCTCGACCAGGAGGTGCAGACGCTGACGACGAGGCTGCAGACCGCCCGGACCGCGGCAGAGAGCGCGCGAGGCCTGTGGACGTGGACGGCCGAGGGGAGGCGCCGGGCGGAGTTGCTGGAACAGGCCCGACTGGCTGTGGCCACGCAGACCGATGTCGAGAAGCTCGCGGCGCCCGACATGGCGCGGCTGGCCGAGCACCAGCGCTGCGTGGTGGCGCGGGAGCGGGCTCGCAAGCTGACGTCTGACAGGGCGACGCGGGATCGCTTCGTGCAGCAGCTCGAGGGCCACGCGGTGAAGCTGGAGGCCGCTGCGGAGGCAGCACAACGAGCGGATGGCACGCTGCAAATACAGGCTGCCGAGTTGGCGAAAGTCAGGGCCGCGGCGCAGGCCCTGAAGCCCGAGATCGCCCACGCCCGAAAGCTGCACCAGGACGCCGCCAACGCGCTGGTGGAGCGGCAGGCGGCCGAGACGGCGCAGCAGGAAGCGGCCAGTGGAGCGGAGCAGGCGCAGGAGGCGGTCCAGACCGCGAAGAAGCACATCGACGCGGCCAGCGAGGCCGTCCGCGAGGCTGCGCAGGCCTGCGTGGTTGCCGCGGACGGCGAAACCCTGGTCCCCAAGGTGGCCGGCCTGCAAGCCCTGTCGCGTTCGTGGCAGGAGCGGGTCGATGCCGCAGGGACCCGTTGCCACGAAGCCGACGCAGCAAAGACCAGGGCCAGCGAAGCGGCGCAGATCGCCAAGACAAAGGCGGACGCGAGCGCCGAGCTGCTGGCGACCGCGAACACCGCCGACAAGGCCCTGGCCGAGCAGGCGCGCTCGCTGGCCGCCGCGGGCGCGGACGACGACGAGGCGCCGCCAGAGGAGCCGGTGCCCCCCGAGGTGGCCACGAAGCTCTCACGTCAACGACGCAAGGGACTGCAGGCGGCGCTGCAGCAATGCCACGCCGCCCTGGCGCTGGTGGACAAGCGTGACGCCCTGCAGGAGGGCGAGCCCTGCCCCGTCTGCGGCAGCCTGGAGCATCCCAGCGCCGACGACGAAGCCGGCCGGGAGCACGACGAGCGCCTGCGTTCGGAGGCCGAGGCGCTCGAGACGCGGCTGGCTCTCATCGACACGACCCGCGACGAGGTCGACGAGGCACGCGAGGCTGCCAGCAAGGCACGCAGTGTGGCCGAGGCCGCGGCGGGTATCGCCAAGGTTGCGCAGGAGCGAGCCGCGGGCGACGAAAAGGCCGCCGGCAAGGCGCGCGATCTGGCCGCGGAGGCACAGCGGGTGGTCGCGCAGGCGTTGCAGAACCTGCTGGCCGAGCTGCCGCTGCAGGCCGGGTTGCCAGACGATCGGGACGAAGCGTTCGCGACCGTCGAGTCCGCGGTTGCCGCGGCAGAGGCCAGAGCCCTGGCCTGGCAAGCGGCGACCAGGGCGCGCGATGAGGCCGCGGCGATGATGGCGGCGGCGACGCCAGCACAGGCCGCCGCAAAGACGCTCCTGGTGGGCGCCGACAAGGCCCTGACCGTAGCGACCGAAGACGCCGGCAAGCGCCGCCAGACCCACGAAGCGGCGGCCGCCAGGGCCAAGGGATGCCTGCAGGGTCGTCTACCCGACATCGTCGAGCAGGAGGCGGCAGATACCGTGACCACCGCGGAGCAGGCACACCATGCCGCCGACAAGACAGCCAAGGCGGCGAACGGAGCGCTCCAGAACCTGCAGGGCATCAAGAAGGGCCTGGACGAAGAACTCGAGCGGGCCGAACAAGCGCGCAAGCTGGCCGGCGAGGCGCTGGCCAGCACCCTGGCCGAGCTCGGCATCGACGCCGAGGGCCTCAAGGCCGCGACCCTGAGCCCGACGGAAGAAACGGAGCTCGTCGAGCGGAAGAAGGAGCTGGACAGGGCACACACCCGGGTGCACACCCTGCTGAAGGAACGCAGCGATGCCCTGGCCGAACACAACGCCGAGCGCCCCGAAGCCGCCCCGGAGCAGCCCTCCGCCGAGCAGGTGGAGGCCGCGGCTCAGGCTCACAACACGGCGAAGGCGGCCCTGAGCGAGGTGACGACCCGGCATGCCGAGCAACTGGCCCTGCAGCAGCAGGACGACAAGCAACGCAAGCTGGTGCAGACCCTGGCCGCCGAACGCGACAAGGCCGAGGGGACGAAGAACCTCTGGACCCGGCTCAACCGTCTCGTCGGCGAGCGCAACGGCCATGCCTTCCGCGACTTCGCCATGACCCTGACGTTGCAGCGGCTGGTGGACATCGCCAACCACCACATGCGGCGCCTCAGCCCTCGCTACACCCTGGCCGTGGAGCGCGACGCCGCCGGCTACAGCCAACTCGGCTTCGCCATCATCGACGCCTGGCAGGCCGATCGCCGGCGGGCGGTGACCACATTGAGCGGCGGCGAGACCTTCCTGACCTCGCTGGCGCTGGCGTTGGGTCTGGCCGGCCTGTCCACCAGCACCATGCCGGTGGAGACCCTGCTGCTGGACGAAGGCTTCGGCACCCTGGACGGCGACACCCTGGACATCGCCATGGCGGCCCTGGGCATGTTGCAAGATGACGGCGTGCAGGTGGGCATCATCAGCCACGTCGAGGCCCTGCGGGCGCACGTGCCGGCGCAGGTGGTCGTGGCGACGTTGGGCGACGGGAGATCGGAGCTGCGCGTGGCCCACTGAGCGAGGGCATCAACCCTCGGCGCCCGCCACCAGCCGGCCCAGCTCGTCGACCACCCGACGCAATTCATCCAGGTGCGGCGGTGGCGTGCCTTCGGCGAAGGCGTCGACCAGGCCGCGGTAGTACCAGAGCACGCTGGCGCGATCGGCGGTGAAGCGCTGCCAGAGCGTATCTCCGACAGCGCGGTAATCGGCCAGGATGCAGCGGGCGTTGTGCAGCTTGTCGGCGCAGGAGACCCGGCGCACGTCATCGCTGGCTACGGTCACGTGGGCCAGGTAGTCGACCTTGCGGGTGCGCCAGTCGGGCTTGCGATCGGGATCGTCGGTGGTGGAGTCCGAGCAGCCGAGCACGATCTCGGTGACCCGATCGCCGTAGCGAGCGCGGACCTCCGCGGCGACGGGCATGCCGCCGCAGTCCTCGACCACGTCGTGCAGCAAGGCGGCGATGCAGAGGTCCTCGTCGGCGCCGGATTCCATGACCAGGGCGCTGACCGAGAGCAGGTGGGCGGCGTAGGGGATGGTGCCGCCCTTGCGGACCTGGTCGGCGTGTTTAGCCAGGGCGTAGGCGAGGGCGTCGGTGTAGCGGGGGGTGAGTTTCATGGTGGGGGTTGTCTCCTTTTGGTTTTGGGGTTTCAAGGGGGGGAAGGGGAGGGGGAGGGGAGGGGGAGCGGGTGAGGGTGCGG
>CAYTLW010000011.1:21816-31279 GCA_964438735.1 uncultured Enterobacteriaceae bacterium | reverse complement strand
CCCCCCCCCCCCCCCCCCGCCCCGCCCGGGCGCGCCGCCCGGGCACGCGGGGGCGGGGGCGGGGGCGGGTGCGCGTGACGGGGCGAGGGCACTTGACAGCCGCGGGGCCGGGCGGCACCCATGGCAGGGCCCGAGTCGACGAGGAGGTCACCCATGGCAGAGCAGCTGGAGCTGTACGGATTTGGCGTTAACGATCGTAGCGGCAAGGTGCGCTGGTTGTGCCACGAGCTGGGCATCGAAGTGGTCGAAAGGCGCCTCTCCGCTGGCGAACATCGCAAGGGGCCGTACGCCGATATCAATCCCTACGGCATGGTGCCGGCGGTGGTCTGGCGCGGGCAGCGGCTTATCGAGTCGACCGCGATCTGTACATATCTGGCCGAGCAGCACCCCGACAGCGGCCTGGTGGTGGCGCCCGGGGAGGCGGCTCGAGCGGACTACCTGCAGTGGGTCGCGCTCTTTGCCGAGACCCTGGAGTCGCGCCTGGTGGAGAACCTGCTGGGCGGCATCGGCATCATCCCCGAGGTGTTCGTCTCGACCACCAGGCCGAGCCTGGAGATGCGCCTGCCGGTGATGGTCTCGCGCCTGCCGGAGAGCGGTTTCCTGGTCGCCGATCGCTTCACGCTGGCCGATATCGAGGCCTGCTACAGCCTGCGCCTGGCCATCAGCGCCGGGTTGTTGAAGCGCGAGCGTGTGGCGGGCTACCTGGAGCCGTTGATCGCCCGACCGGCGGCGAAGGCGTCGTCGTTCTTTTCGTCGTTGGACAGGTGAGTCCCGAGGCCATCGCTGGCGCCGTCAGCCCGGCGGCGCTTCCGCGGCCTCGCGGGTCAACTCGAAGAGCGCCTCGAAGCCATCGTCCAGGTACGCCGCCAGCCGAGCGCCTTCGCCGGCTTTGAGCCAGCGCTGCTTGGCGCGGCTGACCACGGCGACGCCCACTGCGGCGGCGATGCCGGGGCGGGGGTCCTGCTCGGGGTCGACGCCCAGGCGGCTGGCCATGACCTCGGCGATCATGGCCTCCCAGGCGGGCATGATCTGCTGCCTCTCGTAGTTGCCGATGTCGGCGTTCTCGTCGGCCATGCCGTGTAGCACGGCGTAGCGATCGCGATCGGCCTCGATCTTCTCGCTCACCGACGTGATGAGAGCGCGGAAGGAGGCCAGGATCGGTTCGTCGTCCGGGCGCTGCTCGAAGACAGCGCGCAGCTCGTCGATCTGCCCCCGCCAGTCGCCGAAGAGCACCTCTTCCTTGCAGGTGAAGTAGCGGAAGAAGGTGCGCGAGGAGACGTTCACGCCCAGGGCGATGTCGTCCACCGTGGTGCGGTCGTAGCCCTTCTTGCTGAACAGGCGCATGGCCATGTCCTGCAGGCTGCAGCGGGTGGCTTCCTTCTTGCGTTCGCGCAGGCCCATGTCGGGTTCTCCAGGCGGGGTGGCGGCCTCGAGCTCTCCCCGCTTCGACGATGCCAGTCTACGCCATAAACGTCGGCCGCGCAAGATGTCATGTCTGACATGTAACTTGCCCAAGCCCCTGTCGTTTAGCAGAAAGTTGCAAAAAGTGTCTTGACAGCCAAGTGTCAGGACTGACATAAGTGCATTTCAAGGCGGCCGGATGTCGCCCTGGATTGGAGACTCGCCATGTTCACCTCTCGCCGCTGGATCCTCATCATTGGAGCCCTGCTGATGACCACCACCGCCACCGCCTTCGCCCTGGATCCTGACCATGAGTGCGGCGAGACGGCCGACAACGAGCGCGAACAGCGCATGAAGCACTCGACCCGCTACTGGGCTGGCAAGTTCCACAACACCGTGCCTACGGGTCAGATCAAGGACGGCGCCGGCACCTTCTGGAAGTTCGTGACCAGCGACAACGAGCGGGTGCCCAAGGTGACCCTGCCGGTGGTTCAGCCCGACGCGCGCCAGTTGGCCGCGGTGGGTGACGATCGCCTGCGCGTGACCTGGATGGGCCACTCCTCGCTGCTGATCGAGATCGACGGTCACCTTGTGCTGACCGACCCGGTCTGGGGGCCGCGCGCCTCGCCCGTGAGTTGGGCGGGACCGGCGCGCTTTCACGCCCCGCCGCTGCCGGTGGAGTCGCTGCCGATGCTGGACGCCATCGTCATCTCCCACGACCACTACGACCACCTGGACGAGCCGACCATCAAGCGCCTGCTGCCGCGCAAGACCCGCTTTTATGTGCCCCTGGGCGTGGGCGGACACCTGGCGAAGTGGGGCGTGCCGGAGGACCGCATCGTCGAGTTCGACTGGTGGGACGAGGTCAAGGTCGGCAAGCTGCGCCTGATCTCGACGCCCTCGCGCCACTTCTCCGGTCGCGGGGTGTTCGACAAGAACCACACCCTGTGGACCAGCTGGGCTTTCATCGGGCCGCATCATCGAGCGTGGTTCAGCGGCGATACGGGCCCCTACGACGCCTTTGACGAGATCGGCGCCAGGCTGGGGCCCTTCGACCTGACCATGATCGAAGCCGGCGCCTGGAACCAGGCCTGGGGCACCGTGCACCTGGGACCGGCGGGTGCGCTCAAGGTGCATCGACAGGTGCGCGGCAAGGTGCTGATGCCCGTGCACTGGGGCACCTTCAACCTGGCCCTGCACGCCTGGGACGAGCCGATCATCACCCTGCAGAAGCTGGCCGCGCAGATGGGCGCGGTGCTGGCCTCGCCGCTGGCGGGCGGCACCGTGGATCCCGGCACGCCCGAGGTGGCGCCCTTCTGGCGCGGCAGGGTGTCAGGTACGTCCAATTTCCAATTCAGCGCCGCGGGGCCTGCACAGATCAGCCTCCCGTAGACCGGCGCGCCGGACAGGGACCGGCCGCTGGCGGTCGCCGGGATCGAAGCGACCTCAATCCAGGTTGACCGGCGGGCAGCCTTCCGGATCGTCTTCGGCGAGCTTCTGCACCGGCAGGGACTTGTGGAAGGTCTGGCCGGCCGCTTTCACCGTGAAGTCGACGCTGCTGGCGCCTTCTGGCACGTCGTAGATGAAGCAATCCCAGATGCCCTCTTCGCCAGCGAGGGTGGCGCCCTTGGCGCTGATGGTGACGGTCTCGTCGAAGGCGCGCACGTTGAGTCCGGCATCGCGGGCGTGCAGGCGCACGCCGATCATGTGCTGACAACCGGCCAGGAGATGGCCGGATTCGCCGTTCATGTTCTCGACCTTCACGTCATCGAGCTCGACGACCTGGATCTTCAGCCGATCCAGGAGTTTCCCGTCGATGCCATGCAGGATGCGCAGGTAGGTGGAGCCGGCGGACAGGCCGGTCAGGCGGAGCTCCGGCTCGTCGTTGGACTCCCAGTCGTAGGTGGCCAGCGTTACCCCCGACATGACGCCAGGGTCCTCGATCTCGAAGTTGAAGGCCGGCATGTCATGCCCACCCAGCGGCCGCAGCGCGACCGTGAACTCTCCGTCCGCCAGGACCGGCCCGAGCTTCAGCACGTGGGCGTCGTAGAAGGTACTGCCGACGAAATACAAGCCCAGGGGCGTGGACTCCGAACAGATCTCGTCGCGCGGACACTCGCCGTTGGCGGCGCGATCTCCTTCGACGCCACAGTTGATGAACAAAAAGACAGGCAACAGAAGCAGTAACAACATGCGGACGCGATAGCGCCTCCACATGGCAATAAAGCCATGGCGGTTCATGGGGACCTCCTCGGAATCTCTACAGATCACGCTATGAATCCCGCCGGTCCAAGTCAAATCGCATCCAGAGCGACGAAACTCTAGATCTGGCCTTGAAAGCCACGCGCCCGCAGCAGGCTCGGATCTCCGATGGCCGGGTTGCGCAGGCAGCGCTTGTCGTCGCCCTCGATACAGGTGCGCACGATGGCGTCCAGGGTGTTGACCAGGGACAGGAAGGCGACGGTGTCATCGGCCGCCACGAGCACGCGGATCTTCGAGGCGTCGTCCGCTTCGGCCATCAAGCCGAGCAGCTGCTCCTGCAGGCGCTCTGCGTCGTAGCGAACAAAGCGCTCCTGGAAGCCGGTGCAGTCGCCAGCCGGCGTCTTCTTGCCGCGGCAGAGTTGGAAGCTGCCCAGGCTGGCCACGCGTACCGGCGCGGCGGGCTGCTGCCCCTTGCGGAAGAGGTTGAGCAGGTGGCCGTCGGCGGTGATGGCCACCTGGATGGTGGGCGGCGCGGTGTCGTCGGGCGGGGTGGCCTGCTTCTCGCTGGCACGCTTGGGCAGGACCTGATCCACGTCCAGGCGGGAGAGTGAGAGCCAGGTCGTGGAGATGAGCAGAAAGCAGATGATGCAGATGAGCAGGTCGATGGTCGGTACCACATTCAATGTCGCGTCTGCGACGCCAGACTTGCCGGTCGATGAGCCACCCATGGGAAACCTCCTGCGGGCGGGGCCCGCGGTATGTGTTGAAGGCTTGGACGGATGACGACCGGCGACGATCGGTGGCTTCATCAAGCTTCATCGGTCGGGAGGCGCGCCATGCCGTGGAGGCGCTCCCCTTTCGGCGCGGGATTCCGGCGGATTGTGTTCGCTCCGCTGGCAAGTGCCAGGTCGCCGCGATACCACCATCGGCGTCGGCGCGGCCCTGCCGCCCCCCGTCACCGCGCAGGAGAACCCCATGCCCAACGCCCTGAACGAAAACCCCATCCACCTCGGTCTCGGCGCCACGGCCACCAGCGAGCCGCCGTTCTCCGGCATGGAGTGGTACGCCGCCTACGGCGCCCGCCACGCCGACGACGGCGCCGAGGGCCGCCTGGTGTCCATGCACACCTTCAGCGAGAACTGGTCCACCTGGGAGATGCATCCCAAAGGCCACGAGGTGGTGCTCTGCACCGCCGGCGAGATGACCCTGGTGCAGGAGATCGACGGCGAGCACGTGCGCACGACCCTGCAGCCGGGGCAGTACGCCATCAACCCGCCCGGCGTCTGGCACACCGCCGAGGTGAGCGCGCCGGCCACGGGCGTGTTCATCACCGCGGGCATGGGCACCGAGATGCGACCGGTCTGAACGGCGGACTACACGCCACGGAGGCAGACATGAACCCCACCTTCCTCATCGGCGGCGACATGGCTGTGCATCGCATGGGCTACGGCGCCATGCGCGTCACCGGACCGGGCATCTGGGGCCCGCCGGCCGACAAAGACGCCGCCATCGCCCTGCTGCGACGGGTGGTCGAGCTCGGCGTCGACTTCATCGACACCGCCGACGCCTACGGCCCCAACGTCAGCGAGGAGCTGCTGGCCGAGGCCCTGCACCCCTACCCCGACGGCCTGGTCATCGCCACCAAGGGCGGCCTGGTGCGCGGCGGACCGAACGACTGGCGCAGCAACGGCACGCCCGAGCACCTCAAGAAGGCCTGCGAGGGCAGCCTGCGCCGCCTGCGCACCGACTGCATCGACCTCTACCAGCTGCACGTGGTCGCCGACGCCGTGCCCATCGAGGACTCCCTGGGCGCCCTGGCCGAGCTGCAGCAGGCCGGCAAGGTGCGCCACATCGGCGTCAGCAACGTCAGCGTCCAGGAGCTGCAGCGGGCCCGCAAGGTCGTCAACGTCACCACGGTCCAGAACCGCTACAACCTCGGCAATCGCAAGTACGAGGCCGTGTTGGAGGCGTGCGAGGCGGCGGGCATCGGCTTCATCCCCTGGTACCCCCTGGCGGCGGGCGAGATCACCGGCCGGCAACAGTTCCGCGAGGTGGCGGGCCGGCATGAGGCGACGCCGGGGCAGCTGTCGCTGGCCTGGCTGCTGCATCGATCGGAGGTGATCCTGCCGATCCCCGGTACATCCAGCGTGGCCCACCTGGAGGAGAATACGGCGGCGCGGTACATGACGCTGTCGGCCGAGGAGATGGCGGGGTTGGAGGCGATGGCGCGGGCCTGAGTCCGCCCAGCGGGGCGTCTGCCAGGTCAGCCGCAGGTGTCGCACTTGCCGGAGGTCTTGCACTTGGCGGCCCCGCCGCTGCAGCCCTTCGGGCAGGTCACGCCCTTGGCGCAGGCCCCCTTTGCGCAGGTGGCGGCGCACTTGCAGGACTCCGCGCACTTGATCTCGCCCGCGCAGCTGCTGTCTGCGCAGCCGACCGTGCACGGCCCCGTGCCGCACTGAACGCCCTGGCCGCAAGCGTTGCCCGAGCAGGCCACGTCGCAGCCGCCGGAGTAGCACTTGATGTCCTTGGCGCAGGAGTTGCCGGTGCAGGTGACCGAGCAGGGCCCCTTGTCACAGAGAATGTCCGAGGCGCAGGCGCCGTTGCTGCAGTTCACCTTGCAGGAGCCCGAGCCGCACTGAATGCCGCCGCCGCACGCCCCTGACTTCGAACAGGTCACGTCGCAATTGCCCGAACCGCACTCGATCTTGCCGCTGCAAGAGCCGTTGCCCGAGCACTTTATGGTGCAGGAGGCGGCCTTGGAGCAGTCGATCTGGCCGCCGCAGGAGCCGGACTTGGAGCAATCCACCGTGCACGTGTCGCCAGCGGGGCAGGTGCAGCCCTGGCTGCAGTTCAGCGTGGTGCAGATCTTCTTGTAGGTGCAGCCGGACTTGGCATCGCAGCTGTCCGTGGTGCAGGCGTCGTTGTCGTCGCACTTCAGCTTGGGACCGGCGGTGCAGACCCCCTTGGCACACTTGTCGCCATCGCTGCACGCGTCGTCATCGGAGCACGTGGCGCTGTTGGGGGCGTTCTTGCAGCCGACGCCGGCCTGGCAGGAGTCGTCGGTGCAGGAGTTGCCGTCGGAGCAGTCCTTGGCCAGGCCCGGCTGGCAGCTGCCGTTGCTGCACTTGTCGCCGGTGGTGCAGGGATCGCCATCATCGCAGGCGGTGCCGGCCTTGCAGCCGGCGTCGACCGCGGCGGTGTCCTTCGGTGTGGCCGTGTCCTCGGGCGTGGCCGTGTCTGTCTGCGTGGCTGCGTCCTTTGGCGTGGCTGTGTCCTTTGGCGTGGCTGTGTCTTTCGGCGTGGCGGTGTCTTTCGGGGTGGCGGTGTCGTTCGGCGTGGCGGTGTCCTTTGGCGTGGCCGCGTCCTTCTGTTCGGGCACATCCTCGACCGCCGCTGCGTCACCGGACTGGTCCAGCGGCTCGGCGTCCACGGTTCCCTGGTCGGGCGTTTCAGCGTCGGCGTCGGCCTGATCGGAGGTCGCGGCATCCACCACCGACTGGTCGGTGGGCGGGGTGGAATCAGCGACGCCCTGATCGACGGGTTCGGCGGCGTCGGCTGCGGCCTGGTCTGCGGGCTCGACCACGTCCGGCTTGGTGGTCACGTCGGCGGGCGCCACGTCCTCGGGCACGGCGTCTTCGATGGTGCCATCGAGCGTGCTGTCGGTAGCGGCTGCGTCGACCTGCTGATCGGAGAAGATCGTCTTGTCCGGCATGGGCCGCGTGCAGGCGACGGCCAGCAGGGCCACCAGGGCGATGAGCAGGCCCCGGCCGTGGCGCGATGTTCCGCCTGGCAGCGCTGCGATCATGAGGTCTGTCCTCCGGGACTTGCGGCGGCCGTCGCTGGCTGTGTGGCGGCGGTCGCCGGGATGATTTCTGCCGCCAGGTGGGAGTATGCCGTTTCGGCGCGGGTCGGCCCAGTATTCCGAGATTTGAGGTCGCTTTGCTCCAGGAAACGGACCAGGGCAATATGGCCCGAACGCGCCCGGAGCCCCGACCCATGGCGAACATGATCCCGCGGCACCCGCCTGAACCCGGTCCGGGTCGCCAGGCTGAGTTGACCCTCTGGCAGGCCCTGAGCGCCGCCTTGGATGACGAGTGGTTCGTCTACCATGGCCTGCGCTACGTCGACGGCCGCGCCAACGAGGGTGAGATCGACTTCCTCTGCCTGCATCGAACCGCCGGTCTGCTGCTCATCGAGTGCAAGGGCGAGGGTGTGCAGCGCAGCGGCGAGGGGCGCTGGACGCGGCGCACTGACGATGGCGTGCAGACGCTGAGAGAGACGCCTTTCGAGCAGGCGCAGCGGCTGACCAAGGAGCTGGTCGGTCAGCTGGTTCGACGTTGGCGCCGCCTGCAGGGTGAGGACGTGCGCCTGCCGCTGGTGTTCGGCCACGCGGTGGCGTTTCCGCGGGCGGAGTTGCAGGCCATGGGCTCGCTGCCTCTTGAGGCGCCGCGGGCGCTGATTTTTGACGTGCACGACCTGCCGGCGATCGGCGAGCGGGTGGTGGAGGCGCTGGATTTCTGGCGCCAGCAGGCCTATGGCGTCACGGCCTTGGAGGCGCGCCCCTTCAAACACTTCCGGCAGACAGTGCTGCACCCGCGCTTTGGCATCGTGCAGCGGCTGGCGACCGAATTGGCGGCCGACGAGCAGGTGCTGGTCCGGGTGAGCGACGAGCAGGCCGACGTCATGGCCGGCTTGCTGGGCAACAAGCGGCTGCGCGTGGTGGGCGGCGCCGGCACCGGCAAGACGGTGCTGGCCCTGGCGGCAGCGCGCCAGTTCGCTGCCGGCGGGGCGAGGGTGCTGCTGGCCTGCTTCAACCGGCCGCTCGCCGACGGGTTGGAGGCCGCGGCGGCCGACGATGACCCGGGGCCCGGCGCGCTGGTGGTGCGCAACTTCCACCGCCTCTGCGCCGCCGCCCACTGGGAGTTGCACCAGCGCCAGATGGAGGTGCCCGAGGATCCGGACGCCCAGCGTCGCTTCTGGACCGACGAGGCGCCGCTCTACCTGACCGAGGCGGTGGACGGCGGCCTGCTGCCCGGCTTCGACGCCATCGTGGTCGACGAGGGCCAGGACTTCGCGCCGCTGTGGTGGATGGTCCTGGAGGGCTGCCTGCAGGCCGGCGACGACGGCCGCCTGCTGGTCTTCGCCGACGCCGAGCAGGATCTCTATGGCCGCGGCGGCGAGCTGCCGGAGATGCCGGAGTTCGTGTTGACCGTGAACTTCCGCAATACCCGCGCCATCGCCAGGGACGTAGCCCGGCTGGGCCAGATGCAGACAAAGCCGGGGCCGCGCTGCCCCGAAGGCCAGCCGCCGATGGTGCGCGAGCAGGGAGCGCCGGGGCGGACGCGGCGGGAGATCGAGCGGGTGGTGGGGGAGCTGCTGGCGAAGGGCGGCCTGCGGCCGGATCAGGTGGTGATCCTGACGCCCCATACACGCGGGAACTCGGTGCTGGCGGGCTGCGAGGAGCTGGCTGGGGTGGCGCTGGCGGATGACCCGAGGGATCGGGCCGGGCGGCTGCTGCATACGACGATTGGCCGCTTCAAGGGTCTGGAGTCGGACGTGGTGCTGCTGGTGGACGTGGTCGCCGATGATCCGCGGGCTGATCGACGGGCCAGGTATGTGGCGGCTTCGCGGGCGCGGCATCGGTTGTTTGTCTGGGTTCGGGGTGGGTGGTAGGAGGGGCAGTTCCAGGACCCCAGAACAAACAACATCCTTGATTTATTGGCTTTGATTCAAAATTTTTGAACAGGTGCAGAAATCTCGAACGAAGCCCTTTATAAATAGATAGTTATCCTTCCAAGGAGCTGCGCTGAGCCCCAAATGGGCCCCGCAAACCCCCCCCCCATTCGGGCCCCCCGCCCCC
>CAYTLW010000011.1:0-21806 GCA_964438735.1 uncultured Enterobacteriaceae bacterium | reverse complement strand
TACTCCCCCCCCGGGCGGGGGGGGGGGCCACTGGGCCCCCCCCCCCCCGCGGCCCTGGGGGGCCCCCGCGACCCAGGTACGCGTGCGAAGCATCGGGCCGTGCAACGTCCGCGGCAGCGATACTGTCCAGCGCAGTCCAGCGATCTTGAACGACCAGCCCCAGGCCTCGCTCAGCGCCGTGGCGTCGAGCCGTACGGGTCAGCGGTTTGACCGCCCGGGCAGCGCGCGGGGTCGGCGGCGCCAGCAGGCGGCCAGCCGGATGATGAGAGCGCCAGGTGGCCAGCCGACACAAGGCCAGCGGCGCCCGCACCAGGGCGACGTCCGCCCCACGCAGGGCGCTGCCGTCGACCCCATCCCAGCGCGGCGTCCAGCGGCCGATCCAGAAGCCTGTCGGGTGCGGCAGCACCGCCGCCAGGGCCGAATCTGCGGGTCGCTGGAAGGCGCTCAGCGCGCCACTCAGCCCGCAGTGCACCAGCAGCACGTCGCCGGCGTGGGCCGTTCGCAAGGCGGCGAGCCAGTCCAGGGGCACGGCGTCGCCGCTCTCCACCACAGCCACCAGCAGATCGCCGGACAGCGAGACATCGGAAGGCCGCAACTCCACCGCAGCCCGCGGCCATAGCCACTGCCGGCGCACGACCCAGGCCATGGCCAGTGCCGGCACGCACAGCAAAGCCAGCGCCGCTGGCGAATCCGCCAACACCGTAGCGACCGCACAGCCGGCGGTGGCCACACCGAGCAGCACCAGGCGCACCGGCGCGGTCACCAGCGGCCGCAGCCAGACCTGCTCGGCCAGGGTGTAGGCGAAATACGCCGCCACCGGCACCAGCGAAAGCGCGGCCAGGGCCGCAGCCAGCGCCGTCATGCCAGCCGCCGGAGCACGGCGCGGGCGTCGTCCGCAAAGCCGCGCATGAAGCCGGAGCGACGGGTGCGCTGGCAGGGCAGGCCGACGAAGCCGACGCCCGGCACCTCGGTGGACACGCCCTCCCGGTGCAGCGGCACCCCGCGCGCGTCCCGGGTGATGCTCGGGCCGAGCCAGGCGGTGCTTCGACTGAAGCCCGTGGCCCAGACGAGGCGATCGCAGGCCACGGGTCCATCGGCGGTCTCGACGCCGTCAGGGATGCGGCCGAGGGCGGCGCCCACCAGGCGGACCTTCCCGGCGCGGATGGCTTCGTACAGCCCCGGGTCGACCAGCGGGGTGCGGTCCGTGCAACCGCCGCGAGCCGGAAGCCAGCGCAGGGGCAACGCAGAGACGTGCCAGCGCAACGCCGTCAGTGCGGACAATTCACCGCCAGGCGGCGACGCGCCCCGCTCGGGAGCGGTTCGAGCGGCGACGGTGACCCGGACCTGGCGCTCCAGCAGCAACCCGACCAGCTCCGCCGCGGAGTTGCCCGCGCCGACCACGACCACGTGCTCGCCCGGCTGACAGTCATCGATGCGCAGCCTGGCGCTGTGGCATTCGGGACCTTTGAAGACGCCAGGCAGGGAAGGGATCCAGGGCCTGTCGAACTCGCCAGTGGCGACCAGCAGGCGGCGGGTGTCGAGGTCGCCGGCGTCGGTTTGCAGGCGCAGTTGACCGCGGGTCTGCAAGCCGAGGACCACGACGTTGGCCGAGAATCGGAAGTTGGAGCGGTCGGCGAATTCACGCAGCCAGGAGAGGACTTCGGCGGCGTGGGCGACCTCGCCGGGGCCGGTCGGGCAGGTGCCGTCGGGCATCAGATCGAAGCGCCGCGGCGACAGGCAGCGCATCTCCGGCCGCATGCGAGCCCAGGCGCCGCCGGGATGGGGATGTCGGTCAATGAGGAGGGGGTCGATGTTCAGGTCACGCGCCACGCCTGCCGCTGCGAGGCCGGCCGGGCCGGCTCCGACGATGATGAGTTGTTCTGGCGGGTTGGGCATGGGTGTGAGGTCGAGTGGCGGGTCGGGATGAGGGTCTCGGTGTGGGCGGTGGGGGTCATGGTGCCTCTTTGTCGGTCATCGCAGCGCGGGGGCGTGGAGTCAAGGGATGTGCCGCCGGGCTGGGAATGGGGCGTCGTTGAGGCTTGTGACGCTCGCGCTCGCGTCGCACTGGAAGCATTGCGAGATGCTCGGCGGGGTCGGGCTGGGTGGTAGGCGACCTGCCGCCGCCTCCCGCCCATGATTCACGCAGCGATCTCCGGGACTACAGCCCCTCGCCCAGCCCCTCCGCCGCCCAGCGCACCACCGCCGGGATGAACGTCTGGTCGCTCTTGGGCGCCGGCCAGGTTCCCTCCGCGAGCGCAGCCCCATAGTCCGCTTCCGACCGGCGCAGCGACTCGGCGCTCAGCGGCCGGCCCTGCGCGGACATCCAGCCCAGCAAGCGCTCGATCTTGACGCGGTAGCCGCCAGCGGAGGCCTGGCGCGCCAGTCGGCCGTCGTCCACCGCCTGCTGTAGGGTCGCGTTCACACGGACCATGGCCTCCGCAACGTCCGTGGCGGCGGGCGCGGGCTCGGACACCCCGGCGAGCAGGCCGATCGCCGGCGTCGGGTCCACATCCGCGGGCGTCAGATCGACCTTCTCCAGCTCGATGACGTCCTCGTCCGGCGCCGCGCCGGCGCTGATGGCCACCAGCCTGTGCAGCTCCTGCACGCTCATGGCCGACGCCCTGCCCGTGCCCGCCAGCACCGCGTCCACCAGGTCGCGCTTGTCGCGGTGCATCTGGTAGATGGCCTCCTCGACCGTACCCCGGGCCACCAGGCGGTAGATGTTCACCGGCTTGTCCTGGCCGATCCGATGGGCCCGGTCGGTGGCCTGATCCTCCACCGCGGGATTCCACCACGGGTCCAGGTGAAAGACGTAGCTGGCCGCGGTCAGGTTGAGACCCACGCCACCGGCCTTGATGGACAGCAGGAAGACGTCCGCTTCGCCCCCCTGGAAGGCGTCCACCAGCGCCTTGCGTCGACGGCCGGGCACGCTGCCGTCGAGCTGCAGGCAGCGCAATCCGTCGGCCTCCAGCGCCTGCCGGACCAGGGCCAGCAGGCTGGTGAACTGGCTGAACACCAGCGCCCGATGGCCCTCGGCGCGGAGCTGCTCGAGCAGGCCGCGCAGGACTTCGAGCTTGGCCGACTTCAGATCGGTCTGGGGTTCGAGCAGGCCCGGATGGCAGGCCAGCTGACGCAGGCGGGTCAGGGCGGCCAGCAGTTGAAAGCGCAGCCCCTGGTCGCCTTCGCCCTTCTTCGCCGCCTCGGTGGCCGCCAGCACCGAGCGCCGCAGCTGGTCGTACTGCCGCCGCTCGGCCGGCGACAGGGTGATATCGACCCGGATCTCGGTGCGCGGCGGCAGCTCGGTGGCCACCTCGGACTTCAAGCGGCGCAACACGAAGGGCGCGATAAGGGCGGCCAGGGCGGCGGCGGCGGTTGCGTCCTTGTGCCGCTCGATGGGCAGGGCGAAGCGGTCGCGAAAGGCCTTGCCGCTGCCCAGCAGGCCCGGCGTGACCACGCGCATCAGGCTCCACAGCTCGCCGGTGCGATTCTCCAGCGGCGTGCCGGTCAAGGCGACCGTGAAGTCGGCCTGCAGGCGGGTGATGGCCCGGGATCGGCGGGTCGCCGCGTTCTTGATGGCCTGGGCTTCGTCCAGCACCAGGGTCGTCCAGCGGCGGCCGCTCAAGGCCTCGACCTGCCGGGTGGCCATGGCCCAGCTGGTCAGCACCACGCCGCCCGCTCCGAGCCCGTCCAGCACGCCCATGTCCCGCTTGGAACGCAGCGGCCGCACGTCCAGGGAGGGGGCGAAGCGCTGCACCTCGCGCAGCCAGTTGAAGGTCACCGACGTGGGCGCGACGACCAGCGCCGGACCCCGCTCTGCGCGCTCCAGCATCAGGGCCAGGGCCTGCACCGTCTTGCCCAGGCCCATGTCGTCAGCCAACACGGCACCCGGCGCCCAGTGCGCCAGGCGCACCAGCCATTCGTAGCCCTGCACCTGGTACGGCCGCAGCTCCGCGTTCAGCCCGTCCGGCAGCCCGGGCGCCATGGCGGCGGCCTGGCGCACCCGATCGGCCAGGTCCAGCCAGCGCGCCGGTCCGTCGACCTCGGCGCCCTCATCCTGCAGCGACAGCAGCGCCGGCGCGGCCAGGGCGTTCATGCGAGCGGTCGCCTCGCCGTCGGCCCAGGCGGCCAGATGGCGACGCAGGCGGCGGTTCAGCTTGACCCAGCCGCGGCCTTCGATGCGCACGTAGCGCTGCCGCTCGCGCACCGCCGCCAGGAGCATCTCCAGGGGCACCGTCGCCCCCTCCAGGCGCAGCTCACCGCGCAGCTCGAACCAGTCGCGCCCCTCCTGGACCGACAGGCGCAGCGCGTCCGCGCCGACCTCGCCCAGGGAGCGCAACTGCTCGCCATCCCAGCGGCTGGGGATCTGCGACTCGGCGTCGGCCAGCCGATCGACCAGGGCGAGGGCAGCGTTCATATCGGCCAGGACCACCGACAGAGGGCCCGTCGGCGGCGGCAGGTCCAGCTGTCGCCACAAGGCCTCTGCGGCGAGGCTCTCCGCCTCCAGATCGCGCTCGGTGTGCACCACCTGCCCGTCGCGCAGGGCCATCCACAGAACCTGTCCCTCTCCGGGTACAGCCGACGCCCCCTCGGGCAGGGGCAGCACGTAGAGCGACACGGCCAGCCGGCCAGCGGACATGCGCAGCTCGACACCCGGTCGCGTGGCAGTCGTGACGGGCTCGCCCAGCACCCCGGCGTCGAAGCGAACCTCGCCGGCCCGGACCAGCGGAGCGAAGCGCTGGACCAGGGCGGGGGCGGCCTCCAAGGGCAGCCGAACGGGCATGTCGGCCAGGTGCCGGGCGGCCTTGCGCACCGCCGGGGGCACATCGAGCACGGTCAACACGTGGTCCTTATGTGACCAGCGCAGGGCCGCGTCTTCGTCTTCCCACAGCAGGTCGAGCAGCGCCCGGGCGGTGATCTCCTCGTCGCCCACCTGCAGGCCGATCTGCAGCTTATCGTCCGCCTGCCGGGCGCTCAGGGCGGCGACCTGCTGCTGCACCCGGATCAGCCGCGCGCCGCCCTTGCCGCTGTACACGTCGGGATGGTCGACCAGCAGCCGCAGGGCACGCAGGCGCAGCTGATGTGCCGTCTCCTGGCGGGCATAGCCAGGCATCGAGTGGGCCAGCGCGAGCAGATCCAGGACCTGCTGATCGACGGCCCGTGGCAGGCGACCGCGCAGCTCCCGCGCCCGGGCCATAGCCAGCTTGCGCACCACCACGCCCTTGCCGGTCTTGCGCGGCCGCGCCAGCGCCGGCTCCAGGCGCACGTCCAGGTCAACGCCCGAGTCCACCACCACCCGCCAGACGAAGCGGGCCGGCTGACCGTCGGCGACCAGCCCGGCCTCGTCCCCGGTCATGTCCATGCTGCCCAGCAGCCGCTCCAGCGCCCGATCCCAGCCCGGTCGCCCCAGCTCGGCCAGCAGGGTCGCGCGGGCCTCTGCCAGCTCCGGCAGCCCGAGCACATCCATGAACCGGTCCAGAGCCGCCAGGCGGGTGATGCAGGGCTTGTCGCGACCTTTGGGGCAGGCGCAGTCAAAGCACCACCGCTCCTCATCATCGCGGTACAGCACCACGCGGCCGCCTTCGTCGGTCTCGAGGCAGGGGATATTGCCTTCAGGCTTGCACATCATGCCGGGCGGATCATCGAGCAGAAAGACGCTGTGACTGCCGCTGGCATCCGTGGCCGGCAGCGGCGGCACGCTGGCGCGCAGGACGCGGCGCGTCTGCTCCAGATGCTGCCAGGCCCCCCGCAGAACCGGCGCTGCGGGCGGCTCGCGCGCGGCCAGACGCGCCGGCTCCTCGGCCTGACCCCGTTCCAGGTCCGCCGCCGCGGCCATGACCAGGGCGATGGCCCGCCGCTGGGCCCGCGCCAGCGCCCCCGGCGTGAAGATGTAGCTGTAGGGGCGCTGGCTCGGCCGGGCGCAGATCAGCCCGCCAAGATCCCCCTGACCGTGATACCAGGCGTGGACGCGATCTTCGAGCACGCGCTCCAGGGACAGCTTGAGCCAGGGTTTGACCTGCCGGGCCCTGGCCCAGCGGATCAGCAAAGCCTGCGACATGCCAGGGGTCAGCACGGGCTCGCCCGCCGCTCCGCGCGAGGTGAGCACCTGCAGCTCGCGAGCATCTGCGGTGGACCGTACGGCGTCGCCCAGGTCCCGCAGCAGACGGCGCTTGTCGCGGCGCTGGAGCAGGCTCCAGAGCACACGCGCCGGGGCCGGCTCACTCAAGTCTCCGACCGTGCTGGCCAGCCCCACCGCCATGACCTGTTCCAGGCACCTGGCCGCGTTGATTGTGACGTCATGGGTTGTGATGAACTCGGCGATGGGCATGGCCAGCAGCGCTTCGGCACCGCGGGCGATGGCGAAGTCGCGCAGGTCGGGCAGGTTCTTGGGCTGCTTGTCGGCCATGGGGTCGCTCCGATCGATGGTGGGTCTACCCGGGTCGAGATCCGAGGGCAAGCTCGGAGCCCGGTCAGACCGGTGTCATCAAGGTGATCGGACTGGCGGCGGACAAGCGTCGGGTAGAGGTTGGCGGGGTGGGTTCAGGTGGGGTTTGGGGGCCCCTTCGGTGCCGGCGGCGAGCGAGCGAGCGCCGCGGAGGCCTGGCCGCTCGACCCCAACACTTCGATCACACCATTACTTGACCAGTGTACAAATTACTCGCGTGTACTTTTGACTCCTGTCCACAAATCTCGCAACTTGACCCCATGAAGCGCTACCTCCAGGACCAGGTCGCCGCCGACCTGAACAGGAAGATGGTCTTCCTCGGCGGTCCTCGCCTGGTGGGCAAGACCACCCTGGCGCGCGCGCTGCTGACAGACGACAAGGGCTACCTGAACTGGGACGTCGCCGAACACAGAGAATCGATCCTGCGCCGGCAGCTGCCCGATTCCCCGCTGCTGGTGTTCGACGAGTTCCACATACGCCATCTTTCGCCTGTCTCCCTTCGGCGCGCCGCGGATTCGGGCGATCAAGAAGTCCCGCAAACACTACCACCTGGACTGGTCGCTGGTGCCCGACATGCCGGCCCGCTTCGAGAACCTGGTCGCCTCGCACCTGCTCAAGTGGGTGCATTACGTCGCCGACACCGAAGGGCGCGACGTCGAGCTGCGCTACTTCCGCGATGTGGATGGTCGCGAGGTGGACTTCGTGGTGCTGGAGAACCGCCGCCCCATCCGCCTGGTCGAGTGCAAGTGGTCCGACGGCCCGGTCGACCGCTCGCTGCGTTACCTGGCGGTGCGCTTCCCGGAGGCCGAGGCGTGGCAGCTCTCCGCGACCGGGAGCAAGGAGTCGCGCACGCCGGAGGGGATCAGGTTGAGTCCGGCGGCGCGTTTTTTGATGACGCTGGTTTGAGTGGCGGGCGGGCGGTTCCTGGCGCAGACCTGAACTCCACCCGGCGCCACCGGGTGTCGCCGGCGCGGATTGTCGCGGATTCTTGAACCAGGTCCGCTCAGGGCGCCGCGAGCACGATCCGCCGCGCGTCCACCAGCGCCTCGGCCGCCAGCGGTCCCGGCACCTGGCCACCTCGATGCAGGGCGTCGGCTCGGAGCACCAGGCCAGCGTCCTCCGCCGGCACGAAGCCGGCCACGACCGCCTCGCCGTACAGCCACGCCGCCGCCGCGCCGGTCTCGGGCGCCTCCTTGCGACCGGCCCGCGCGGCGATGGCTGCAAGCATGGCGTCGGCCAGCAGACCCATGGCCTCGATCTCGCAGCCGCTGTCGATGAGCACCGCCGCGGCGTCCACCTTTCGCCGGGCCGCGCCGCGCAGCGGATGCTCCGCCTGGGGCGCTGGCTGGGAGTCCCGGTTGAAGACCTCTTCGGCGTCAGCCGCCAGGCCGCCGGGCATGCGCTGCAGGCCGAGCCAGGAGCGCGGGTCGATCAGCACCACTGGCAAGGCGACCGTGCTCAGCTCCTCGGCCAGCGCCCACGCCTGCTCGTCCAGGTCGCGGGCGACGGCGAGTAACCCGTCGCCCGACACCATCACCCGCTCGAGACGCTCGCCGAGCAGCTCCTGCAGGCGCGCCACCAGTGGCGCGCGGGATTCGCCTTCGTCGGTCGGAGTCTGGCCGCGGTCCGGCGCCGCCTCCTCTGCCGTTGCCGGCTCGATAGCGCCGTCGGGTACCTCCAACGCGGTCCCATCGTCTTCGAGCTGCGCGGTCGGTTCCGTGGCCGGGTGGCCGGGCTCGGGCAGTTGGGCGGCCGCCATGGCCAGCTCGATGCTGCGCTGGCTCAGGCCGACCGCGTCGTCGTTGACCTCGCCCGAGACCACCGCCGAGAAGAGGTGGCGCTTGCCGCTGAGAATCTCCCAGACCCGCTCTTCGTAGCTGGGGGCGGAGACCAACAGCACGATAAGGCAGGTCCGCCGCTGACCCAGACGATGCACCCGGCCGATGCGCTGGTCGAGCAAGGCCGGGTTCCAGGGCAGGTCCAGGTTGATCAAGGCGCTGGCGGCCTGCAGGTTCAGCCCGGTGGCGCCCGCGTCCGTGGACAGGAAGACGCGCACCGACGGGTCGTTCTCGAAGCGCTCGATGAGCCCGCCGCGGTGCCGGGTGGGCACCCCGCCGTGCAGTCGCACGTAGCCGAGCCCGAGCTCGTCGATCACCTTCTCCACCATCACGGTCATGCGCTCCCACTGCGAGAACAGCACGACCTTGTGGTCACCTTCGACGCACAGCTCCTGGAGCAGCGCGGCCAGCTCGGTGAGTTTGGGCGAGCCCACGGTCTCCTTGTCGACCAGGCCGGCGGCGTTGCAGGCCATGCGCGCGTTCTGCAGCGCCGCCATGACCAGGTTCTCCTCGCCGGGGGTCAGCGGCCGCTTCTGGCGCTTCGCCTCCTGCTGGATCGTCTGCACGGTCATCAGCGCGCCGTTCTGGATCTGCTCCTGGCGCTGGCTGAGCGGCACGTCGCGGCGCTGCACCACGCGCTCGGGCAGCTGGTCGGCGACCACGGTGCGGTTGCGGCGCAGCATCACCGGCGCCAGCCGCCGGCGGAGCTCGGAGAGGTTGCGGTAGCCCAGCACCTTGCCTTTGTCGTCGGTGACGTGGAAGTCGACCATGAAGCGCCACAAGGGACCGAGGACGCGGCCGTCGATGACCTGCATGACGCTGTACAGGTCGAGCAGCCGGTTCTCCAGCGGCGTGCCGGTGAGCACGAACGCGTAGCGACTGTGCAGGGCCTTGACCGCGTCGGCGGTGCGCGTCTTCCAGTTGCGGATGCGCTGCGCCTCGTCCACCACCAGCACGTCGGCCAGCAGCTCGCGGTCGATCACCTCGTGGTCGCGCAGCACCAGCTCATAGTTGACGATGGTGAACGCTGCGCGGTTGCGGTACTGCGCCAGGCGTCTGCGCACCGGCCCCTCGACCACCTGAACGCGCCGGCCGGTGAAGCGCCGGATCTCCTTGCTCCACTGCGATTTGAGCGAGGCCGGGCAGACCACCAGCACCCGCTCCACGCCGGCCTCGTCCATGAGCACCGAGCAGGCGCCGATGGCTTGCAGCGTCTTGCCCAGCCCCATGTCATCGGCCAGCAGCGCCCGGCCGCGCGAGGCCAGGAAGGCGACCCCTTGTACCTGGTAGGGGTGCAGGTGCGTCTTCAGGCCCGGGATCTGACCGCCATGGCGGCCGATGTTGCGGGCCAGCTCCTCGCCAGCGTGGGCCGCCATCCGGTCGGCCATGAGCCGCTCGGCGAGAGCGCGCACCTCAGCGCCGATGAGCACCGTGTCGAGCTCGGCCACGTCGCGCTCCAGCGCGAAGATGGCGTCGGGCATGGCGCCCCGCAGGCTGCCATCGACGCGGAAGTGCAGGTTCAGCCAGCGCTCGGCCGTCGCGTCCATGTCCGCCGGCCGGTGCAGCCGCACCGTCGCCTGCTCGCCGCCCTGCCAGGCCAGGTGCACCACCGCCACCTGAGCGCTGGCACGGGTCGTCTTGCTGCCCCTGCGGCGGCGCTTGCGGATCCGATGCAGCACCGCCTCGATGTGCTTGCAGGTGCCCAGGGTGTTGAGCGCGAAGTCGGGACAGGTGCAGGAGTTGATGGACTCGTCCACCGAGCGCAGCTGGACCTCGTAGCGCCTCCCGGAGCCCTTGACCGACCGGGCCGTCCAGGTTCCCGGCCCACCGCCGCCGCTCAGCGCCTCGACGCGCACCTCTGTCACCGCTCGCCGTCGCCGATCCGCCAGCGCCTGTGCCGCCGCGTCGGCCACGCTGGTGTCGACGCTGTTGGCGAAATGCTGCAGCAGGGCGGCGACGGCATGCTTGCAGACCGGGCCATAATCGAAGGGGCAGGTGCAGGAGAAGAGCAGTTCCTGCTCGCCCACGGCCTCGATGACCACGGTGTAGGGCTCGCGCTCGGAGCCCTCCACGTCGGCGGTCAGGCGGTCGCCGTCGCGGCTGACCAGCATGACCCGGTTGTCCTCCCGGTAGGCCACGCCGCGGGCGATGATGCGGTCAGCGGCCAGATCGCGCAGTGCGTCCTGGTCGATGAGGAAGGGGTCGGGCGTTGGCCCGGTGGTGGTTGCGGGTGGTTGCATGGTGGGGCTCCCGGCTTTGGCGGCCGGAGGATTGCGTAGCCAGGGATCGGGGGCAAGGGACAGCCGGCTATTTCTCGCTCGCTTCAGCGGCCAGGACGTCTTCTCAGTGGCCTTCTTCGCAGCTACCCTCCTTACTCGATGCCCTGGGCGGCACCGCGGCGCCATCGATTCGAGGCCTCCGTCACCACGGTCACCATGAGCATCACCCACCTCACCATCGCGGGCAGCAGGCGGCAGGAGGTCGCCGCCTGGGGCGGCCGCGCCGAGCAGCAGGGCCGGCTCGTCTGGCAGGGCCAGGGTGCGGCCGCCGGAGTGAGCGCCTACAGGATGGAGTTGCAGGGCGTGGTCGACGGGCTGCGACAGGTGCCTTCGGGCAGGGTGCAGGTCTACATCGCCAACGACAACATCATACAGACCGCCTCGACCTGGCTGGCGCAATGGCGGCGACGCGGCTGGCGCAAGAAGAAGGGTCGGATCGAGCACCTCGACCTGGTGCGGGCGCTGGCCACCGAGCTCGACCGGCTCGAGGTGAGCTGGACGCGCGTGGGCAAGGACAGCGATCGGTACATCCAGGCCAAGGGGCTGGCCCGCGACGCCTCGGCGCAGGCGACGACCGCCCCGCTCGAGCCAGCGCCGGCCTCGACCATCGCCGAGGCGGGGCGCACCGGTCCGCGAGCCGTCACCGAGGGAGGTGGCCAGCAGCAGGTGGCCCCGGCCGACACGCGCGTGGTCGCCTACACCGACGGCGGCTGCCGCGGCAATCCGGGCGTCGGTGGCTGGGGATTCCTGCTGGTCGACGTCGAGCGAAACGCCGCGCTCGAACGCCGCGGCGGCGCACAACAGACGACCAACAACCGCATGGAGATGCTGGCGGCCATCGAGGCCCTGACGGCCCTGCGTCGGGACGGAGAGACGGTGGAGGTGCGCACGGACAGCAGCTACCTGCGCAACCTGGCCGAACGCTGGCTGCAGACGTGGCGGCGCCGGGGCTGGCGCCGCGCCGATGGTGAGCCGGTCAAGAACCTCGACCTGGTGCAGCGGCTGGAGGTCCTGCTGGAGCAGCACGATGTGCGCTGGCGCAAGGTGCCCGGCCACGCCGGCGAGCCTGGCAACGAGTATGTCGATGGGCTGGCCAACGCGGCCATGGATGACCTGGTGGGCGGCGGTGATGGTGCGGCCGAGCGCCGGCATGGCGTCTCGCCCGTGGTGGTCGTGGCTGAAAAGAGCCGATGAACTGGGAGGACTGCACGCGAGCACGGACGCCGGTTCTGGCCAGCTGGTGCACGGCGACGATCGTGACCTGCTGACCCGCGAGCTGCGCGGGCGCTGGCAGCGAGACCACCTCCTCGAAGCGCCGCCGAAACGCCTCTTCTGCCTCGGCCTCGGTCGAGGTGCCCAGGCAGATGCCGGCGACCAGTTCGTCCAGGTTGGCCACGTCCTTCCTTCCCCCGGGGATTCGACACCGCGCACGACGTGAGCTCCGCTAGCGAGCGAACTTCGCGCTTTCGGCCTCGAGATCGAACGCCTCGGGCTGCCAATCACCGAGCCATTCGGCAAGCTCTACAGCGGGGTCACCGAAGGGGTCGACGCCGGTCTGCAGGAACTCGCACATCCGGTCATAGCCCGACACGCTGCCGCAATCCTCCGGCGGACAGGCCCGCTTGCCGGACAGCAGGCGACGCCGCAGCGGCCCGTCTTCCTGGACCTCCTTGCGGATCGTGACGCGGTGCCGCCAGTTGTCACCGAAGTCGTAGATGTAGGTGAACTTCTTCAGGCCCTGCCCGACCAGCCGCTCCAGGGTCAAGCCGCTGTTGGACATCGCACCTCCCCAGACATCGACCTCGGCGATGGTGCGGCGATTGCGGCCCTGGGTCTCGAAGCAGGCCAGGTGCGCATGCTCCCAGCCGAAGCTGTCCTGGATGGCGTCGTGCAGGTCGTGCATGGTGGCGTTCACCGGCAGCAGGAAGCGGCGCCAGATGGGCGGGCTGATGCCGTCCAGGGCCACGCGGATGTCGTAGCAGCGGGTGGCGGTCGCGGGCGCCGTGGCCGCGGCAGGATGGCTTCGTGACGCCGCGCCGTGAGCCGGCTGTTCGGCCAGGATCTCATTCAACTGCCCGGCCCCCACCAGGTCGAAGAAGCGGATCCCCCGGAAGGCGCGCGACGATAGCCGTCGGATGGATTTCGTCGCCGGGCCCTGGCCGAAGAAGAGGCCGACCCGCCCGCCATGCTCCAGGGAGTGCACCAGGGCGTCCAGGCGGTGGTTGAAGTCGAACTCCAGCACGGTGATCAGCGTCGGTCCGGCGGCGCCGCCGAAGGCCACCACGGGGATGCCATCCAAATGCGGCAGGGGCAGGATCAGCAGGGCCGTGGCCTGCAGTTCATCGATGGCCTGCAGCCAGCGTGCGACCTTGGCGCCTGCGGCCCGAAGGGCGAGCACCGGCACGTCGGCGCCCGGCGCCGCTAGCCCCTGCCGCTCCAACTCCTGTGGGCCGAGGCCGCTGATCTGCGGCAACATGGCCCGGGGCATGGAGGTGAGCAGGTTCGCGCACGCCTCGTCGATGAGCGGCGGCCGGTCCAGGGGCAGCAGCTCCTCGAAGGGCAGCGTCATCTCGTCTGCATGGGGCCGCCAGTCGGGCCGGCTCTCCACCTCCACCACGCGGCCATCTTCGCTGTGGTGGCGCAGGGACAGGTGGGTGAAGTCCGACTTCAACTGCTCCAGGTAGCGCTCCAGGAAGGCGACCACCGCCGGCAACGCCAGGTTGAGGACGTCGGCGGATTGCTCGTCCGAGGCCGGCACCCCGTGGTCACCGGGGCGCAAACGCATGAAGGTCGGCAGGAGATCGTCGCCGACGGCCAGCCCGGCGTCCGCGAAGGACTGCGCGAAGGAAGCCGGCAGCTCGTCAGCCGGGTCGAACCAGAGGGCCAGCGCGTCCGTCGCCTCCGCGCCGACCGAAGGGTCCTCGTCGGACGCCGCCGCACACGCTTCGTAGCTCTCGCGCGTACGGTACAGACTGAGTCCATGGACCTCCTTGGCCGCGCCCAGAACCACCGCCACCGGCGCCGACCATTCGCCCGCGTCCATGCGCAACGACAGCACGTCGCCGTCGTAGAGCCAGTTCCACGGCGCCATCACGGCGAAGCGCGCGGCGACGGCGTGGATCGCCTCGGCGTGGGCGTGCAGGGGCGTGGGCAGGGCAGGCCCCTGGCCCTGCGCGTCCATGTGTTCATGGAAAGCGTACACCGCGTCGTCCACCCGCGGCAGCTCCGGCAGCCGGCGGTTCGCCACCCCCGCCCGACGCAAGGGCAGGGCCAGCGCCATCTGGGCGGCGGCGGTGTCGACCACGATATTCGCCGGCCGGACCCCTTCGGTGCCGGCCATGGGCTCCATCATGGCCTGGTAGACGGCCGCGCGCTGCTCGTCGGCCGTCGGCTCCGTGGCGGTGAGGGTACCCAGCCGCACCAGGCCGGTGTCGCGCTCAGCCACGATGAGCATGTAGGGATCGGAACCGTCCTCGATGGGGATGTCGACCGGGCGATAGCCGAACTCCCAGGTGTCTTCGACGCGCGTCAGGCCGCGCAAGGGGAGCCAGGGATCGGATTTCTTGGGTTTTCTGGCCATGGCGCAGGGCTCCGGGGTTGGTCGTCTCGGGGGGCGGAGGATGACTGGGGCTTCTGGTGCAGGCAAGGGGTGGGGGCCGTGAACCTCCCGCAGACAATGACAAACCCCCTCATGAGGACGAATGTAAATGCGCAATCAATACTGCTGCTTACGAGTCATCCTCTGAATCCGCAGGAGGCAGCTTTTCGGCGCGTACCGGCACGACGGCGGCCACCGCGTTGCCGCCATCGACGATCAGCTCGTGGCCGCCGCTCCTGGCCGCTGCGACCAGGGCGCGGGTGCGCTGTCCGAGGCCGGACAGGGCGGTGAGGTGCGCGTCGCCGGCCTCGTCGCCGCCGATGACAGTGGACCACGCCGGCGCGCTCACCCGCTGACGGGGCACGTCGAGGGCCGTGTGGATGCGCCGCAGCAGGCGGATCCAGCCGCTCTTCTCGGCGAAGACCAGCACATGCGGCCGGCCGACGCCGATGCGCCGATTCTCCCAGTGCTCGTCGGCAAAACCAAAGGCGCCATAAGACACCCGGCCGGCCTGCACCAGGTCGGCGAGCTCGTCGACGAGCAGGTCGTAGGCGCGGCCGCGACCGACCGAGGCGGCGGGCAGGCGAGCGACGATGGGCTTGAGCCAGCGGTAGTAGAAGGTGCGGATGTTGCCGTCGACTGGCGGGGCGGCGCCGGTGGTGATTCGATCGTGGGCCTGCAGGATGACTGCCCGGATGAGTCGGGCGAGGACCAGGCGCCTCTTCCTCGCCCGCATCGACCGCGAACAGGTCTCGAGTGGAGCTCCAGGGGCGGTTGAGCTTCCGGAACGATGCGCGCGAGAAGCGCTACACGATTGCGCCTGAACCTGCGGGGCTGGGTGGTCTCATCAAGCGCTTGATCGTCGACCTCGATGGACTGCAGCGTCAACGGGACCGGAACCCGTCAACACTTTGCGACACCACATGCCGGGACTCATACAGACTACGTCATTGACGCACCTGCACTGCAATCGTACCTTGGAGGTCATGAAGTTTGAGTGGGATCCGGAAAAGAACCGCGCGAACCAGAGCAAGCACGGCGTCAGCTTCGAAGATGCGGTCCGGGTCTTCGACGCCGATGAGGAGGCCCTGGAGTTGTTCGACGAGGGGCACTCGGACTTCGAGGATCGGTTCATCACCATCGGCCCGATCGAGGACGGGCTGGCGCTGGTGGTGTGAACCGAGGGGTTGGAGGACACCATTCGTGTCTTCTCCGCTCGCTGGGCCACCCGGGCCGAGCGGCGCCTGTACCACCGCCGCATGGAGCGATGACGATGAGTAACGACATCCCGGAGCTGACCGAGAAGGACTTCGACCGGACTCTGGTTCGTGGCCAGCGGCGGCGGCTGATGGCTGGCGACATCCGATCCGGCCAGGACATCGCGGATCTGCGCGCATTCGTGGGGCTCACCCAGGTGGATTTCGCCAAGGCCCTGGGGATCAGCGTGCGGACGCTGCAGGGCTGGGAGCAAGGGCGCCGTCGGCCAGATGGGCCGAGCATCGCGTTGCTGAGGATCGCCGCCCGGCACCCGAGGATCATCCGCGAGAACCTGGCTTTGGCGGCGTGAGCTGCGTAGGCAACTTCGACTCCGAGGTCTTCTTCGCCCTGCTGGTCATCGCATGCATCTTCGCCGTCGCGATGGTCGACCTCGTGTTCGGACTCTACTTGTCCAGGGGGCGGGGTGTTGGAGGGGTCAGGTTGGGTGGCGACTGGCTTCTCGGCTTGCTGGTCCAAACCGGGTATGCGGTTTACGCCCCAGACCGGGCGTGTGGTCTACCGGTCTTGAGCGGACTCCCGACGGTTCCGAGTGAGGTCGGCAAGTTGGTGCCAGCGGACCGGCGGACCCGCGAGCCGCTGCAACGTTCCCAGGCCGAGAGACTTCTGGTCTCCCAGCTCGTCATCGAGATTGGCGGCGGACACCACCCAGAATTGCCACTGGTCTACATCCAGCGGGTCGATATCGGAAGGTTCGCGTTGGGCAAGCAGGCAGAAGACGTAGACGTCAGCCTGACGTCGCGGCTCGTTGCCGGCCCTGTTGGTGCGAGCATCCCAGCCCACGGTCCTGGCGATGCTGAACCGGATCGCTGAGTGCTTGTCCTGCGGCCAGGATTGGATGTAGGCGGCCGACTTGACCTCTATTCGCAGACCGTCTCCGGAGCGCAGGTCCACTGCGTCCCACTCGGCGCGCACGCTCAAGTCGATCTGCAGGGCCTTGGCGACGAGGAACTCTGCGAGAATTCCGCGCGTGGTATTGCCGACCAGATCCGAGGCCGACCAGCGCCAGAACTCCTGTAGGGTTGGGCCGAGTGGTACGCCTGATTGGTGGACGGGTTCAGTGCCGCTCCTTTGGGCCGCTGGAGGCGGGGTCTGGTCAGTCATGGTGTCGGCTCGCTTCTGTCAGCGTTGTGGCCCGACTGTTCGTCGGGCACGTCACCGCGTCGGGCCATCAGGTCGCTGAACGCTTCAAGCTGGCCACCCAATGTGAGGCCTTCCAAGTCTTGCGCGGAGCCCGTCGACCGTCCGAGCGGGTCGTCATCTCGATGATGACCCGATTCCGCTCCGGGCCGACGCTGAGGTGCAACGGCCGGTCATCTCCGTAGAGATAGATGCGATCGAAATCCAAGTGCGTCACCACGTGCCTGGCTACTTCCGAGGCAGTGACCGTAGGGACTCGCAGATCCACGGCCTGCCCCAGACGATCGCAGATGAAGGGGCCATTCTTGCGCCTCTCGTGGCCGGCGTGCTGGTCCAGTTGCGGGGCGATGCCTCGCCGGATGTGGCGGGTCAGTTGGGGCGAGGCAAAGCCGTACGTCAACTCGGGCCGGCCGAAGTGCTCGACGAGTGGATCCAGCAGCTGCCGGCAAAGGGTTTCGATACCGTGGAAGGTCTCCGGCCGTTGCGGCAGGTTGGCCACGGGGCTTCCCTCAGCTGCGAGGCGATGCCATGTCTCGCCGCACTCGATGAGGTCGCGGAAGTGGAAGTGTGCGCTGCAGGGGTCGTCAAGTCTCGGCATCGCCGCACTCGCTTTCATCCATCGACAACACGAGCCGAATCGCCCAGCCCGAGTCGATCCATCTCGTGGACACGCGCGGCGTGCCCTGCAGGTAGCGGAGACGATTCAGTCGGGCTTCCTCGAGCACGCCTCCCCGCAAAATCACATCTTCCCGGGCCGCCAGCGCCCAGCCGATGTCGAGCAAGGAGACAGTGCGCTCAGTGAAGCCGCCTTCGCCGCCGTCGATGCGCACGCCTCCGCGCGCCGAGCGACCTCGAATTCGGAGGCGTCTGTTGCCGAGTTCGACGGCTACGTCAGGCTGATGGACGGCAAGCAGCGCGGCCACGAAGTCGCGCGCCCCTGCCTGCCACGCTTCGCCGAGCTGGCGAGAGGAACTCCTCCCTCTTCCCAGCGCCCGCCAGGCCGCGAAGTCCACTTCGGGTACCAGCCACACCGCCGCATCCTCGCTCCATCGGCCCACGCCAAGCACCTGCCACGGCTGTGCGGGTCCGGCACGCCCCAGGACAAAGGCCGTTTCTCCGGGTCGACGGACGGGAACAGCTATTGGAACGGCGGTCGGCGCCGTCATGCTTTCGCGGCCCTCGAGCAGGATGAACAGGTGCCCGTCAATCCGCTCCCAGGCGCCAGCGGGCTCCGCACCGACGTGAAACCCAACGGCAATGCCGCCTTCATCGATGTGACTGCCGGGCTCGGGGGCCAGGTCTTCCGGCCGAATCACCTCCTTCAACACGGCAACCGGTCGGTCACCGGGCAGGGCGGGCACGGCCGGCGTTTGCGGGTTGTCCGATGCCAACCACCACCTTGCTCCCCGCCGCACCACGCGCTTGACGTGCCAGCTCTGGTCCAGTTCATCGCCCCGCTCCACCAGCGCGACCTGGCCCTCTGCAGCCGCGAGTTCCACGTCGACCAGGGGCGTCATCACCAGCCAGTCTCCATCGCGCAATTCACTTCGCCAGCCGGCCATGGACTCGCCACTCGCCCGGACGGCGAAGCAATCGCTCGTACCCTGCACGGGCAGGCGCACCGTGGACGGTTCCAGTGAGGCGCCATCCCTCTCGGTGCCCGCCCAGCCCGCGGCGGCGCGCAAGTCAGGCCAGCATGGAATGGAACGCCTCGGAACCAGCGGCACCACCCGTGCCTCACCCTCCTGGACCGGTTCACAGCACCAGCCGTCGGGGGTTGGCACGAAACGCACGTGGTGAGTCGTACCGGGCTGCCCGGCGTCGGCCCCGAACCAGGACTTCAGGAGTTCGGGCAGCTCGTTGCGCCTGGCACCGACCGGCCTGGCTACGTTGATGGCGATCTTGGCGAAGCGGAAACGCCACCAACTGTCGTCCGGCAGGCGCGCGTCCATTTCGCCCTGCGGGATCCACGGCATCCTTGCGCGCTCGGGCAGCTTGATGATTGCGCCCCGATCATTGTGGAAGAGCCGGCATTCGAAGGCCCGCCCTGCGGCCAGGCGAATCCGTCGCCGGCTTCGCCTGTACTGTGCCAGCCGCCAGTCGACGAGCTCCAGCGTGAGCTCCGCGAATACGGCTTCGTGCTTGGAGTCGACCTTGTATCGAGGCACGAAGCGGTCACCGTCAATGCGAAACCAGGCGCGACCGCGCTTCTTGGCCTCGTCGCTCCAGAAGTGCAGGGGGTTCTTGCGCCAGTATCGCTGCCAGACCGCTGGATCGGGAGCGGCCGGGTCGGGCAGCTCGCGGACACTGTCCAAGTCGCCGAGCAGCTCGGGAGAGCGCAACAGGATGCGATGTGAGCGCTGGCAGAGTTCGTCGATGGCCAGGCCCGTGGTCAGCGCATCGGCTTCTGCCAGGGCCAGCAGGGTGACCATCTTGTAGGACCGGCTCATGGCCGTGGTCTCCAGGTCGCGGAACCACGTCCCGGCTTCCACGAGCAACGCCGCGGCGTCTTCGCTCAGGTCGCCCTCGTCGCCGACGAAGCGCAGCCATCCGGCGCCACCGCCGCTACGAACGCTGCCCGGATTCAAGCCACGCCGGAACAACTCACCCGCCGACGGCCTACGCCCCCGGCTCGCCTTGAGTTCGCGATAGGTCCGCACCAGGGCGTTTCGAGCGCCAGACGGCAGCAGCTTCCGAAGCAGGTCGATGGCCTCGAGTTCGATGTCGATGGAGCAGCCGGCGGGCAGTCCCCCGCCTGGCAGGGCAAGCTGGCCGACACCGAGAAGAGCCGCCAGCGACGGTGACTCGGCCTGCGGCGCCAATGTGTTCAGGAGGGTGCGCACGCGATCGAGGAATACGCGGTGATTGCCCACGAAATCGATGACGGTCAGCTTCGCTTTGTCCCTGGCGACCCGGAGCCCGCGGCCCAGCTGCTGCAGGAACACCACTGGCGACTCGGTGGGTCGGAGCATGACGACGCGGTCGACAGCCGGCACGTCGACGCCTTCGTTGAACAGGTCAACGCTGCAGACCGCTTCGAGTTCTCCTTGCTGCAGCGCCTCGATGGCGACATCGCGATCGTCGCTATCGGGCCCGCTGTGTACGCAGGCGCAGTTCACGCCCCGCTCCAGCAGCCAGTCGGTGGCGAACTTCGCGTGGGCGATGGAACAGCAGAACACCAGCGTCCGGCTGCCTGGATGTTCGCCCCAGCTCTGCCAGAGCTTCTCCATGCGCGCCTGGGTCTGCACCGCGTCGGCCAGCTCGGAGGGGTCGAAGCGGCGGTTGCGCCAGGGGATGGGCTTGTAGTCGGTCGTGTCGGCGATGCCGAAGTACGAAAACGGCGCCAGGTGGCCCGCCTCGATGCCCACGCCCAGGTCGGCGCGGAAGGCGAGGTGATCGTCGAAGAGGCCAAGGATGTCCGCTGCGTCGGCGCGGTCGGGCGTGGCCGTCAGGCCGAGCAGAAAGGCCGGTTGAAGGCGATCGACGAGCCTTCGGTAGGTGCGAGCGTGGACGTGGTGCGCCTCGTCGATGATGACGTAGTCGAAGGCAGCCGGGTCCAGAGCCGCCAGGTTCGCCGCGCGGCCGATCTTCTGCACCGAGGCGAACACGAAGTCCGCCTCCAGGTTGCTCTTCGCGCCGACGTGGAAGCCGATCGAAGCGTTGGCGAAGCAACGGCGAAAGGTGCCCGCGGCCTGGCTGAGCAGCTCGCGCCGGTGGGCCACGAAGAGGACCCGTGGCTGGCGCTCACGCTCCTCGGCAAAGGCGCGCACATCGAAGGCGGCGAGCCAGGTCTTGCCCAGGCCCGTGGCCATCACAACGAGGGCCCGCTGTCGCCCCTCCTGCCGTGATGCGGCCAGTTCGGCGAGGGCGTCGAGTTGCACGCCGTAGGGCTCCGGTGGTGCGGCAACAGGCTCGGCGTCGGCCTCCCCTGGGGGCAGGGGATCTGCGCTGGCGGAGACGGCTTGCCGATACTGATCGACCCAGGCCTGGTCGAGGGGGCGACCGCGTGTCCACCAAAGTGCAAACGCCTGTCGAATCCGCTCGAAGGCAAAGGGATCTCGACCGCGCTCGACGCGCAGGTTCCACTCGATCCCATCGCCGAGCGCGGCGCGGGAGATGTTGCTGCTGCCGACAAAGGCGTCTGCCACGTCCGGGCCGACGAACACCCAGGACTTCGGGTGGAAGGAGTGGCTGGTCGTAGGCAATGAACTGGTCTCGACCACCCTGGTGGCGAAGGTGCCGGCAGGCGAATGTGGCGCTGAGGTGGGGGTGGGGGCGCCGTCGAGCGCGTCGAGCAGGTCCAGTTGTTCAGGACGCCCTTCGACCGGCTCCGGCTCTGAAGCCCAGTCCAGCAGGCGAGTCAGCGCCTTCTCCTGGGTGATGTGCAGGTAGTCGCCGGTGAGCAGTCGGATCCGCGCGCCGCGTCGCCGCGCCTGGCGCAGCTCCGAATCCAGAAGCAACAGCCCGGCGTCCTGGACAAAGGCGGCCAGGATGTCGATCTCGTCGGCCTGGCGAAGCAGGGGGCGAAGCTGGCGCAGAAAGGGATCGTCCTTGCCTCCTGTGGTCAACGGCGGCGGTCGATCGACGAGGTCAGTGGTCAGCGGCGGCGGCCGGTCGACGAGGTAGTTGCCCCGACCGGGCATGACGTGGCGTACGCCGCCCCGCGGATCGGGCACGTCGCCGACGTAGCGCGGGATGACGTGCACGTGCAGGTGCATGACCGTCTGGCCCGCGGCGGCGCCGATGTTGATGCCGATGTTGTAGCCGTCGGGCTGGTGGCTGGCGTCGAGCAGGGCTTTGACTTCCTCGACGAGGGCCATCAGGGCGTGGCGTTCGGCTTCGGTGGCCTCGAACCAGGTCGGGACGGGGCGCTTGGGGATGACGAGGGTGTGGCCTGCGCTGACCGGGTAGCCGTCGGGGATGGCGAAGGCGAGGGTGTTCTCGGCGAGCCAGGTGTCGCGCGGCTTGTCGAGGAAGACGGACACGGCGGCCTCGGGGGTTGTTGGCGCAGTGTTGCAGGTCTTCTTGGGTTGGGGAAGGTGGTTGGTGGGTGGGGCTGGCTTGGAGGCGGTTGGTGGTGCTGATCGGCGGCGTGGTGTTTGGGCGGCGACCTTGTCCAAGCTGCGGCTGTAATGAGAAACGGCCCGGAGGCCGTTTTGAGAATCACCAACAATTCCGAGGAGCCAACATGCGGACTCGAACCGCAGACCTGCTGATTACGAATCAGCTGCTCT
>CAYTLW010000010.1:0-112796 GCA_964438735.1 uncultured Enterobacteriaceae bacterium | reverse complement strand
CGAGATCACGGGTCAAGCCCCAACTGGATCGAGGTCAATGCGATCCTGTTTAGATTCAGCCCGCGCGGCCAAGCACGCCGCCGCAAGGACCACCTACAGCCCCCCGGAGACCCGATGAACTCGCGCTTCTTCCGCCTGTCAGCCGCCGCCATGGCGCCGCTTTTCTGTCTCGCATTCACCGCGAACGCCCACGCGGCCGACATCGGCACGTCCAAGAAGACCGGCGTCGGCGTTGGCGGCGGCACCGCTACCAGCGGCATCACCGGCAAGATGTACCTGGGGCCGACCACGGCAATTCAGGGATTCGTGGGTCTGCACGGCTCCAACGGCACCAGTCTTGGCGTGGACTACATCCTCGAAATGCCCGATCTCGCCGCCGGCAGCGCTGGCCGACTGTTCTGGGGCGCCGGCGCCGGCGCAGGTGTATTGCTCTACTCGGTCGGCAACAACTCAGCGACCGTCATCGGCGTCAGCGGCATCGTGCAGTTGGGCTGGCACTTCAACGCCTTCCCACTCGAGATCATCGCCGACTGGCGGCCGACGTTCTGGATCGGCGACTTCTTCGGCGGGCTGAATCTCGGCGGTGGCGGCGGCGCCATTCGGTGGTTCTTCTAGCCTCGACGCCAGCGGTTCAATCAAGGCGGCGTGGATGCCTCGCCGGGCTGCAGGCGCGGCTTCGCAGACTTGCGCCTGCCGGAAGAAATGCGAAAGGCCTGCGGACGGCGGCAAAAGGAGCGCCGGCGTCCTCGCCGGCGGCTTGCGGGCGTCCCCGCCCGCTGCCCGTCTCCGTGACGGTGGCCGACAAGGGTTCTGACGCGCGAGATTCTGCCTGTGTTCCTCATACGCCCCGACCTGTCCCAGGCAGTCGAAGGGCTTCTTGGGCTTTTGTTCACCGCTGATCGCAAGACAGTAGTGCAAAAATCACCATGCCTCTTTTTTGATACCCTTCTGTTGAAAACAAATACAGCTGTCCGGTTTGCGACAAGTAGATCTGTGCCCGTGTCTGCGTCCGTGCCGTGTCTGCGTCCGTGACGGTGCCCGCTTTGCACCTCCCCTGGCCGATTGACCTCTCCAACCCAGCCAGCCCACAATCGCCGCCGCAGTGCGGCCCTTCAACCCGGCCGCCGGACCCGGGTTCATGCGCCGACTCCTGCCCATTGCCATTGCCCTCCTGGCCCTCCTGGCCCTCCAGGCCTGCGATGAGCAGCGCGCTCGCACCCCCACGTCCGTCCTCACCCCACCCCCACCCCTGCCGCCCGCTCCTGCGGCGGAATTGCCTGCCGCCGAAGACCCCCTCACCGTCGCCATCGCCGCCGAGACCGCGGCCGCCATCGCTGCCGAGGGACGACCTCGGGATCGAGCGAAGCGGTCCGGGGTCGGCATGCTCAACGGCCCCTGCCCGCTGCCTGGCGAGTCCACCGCTGCGTGTTCGCGCAAGCCCGAGCCGAGCAAGGGCCCGTGGAAGGCCGCTCACATCCTCATCGGCTGGCACGGCTCCCTGCCCGGTCAGGGCCCCGATCGGGATCAGGAGGCGGCGCGGGCGCTGGCGATTCGACTGGGCCACCTGGCTCGGCGCGCGGATGCGGACTTCATGGCCATGCTCTGGCGCCATGGTGAAGATCCCGGCGATGGGGTCTACACCTTCGATGCGGCCAGCCGGAAGCGCTTTCCGGCGCCCTTCACGTCCCTGGTGATGGCCGTGTCGCCCGGCAACGTGGACGTGATCCGCTCGCGCCTGGGCTACCACGTGGTCAAGCGCCTGCCCGTGGACTTCGTGCCGCCGCCTCGACCGCTGGCGCCGGTGCTCAGCGACGCATGCCCGCAGCCGGGTGAGGCGGACAAGACCTGCCCGCGGGCGCCGCCGACGCCGCCGACGCAGGTGGTGGTGCGACACATCCTGGTCGGCTACAAGGGAGCGCTGGCTCGGCGGGCGACCGCCCGGACCGAGGCCGCGGCGCGGGAGCTGGCCATCGAGCTGGCCCATCGACTGCGCCGGCAGGAGACGACCTTCGATGCGCTGGCAGGCCGCCATAGCGACGATCCCGGCGACGGCGTGTATACCGTCAGCGCGGATGCGCTGCTGGTGCCGCCCTTCCGCACGCTGGCGATGGGGCTGTCGCCGGGCAATATCGACGTGGTCCGGACGCGTTTTGGCTACCACGTCGTGGAGCGCATCGAGTAGCCCGACCGGGGGCTGGAGGCGAGCAGCATGAGTGGCGGATCGGACTGGCGAGTCGGCCTTGCCGAGACGGGCGCACGCCTGCGCACCGCCATCGAGGCGGCAGCCGACCTGGCGATGGTGCGCGAGCTGGAGCTCTCGGCGCTGGGTCGCAAGGGCGAGGTCACGGCCCTGATGAAGGGCATCGGCGCCCTGGAGAAGTCCCAGCGACGGGAGTACGGCGCTGCGACCGGCGCCCTGCGCAAGGAGATCGAGGCGGCCATCAGGGACCGCCGGCAGGCCATCAAGGACGCCCTGATCGCCGCCGAGCTGGTCGATTCCGGATTCGACGAGACCCTCCCGCCCGAGCCGGCGCCCGAGGGGCATCTGCACCCACTCAGCATCGTGCAGCGAGACCTGGAAGAGGTGTTCACCTCCATGGGCTTCCACGTGCTGGATTATCCCGAGGTGGAGAGCGAGTTCTACAACTTCGAAGGGCTCAACATCCCGGGCTGGCATCCCGCCCGCGACATGCAGGACACCTTCTGGCTCGACGACGGTCACCTGCTGCGCACCCACACCTCGCCGGGCCAGGTGCGCGCGCTGCACGCCTTCGAGCCGCCGTTCCGCGCCGTCTTCCCGGGCCAGGTCTATCGCTACGAGGCCACCGACGCGAGCCACGAGCACACCTTTCACCAGGTCGAAGGGCTGATGGTCGACCGCCTGGTCACCGTGGGTCATCTGCTGGACGCCATGCGCACCCTGCTCGCGGCGATCTTCAAGCGCGACGTGGAGGTACGCCTGCGTCCGGGCTACTTCCCCTTCGTCGAGCCCGGCTTCGAGCTGGACATCGTCTGCCAGGTCTGCGGCGGTGACGGTTGCCCGGTGTGCAAATACGGCGGCTGGGTCGAGCTGCTGCCCTGCGGCCTGGTGCATCCCAACGTGCTGCTGGCCGGCGGTCTGGATCCGAGCGAATGGCAGGGCTGGGCATTTGGCCTGGGCCTGTCTCGCCTGGTGATGATGCGCTACGGCATCGCCGACATCCGCCTGCTGGCGTCCGGCGACGTTCGATTCCTGGCCCAGTTCCCCGCAACCGTCTGAGGCAACCCCATGCTCGTCTCCTGGCGTTGGATTTCCGAGTACGTCGACACCGCAGGGGTGGATCCGCGCGCGTTCGCCGAGCGGTTCACCATGTCCGTGGCCGAGATCGAAGAGGTGCACGGTTTTGGCGACGGCCTGGAGCGGGTCCGCGTGGCCGATGTGCTGGCCGTGTCGCCGCACCCGGGTGCAGACAAGCTGCGCCTGGCCCGCCTGGACACGGGCGACAGCGAACTGGTGGTCGTCTGCGGCGCGCCCAACCTGGCCGTTGGCCAGCGCCTGGCGTTCGCGCCGGTAGATACCCGGCTGCCTTCGGGCATCGAAGTCCGGCCAGGCGAAATCCGCGGCGTGCAATCGCCCGGGATGCTCTGCTCGGAGCGGGACCTGGGCCTGAGCGACGATCATGGCGGCCTGCTGGTGCTCGATGGCTGCCAGGCGGCGCCGGGCACGCCCCTGCCCGAGGCGCTGGCGCTGGTCGATACGCTCTACGAGATCGACAACAAGTCCATCACCCATCGGCCAGACTTGTGGGGCCATCACGGCATCGCTCGTGAGATCGCCGCCCTGCTGGACAAACCCCTGCAACCGCTGGACATCGAGGGACTGCGCTTCGGCGAACCGGCGCCGGTGCAGCTGCGGGTGGACGACGACAGCGGCTGCAGTCGCTACCTCTGCGCGCGCATCACCGGTGTGACCATCGCGCCCTCGCCCGTCGACCTGCGCCTGCGCCTGCGCAGCCTGGGCGTGCGGCCCATCTCCAACGTGGTCGACGTCACCAACCTGGCCATGCTGGAGACCGGCAATCCCCTGCACGCATTCGACGCGCGATTCCTGCGTGGCGACGCGATCATCGTCCGCCGGGCGACGCCGGATGAGCGCATCACCACGCTGGACGAGCAGGAGCGCTCGCTGCTGGTGCACGATTGCGTCATCGCCGACGCCGAGGGGCCCGTGGCCCTGGCTGGCGTCATGGGCGGCGCCGACAGCGAGATTCGGCACGACACCGGCGAGGTGATCCTCGAGGCTGCGAACTTCGACGGCGCCACGATTCGCCGCACTTCGGTGCGCCTGGGCCTGCGCACGGAGAGTTCGGCGCGCTTCGAAAAGGGCCTTGATCCGGACACAGCGCGCCTGGGCGCGCTGCGCTTCTTGAAGCTCGTTCAGGATCTCTGCCCCGACGCCAGCATCGTGAGCCACCTGGCCGACAAGGGCCCCCACTGCACCACGCCGCCGGCGCCGGTGGTGATCCACACCTCAGCTGCCTACCTGCGCAGCCGCCTGGGCGTCACCGACGAGGAGCTGGACGACGCGTGGATGGATCGCACGTTCACCTCACTGGGATTCGGCGTCGATCGACAGGGCGATGACCTGGTCGTACATGTGCCCGGCTTCCGCGCCGGCCGTGACGTGGGCATCGCCGAGGACCTGGTCGAGGAACTCGGTCGGATTTGGGGCTACGATCATGTGCGTTCGGAGGCGGCCAGCGTGCCGGCGCGACCGCCGGTGCTGCCCCCCCTACGCCCACTGGAGCGCGGCGCCCGTGCGAGCCTGACCCTGAGCGCGCGGCTGACCGAGGTGATGCTCTATTCCTTCGACCACGAGCCCATGCGAGAGCGCCTGGGCCTGGCCGAGCAGGCTCCGGACAGCAGCCAGCTGCCGCGGCTGAGTCTGCGAAACGCCATCTCGGCCGAATCGACCCGACTGCGTCGCAGCCTGGTGCCCAACCTGCTGGCGGCCATGGAGCGCAACCTGGAGCGCGGCACCCGCGAGGCGGAGGGCCACAAGGGCCTGCGCGTCGGCATATTCGAGATCGGTCGGGCCTTCGTGCCCGTGTCCGGCGACGAAGGTGCGAGCGCGGATATGGGCGTGCCGGCGGTCCTGGATGGGGACCAGCGAGACGCCTTCCTGGGCCGTATGGGCGAGGCGCTGGCCGAAGGCACCCGCTCGGCGCACGCCTCCGCGACACCTTTGCCCTGGCAGCCGCGCCGACTGGCCATCGCCATCGGCGAACGACTCGGCGGCGGCGCCGACGGTGCCGGCGGGGCCGTACTCCCGCCAGATGACGTCACACGCTCGCTCTTCCACGAGGCGGTGCAGGCGGTGCGGGGCGTATTCGCCGAATTGAATCGACCGGCGCCCGAGATCCGCCGCCTGCCCGCGCCCGGTACAGCGCCATCCGACACACAGCGCATCCCCGGCGCCGTCGACCTGGCGCCCACCTGGCTGCACCCGGCCCGCCACGGCGCCATCCTCTGCGGCGATCGTTTCGTCGGCCTGGTCACCATGCTGCATCCGGTCATTCGTCAGCGGCTGGCCGTGCCGGCCGAGATCGCCCTGGTCGAGCTGGACCTGGACGCGGTGTTGCCCATTGCACCATGCGATGACGCCGGCGCCTCGCCGCCGCGATTCCCGGCCATGTCCTTCGACCTGACCATCCACACCCGCCCCGAAATCCGCGCCGAGGACCTGCGACAGCGCATCGAGGCCGCCGCCCGGGCCGCCGACGCGGGTATATTTGAGACGGTGCGCTTCATCGCCCGTTTCGACGGCGCCGCGGATCAGGCTCAGCCCCGCGCCCTGACCTTCCGCACCAGCTGCCGCCACGCCGACCGCACCCTGTCCGAACGCGAGCTGGCGGCGGTCGAAAAGGGCGTGCTCAAGGCCTTGAAGGGCTGGCTCTACGAGGTCGGTGAGCCAGCGCCCATCGCCCTGCCGGGACGTGGCGGAGGCGGTCGATGACCGGCTATTCCCCGCGCGTTCTCTTCCTCTCCGGGCCGGTGGAACCGCCGTGGACGCGCAGCGACAAGAATCTGGTTCGTGGCGTGTCGGCCAACCTGCGCCACTACCGTGCCCGGGTGCTCACCCATGAGGGCGTCACCGCGGTCGATCCCCGGGTCGAGACCGAGGCCGCCTGGGGGCCGCGCGTAGGCGGCCATACCCCGATGGGTCGACGTTTCGGCTTGTTCAATCGCCTGCTGGCCACCGGCGACGCCCAGCTGGTGCACCTGTTCTGGCCGGCCGACCTGCTGGTGGCATCGATGGTGCGGGTCGCGTGCAGAATGCGCGGCCTGCCGGTGATCCACACCCTGGTCCGGGCGCCGCGCACCATGGTCGGCATCCAGCGCGCCGTGGCCGGTCCGCCGGTGGTCTGTTTGTCGGGCGGAACGCGCGATCGGATCCGCGCCGAAGGCATCGACGATGTGAGCCTGATCCCCCCCGGCGTGCGCCTGAACGACCCCATCCCGACAGGCCGACATGGCGCCATCCGGGAGCGCTACGGCATCCCGCAGGGTCGGCCCATCGTCATCTATGCCGGCGACTATCGACACAGCAACGCCGCGCGCACGGTGGCCGCCACGGTGCCGCGCATCCTGCGCGAGGTGGACTGCCACTTCGTCATGGCCTGCCGCATCCGCGACGACAAGGATCGCAGCGAGGCGGCGCTCATCAAGGAGGCCATCGCCGCCGACGGCCTGGCGCGCAACATCACCTTCCTGGCCGAGGTGAAGAACCTGCGCGAGCTCTTCGCCATCGCTGCGGTGCAGGTCTTTCCGGCCGACAGCCACCACGAAAAGATGGACCTGCCTATGGTCCTGCTGGAGGGCATGGCCGAGGGCCTGGCCACGGTGGTGGCCAACAAGCCGCCGCTGGAAGAGCTGGTGGAGCCGGGTGCCGCTCTCGGCGTGCCGCCCATGGCACCGGTCAACCTCGCGGTCGCCGTGGTCGAGCTGCTGCGCGACCCCAAGCGCCGCCGGGACCTGGGCCGAAGCGGACGCAAGCTGGTCGCCGAGCGCTTCGATATCCGCCGCGTGGCGGCCCGCTACGAGACCCTCTACGACAGCGTGCTGGGCGTGCACCGGGCGAGCACCGGCGCCATGACCTCCGCCTGAGCCTGCGAGCCAGAATGCAGTCCATCATCGCGGCCATCGGCGACAACTGGCAGGAGCTCGCGGTGCCCCTTGCGGTCGTCTGCGCGCTCTGTCTGCTCGGCCTGTGGCTGCACTATCGGTACTGGGTTCGGCGCCTGCACGCGCCCCTGGAATACGACCTCTGCGAGCGCATCACCCTGGACGATGGCGTCGACTGCGAGCTGCGTCGACTGGCGCCGAGCCCGGACGCGCCATCGGCCGACTGTCCGCCCGCGCTGCTGGTGCACGGGATCGCCATCAACCACCGCAACCTGGATATCGCCGAGGACTACTCCCTGGCCCGCTACCTGCGCGAGCGCGGCCACGACGTCTGGCTGCTGACCCTGCGCTCAGGACGTGCCGATCGCCGCCTGGGCGAGACCCTGCGGACCACATTCGGGGCCATGGTCCACCACGACGTGCCCACTGCGGTGGCCGAGGTCCGACGGCGGACCGGCGCCGAACAGGTCGATTACGTGGGCTTCTCCATGGGTGGCATGTTGCTGTACGCCTGCCTGGGCCGCACGGTGCCCGTGGCGCACATCCGCCGGGTGGCGATCATCGGCTCGCCGGGCAAGGTGGGCATCCCGATTCCCGTGATCTCGCGAATCCGAGGTCTGCCCGCCTGGATCGCACCCCGCTTCCCGTTTCGCATCCCCGGACGCCTGGTCGCCTTCGCCTCGGAGTGGGTGAACACACCCATCCACCGCATCCCCTACAACCCGGCCAACGTGGCCGACGGCATCACACGCCTGACCCTGGCCAACGCCATCGTCGACGTGCCGGCGGCCCTCAACCGCGAGTTTGGGCGCTGGGCCATGACCGACAACCGGATTCGCGTGGACGGCGATGACGTGCTCGAAGGACTGGCCTCGGTCGACACCCCGGTGCGCTTCTGGGTCGGCGCGGTCGATCGACTGGCGCCGGAGCGTGCGGTGCGCGTGGCATGCGATGCCTGGGGTCGAGATCACGCCAAAGTGGACAAGGCGCTCACCGTGCTGGGTCGCGCCCAGGGGGCCTCGGCGGATTACGGCCACGGCGACCTGGCCATCGGACGCCAGGCGCCCGCCGAGGTCTTCGCCCCCATCGCCGCCTTCCTCGCCCCCGGCACAGGGGGCGCCTGATGCGCATTCTCGTCGACGTGACCACCTGGGCCCCCGGCCGTAGCGGAGTGGGCCTCTATACCGAGCGCCTGTTGCGGGCGTTGCACGCGCTGGATCGCGGCGATGAGCTGCTGCTGGCCAGCAATCGACACGATGGCACCGTCGACCTGCCGGGCCAGCGCCTTGGTCCCGCCATGCCCGTCCGGGCCCTGTGGTTGCAGACCGCCTTGCCCGTACACGGTCTGCGTCATCGGCCCGACGTCGCCTTCTACCCCAACTACCTGGCGCCGCTGGCGGGCACCTGCCCTGCGGTCATCACCGTGCACGACATGGCGGTCTTCCTGTATCCGGAGACCTTCACCTTCAAGAAGCGCGTGCTGCAACGCGCCCTGCTGCCGACGATCCTGCGCCGCGCGGCGGCCATCGTGACGCCGAGCGAGTCCACCCGGAGCGACCTCTGCCGCCTGCTGCCGGTCGATCCGCAGCGCGTGGTGGTGACCCCGTTGGCGGCCGACCCCGCCTTCGCCGAGCCGGTCACCGAGGCCCAGATCGAGCGCGTGCGCCAGACCATGAAGCTGCCGGAGCGCTACCTGCTGGCGGTCGCCACTCTGGAGCCGCGCAAGAATGTGGTTCGCCTGGTGCGCGCATTCGAACGCATTCATGGCGACCATCCGGACGTGAAGTTGCTGCTTGTGGGCGGCCGCGGCTGGCGGGATGCGGCGATCCGGCAGGCGTTGGAGAACTCGCCTGCTCGCGCAGCCATCGACGCCACCGGCTACGTCGAGTTCGACGATCTGCGGGTGCTCTACAGCCGGGCGCTGGCCATGTGTTATCCGTCGCTCTACGAAGGATTTGGCTTGCCGGTGGTGGAAGCCATGGCCGCAGGCACGCCCGTGCTCACCTCGCGCGGATCGTCGCTGGACGAAGCAGCGGGCGGCGCCGCGGTGGTGGTCGATCCCTTGGATATCGGGCAGATCGCCGATGGCCTGGCCCGACTGGTGCAAGATGAGGCCCTGCGCGATGATCTGCGCCAGCGCGGCCGAAAAAGAGCAGGACAACTGAGCTGGCGGCGCACCGCGGAGTTGACCCGCGACGTCTTCGAACGGGTGGCTGCCGGACGCAGTCCCCAGCCGGATGCCGATTCAGGAGAGGTGCAATGAGTCCCCACGCGCCGGCCGATGCCCACCTGGATGACCTGTTGAAGCTGGTGGTCTGTCCAGAGGATAAGCAGCCCCTGAATCGCGCGCCCGAGCCCTTGATCGAGCGGCTGAACGGCTTTATCGCGACGCGCGCGCTGCGCAACCAGGCCGGCAATCTGGTCGATGCGTCGCTCGATCAAGGACTCGTGCGAGTCGATGGTCAGCGCCTGTACCCGGTTCGCGGGGGCATCGCGGTGTTGTTGCCGGAAGAGGGGATCGGGCTGGATGACGAGGATCGGGCGTTGATCGAGGCTGGCGACTGAATCGCAGTGCCCGTGCCCGTGCCCGCGGCTCAGCCCATGGTGTAGGGCATGTGCATGGTCAGCGAGATGGCCATGAGCAGGCTGGACGGCTTGTCCAGATCCACGCCTACACCGGCGTCCAGGGTGACCGTCTTGTGGCGCCAGCCCAGGCCGAAGTGAATCGTCTGGGCCGCCTTGTCGGCGCCGCGGCTTTCGTCCCAGGTATAGCCGGTGCGAATCTGCAATGCCTCGCCGATCAACACCAGGCCGCCACCGCGCCAGGCCGTACCGCCGCCATCGATTCCCCAGGAGCCCTCACCGCTGAGGATCACCTTGTCGAGCACCACAGCGGCACCGCCGGCCACGCGCTCGGGCGTCTCCACCGCGTCCAGCTCAGCCATGTTGCGCCAGACCACCCCCAGTCGCACCGCGCCGGCCAGCGCCAGGCTCAGCCCCAGGTCGCCCGTCCAGCCGGAGATGGTCTTCGTCTCCGCGCCGTCCTGCTCCAGGTCCAACGCCAGTCGGCGCGCAGAACCGCCGATGAAGAGCTTGCCTGCATCGCCGCCCAGGCCCAGTGACAATCCGGCGCGGAAGTCGGTGCCGCTGCGCGAGATGCCATTCACCTTCGAGCCGGTGTGGTAGCCGTACGACCAGCCCGCCGCGAAACCAGATGGCGAGGTCGCGTCCGCCTGGGCCATGTAGAGCGACGTGGTCCTGTTGGTGGGATCGCGGCCGATGCCCAGCTCCAGGGCATGCTGGCGCACGTGGGCCAGGCCGGCCGGATTGCCGACCAGGGCGACGGTGCCTGCGCCGGCGGCCACCGAGGTGTCGCCCATGCCCAGCGCGACGGGCGATAGGGTGCCGGGTCGTTGTGCGCCGAAGCCACAAAGCAGCGGCCAGCTCAGCAGGAGCAGGGCGAACATGCGGTGGCCTGATGCGCGCATCATGTTCTGCAGCCAATCAGCAGCATGGCGGGTCGTCAAGAAAGCCTGCCGCGTTCCGAGGGCCCGCTCACTTGCGGCCCGCGCTGCGCTTCATGCGCTTGATGAGCCCTGGCCAGCCCTCTTTGTTGAGGATCTTGCCGAAGGAGCGTCGGTAGACATGCACCTGGCTGGCGTCGTCGACGATGATGTCGTAGACGCGCCACTGACCGTCCAGCACGTGCATGGAGTAGTTCACATCGGCGCTGGAGCGCTTGATGTGGATGGTGGTCCGAACCTGGGCCCGACCCTTGCGCATGCGCACCTTGGGGTCGTAGGTGATGCGAATCTCCTTGCCCGGCTTGAATCGCTTGACGTACGTGCGGCGCACCATGCCCTCGAGCAGGTCCAGGAACTCCTTGCGCTGGCCATCTTTCAAGGTCGGCCAGCGCTTCTTACCCAGGGTTCGCCGGCCCATCTCGGTGTAGTCCATGAAGGCGCCCATCTCGTCGCCGATGGCCTTGTGCAGGACGTCCAGCTTGCCGCTCTTGACGGTGATCTTCTGCAAGCGGCTGTACACCCCTTCAACAAATGTCATGGGGGTCTGGCCGGGCGCAGCCGCCGCCGGGTCGGAGGGGGCGGGTGGCGCGGCAGCCAGCGCGGCTGTGGGCACGCCAATGGCCAGGGTCAACGCCAGCAACGAATTCCCCAGGAGCCTGGCAGGTGCAAAGATGCTCATCTCGTTCTCCCCTGGGCGACAGGCGCCCACTTGCCTTCGACAACGCCACCTGGTGAGCGGCTATTCAGCGCCGCCGGCCGCCGGCTTCTTCTTCTTGTCGGCCTGGCTCATATCCATGCCCACCGCCCGCGATGTCTCGGCGAGCTTCACGTTGTGATTGTAGATGCTGTTCAGCCAGGTCAGCCGCCGGCGATAGTACTGCTCGATGGAGCGCAGCACCTCGTCGTATTCCTGAAAGCCGCCCTCATGCATCTCGGACTCGGCCCGCAGCCAGCCGCGCGCCGCCTTCATCGCCCGCTCGTGGATCGCGACCATGGCCGTCGCGTCGCTCAACTCGCGATACAGTCGCCGCACCTCCAGGCGAATCTTGTGTTCGTCCGCACGCTGGTCGGCGCGCGCCCGGCGCAGGGCCACCTCGGCGTGGTCGATCTTCGCCGAAGTGCGCGCGATGTGCAGCGGCCAGCGCAGCGCGACGCCGCCGCCGCTTTGGGTCGGGTTCGTCGGGTTGGTGGCCAGGGAGTCGCCCGCATCCAGCTCGCGGGTCGGCGCATAGGTATAGGCCACGCGGCCGGTGAGCAGCAGGTCCGGCCAGCGTCGATCCTTTGCCAGCTGGACCTGTTGCAGGCGCACCAGGGTGCCGCCCCGACGGGCCAGCAAGCGCGGATGGTTGGCCGCGGCCAGGCGCTCCCACACCCCGATGGCGCGCTCCTGCCAGACCACGCGGACCAGGCCGTCGTGTCGCGCCTTGACCGTGCTGCCATCCGGCAAGCCCATGGCCAGTCGCAGGCCGTCGATCGCCGTCTCGCGGCCCCGGCGGGCCTCGCGCGCCCGGCTCTCGAAGTCCGCCTGCAGCATGCGCAGGCGCAGCAGATCGGTCGGGTTGTAGTCGTCGCCATCGTCGCGCAGTGTCTCGATTCGCTCGCGCTCCTTGGCCAGGTGTTTGTCGGCCTTTTCGATGATCTCATCCAGCTCGTCGGCCAGCACCAAGGTCCACCAGGCGCGCGAGATCTGGTAGTTCAACTCCAGTCGGGCGACCGCCCGAATGGTCTTGCCCACCGACAATCCGGTCCGCGCCATGCGCCGCAGCGTGTCGATCTTGCCGAATGTCCACAGCACCTGGACCACCGAGACCTGGCCGGTCATCAGCGGGCCGATGCGGGTCCAATCCCAATCGGTGAACGGGTTCTCACCGATGGCCCCCTCCTTCTTACGCGGCAGGATCGAGAAGAAGCCGGTGATGTCGAAGCGCGGGTAGAGCGCGCTGGTGGCCTCGCGCAGTTTCGCCTCGTACTTGTCCAGGTCGGTGTATGCAGCTGCCATCTGCGGCGAGTTCTGCATCGCCCGCTGGTAGCACTCAGCGAGGCTGCAGACGAACACCTTGTTGCCTTTCTTGTCGACCTTCTGGTCGGCCTTCTTGTCGGGCTTGGCGGCCTGGTCGCCTGTGGCTGGGGCCGGTGCCTTGGGCGCGCTGACGCCTGCGGCGCTCACCAGCAACGCAGCGCAGAGCGTGGTCGCCGCCAGGCCAAGTCGCCGACAGGAGGATGGATCACGGCGGAGCGTGAATGCCATTGTCATGAGAACCTCGCAAAGGGGGCCAATCGCGGGATCGGGATCGCCGCTGGTCGCGTCAACGCGGCGTCAATAGTTGCTCTTCATGGGCGCAAGATCTGCGACCTGGTTGAGCATCTGCAACGCCGCCACATAGGGGCCGTCGCTACCGAAACCGCAGAAGGCAGCGTTGGAGCCCAGCAATACGTTGCGGTACCCCGTTGTGGTGGCCACCGGGCTCGTGCCCAGGGTGTGGGGCAGGGCTTCGCCATAGGCCGGGACCAGTTCGTCGGCGTCGATCTCCCAGCCGCCGCTGCGTTCCTGTGCCGGCTGCCGCAGCCAGGGACAGTGGCGAGTGACCAGGTGCTCGTCCAGGAAGGGGACCACGCTGGCGACCCGGGCCTGCAACATGTCCAGCATGCGCTCCACGCCCGCACGCCCGACCACGGCGGCGCTGATGGGCACCCGCATGGAAGCGGTGAGCGTGCGGGTGGGCCGATCCAGCGGCCGACGCCCCAACTGCGCATCGCGGGCGATGTGAATCAGGTTGTCCTCTTCCAGCGGTCGGCGCAGGTCCTGCACAGCAAAGACATGGCTGGCCATGGCCTCGGGCACGGCGTCAGCGTGGACCACGAAGCTGCCCGTGAAGGTGTAGTAGACCGGCTGCAGCATGCCGATGGCGTGGTGGAATTCGTCCTTCTGCTGCTCCGGCGGCACCAGCGTGAAGAAGCGTCGCGGGTCCGTGTTGCAGACCAGCACATCGCAGCCGATGGTCTGCCGGCGATCGCGCAGCACCACGTGGCTGGCGCGTCCGCGGCGCATCTCGATCTGCACCACGCGTGCCCGCTCTCGCACGTCGCCGCCGCTGCGAATGATGTCCAGGAAGAGGTGGCGCAGCGCGTCCGGGCCGCTCTCGAAGCCGTAGACGCCCTTGCGCAGCTCGTCGACCACGCGCACCAGGGTGGCCGGGTAGGGGCGCGCCGGCAGCATGTCGCAGCAGAAGCGAAAGGGCGCGTGGATCAGGGCGCGGAAGGGATGGCCGTGGCCGAAATCGGCCAGCGGATCCTCGATAGCCCACTCGTCGTCGAGGAAGGGGAAGCGCTTGACCAGGCGACGGAATTGAAAGCCCTCGACCAGTCCCCGCGGCGGCAGCCGGATGCCCAACTCGAGGGCCTCCTCGACCCGGGCGTCGATATCGGCCACGCGCCGGAAGAACGACCCGATGCGGGCGGCTTCGCCCGGGAACTCGCGCTCCAACTCTGTGCGCAGGCGCTGTTCGCTGGTCGCCATGTCGATGCGCCCGCCGGGCAACACGACCTGGAAGCCGGGCTCCAAGCGGCGCGGCAGGTTGCGCAGCTCCAACGCCATGCTCAAGTGCTCGAAGACCTTGCGCACGGCAGGGCTGCCCAGACCGTAAAAGACCGGCACGCGACGGCACATATTGTGGCCGTTGTGGTCGTACACAGCCGGCCGCCCGCCATGGCCCAGGACCACGACGCGGTAGCCCCGCTTGGCGCAGAGCGCGCCCAGGACGAGGCCAGGCAGATCGGTGCCTGCGATGACGACATGGTAATGGGCGGTTGTAGCGCTCAAGGCTCGGGCTCCCCGCCTGGCGGCGCAGCGGCGAGAGCCTAGCCCAAAGGGAAGCCGTGCGCGAGCGTCGACGCAGCGTTGCGAACATGCGCCGAGTCGGTTAATGTCTCTCGGTTCCGCCTTGCCCTCTGACCTTTGCGGGGGCCCATTTGGCGGGCAACGCCAGGGCCCATCCCGAGCCCGCGGTCGTGTCGAAGCATACAGGGTTGGCTGTAGAGTGGCGCCATGGCTGAGGTCACCGAAAAAGAGTGTATCGACGCCCTGAAGAGTGCGTTGGTGCGGATTGGCGAAAACGCCGATCATTTCGCCATGCTCGGCATCGAACAGGGCGCCGACGTCGAAGAGGCCCGCGAGGCCTTCTTCAAGCTCGCCCGCGTGCTGCATCCGGACCTGCCCGCGTTCAAGCCGCCCGCCTTGCGTGCCGACGCGACCCGCGCCTTCCAGGCCATCGCCGGCGCCAACAAGGTGCTCACCGACATGAACCTGCGCACGCAGTATCTGTCGGCGGCTGGTATCGCGCCCAAGGAAGACGATCGCGACGGCCCCAACCCCGACCTGGCCCGCATTCACATGCATCGCGCCAAACAACTGCTCGCTCGTAGAGATTGGGCCGCGGCCGAAGAGGGCCTGCAGCTGGCCCGGACGCTCTTTGGTGAAAAGGAGAATCCGGACTGCCAGACGATGCTGGGCTGGGCGATCCTGAACAATCCGCAGCGCCCCGAGACCGAGCGTAATTCCGAGTCCCTGGCCTTGTGGACCGAGGTGCTCGAGTCGCAGAAGGTCACCACCGCCGAAGCACAGGCGGCCTACTACATGGCCATCTGGTGCAAGCTCAACGGTGAAATGCCGAAGGTGAAGAAGTATCTCGACCGCTGCCTCAAAGCCTCCCCGAGGCACATCGAAGCCCAGCGCGAGATGCGCCTGTACGAGCGCCGGCGGGCCAGCCGATCCGGTGAGCGGGAGCGTCCAGAGCGGCGACGAAGCAAGACCAAGAACAAGGCAGGGGCGCCTGCCACACCGGCCAAGCGTACGACCCAGAAGGTCAATCTGCAGAAGAAGAAGTCCTGGCTCGAGAAGCTCTTCGGCAAGTAACCAGCGCCCCTACCAGGCCCGCACCGCGTCGACCAGCTGCAGACGCAGGGGCTCGCCCGGAAATCCGGGCACACCTGCCAGGCGCGAGCGGACCAGGCTGATCAGCCAAGGCTTGTCCTCGCTGCGTTTGGGCAGGGCCAGCAACGCCTCCACCGGCACCGTGAACATGCCGTCGTCGCTCAGGCGGCAGTGCAGCCAGTCCAACCCTTCGCCGCGCTCGGCGCCGATCACCACCTCCATGCGGGCGCTGCCATCCACCGAGCCCCAACGCAACAGCAGGTCGCCGGGCTCCTTGGGCAAGCGGACCCGGCCGCCACGCACGGGCTGGCTGCCCACGTGGGTCAGGCGCACCGGGCGGGGCACGTCGACCGTGGCGCTGAACGCCGCCACACCGTCGCCACCGGTCGCGTGCAGACTGAGTTTGCCCGCCGCCAGCAGGTGTCTGGCATGGTCGACATCGCCGTCGTAGCGAACGCCGCGGATGGCCGAGAACAGGCTGGGCACCATGGTGATGCGCAGCGGCAGGCTGTGGTCGCTACTGGTCAGGGACATGTTGCCCACGTCCAGCAGCTGCAGCCAGGCATGGGGCACCACGTGACGGCGCACCGCGCGGGGCTCGAAAGGACCCTGCTGACGCACGCAGGTGTCTTCAAACTGCACCTGCGGCCGGCGGCTGGACAGGCCCACCAGATCGCCGACCAGATGCACGTCACGGCGGTCGGCATCGGCGAAGACGGCGGCGACCTGCAAGCGGTCGTATCCCAGCTCCGAACTGCCGGGCTCGATGCCACTGTTGGAAAAGCGAATGGTCAGCGCCGCCGCCCTGGCGCGGTGGCGATCCCTGCGCAACAACCTGGCTTGCAGTGGCGCCTGCAGCCTGGGCTCCGCGATCGGCGGTTCCGGCTTGCAGGCGGGCAGCAACGCGCCGCCGAGCACGGCGACGGTCATCAGGACTCGGATCGGCAGTCCCTGGCGCATGCCTTATTCCGACCTCTCTGGCCGCAGCGTGGTCGCGCCTTTTCAGACGTCGACACCTGTGGCAGCGTGCCCGCCGCTGCGGCCCCTGTCGCGCTGACCTGCTGGTCGCGGGCAGCGGACCGTTCGGGAGCAACCATGCGCATCATCGCCGGCGCCCGCAAGGGTTTGCGATTGGAGGTGCCGGCGGGACAGACCGTGCGACCGACCCCCGATCGAGCCCGCGAGGGGCTGATGAGCGCCTTGGGCGGCTTCTTTGATGGCGAACTCGTGCTCGATCTCTGCGCCGGCAGCGGCGCCATGGCACTGGAGGCGCTCTCTCGTGGCTGCGCCGCCGCCGTGCTGGTCGAGCGTGATCCGGCCGCGGCGGCGTGCATCGAGCGCAACGTGGCCCGCGCTCAGATGGGCGAACGGGCTCGCCTGCTGCGCAGCGATGTTCGAGATGCCCTGACCGTATTGCGCAACGGCGGTGAGCGATTCGACCTGATCTTCTTCGACCCGCCTTACGACGGCCGCTTGTATCGCCCGATTCTGGCCAATCTGGCCGATGGCGCCCTGTTGCGCGCCGGGGCCGAAGTGATCGTGGAGTCCCGCAGCGGACTGGCCGAGCAGGACCTGTCTGCGGCGTGGCGTCCGGGGCCCTTGCATCGATATGGCAGCACCATCCTGCAGCGCCTGCGCCTCGCCGACGGAGCGTTGGACCGATGACCCCCTCCCATCGCCTCGAAGATTACGACTTCCACCTGCCAGAAGGCCTCATCGCCCAGCATCCAGCCGAGCCCAGGCACAGCGCCCGACTGCTGACCGTGCCGCTGAGCAGCGGTCCACTTGGCCATGCCACGGTGGCTGACCTGCCGGCGCTGCTGCCGCCGAATTGCCTGCTGGTCGTCAACGACACCCGGGTCGTTCCAGCCCGCCTGCACGCGCGTAAGCCGACCGGCGGACGGGTCGAGTTGCTCCTCTGCGCGCCGGTCGGAGCCGGCAGCCGGGGACCCGAGCACCAGCCGGCCATGGTGCGAAGCAACAAGCCGGTGCGTGTCGGCGCCACGCTCGCCGTCGAGGGCGCCGACGAGGTCTTCGCCCACGTCGAGGAGATCCTTGGCGGCGGCCGCGTCATGTTGCGATTCCAGGGTGCGCAATCCATGGGCGAGCTGCTCGAGCGGAGCGGTGCCGTGCCCCTGCCGCCCTACATCCGTGGTGGCATGGAGGACGCCCAGGGCCGCGACCGGGAGCGCTATCAATGCGTCTACGCCACCCTGCCGGGCGCCATCGCTGCGCCTACCGCTGGCCTGCACCTTTCCGATCTCTTGCTGGCCGCCCTGGATGACGCCGGGATCGAGCGATGTGCGCTCACTCTGCACGTCGGACCGGGCACCTTCCAGCCGGTCAGAAACGGCGATCTGCGCCAGCATCGCGTGCCCGGCGAGCGCTATGTCATCGATGCCCGGACCATCGAGCGCCTGGCCGCAGCGCGTCGCGACCGCCGCCCGATCGTCGCGGTCGGCACCACCACGACCCGCGTGTTGGAGACCCTGGCGGCACGTCACGGCGACGGCTCCTGGCCGGCTGGTGAAGGCATCGCCGACCTGACCATCCTGCCCGGCCATCGCTTCGCCGCCATCGACGGCATGATGAGCAACTTCCACCTGCCGCGCTCGTCACTCCTGGTCCTGGTGGGCGCCCTGGTGGGCCGCCAGCGCATCCTGGACGCGTACGTCGAGGCGGTCCGTGAGCGTTACCGATTCTACAGCTATGGAGACGCGACGCTGCTGCTTTGAGCGCCGCCTTCGGTTGCTCTGAGCGACGACTTCAGCCGCCCTTGAGCGCTTTCATCAGGCCGTCTGCATCCTGCCGGAAGGGGTGCTCTTCCGGGGCGCGCTTGAGGAACAGGCGCAGATGCCGGCGCGCGGTGTTCAACTGCTTGCGATCGCGGTGGATCAGCGCCAGCTGATAGTGTGCCTCAGCGACCTTGGGATTGGCCGACTCCACCGCCCGGTTGAACCAACGCAACGCGTCGCTGCTCTGATTCTTGGTCAGCGAGATGAGGCCGAGGTAGAGCGCCGCCTGGGCATCGTTCGGTCGCTGCCGGATGACCTGCTTGAGCACCATCTCGGCGTCGGCATGGTTGACCTGGAAGAGCGCCGTGCCGAGCTTGACCCGCGACTCCATGTCGTCGGCGCGCAGCTCCAGCGTGCGGCGCAGGTGCGGCAGGGCCTTCTCGAAGCGCTGCTTATGCACATAGTGATGGGCCAGGTGACGATGCACGTCATCGAGGTACTTGATGGGGTTGTTGGATTCAGCCAACCGCTCGGCGTGCAGGATCAGGTAGCGCAGCTGCTCCACGGCCACCTTGTGGGCTGTCTCGTGCTTCTCCGGATCGGCTTTGAGCAGGAATCTGGCCAGGTCGAAGCGATAGCGATGCGCCCTCGAATCGCCCTTGATGGCCAGCTGCATTCGATTGCTGCCCTCTGACACGTCGCCCTGGCGGAATGCCAGTCGGCCATACTGGAAGAGGGTCTCCGGATCGCCGCCCTGTCGATGGGCGACGGCGTAGGCGCGCTTGAGGAAGGTCACCGCCCGGTCGATGTCATCGCTGTCGAGCAGGTACTTGCCGGTCAACGTATTGAGCCGCATGTTGGTCGGCTCCTTCTCGGCAAAAGGCAACAGGGTGGCTGCCGCCTCGCCCGGCTTGCCCTTGGAGGCCAGCGCCAGGGCCAGCTGCATGGCACCCTCGCGGTCCAGGGCGCTGTCATCACGCAGGGCGCGCAGATAGCCCAGTGCGCGATCGGTACGACCGGCCACGAGGTCCAGGCGGGCTGCGTTGAGCAGGTACTCGCGGTTGCTCGGCCGCTTCTTGAGCAGGATCGCGTACAGCTTGCGGCTCTCCGGCAGGCGATCGAGCGTTTGCAGGGCCCGCGCCATGCGCTCCAGGATGGCCGGCTCATCGCCGAGCCGCTCCCGCGCGTTCTGCAGGGTGATCAGCGCGTCATCGTGGCGGCCTGCACGCGATTGCAATTCGGACAACCGCAACACGGCCCGCAGGTGGCGGGGCTCGCGCGCGATGACCTGGGCGAAATAGTCGCGTGCGGTGGCGTGGTGTTGCTGTTGTTCCTCGACCTGACCGCGCAGGAAGAGCAGGTCCACCGAGTCCGGGTACTTCTTGGTCGCCGCCACCGTCTCTGCGAGCGCGTCCTCTTCCCGATTGGCCCACAGCCAGTACTCCACCAGCGCGACCTCGAAGGCCACCGAGGACATATTCTTCTTCTTGCCGTCTATCAGCACCTGCTGGCACTCCTGGGAGCGCTTTGCGTCCAGCAGCAGGCGGGCCAGCCGAATGCGTGACAGTTCGTCGCTGGGGTTCAACTCGATGGCGCTCTGCAGGGCCACGATCTGGTCATCCCGTCGGCCACGGCGGGCGGCGAGGCGCGCCTCCAGGTGCCATGCCCCGACCATCTCGCGCATGTGTTTGCCGGTCTGCGCCCGCCCGGTGGCCTCCTTGAGGTGTTTGGCCGCCTGACCCAGGTGATTGGTCTCGATCATTGCCGAGGCCAGCACCAGGCGCAGTTCATTCTGGTCGGGGTAGTCGCCAAGCAGTTTGGGCAGCTTGCTGACGTTGCTTGCGAAATCGCCCATCAAATCGCGCAGGCGGGCGTCGTACCAGGCGAACTTCATGTGGTTCTGCTGCTTTGCCGCAGCTGGCGCGACACGATCGAGCCAGGCGCGCGCCTTCTTCAAGAGGGGATCACCCGAACCGTCCAGTCGCATGGGGTCGATTTCAGCCCGGCTGATGAGGCCGGGATTGTTGAGCGCCTGGCGGAGCAACTTGCGGCGCCAGATATCCAGCACGCCCGCCAGGGCCGCGCTGACGTCGTCCGCCGTCGCGCCATCGCCGGTGGCCAGGGCGATCAGTCGCGGCTCGAGTTTGTCCAGATTGCCGTTGGCGACCTTCTCCAACGTCTTGAAGCGCTTCGGAAACGGCTTGATGGTCTCCTTGTAGGCGTCGATCTGGGCGCCCAATCTGGGCTCGGCAGAGAACTCGTCGGGGAAGCGCTCGTACAGGTCGAGCAGGCGATCCAGGTGGCGTCGCTTGACCTCCATGTCGGTGGGCAGGCTGGCCGCGACCTGCTCCAGGCGGCTGATCTCCAGCAGGTACTTGTTCTTCGTATCGTCGAGGCGTGTCTCGCTGATCAGGTTCTTGGCCACGGGGCGCGCGTCTGCGGATGGCGCGTGCTCGATCTGCTCATCGCCCAGCGAACCGAGACCAAACGCTGGCATCCCCATGTAGTCCATGGCGATTCCGCCACCCAACAGGACCAGCAGGAGCATCGCGATGCGCGGCCCGGGGCGTGGCTTGGATCGCGACGCCTCCTCGTCGCCTTCGGACTTCCTGGGCGCGAGGGGTTCGATGCCCGGCGCTCGGGCGGGGTCGTCGTAGCTGTCGTAGTCGTCGTCATCGTCATCTTCGGCATCGAAGACGGCGCCTGAGGTATTGGCCGTGGCCAGGAAGAGGGAGTCCCCATCCTGGCCGCCGCCTTCGTCGCCACCGAAGAGGCTGTCGTCTCCCCCTCCCAGCAGCGCCGACGCCTGTTCGCGATCGACCATCTGCGTGTCAGCGCCGTGATCGACCCCATCGTCCAAGGCGCCGAGCAAGGCGCCAAAGTCCACGTCACCCCCGCCATCGGCGGCCGAGTCGCCCGCGTCGCCAAACGGCGCAGCGGGACCGTCCGCGGCGAATGGATCGGCGGCGGCACCGCCCACGGCGAAGGGGTCGCCGGCGTCCTGGCCAAAGCTGCTGGTACCGCCGAAGGGATCGGCGGCGGCCGGGTCGGCGAATGGATTCGGTGCGCTGCTGCCGAGCGTCACCGTGTCCAGGCCACTGGACGAACCGAAGGTCTCGAATTCGTCGCCGGAGTCCAGGGGACCGGTGCCCAACTCATCGACCGAAGGGGGCAGGGAATCGTTGGCCGTGCTGACGGTTCCGGCCGCGTCCGGGGCAAAACTCACCAGACACAGTGGGCACTCTACGTCGCCACCCGCATCTGCATCCCGTCCGGGCGGAAAAACGGCTCCGCAATTGGGGCACCTGATGTTCAAGATGGGCGCTCCATGTACGGACGCAACTGCCTGAAACGCGTCCTGATCGGGCGCGCGCCCGCGCCGTGGATCGTTCAACGCTACCTTGCGCGCGTGGGGTGGTCAATTATGCTCCCCCCTTCGGCCTGGACTTGTCGCGATCGGCTGGCGCGAAGATCGAGGTGACCGAGCATGGATCAGGTGTTCACCTTCGGCATTGCAGGTCACGTCGATCACGGCAAGACCACACTCGTTCGCGCGCTGACCGGCATCGAGACCGATCGCCTGGCGGAAGAGAAACGACGCGGAATCAGCATCGAGCTGGGCTTTGCCTGGCTGGACCTGGAGCTGCCCGATGGCAGCCAGGCGCGCGTCGGACTGGTCGACATGCCCGGCCACGAGCGCTTCGTGCGCCGCATGATCTCCGGTGCCGCGGCCATCGACGCGGTGCTGCTGGTGGTCGCGGCCGACGAGGGTGTGATGCCGCAAGGGCGTGAGCACCTCGCCATTTGTGATCTGCTCGGGGTGTCGTCCGGCGCGGTGGTGTTGACCAAGCTGGATCTGGCCGACGAGCTGCTCGAAGAGCTGGTCATCGATGATGTCGCGGGGCTGGCCGACGGCACCTTCCTGGCGGACACGCCGACGCTGCGCTTTTCGTCCAAGGAGCCGGATCGCTGGCTGCCACAGCTACGCGCCGACCTGGGGCGGCTGGTGGCCGACGTGCTGGGCCGCGCCGACGGTCAAGTCACCGCGGCCCGACGACGTCCCTTCCGCATGGCTATCGATCGCTCGTTCACCTTGCATGGTCGCGGCACGATCGCCACCGGCACGGCGGCCACCGGTCGCGCCGAGGTGGACGCCCAGGTGCAGGTCTACCCGGGCGATGCCGGCTACCGGATCCGCTCCATCGAGCGCCACGGCGAGGCGGTGCCGACCTTCGATGCGCCGGGCCGGCTGGCCGTCAATCTGGCCGCGGCGAGCGTCGACGACGTGCCCGTCGGCCACGTGCTCGCGGCGCCGGGATCGCTCTTCGCCACCACCCGCTTCGATGCCCGTCTACGCCTGCTGGGCCATGCAGAGCGCGCCATGGCGCGTCGCCAACGGGCCCTGATCCACGTCGGCACCGCGCACGCCGAGGGCGCGATCACCCAGTTGACCGGCGCCCCCCTGCCGGCAGGCGAGGTGGGTTGGGTCCAGGTTCACCTCGATCGGCCGGTGGCCCTGGCGCCGGGCGAATTCTTCGTGGTCCGCGGTTCCGGCGTCGATCCGCGCTTCGGTCAGACCCTCGCTGGCGGCCAGGTGCTGCATCCATGTCCCGCTCGCCACCACCTGGGAGATGAGGCGGTGCTGGCCGATCTGGAGGCGCTGGGCGGCTCGGACCTGGACGTGCGCCTGGTCGCGTTGGTGCGCCTGGCCGGCGTTCGTGGCGAGACGGCAGGGGAGCTGGCTCGACTGGAGCGAGCGGCACCCGCGGCGGTCGACAAGGCGATCGGTCGGGCCCTGGCCCGCGGGAAGCTGCGTCGATTTGGCTCAGGCAATGCGCGCTACTACGCACCGGAGGCGGTCGCGTGGCTCGAGGCGCGGGCCTCCAGCGAGGTCGCCGCCGGACACCGTCGCCATCCCGATCGTGAGGGCGTGGAGACCGATGAACTCATCCGCCGCATGGGTGATTGGCTCGACGCACGCGCCCTCGGCCAGCTGCTCGACAAGATGGTCAAGCGTGGCGACCTCGTGTCCCGCGGCAGCGCGCTGGCGGCACCGGACTTCCAGCCCCGCCGCGAGACCGCGCGTGACGAGGTCATGAGCGCACTTCTGGCCGCCTACGGTCGTTGCGGTCTCGCCGCACCCCGTCCGGCCGAGTTGCTGGCCATGTTGGGCGTGCCGGGACTGAACGCACAGGAGCTCGATCTGGCCCTCAAGACCGCGGTCAAAGCAGGCGATCTGGCGCGCGTGGCCAGCTGGTACTACCTGCCCTCGGCCCGCGTAACAGACCTGATCGCTGAGCTCATCGATCGCTTCGCCGACAGCGATGGCTTCACCACCGGTGACTTGAAGCAGTTCCTGGGCCTGACCCGCAAGCACCTGATCCCGCTGGCCGAATACCTGGACGCCAGGCGCGTCACGGTGCGTGATCCGGACGGCAATCGTCGCTTCAGGAGCCAGGCGCTGGCGAATCACGCCAGCGATCGCGGCCAGTCTTGATCCGGCTTGCTGACGCTACTTGCTCTTGGACTTGCGGCCCGAAGCCTTGGCGCGAGACGACTCTGCCGCCGCTGTCGCCGCTGCTTCTGCCGAGTCGCTGTCGGGCAGTCGCGGGACCGGGAGCCATTTATCCCACTTGTCATCCGATCGCATGCGCATCCGGGCCGGCTCGAAGCCACGGTGCTCGAGCTGGCGAACGAAGCGATGCAGCAGGCCGTCGAAGTCGGGCGCCTCACGGATGATGAACTGAATCAGGAAGTGGAATGGATCGGAACATTGGGTCGCCGCGAACAATCGTTTGCGCCGCCGCTCCTCCTTCTGGAAGACCGTTACCTGGAAGACGACTTCACGGCCCAGCTTCGATGCTTCGAGCTGGAAACGGCTGTGTTCCGTGATCAAACACCCCCCCTTCCGCGCCCCGCCTCTGGCCCGTAGGCAAACGTCGTGCGACTGGCCGGGAACAGCTTCCCGGATCGCGACGCCGCTGGGTGCCGGGGAATTGTTCGCGGGCGCCCCCCCGGTGTCAAGGGCGGTCCACCGGTTCGCGTGCGACACCCGCGCGTGCCCTGCGCCGGAGCCCCTGGCCGCCGACACTCGGGAATCTCTCCGCGTTTTCTATCGTTGACAGCCCAGGGGGTCGTCTCTACACTGCGCCGGCTTCCAGGCCGGGGGGCGTATGTCTATCTCTATTCGTATCAGTCAGTTGGATAGAGGAACCCACCGGCAGGCGGCGGCGCTGGATACGGATTGGTGCGCCGCTGACCTGGGAGGCACGTATGCGCCATCGGGCGATCGCCTGGTGGTGAACGTGCAAGCGGTACGAACCGCGAACGTCGTCGAGGTGGGCGCCGCCCTCAAGGGTGCCTTCCGCTTCGCCTGCAGTCGCTGCGCCGAAGCGGCCGAATTGGAGGTCGAGACCGAGTTCACCCATCACTTCGTCACGCCGGGATCGCTGGATGTCGGCGACGAGATCGAGCGGCCTTTCGACGCCGATCCCGACGTCAGCGAGCACAACGGCGAGCGGATCGAGCTGCGAGATCTCTGTATCGAGCACGTGATCCTGGCTCTGCCGAGCTACCCGCTCTGTGGCGAATCATGCAAAGGCCTGTGCGGCAATTGTGGGGTGAATCTCAACCTGGAGGGTTGCGGATGTCGACAGGAGGTCGACCCCTTCTCGCCCTGGGCCTCGCTGGCCGGAATCGAGATCGAGAGATCGTAGGAGAGTGCATCATGGCAGTTCCAAAGCGTCGTCAATCACGGACCCGCACCCACACCCGTCGGGCTCAGCACGACAAGCTCGCCCGTCCGACCGTGGCCCGCTGCCCTGCATGCGAGGCTCCGCTGCGGCCCCACCACGTCTGCGGCGTGTGCGGTCAGTACAAGGGCCGCGAGGTGATCGCCACGTTGCTGGTCGAGGACGGGGACGAGGCTGTCGAGGAGTAGCCGGTGACGGCAGGCTCCCCGCTGGTCGCGATCGCCCTCGCGGGCATGCTCTTCGCCGCATGTGGTGGCGATGTGGTGGCCACCTCGGGCGAGCCCATCGGCGACGCAGGAGCCCAGGTCGACAGCGGCAGCTCGGAGCCTTTCACGGGCGCGCTCGAAGGACCGCTCCAGGTCGTTCTCCAAGACGGGCGACTCGCCTTCTCCTGGGACGCTGATCAATTCCTCTTCCACTGCGTCAAGATCAGTCAATCGAAAGACGGAACCATCGACGACTTCGTCTATCTCTGTCCGCCCACCAAGGGGCAGAGCCAGGTGACGCTCGGCCCGAAGCCGGGCGTAGGCGGCGTCGATTTTGCCTGGGTCGGCGTCAAGGGATTCAAGATCGGTCCGGCGAAGTGGGCCCTGTATGGCGGTCAGAGCTTGGACCACACGTCCATGGAGCTGGTCGCAGAGGGCAAGATGCGCATCGGCCCACGTTTCTCCGGTCCGTGTGCCGCCAAAGGGGCCGCGGTGGACGGCCTCGTCGAGTGGACCGATAAGGCGCCGGTCACCATGAACATGACCTTCCAGGTGCCCGCCGCGGTGCGCAGCAAGGTGTGGTTCAATACCCCCGAGATCATCCCTGACAGCGTCAACGCCACCGGCAGCACCCAGCCCGGCGGCACGATCGCCTTCTCGTACGACTTCGATGCGCCCGGTCTGTACACGGTCGAGATCAACAACACCGGCGGCGGTGCCATCATCAACTGCGGTGTCTACGTCGGGGCCGACGTGCCCCTGGTCGACGTCAAGGCGCCGCAGGGGGGCGGTCTCACCTCGACGCCATCAGCGGAAAAACTGGCCGCCATGCGCAAGGAGATGCTCGACCTCATCAACGATGTGCGCAAGCAGGTGGCTCGCAGTCCCCTGGTGCTCGACGATGACCTGCACGAGATCGCCCAGTACCACAGCGACAACATGGCCAGTCAGGGCTTCTTCGGCCACACCGACCCGGCGGGCATGGGACCTGGCGATCGGGCCAAGAAGTTTGGCTTCAAAGGCCCCGTCGGAGAGAACATCTCCAAGAGCTTCAGCGTTGTGGGGGCGCATACCGGCCTGTACTGGAGCGCCGCGCATCGAGGCAATATGCTGTCCGATAAGTGGGGCCGCGTGGGGCTCGGATTCGCCAAGGATGGCAAGGGCAAGGCCATGTTGGTGACCCAGAACTTCTCTTCAACCAAGTAGCAGGCGGCATCATGCGCATCGCCATCGCCTCGGACCACGCAGCTGTGGACCTGCGCCTGGCCATCGGCGCTCATCTGCAGGAGCGCGACCTGGTCGTCGACGACCTGGGTTGCGCGGCCGGAGAGCGCGTCGACTATCCGAAATATGCCGCCGCCGTCGCTGCCAAGGTCGCCGCCGGAGAAGCCGACCTGGGCGTCCTGGTCTGTGGCACGGGCATTGGCATGGCCATCGCCGCCAACAAGATCGACGGCATCCGCGCTGCGGTCGTTCACGACGTCACTACCGCCCGGCTGACGGCCGCCCACAACGACGCCAATGTGCTCTGCCTGGGCGCGCGCGTCGTCGGCGCCGTGGTCGCCCTGGATTGCGTCGACGCCTGGCTGGATACGGCTTTCGAGCCGCGGCATGCCCCCCGGCTGGCTGCCATCGCTGCGTTGGAAGCGGGCTGAACCATGCGCTGTCCCTCGTGCGCCGGCACCGACAGCCGGGTGATCGATTCGCGCACCACCAGCGCCGAGGACGCCATCCGACGGCGCCGCGAGTGCGAGGCCTGCGGTGGCCGATTCACCACCTACGAGCGCATCGAGCGAGTGCCCGTCCTGGTGGTCAAGAAGGATGGCCAGCGAGAGGCATTCGATCGGGTCAAGCTGTTGGAGGGTCTGCACAAGGCCCTGCATCGCCGGCCCGTGTCCGCCGATCGCATCGCCGGCTTTGCCAACGACCTCGAGCTGCGTCTGGATGACCGCCGCGAGCGCGAGGTGAGCACCACCGAGATCGGCGAGGAAGTCATGGACTTCCTACGCGCCACCGACCAGATCGCCTACGTGCGCTACGCCAGCGTCTACCGCGAGTTCAAGGACATCGGCGGACTCTTCGCCGAGGTCAAGGCGCTGGTCGATGGCGACGACCGGGACCCGTCGTGAGCGGCGAGCGGCCCCTGGATGTGACCGGCGAGCCCGATGACAGGCGCTGGATGTCGCGGGCCATCGACCTGGGCCGTCTCGGCGGACGGGCAGTGCGTCCCAATCCGCCGGTGGGGTGCGTGCTTGTCGTCGACGGCGAGATCATCGGGCAGGGGCATCACGAGCGCGCGGGCGGACCCCACGCCGAGATCCACGCTCTGGCCATGGCCGGCGAGCGGGCCCGCGGTGCGACCGCGTATATCACCCTGGAACCTTGCAACCACCATGGTCGCACGCCGCCGTGCAGTCACGCGCTGATCGCCGCCGGCGTCGCGCGCGTCGTCTTCGCTGTGCCCGACCCGCACGATGACGCCTCTGGCGGGGCCGAGCACCTCCGCGCTGCCGGTGTAATCGTGCGTGAAGGCGTCGAGGCGTCGGCCGCAGCCCGTCTGGCCGAAGTCTTCCTGGTCAATCAGCGCCAGCGCCGTCCCTTCGTGCGCCTGAAGATGGCGGCCACGATGGATGGCCACGCTGCGGCGACCGATGGCAGTTCTCGCTGGATCACCGGCTCCGAAGCCCGACAGCTGGTCCATCGCTGGCGCGCCCGGGCCGACGCCGTGCTCGTCGGAAGTGGCACGGCGCTGGCGGACGATCCGCGCCTCGACCTCCGCCACGATGTGGTCGGATCGGCCCCCCTGCGCGTGGTCGCAGATCGACGCTTGCGCGTACATCCTGGCTTGAGACTGGCCGACACCGCCTCTCAGGACACGCTGTTGCTGACCACCCCGGATGCGTCAACTTCCGCCGCGGGGCGCGCCATGACCGATGAGGGGGTCGAAGTGCTGGCCATTGACGTCGACGGAGACGAGTGGCTGCCCGCCGCGTTGCAACAGCTCTACCGACGGGGAATCTGCGAACTCCTGGTCGAGGGTGGCGCGACCCTGGCAGCAGCGCTCCTGAACGCCGGGCTCGTCGATCGCCTGGAGCTGTTTCTGGCGCCCAAACTTCTGGGCGCCGGCGCTGGGCTGTGGCCCGGCCTCGGCATCTCGACGCTGGCCGACGCCTTGCCGCTGCAGATCGATCAGGTCGACCGTGTTGGCCCGGACCTGCACGTGAGCGCCACCCTGGCCGCCGAGGAGGAGTGATCATGTTCACCGGCATCATCGAGTGTGTGGGCAGGGTCGTCGCGCTGGATCGACACGGCGGTGATGCGCGCCTGGTCGTGGCCGGCCGATGGCCCGATGACGACCTGCCGGGTGTGGCACTTGGCGACAGCGTCGCCATCAATGGCACCTGCTTGACCGTCGTGGCTTTCGAAGCCGTGCAAGACGAGGTGCGGATGCAATTCGATGCCAGCCACGAGACGCTCGCCCGCACCTCCCTGGGCCAGCTGCGCACCGAAAGTCGCTGCAACCTGGAGCGGGCGCTGCAAGTTGGCGGACGCCTGGGAGGTCACTGGGTGACCGGCCACGTGGATGACACCGGGCGCTTGAGCCGGGTCCAGCGACGCGGAGACGCCTGGGACCTCGAATACAGCATGCCGGCCGCCCTGGAACCGGAGGTCGTGGGCAAGGGGAGCATCGCCATTGACGGTGTCTCACTGACCGTCAACCGGGTGTGGCCCGAACATTTTGCGGTCACCATCATCCCGCATACCAAGGCGAATACTCAGCTTCTGGAGGGGGGCGCGGGCAAGGTGGTCAACCTGGAGACAGACTTGCTCGCCAAGTACATCCGGCGCATGATGCGTTTTCGCGACGGCGCGGAGGCGGGCTCCAGCATCGACGAGGAATTCCTGAAGCGCACAGGTTTCTAATTATTACCACGACCAGCGCGGGCAGTTCGTACCTCCCCCGATCTGAAGCAGCACCGATCCGTTTTGCCTGAAGGGGAGGTTCGGCGCCTTCGCCTGCAATGGCAGTCTCGATTTCGACCGACGGCGGCATAGATCCCCACCGTCAGCCCGCCGGCGCGGGCTGCGGTGGTGGCCCTGGCCGGGCCGGTATTTGTCGTCGCCGCTCGCAGCGCAGGTAGTGGCGGCCCCCGGCCTGCTCAGTCGACTGCGCGCGGCTCCCTGAGCCGACGCAAGTCAACCAGCATGGCGTCCGTCGCTGCGACCACGGCGATGTAGAAGCACTGCTGCAGCCGCTTCCACGGGATTGCCCGCGCCGCATCCGACCGCTGTGTCACCGACCGAAACAGCGCCTGGAGGTTGTATGCGATGCGGCGCAGCAGCATCACGTTCAGCATCGCGCGCGGCAGTCTCACCCAGGGGCGGTCGTCCTCGCGGAAGATGCGGTCCCAGGTGTTGTGATTGGCGTTTTCGACCGACCAGTGGCGTCTGATCAGGTCCAGCCACTGACGCGGCGTCACGCTCGCCGGCTTCATGCTCGAAATGAAGTACCGGTCCTCGGTGGTCACCTCGCCGGTGGTCTTGTCGGTGATCACGGACTGGGTGCGGATGGCGGTCTGCAGTCCGGGGTAGTCGTGATAGCCGGCGACCTTGCCGCTGAGCCAGACCCTGCGCTCGACGACCTTGCCGCTGACGCAGTCCACCTTGTGGCTCGCCGCCTCAGCTGATGAGCGAGCAGCGAGCAGGCGCTGGCACTCCTTGAACAGCGTAGGCTGCTCAGACTGGACCCGGAACAGGTAGTCCTTGCCGGCATCCACGACTACGGCAGCGTTGGAGGCGCTGTTGCCGCCGCTGTCGTAGAGCACCAGACGGAACAGCCGGCCGAATTCCGCCACCAGACGCTCGAAGGCAGCAGGGAAAGCTGTGTTCTCGTTCCTGTCAGGCGGAACGGGGTGCGCGTCGATGCACACCCTGGCCGCGCTCGAGATCATGCAGCTCGTGATGGTACGCACCAGCGCGTAGGCGCTTCCGTCCTCCCTTCGCTGAAGCTGAGCGAACTGATCGGCCAGCTCCCAGAGCGTCGTCGCCGTGACCTTGCCGTCCATCGATACGGCGCCGAAGGGCAGGCCATCCGGCTTCAGCGCCTTGCGACGCCAGGCGCGCTTGACCAGCCGATGCAGGCCCTGACGCAACTCCTCTGGTGCGAGCCGGCAGAGCAGTTCGCGCATCGTTGTGTCGGGCGTCCGCCTGCGCAGACCAAGCAGGCGGCGCATGGCCAGCGACATGTCGTCGCTGAGGTCTTCGACCTCGCCCAGTCCCTTGCAGCCGGCGAACATGCCGACCAGCATCATGGTCAGCAACGGTCGCAGCTTCCAACGCCTACCCCGGGTACTGCGCGGGTCAGCTACTTGATGCAGTCCCACATCGGGCAGTCGCTTGGCGATGACGCCAGCGACTCTCCGTGTCATCCTTCCTTCTTGAGCCATGCGGTCCTCCTTCCTGGAGTTGGCTTGGACCGGCCGCACGTGCTCAGCGTCCGACCGGCGCTTGCTTGAGTTGGCCGGGGGCCGCCACAGCCTTGTTCCCGGAGCAGCACTTGGCGCACAGCGCCGCGCGAGCGCCGTGTCGGACGCAATTTGTCGCAGGAATTGGCCGATCTGTCTGGTTTCTTCGAGGCTGGCTGTAGCGGCTGGCAGGTCGACGTGGGGGCACCGGACAGACGGGAATCCCGCTCCGCTGCGAAAATGTGCATCGCAGGCCGTCCGCCGGCGACGGCAACGCGAGACTACGAACTACCGGGCTTGTTGGGTTCGACTACCAATCGGTGCTGCGATCTGAAGCTGACCCGTTTTCTCCACAACCGCGTCAAACACTGGCAGGATCCAGCGCAACGCCGATGCGAAGGTTGTTCCGTCAACTCGGAATAGCCGGAGTCGGATCGGCCGGGGAATCATGGGGGTGAGCTGCCAGACCATGGTGCAGCCTGACCAAATCGCCAAGCGGGGCACGGCGCCCGCGCCTGGCTTCGATCGCGCGCGGCCGTCGTCGGTGATGGCGGTCGGCGTTCGCCTTTTGAGCGTGTGCCTGCTCGCCTGGGCCGGCCCCGCCATGGCCCAGCCCGCGCCAGCGAAGAAGCCGCTCCCGAAACCCGCACCTGCGACACCGGCTGCCAAGAAGACTGCTGCCGCCAAGCCTGTCGCTGCCAAGCCCGCTGCCAAGAAGACCGCCAAGAAGCCTGCCGCTGCGAAACCCGCTGCCAAGAAGACCGCCAAGAAGCCTGCAGCTGCGAAGCCAGTCGCCGCGAAGCCAGTCGCCGCGAAGCCGGCCGCCGCGAAGCCGGCCGCCAAGAAGCCGGCCGCCAAGAAGCCCGTCGCCGCGAAGCCCGCTGCCGCAAAGCCTGCCGCCAGCCCCCTTGCCAAGGCCGCGAGCCCCACCAAGGCCGCCGCCGGCGACGAACCGGCCCTGCCGCCGAGCATGCGCCGCAACGTGCCAAAGTTCAGACCGAAACCGATCGTCAAGGACCGCTTGCCCAAGCCAGCCGCCGGCGCGCCACCCGTCTTGCGTCCGCGACTCAAACGCGTCAAGGCGACACCGCGCAAGGTCGAGGCGAGCGGGATCGGCAACCTGCCCGGCAACGCGGTCACCATCCGAATCTTGCTGCAGAAGAAGCAATACGCCTCGGCCCTGAAGGTCGCCAACCGCGTATTGAAGCGTTATCCCAAGGACCTCGAAGTCGCCATGCAGCGGGCTCGGCTGCTCTTCTGGACCGGGCATAAGCGGGCCGCCGAGCAGCAGGCGGTGCGTGTCTACCGCGCCGATCGCTTCAATACCGAGGCCTTGCGACTCGTCGGCGAGATTCGTGCCCAGCGCAACGACCTCCGGGGCGCGGTGCGGGCCTATCGCGAGGCCCAGCTGCGCGGCGACGGTGACGTGGTCCTGGTCTACCGGCTCATCAGCCTCTACATGGAGCTGCGGCGACCGGACCTGGCCCTGGCCCAGTTGCGACCCGGCATGGAGTTGCCAGAACACCTGCAGCGTCGCATCGCGGAGTACCAGTATCCATTGGGCCTGCAGCTGCTCGGCGGCCTGACTTTCTACCAGGGCAGCACCTGGCAGCGAATCCAGGGCAGCGTGAGCTATCGCTGGTCGCCCATGTTCGCCCTGCTGGGCGGGCTGCATGCGGAGAGTCGCGCGGCGGATCGGGTCGGCTACCAGACCTTCGCCCAACTCTTCTTCGACATCTGGCGCTTCTCCGGCGACCTTCGATTTGCCTGGTCGCCCACCCCTTCTGACTTCCTGCCTCCGCTGGACATCTGGTTGTCGGGAGCGTTCTCGTTCACGAAGTTTGCCGTGGGCATCTGGGGGCGATACGCCGCGTACCAGATCTCCCCGCTCTATTCCCTGGGCCCCTACCTGACCTTCTACCTGGGCAACTGGGAGATTCGACCCGGCTACCTGTTGGTCTGGCGCGGTGAGACAAGGCGAGGCAAACCCGGGCAGATCGGGCACACCATCTTCCTGCGCGGCCGCTGGGACTACGATCCCTCGTCCGCCTTGCTGCTCTGGGGCTACTGGGGCGAAGAGGCCGTATTCGGCAACCGCACCCTGCAGATCGCCGACGAGTCCGGGCTCTCCCTGGTCGTCGGCTGGGAGCGATGGTTGACCGCCCGTTGGGGCCTGCGCGCGCTGGTGACGTACACCAATATCTTCAACCTCGATGGCGACTTGTGGGACGTCGTGCTGGCCGTGAGGACGCGACTGTGAACCTCGAATCACTGACATTCGGCGAGTTCGTCGTGCTGGTGATCGTGATCATCGAGGTCATCATCGTCCTCGTCACGCTGTTTGCGCTGATCTTCCTGCGTCGTCGCGCCATCAACCGCGAGGAGCGCTACGACGGCGCACGTCGCGAACTGTCCGAGGCCATGCCCGACCTGTCGGGCACGCCGGAGCAGCACACGGCCGCCATGGCCAAGGCCCGGGCGGTGGTGGACAGGCTGGGCCACGATCACGCCCGGCGACTGCTCACCGAGCTGGCCGAGTTTGTCTCCATCGAGCACGCCGAACCGCTCGCTGAACTCTTCGTCGCCACCGGCATGGTGGACTCCTCCATCTCCTCTGCAACCGCCCGTCCGTGGGAACGTCTGCGCGTGGTGCGCGAGGCGCGCGCCCTCAACGACCCGGCGGACCTGCTGCGCGGCCTGGTCAAGGACGACGCGCCCGACGTGCGCATCTCGGCGTTCGAGGCCATGTGCGCTCTGGGTCGTGCCGATGAAGCGCTGGTATCGCTGCGCGAGATCGCCCGCGACGGGCGTCTGTCTCGGATGCGCGCGGTAGACTCCCTGGCATCGACGGAACCGCTGCCGTTGCGGCAGCTGGTCAACCTGGCTGAGCACGAAGACGCCGAGCTGCGCCTGATGACTGTCGGCGCCTTGGGTCGTGCCGGCGCGCGAGACGCCATCGACACGATCATCGCCGCCATCACCGACGAGGACGTCGAGGTGCGGATCGAGGCCCTGCGGGCGCTCAAGGAGCTGGAAGATACCAGCGCCCTGCGCGCCTGTCTGCAGGCCCTCAAGGACGAGTTCTGGGAAGTTCGCTCCGTGGCGGTGGGCACCTGTGCCACACTGGGAGGTCCCGGCGCGGCGGCGGATATCGCCCGCATGTTGGACGATCCGGCGGAGTGGGTCCGCCACAACGCCTCACTGGCCCTGGGCAAGTGCGGTCCTGCAGGCATGGCAGCGCTGCGCGAAGCCGCCGCCCGCGGCAACGAGAACGCGAGCAGCGCACTGGCTGAGCATCGGCTGACGACGGAGGGTTCGTGATCGAATTCCTCAACATGTTCGTCCTGCTCTACTTCGTCACCCTGACGGGCGGCTACATCGCGCACTTCGTCGCCGCGGTGTTCGGCGTCATCCGCGTCCGCCGCGACCTCGAGGGCAGCTCGCCGGAGAATGTGAGTCTGCGCGGTCGAGCGACCCTGCCGATCTCGATCATCGTGCCGGCACATAACGAAGAGAAGACGGTTGTCGAGAGCGTGCGCGCCCTGCTGAATCTGCGCTATCCGCAGCACGAGGTGGTGGTCGTCAATGACGGCTCAAGCGACCAGACCCTGGCCCGTTTGCGCACGGCCTACGCGTTGGAGGCGGTCCCCCTGGACATGCGCCTGGACCTGGCCTGCAAGCCGATCCGGGCCACCTATCGTTCGGCCATCAATCGACGCCTGGTGGTCATCGACAAGGATAACGGCGGCAAGGCGGACGCCCTGAACTGCGCCGTGAACGCCGCTCGCTACCCGCTCATCTGCGCCATCGACGCCGATACGTTGATCATCCCGGACGCCCTGCTGCGCCTGGTCCGACCCTTCCTGTCCGACCTGGACGTCGTCGGCGTCGGCGGCACCGTCTGCCTGGCCAATGGCTGCAAAATCGAGCGCGGCAACGTGGTCGAGGTGGCGCTGCCCCGCAAGTGGCTGGCCCGCTTCCAGGTGGTCGAGTACATGCGCGCCTTCCTCGTTGGCCGGCTGGGCTGGGATGGGCTGGGCGGCAACCTGATCGTCTCGGGCGCGTTCGGCCTCTTCCGCCGTCACGCGGTCATCAAGGCGGGCGGCTACGCCATCGACAGCGTTGGCGAGGATATGGAGCTCATCGCGCGGCTGCGCCACGACGTGCCCAAGTGGCGCCAGTCGCGGGCCATCCGCCACCTGCCCGACCCGGTGGCCTTCACCGAGGTGCCGGACAGCTTCCGCATCCTGGGCAACCAGCGCGACCGCTGGCAGCGCGGCCTCTTCGATACCCTCTGGCGCCACAAGCGCATGACGTTCAACCCGCGCTATTCGGCGATCGGTCTGTTCGTCATGCCCTTCTTCATCATCTTCGAGCTCTTCGGGCCGCTGGTGGAGTTCTTCGGCTACCTCTACTTCCTGCTGACCGCCCTGGGCGGCATGCTCGAACCCCTCTTCGCGTCCATGTTCGGCGTCGTGGCCCTGCTCTCGGGCTTCATGCTCTCACTGGGCGCCATCCTGCTCGAAGAGTTATCGCTGTCGTTCTTCCGTGCTCGGGGCGATATGGGCCGACTGGTCGTGGTCGCCTTGCTGGAGAACTTCGGTTATCGCCAGCTGATCCTCTTCTACCGGGTGCGCGGGCTGTTCTCCTACTTCTTCGGCAAGAAGGCCTGGGGCCGCATGACGCGCCAGGGATTCCGCGAGGACTTCGCCCGAAATGTGGGCGCTTCCGGGATCATTCCGACCATGGTGATGTTGCTGGTGGCCACGCTGCTGGCCCTGCCGGTCGGTTGGCTGCTCAAGCCGCGCGCAGAGACCAGTATCGTCGTGGTCGACAAGACGGTGCCCTTCCACAACTACCGCGAGCATCGTCGGCTGATGTGGCTGCTCAGCCAGCACAAGGTGCCGCCGCCCGGCGATCGCCTGCTGTGGAACGTGGCCCGTGATTACATCGGCTACGACCCGAAGTCGGCCAAGGCTGTCGATATCAGCGACGAAGCGCTCCAGGGCGCCAACCTCGTCTATCTGGCTGACACCTACGGCGTCTACGTGGACGACTACGAGACGCCACGCAACCTGGCCGAACACCTCGAACTCAGCGAACGCATATATGGCGGCCTGACGCGTGAAGAGATCGGCACTTTGGAGCGCTTCACCAGAGCAGGTGGGCGGCTGGTGGCCGAGTTCAACTCCTTTGCCAGCCCGACATCGGGCGAGTCCAGGCGACGTCTCGAGCAGATGTTGAACCTGGGTTGGACCGGCTGGGCGGCGCGCCATATCGAGGACCTCTCCGATTATCGGGAGGTGGCTCGCTGGGCCCGGGAGCGCTGGTCGCGGGAGAACGGCCGACCGTGGGATCTGGAGGGGCCGGGGTTGCTCTTCATTCACGAAAGCGGCCGCGTGGTCGCGCTGCGTGAGGGCATCGAGCTGGGCACGCCGCCCGTCTTCCTGTCCAAGGGCGACCTGAAGATCCCCTACATGTACTGGTTCGACATCGTGGTCGCGCGCGACGCCGCCGAGGTGCGGGCGGAGTTCAAGCTGGCCACGACGCCAGAGGGGGACCGGAAGCTCGGCATCGCCGGCATTCCGACCATCTTCCCGGCGATCCTGCACGACGACGCGTTGACCCATGTCTACATGGCAGGCGACTTCTCCGACAGCGGCTCGACCCTCGGCCCGCCGTGGATGGCGGGATTGCCCACGATCCGGGCCTGGATGGCACACGCCCGTCTGATGCCCGAAGACGCCCGCTTGACCTGGTTGGTGTACGCACCCCTGGTCGAGAAGATCATCGAGGCCAGTCAATGAGCCGGGCGGGATTTGGGCCCGCCGCATGGTCGCTGGCGACGCTGCTCCTCTTCACCGCTACGCTATCGGGCTGCGCCAAGACGCTCAAACGGCCGACCATGGGCGACTGCCTGAAGGCCGATCCCGTGCAGTGGTCCGAAGCGGCGAGCCAGAGTCTGCGGGTGGCCGCGTTCGAGAATCGCCGCCTCTATGGCATCGGCGCCGGCGGCAAGGCGCGCACATTCACGCCGGCTCCAACGCCCGCCGACAGTGCCGCAGTCGTCAGCTATCCGGACCCACATCGTTATGGCGGGGCGCCGACGGGATTTGCGCGCATCGCCGGACGGTCCTACGTCTACGACAACGCGCTCTACGTCCTGGTGCGCACGTTCGAGGGCGACGAAGCGGCCGCCCGCAAGGTATTGCAGACCCTGGTCGCCCTGCAGCGGCCCGATGGCGCCTGGGGGTTCTCGTTCAATATCCGCGGCGACGGCTTCTATAACGTCGATTATGTGCGCACGGGCGCGGTGTCGTGGGTGGTCTATGCCTTGGCGCGTTACGCAAGCCGGTTTGGCGACCGCCGCTTCGTTCCGGCCATGAAGCGGGGCGCTGCCTGGTTGCTGGGCCGACGCGACCCCCGGTCCGGCCTCTTTCTCGGCGGCCAGGGCAGGTGGTTGCCCGGCGGTGCCCGCTTCGAACCCGGCTACGTGGCCGACTGGGCGTCCACCGAACACAACGTCGACATGTGGTTCACCCTGCGCGGCCTGGCCAGCGCCGATCCCCGCGGCCCTTGGCGCGCCTTCGTGCGCACCGACCACCTCGGTAAGGCCATCTCAGACACCCTGCTGTTGCCCAAGGAGGGGCGCTATGCCCAGGGCCTGCAGCGGCGCGGACTCGACATGCAGAGCGCGCTCGATGCGGCCGGCACCTGGTCGGCGATCTTCGAGCTGGGCCGCAACCACCCCCAACGTGCCCGGCGGCTGATTCAATATGTCGATCGACGTCATGGCGCCGTGCAGGATGGCTGGCCGATCTGGCGGCCCTATCGGGGCAAGGCGCACCAGCTGTGGTTTGTCGAAGGTTCCATCGCCCGGGCCATCGCCCTGCACCGGCTGGGGGACGCGGCCGGTTCACGACGCATGATCCAGGACCTGACCTCTCTGGCATGTGTCGGCGGCGTGCCGCTGCCTTACAGTAATCGGTGGGCGCCGGACTTCCCCAAGACGCCGGCCGTCGCCCCGACCGCCTGGTACGTGCTGGCCGTCGAAGAGGTCTGGAACGGGCACGCCCCCTTCCTGTGGCCCACCGACGTCTTTCTCTGAGACATGCTCACGCGACCACAGGTCCATGGACGGGTCTTCATCGGTTGACGTCTGGGGCCGATCCTGTATGATTGCGGCCGCTTCGCGCCAGAAGCCTGCAACTGGCCGAAATTTCGGGATTATTTAGTATCTGACGGACAGCGGAACAGCCGTGGTGAAGCGCCGCGGCGCCCCGTGACAGGCCGGGGCCATCCAAGGGTCCGTACAGGCAGCGGCGGGCGGCCGCGAGGAACTGAAATCCATGCAGAATCTGCAGACGTTGCTGTTGGCGGTGGTCGGGGCTGGTGTCTTGGCCCTGGCTTTTGCTTTCTGGAAGACCAGTTGGATCAAGGGACAGGACGAGGGCACCGACCGGATGAAGGAGATCGCCGGGCACATCGCCGATGGCGCCATGGCCTTCCTCGGTCGCGAGTACAAGGTGCTGTCGGTGTTCGTGCTGGTGGTCGCCGTGGCCCTGGCCTGGATGAACTCGACCGTCGGCGAAGATCGCTGGATGGTCGCCATCAGCTTCGTCGCTGGCGCGCTGGCCTCTGGCCTGGCCGGCTACCTCGGCATGAAGGTGGCCACGCTCAGCAACGTGCGCACGACAGCTGCGGCCCGCGGCGGCCTCTCCGGCGCTCTCTCGGTGGCCTTCTCCGGCGGCGCCGTCATGGGCATGAGCGTGGTCGGCCTGGGTGTCATCGGCATCGCCGGCCTGATGTTCATCTTCACCTCCATGTGGGGCGAGACCGAGCTGCTCAAGACCGTCGCCGTGGTGACCGGCTTCTCGCTCGGCGGCTCCTCCATCGCGCTCTTCGCGCGTGTGGGTGGCGGCATCTTCACCAAAGCCGCCGACGTTGGCGCCGATCTGGTCGGCAAGGTCGAGGCCGGCATCCCCGAGGATGACCCCCGCAACCCCGCCACCATCGCCGACAACGTGGGCGACAACGTGGGTGACGTGGCCGGCATGGGCGCTGACCTCTTCGAGTCCTACAACGGCGCGTTGATCGGCGCCATGGTGCTCGCCACGGCCCTGTGGAACGACCAGAGCAGCGTCGCCCAGAACGCCACCGCCAACGCGGTGATCCTGCCCCTGCTGCTGGCCGGCGCCGGCATTCTGGTGTCCATCATCGGTACCTTCTTCGTGCGCGTGAAGGAGGGTGGCAATCCCGCCCACGCCCTGCACACGGGCACCCTCGGCGCCGCCTTCGCCATGGCCATCGCCACCTGGTTCATCGCTGACTACTTCGCTGGCTCCGGCGGCTTCGCCTTCCCCGGACGCGAGGCGGCCGTCACCGGTGCCGACATCTTCTTCGCCACGGTCGGAGGCTTGATTGCCGGCGTCGCCATCGGCTTCGTCACCGAGTACTACTGCGGCACCAACAAGCCCCCCGTTCTTGAGATTCGCGAGCAGAGCCGTACCGGCAGCGCGACCAACATCATCGCCGGCCTCGCCGTAGGCATGCGCTCCACGGCCATTCCGGTCCTGCTCATCGTTGGCGCCATCCTCGTCGCCTACCACTTCGCAGGCCTCTACGGCGTGGCCATGGCAGCGTTCGGTATGCTCTCCACCACCGGCATCCAGCTGGCTGTGGACGCCTACGGCCCCATCGCTGACAACGCCGGCGGCATCGCCGAGATGAGTGAGCTGCCCCCCGAGGTTCGCGAGCGCACCGACGCGCTCGACGCCGTGGGCAATACCACCGCCGCCATCGGCAAGGGATTCGCCATCGGTTCCGCCGCCCTGACGGCCCTGGCCCTCTTCGCCGCCTTCCGCGAGATCGCCGACGTCAAGGTCATCAACCTCACCGACCCCAAGGTGATGGCCGGCCTCTTCATCGGCGCCATGCTGCCCTTCCTCTTCTCGGCCATGGCCATGAAGGCGGTAGGCAAAGCCGCCATGGACATGATCCACGAGGTCCGGCGCCAGTTCCGCGAGATCCCCGGCCTGATGGAGGGCACCGCGGTCGCCGAGTACAGCAAGTGCGTGGACATCTCCACCGCCGCCGCCATCCGCGAGATGATTCGCCCCGGCCTGCTCGCCGTGGCCGCGCCCCTGCTGATCGGCATGTGGAGCATGGATGCGCTGGGTGGCCTGCTGGCCGGCGCCACCGCCAGCGGCGTCATGATGGCCATCTTCATGGCCAACGCGGGCGGCGCCTGGGACAACGCCAAGAAGCAGATCGAGGGCGAGCCAAAGTCGGATGAGAACGACACCGGCAAGGGCTCGGACTCGCACAAGGCCTCGGTCATCGGCGACACCGTCGGCGATCCCTTCAAGGACACCGCCGGCCCCTCGCTGAACATCCTCATCAAGCTGATGAGCGTCGTGGCCCTGGTGGTCGCGCCTTTCCTGGTCGCCTTCCATTCCTGAGATCGCAGGGCGGGAATCGCTCGTCCAGCGCAGGCATTGTACCCTTGTAGCGGCTGGTTTGACCGGTCGCCGCGCGGGGGCATACTGGTGGCCATGAGGCGCATGACCGCGAACAGCAGGAGCGAGCGAAGGCGCGGCTACCGATGTGGGTCGCGTTGGACTGCGCTGAGCGTCATGCTGCCCACCACGCTGGCCTTGTCCTGCGTGGGATGTGGAGACGGCGCCGACGACGGAACGCCCCCACCGCCAGTGGGTCTGTCTCAATACGTCGAAGGCATCCTCGACGATCCGTCCCGTTTGCCCGGATTCGTGACCGAGTCCGCGGCGGCCGACCCGGCCTCTGTGCCGGATACGCCGGCCGTGGCCACCGACGAAGGCGGCGCCGATGCGCTGCAACCGGGCCGCGCAGATGCGATCGCTGCCGAGGACGTCGCTCCAGCGGGCGTCGTTCCAGCGGAAGTCGCGCCAGTAGCCGCGGCAGATCCGGAAGCGACCGCCAAGGCGGAGCCTCCAGAGGTGGAGGCCGCCAAACCTGCTGCTCGGGCCCGCAAAGCGCCCAGGCTGGCCCGCAAGGAGCAGCCGAAGGCCAGGGCCAAGAAGGAGCGTCGGACGGTCTCCAAACGCAAGAAGTCACCCAAGCCAGAGCCGGCAGGCAAACCTGTGCTGGCAGAGCCCGCCGGGCCGGCGCCCAAAGGTGACGCAACAGATCTGTACTACGCTGGTCTTCAGCAGCTGCGCAGTGGCAACTTCAACGCCGCGATCGCCAGTTTGAGCGCTTCGCAGCGGCAGCGCTCCAGCTCGCGCACGCTCGCCAAGCTGGGGCAGGCCTACTTCGACGCCGGCAAGTTAACCCACGCTGAGAAGACCTTGCGCGCGGCGGGCCGGCGTCCGGAGGCCATGCTCCTGCTGGCCACCCTCTACCAGCAGACCAGCCGCGTGGATCGCACGCGCAAGACCTATCAGGCCTTCCTCACTCACCATCCTGATCACTCGCGCGCCGCTTGGGTGCGCAAGATCCTCAAGCGGTTGTGACATGAACAACAGACCGTTCGCCGGGGTGTCTTCATGGGGCCCCATGCTGACCCGCTATCTCGTCTTGCTCGTTGCAGCGGCCACGCTGGGCCTGTCCGGCTGCAAGCGCACGCCCAAACCCACGACCGCGCCACCCGCGCCGCCGCCCGCGGCCGCCGTCCAGGCTCCCGAAGGCACGCCAGACAAGGTGGTCTCGCAGCGCAGCGAATTCGTGGCCAGCGGCAAGCCCGATCCGAACTGCCCTGACTGCAAGCGGGCCGACGCCTCGGGAGGCCCGGCCTTCTACGGCAAACCCGGCATGAAGTTGGACGCCAAGACCATCGCCGACGCCACCGTGACGGTGGAGCAGACCTGCATGTTGCTGGAGAAGGGGGTCGATATCCTGGAGGCCAACGTCAAGCAACCAGAACGCGCGACTGCCGCCTTGAAGGAATACCAGAAGAAGTCCAAACAGCAGATCGACAAGATCTTCCATCGGGCCGACGAGGTTCGCGCGCGCCTTCGCGCCGCGGGTTATGAGCAGGACATCCCGGCCGAGATTCGACCGGTCTTCGAAAAGCGCATGGGCGCCATCCAGAAGCGCCTGGAGAAGATGCGCCACGTCTACCGCGACCATCCGGCCGTTCTCGAAGCGTTTGGCGCGTTGTTCCCCCGCGCGAAGCAGTAGGCACTCCTTGTTGCCGTATCTGGCCGGGCCGGAGCCGGGCAATGGCCGACGATCGTGACGAATTCGGTCGACGCCTTCAGCACGCCTTGATGCGTGCCCGCCTCGCCGTGTTGTTGAGCGGGCGGACGCCGGTGGTCTGGAGCTTGCTGGCCCTGCTCGTCATCTGCACAGCGGTCGCTGAGGGGCTCGAGTTGTTCGTCGAAGACATGGGCCGAGACGACGTGCTGGTCGCGGCTGGATTGATGCCCGAGCGGGTTCGGGGGGGCGAGTGGTGGCGGCTCTTCTCGGGACCCTTGCTGCACCGGGGCTGGTCTCACCTGGCCCTCAATGGCATCGGCCTGGTCTTGATAGGTCGCCCGGTGGAGGGCGCATTCGGCAGCCTTCGCGTGTGGTGGATCTGGTGCGGCGCCACCTTGATGGGCGCCCTGGGCACCATGAGCGCCGGACATATGCTCTCGGTGGGCGCTTCGGCGTCCGTATTCGGGCTCATCGGAGCCCTGGTGGCCATCGGGCTGCGTCTGTGGCCGCGCCTGTCGCCCGGGCTGCGCACGGCCATGGTGTTGTTGCCTGTGGCGATCGTGGGCTTGATGTTCGCCATGGGCCTGGTGGCCGACGAGATCGCAGGCGTCGACCAGGTCGACCATCACGCGCACCTGGCCGGCGGCTTGGGCGGCGCGCTGCTGGGGCTGGTTCTGCGCCTGCGTCTCCGGGATCAGGATGGCGCGGAGTGGGCCTTCGAGCGTGGCGAACTGGCCGTCTGGCGGTCGCGCGCGCTGCACGCCGGCGCGGCGGGACTGTTGCTCTTGTTCTGCCTGGGGCTGGCGACCGCGGCCAGCCGTGTGGGCACACCGTTGACCATCGAGTCGCCGCAATCACGGGTCCTGTCGTGGCGTGACCTGGAGATCCCGCTGCCGGCCCGCTGGCGCAGCGGGATCTGGCGTGGCAATCACTGTCAGGGAGCCATGGTCGACGGTCGGCAGGTACTGGAGGCTCGACGAATCCTGTGCATCCAGTTGCCCCTTGGCGGCGTCTTGCTGGTCGGGCGGCGGGACCAGCTGTTGACCATGGACCGGCAAGACACGGCGAGCATGCGACAGGGGAATCGCCAGGGCCGACTGGTACGTCGCCAGCCCGGCGTACTGCTCTACCCCTTGGGGGCGGCCCACCTGTACGTGGTGATCGGAGCGGACGCCCTGCTGCCCACCTGGAAAGAGGCGCTGCGCAGCCACCTGCCGCCGCCCGGCAGCGCCACCGTGCAGCCACATGGGCAGCCGATGCCTGACCACGAGGCGCCTCTCGACAGCGCCGGCTTGCCGACGCAAGCTTCCAGGGCTGCCAGCGCGGCAGGGGGATCATGACCGAAATGACCACCAGCGAGCCGTCCCAAACGGCGGAACTCAAACATCGCCTGCTGATCGTCATCGCCGTGCTTCTGCTCGGCGGTGTGCTGCTCGCCCGACTGTGGCGCGCCGCCGAGGGCGAAGCGGGCGACGGCGACCCGGTGACCGCGCTGGTGCGTGCGGGCGCCGAGCTGCAGCAGCGACCCCTGGACGCGGCCCGGATGGACGTGCCGCTGGAGACCCTGAGCGCGGAAGGCGACGTGGTCGTCCAGCCGATCCTGGCCCGCGAAATGGCCCGCAACAAGGTCGTGATCCTGAACTTCTGGGCGACCTGGTGCCCGCCCTGCCTGGACGAATTGCGCACCCTGTACGAACTGGCCCGTTCGGTGGCCCCCCTGGGCGTGCGGGTGCTGGCGGTGAGTTACGACGAGGACTGGGCGGCCCAGGATCGCGTCTGGCGCGAATACCTGGGCACGGCAGAGCCGCGCCAGATCAGCTGGGCCCGCGACCCCGCCGGCCAGGATGGCGCGCCGGAGAGCATGATGCGACTGCGCTTCGGCACCGAGAAGCTGCCCGAGACCTACATCCTCTCCGACGGCCAGATCCTGGCTCGTTTCGTCGGACCTCAAGACTGGACGCGGCCGGAGATGCGGCGGGCTTTCGAAGCGATCGCGGACAGCCGCAAATGAGCGCTCCCGTAGCGGAGATCGAAGGGGCCGAGGGGCCATTGGAACCGGTCCTGGTGCCACCGCAGGGCCTCGTGCTCTGGGTGCTGCTCTCCCTGCTGGCCACCGCCATCGGCGGCGTGCTCCTGCCGGGGCAGCATTCCGCCATGGTGACGCCTTCGCTGGCTCTGACGACCTGGCTGCCGGACGCTCGTGAGCTGGCCACCGTCCAGCAACGACGGGCTGCGTTGCTGGCCGCCATGCCGGCCGATTCGCCGCTACGTCGCCAGCAGGAGCAGCGCATTCTCGACGCCCTGCGCGCCTTGATGACCCGCGAGGCGCGACTGGGTGTGGCCGGCGCCCGCGCTGATGTGGCCGCCCGGCGCGCGCGCGGCGAGCTGGAAGAGGCCGTCCGCAACTACGTGCTGGCGCACGGTTCGGATGCATTGCGGGCCCTGGCCGTGGCCTATGGGCGTGACGTGCGCAGGGCCGTGGAGCAGGCCGTCGCCTCCCTGGCACGGAGCGGGGGCAGCCTGAGCGCGCCGCCGGATGAACCCACCTCGCGGAAGCTGATCGCCGACCTGGACCGCATCGCGCCGGGCAGTTCGCGGGCATTCGATGGGGTGGGTCTGCGCAGCCACATGGCCGGCGAACGCCTGCGTCCCGCCGCTGCGTTGGTGGTAGAAGCGGTCGCTGAACAGCGGGTGCTGATCCTGGCCCAGCGCGTGCCGGCGCCCAGACCCACGCTGGACTCGGATCTCGAGCGCCTGCTGCATCGATTCCGGGTCGAGGCGCACGCCAGCCTGGGATTGCAGCGCCGCCTGCAGCTGCTGGAGTCTCTCGCCGCCCGAGATCCGAGCTATCCGGAGCGCTACGTGACCGGCGTGTTGTTGGCCCGCGACGGTCGCTTTCGCGCCGCCATGGGTGCATTTGGCGCAGCCGCACGGGCCGGCGAGTCACCGCGCCAGGCGCGCGCCAATGGCCGGTGGTGTCGGCAGCAATTGCGCAAGAAGTCGGCAGCCGACGCGCCGTGAGGGCGTCGATGGCCACGCCCGCAGGGAACACTCGAAGGCTGCTCAGCCGATGGTCGCTCCAGGTTCCGGTGTGCCGACCATGGCTTCTGCGAGGCGGACCACCGCGTCCATGAACATCTCGCCGCGATGCTCGTAGTTGCGGAACAGGCCGTAGGAAGCGCACGCCGGACTCAACAATACGACGCCCCGTTGTCCGGCTTCGTGCATCGCTCTGGGCACCGCGTCGTGCATGTGTTCGCAGTGGATCCGACGAACAAACTCGGGCAGTGCGGCGTCCAGCCGATTGGCCGTCTCGCCGATCAGGATCACGCTGTCGGCGCGCCGCGCGACCTCCGCTGCCAGATCGCTGAAATCGGCGTCTTTATTGCTGCCCCCGCCGATCCAAACCAGGCGCTCATCCTCCTGAACGGTGATGGCGCGCAGGCCAGCCAGGGCCGCGTGGGGATTGGTGGCCTTGGAGTCGTTGATGAAGCGCACCTCGCCGATGGTTCCGGCGGGCTGCAGGCGGTGCGGGGGCAGTTCGAAGGTATGAAGCCCGCGTCGGATATCGTGCAAGGGCGCGCCAAGTGCCAGCGCAGCGCCGGTCGCGGCCAGTGCGTTGTCGACGTTGTGGGCGCCGATCATGGGCCGCTGCCCGTCCACCCCCAACTGGTCTACATCGCACAGGTCCACAGCGCGACCGTCACCCAGCCCCCACCACAAGGTCTCACCGTCGTTGCCCAGGCCCACATCGAGCTGCCGGGCGCCGGTATAGGGCGTGCAGACCACCCCTGGGCGCTGCTTCAGCGTCGTGGCGAGTCGCTCCAGGCGCTCTGAGGCCTTGTTGTAGATCAGGTGATCGCCAGCGCGCAGTCGTTCCGCCAGCGCAGCTTTGGCTGCCGCATAGGCCTCGAAGTCGCCGCCGAAGTAGTCGACGTGATCCAAAGCGATATTGGTCAGCACCGCCACGCGTGGCCGAAACAGGGAGCAGGTGACGGTCTGAAAAGCCGACACCTCGGCCACCACCACGTCATCTTCGGCCAGGTCGTCGACCACTGCGCATAACGGGGTGCCGATGTTGCCGGCCAGGTGTGTAGAGCGTCCCGAGGTAGCGAGCAGGTGGTCGATCAGCGAGGCCGTGGTGGTCTTGCCGTCGGTCCCGCCGATGGCCACGATCGGGTGGCCGAGGCCGTCGTTCGCTGCCCGGTCCAGGCGGTAGAAGAGCTCCACCTCGCCGAGGATCGCCAGCGAGCTCGCGCGCACTCGGGCGAAGGTCTGGGTCGTCGGGCCGATGCCCGGCGACAACACCGAGATCTCGCCAGGTCGGGCGATGAATCCGCCACCACAGCGGGTCTCTACCCGTCGATCGAGCTGCTCGAGTGCCCCGCGCAGCTGCTGGGCGTCGTTGTCGTCGTAGGCCATCACCGAGGCGCCGCGCCTGGCCAATGCGTTGGCTGCGGCGATGCCACTGCGGCCCAGTCCGACCACGCAGACCTGCAGACCCTCGATGTCCGACCAGCATGCCGCCGCAGCCAGTTGTTCCTGCCGCTCATCGCGGCTGCTGGCATCCATCAGCCATCTCCCTGCAGCGTAGCGTCGCGGCTGCGAACGTAGGCATCGGCGACCGCGAACAGGTCATCACCGCCGAAGAAGAGCACCGTCGCGGGCGCCTCGAAGCGGCCCTGCAGGTGGTCGGCGATATCGTCCATCTCGTGCACGTAGCGCACATCGTCACATCGTTCGCCGATGCGGCGACAGAGCAGGTCGGTATCGACGCCGGGAATGGGCACCTCACCGGCGGTGTACAGTTCGGTGATGACTACGGCGTCGGCGTCGGCAAAGGCGCGGCTGTAGTCATCCTGCAGGTAGTGGATCATGGTGAAGCGGTAGGGCTTGAAGACGGCCACCACAGGCCCTACAGCCTGCCCCTTGGCCGCCTGCAGCACGCGCCGGATGCCGGTGGGATGGCTGATGTAGTCCTTGACCACCTCGATCCCGGCCGCGTCGACCAGCGTGAACCGATTCTCCAACCCCTTGTAGTCGGGCAGCGCCTTGGCGATGGCCTCGAAGGGCACACCGCTGCTGTGGGCGGTGGCGATCGCGCCGAGCAGGTTGGCGGCGTTGTAGGCGCCGGGCAGGCCCATGCCCACCTCGCCCAGGCTGACAGGTTGGCCCTTGTCGTCGTTGACTTCGACGCCGAAGGAGCCGCGCATTCGCGCCGTCTTCAGGTTGGTGCCGCGATAGTCGGCGCCGGGCTGCTCGAAGCCGAAGGTGAGCAACCGAACCGGCGGATCCCGCTGCGCCAGGTGGCCGACGCGGTCGCGAATCTGGCGCGCGCCGGCGTCGTCGATATTGAAGATGGCCACTTCCAGGTTCTGATTGTCCTCGAAGAAGCGGGTCACCGCCGACTCCAGCGCCGGCCAGTCGGGGTAGTAGTTGAGGTGATCCAGCTCGAGGTTGTTGAGGACGGCCACGCGCGGCCGGGTATTGATCAACGAACCATCGGACTCGTCGACCTCGGCGACCAACCAGCGATCGCCATCGCGGGCGTTGTCGCCGTAGTTCTCCAGCAGGCCGCCGATCACGTAGCCGGGTGCCAGGCCGCCGGCGTCCAGCAGCCAGGTGATGGCGCCACTGACGGTCCCCTTGCCGTGGGTGCCGATGACCGCGACGCTGTGGCGATCGTCCATCAGCGCGCCGAGGACCTCCGATCGGTGGACCACGCGGACGCCATGTTCACGCGCCGCGACCAGCTCCGGATTGGTCGCCGGAATGGCGGTTGAATGAACCACCACATCGGCATTGCCCAGGTTGCTGGCGGCGTGGCCGATGACGACGTAGATGCCGAGCTCGCGCAGGGCCAGGGTGATCTGCGACTCGCGCACATCGCTGCCCTGTACGCGGGCGCCGCGGGCGTGCAGCAGACGCGCTACTGCCGAGACCCCGATGCCGCCTATGCCGATCAGGTGAAAGGTGCCGGTTTGGATGTTCACGCTGGACTCGCTTGCGCCCGCCGATGGGATGGTGAACGGCAGAGGGCTGGCGGTTCAGCGTTCTAGCAGGGCCTTTGCCCGCTGTCGAATCCAGGCCATCGGGTGGTCCTTGGCGGCGGTCTCGAGCGCTTTGCGAGCGGCTGGGTCGGCGATCTCGGAGATGGCCACGATCGCCGCGTCCATGACCTCGGGACTGGGGCTGTCCAGACAGCTCTCCAGGGTGGGCAGGCTGGCCACATCGCCCAGTCGACCGAGCGCAGCCGCGGCGACAACGGCCAGGTCCCGACGCGAAGACAGGGCCGCAGTCTCCACCTTCGGTCGTGCCTCCACCATGCCTCGCTCCCCCACTTCGCGCACCGCGGCGGCGCGCTTGAAGGGGTCTCGATCGTCGAGCAGGGCCTCGATCTGGCCGCTCTCCATGCGGCGCACCCAGAGCTGGCCCAGGGCGTCGGTGACCGCCATGGAGGCTGCGCGCAGCAGGCGGATGCGCACAAAGGCGGCCAGGTCGTTGGCGCGCCTGGCGGGCATGGGCACCCGAGCTGAAACGTGGGCCTGGGCGATCTCAGCCCGGCCGTCCGCCCCCTGGCGCTCGGCGTGGGCCATGACGGCCACGTGCAGGTGATCGGCCCGGGCCGCTTCCGATGGGCGTACAGGCTTCAATGAGGGCGACAGGAGGACGTGGTCGAAGCGAACCAGGACGCCGACCCGACCTTGGGGATCGGCCTCTGCCCCACAGGCTGCCCCGGTCGGCCGTTGACCGTCCCGGCTCGCGGCCACCACAGCCTTGATGGTCGTCAACGCGTCCGGCAGGGCGGCGGCGAAGGCGTCCTGCAGTCCCGACACCTGCAAGGGGGCCGGCGTGGCCTGCTCCACCGCCAGCTGCAGGACGCAGAAGGGCGTGACCTGCTGCGGCGCACCGTCTTTGGCGGCCGCCGCTGCGGGCGGTGCGGCCGCAGGATCGGGGGCGGGGGTGGACTTGCGACCACAGTTGGCCATCAGCGCCGTGCACGTCGTGGCCGCGACCAGGGCAACGACGATTCTCATGCCCGTCCCGTGGATTTGCGCTGCGCGCTGGCCTCGACCCTTGCGTTGCCCATCACCACCAGCAGGGTCATGGCCCGGGAAGCGCCGACATAGTGCAGCTGCCGGGCGCGTTCGGCCGGGTACTCGCCGAGTTCGGTCAGGATGACCACAGGCGCCTCCAGTCCTTTGAAACTCTGCACCGAACGGATTCGGATGGCGCCTGGCTCATCTTCGGTGGTCAGGCGGCAGCCGGCGATGGGCTCGGTGATGCGACTGGCCCGCGAGCGCAGCGGCTGACGACCGCTCAGCAGGATGATGTCCTCCGGTCGCACCTCTTCCCGGCCAACCAGGTGCATCAGGACCCGCCGCAGCGCCCGTTCGAAGTCCGGCGTGGTCGGTTCGAAACGAACCGGTGCGCCCTCCGGCGCGGCGCAGGGCACGTCCTGCATCCGCGGTTCGGCGGTGGCCAGGTGACGCACGATGGAGCGGGTATTGCGCCAGTTCGTGCGCAGCTCGAGGGCCTCTTCAGCGCCGGGCACCTCGGCGACACCATTTCCGAGATACTGGGCGTCGTCGTAGAAGATGTAGCGGATCATGCGCTCCGGGTCGGCGCCCAGGCAGTCCAGCGCACGCCACCAGGAGCGGCGGAAGTCCTGCCCCTCGTCCACCACGATGGCGTCGAAACGATCGCTCATTTCGCCGGCGGCCGCCATCAACAGAGCGGGAAGCTCCTCGTCATAGAAGTGGCGCTGCGCCTTGCGAGATGGCGGCGGTTTGACGCCCTTGGCCTCCAGATCGGCGAGCACGTAGCAGAGCTCGTGAAAATGCCGCGCCGTGATGGCGGGCTGGTCGGCCACGGCCGCCTGCAGGTGTCGTCCCAGGGCCTTGTTGTAGCAGGTCAGCAGGACCCGCATCCCCTGCTCCGCCAGCAGCCTCGCCTTGGCGATGGCGAGCACCGTCTTGCCGGTGCCCGCGGGCCCGTAGATGGTCTGTCGTCGCACACGCGCCAACAGGTCCAGGATCTGCACCTGGCGGTCGCCCAGCGACAGGATGTCGCGCCGATCGGTAGCCACTCGATGACCGAGCGTGACGCGCAGCCGCCTGGGCGCGACGAAGATGTCTTCGAAGACCCGCCACCACCACCGCGCCGAGGCGCTCCCCGTGGCCGGTCGGCGGGGCTGCCAATGGTCGTAGATCGCTTCGATGGCCTTGTCTGGCTCGTTCAATGCCGCCATGTCGACCACCAGGGCAGCCGGGGCGTGTGCGGCCAGGCCGCGGGAGGGCGCGATCACGTCTGGCAACACGGCGGCGAATCCCGTCACCGGTTGCGAGGGCACGGCGGATGGGTGGGCCCGCATGTGGCGGACCAGGGCCTCGAGGCGGGTCTCCAGGCTGACGAAGGGATCTTCGATGGAGCGATCGCGCAGTCCCACGCCGCCACGCCAACGTCCGCTGTGAGGGTCCCAGGTCAAGCCACCATCGTGCACATCGAGGAGCAGAATGCCGCGATCGGGATGAGCGATGGCGAAGTCTGCCCGGCCGTCGGGCAGGGGCTCTCCAGGCACGCTCCGGCCGATCCAACGCGGCTCGTGGATGACCAGCCACTCATCGTTCAATACCCGACCCAATCGCTCGTAAAGGCGGGCGCAAGAAGGCCGGGCAGCGTCGCCGCCACGGGGACCATTGCCGGGGATCATCGTCGCCATGCCGCCTCGCTGCCGGACAGTCTACCCACCCGCAGCAGGACCGTCACCGCTGGGCGGGCGCATCCGCTCCACTGACCCCGGCGAGGGAGGGCAAGAGTGCCCGCAAGTCGGCCGCCGTCTCGGGGGCTCTCGCGTACTCCGCCAGGCCATGCAACCACCGGCGCTGAGACGCTGACGCCGGTTGCCCGGCCAGCCAGGCCCGGGCGTGGTCCAACGCGGCCTCGTCCTGGCCTGCCAACAACGCAGCTCGCGCCGCTGTGCGATGCGCACGCAGGTAGTCGGGCCGGGCCGCCAGGGCTCGCTGACATGCCGCCAGAGCGGTCTTCGGCTGCCGGCGCCCGAGAAGGTAGACGGCCAGGTTGTTGAGGATCTTGGGCTGTCGTGGCGCCCAACTCACCGCGGCGCGCAGCAGCGGTCCAGCAGAGGCAACGTGCCCGCTCGCCATGGCGCGCGCGGCCACCACCGCCGCGTGGTGCGCGAGCCAACTCGCCAGCGGAGACTCGGGCCGGCATGCGGCCGGCGGTGCGTCGTTGCACTGGGCCAGCAACCCTTCAAGCACGTTTTTGTAGGCCCGCTCCCGGTCGTGGCGCGAAATACGCTCGTCGCTGAGCGTATGCCACGGGAAGCCGGGCAGGAGATGACCGGACAGGTGGCGCTCTTCGGCCGCCAGCCCCAGCTCCCAGCGCACAGGCCGAGCGGCCACCGCAGGGCGCATCCAGGCCGACAGGACTACTTCGGACCGCTGTTCGCCCGCCGCAATCAGCTGGGCAGCCTCGGCCATGCCTCTCTCCCCCGTGCGCGCTGCCAGGAGCCGCAGCATGGTCTCGTCCCTGAGGAAGACCCCGGGCACGCAAGGACTGTCGGGCCGCTCCCCTTCACCCGCCTGCATCCAGGCGCAAGCCGAGCCAGCGTGGTCGCCCGAGGTGATCAGCAGAGAGCCTGGCGGGGCGTCCTTCAGCAGGGTATCGGCCATTCGCGCGCCGGCTTCCAGGTCCACATTCGGCGCCTGCCGGGAGGTCTCACCCAGCGTCTGGCCGGCGATGCCCACCAACAGCGCTGTGCCCAGCAGCGAGGCGACGAGCGGGCTGACCCGGGCGCTGTTTGCGACCATGGCGACCACGCCCAGCAGACCCTGGACGGCCAGCACGCCAGCCCCCAGGAATGTCAGCAATCCAACCTGCTGATCGCGCAGACCCATGGGGTTGAGCAGCAGGCTGTAGGCTGCGTCGATGCAGATGACGGCCACGCTGGCGACCAGGGCGCGACGATGGTGACGCCAACTCAGCGCGACGCCCAACAGGGCAGGCAGCGCCAGCAGGCCCACGTTGTCGCGCAGCTGGTCCAAGAAGAGCGTCGCCGCCCCGTCCAGGCCGATCGTGCCCATGCGGGTGGCATATGCTTCCCGGATGCTCGCGGCGCTCAAGTGCCCCCAGAGCGCGTCGACACTGCGCAGATCGCCCCAACTGAACGCGGGCAAACGCCCGGCGGCCAGCGGCAGGTACGCCACCGCTGCGAGCGCCAGCAACCCGGCGACCACGAGCATGGGCAGTGACGCGGCGGCGCGGCGCCAGCGTGGCGCGACCGCTACCTCTGCAACGGCGAAGACCGCCAACAGCCCGATGATCATGGCCGCTTCGATGTGAATCGAACCCGCCAGCGCTGCCAGCACCAGCAACGCCGCCGGGCGCCAGGCGGGCAGGGCGCGGACGAAGACTGCCAGCCCTGCGGCGACCGCGAGCCAGGCCAGGGGGTAGATCTCGGCCGCCCGAACATGTTGCAGACAGGCTGGCGCCAGCAACGGCAGGCCAATGGCCGCAGCGCCCGTGAGCCAGGCCAGCCCACGGCCGCTGTCGATGGGATTCTGGGCCTCATCCCGCAGCACGCCCAGCCACAACCAGGTGGCGGCGACCGCGGCGACCGCGCCCATCAGGTGTACCCGCCAGGCCAGCGGGCCGATGGGCAACAGGGTGAAGAGATGCCCGCTCAGGTTGAAGACCGGAAACCCCGTGGGATGCGGCACGCCCAGATGGGCTGCCGTCGCGGCCAGTTCACCCGCGTCGTACCACGAGCTGCCCGGCGCCAGCAGCCAGACAAAGCCAGCCAAGGTGATGGCGGCGGAGGGCCAGCCTGGAAAAGAATCGAGCCGGGTGGGACTCACGGAGCTTTGGGGCAGAAGACCTCGACGTGATTGACCGCCTCGAAGCCGCCCTCACTGCCCATCGTCAAGCCGCCGGCAAGCATGACGCAGCCGTTGAGCGGGCCCTTGACGTCCATGCGCGCCGCGCCGGCGCCGAAACGCGCCACGTCGAGCGGGATCTCGGCCTTGACCGAGCCCGCATCGTCGATCCACAGGGCGCTCTTGACGACCTTATTGGCCGCGCTGAGGCCGCCGATGAGCAGCGCTGTGCCGTCGGCCAGGCCGACACCGGTGGCCAGCGCCCGGCGGTCGCTGCCCGCCTTGGCCTGGCCGGCCATCTTCACCTCGCTGAACGTCAGGTTTGCCGGATCGCCCGCTTCGATCACGATGCGCATGGCCGGCAGGTCCCCGCCGTTGCCGGCTGCGGGCGCATCGATGAAGAGGGGCTTCTTGCTCGCGCCCAGCAGGAGCAACGCGCCGTCGCCGTTGGGCACCAGCGTGCCGCCGTGGGCGATGCTCGGGGCCCCGCCGGCGAGGTTCACTTCAGCGAAGGTGTCTGTCGACGCGTCGTAGACCTCTGCCAGTGGCGAGCTGCTCGACTTTCGGCCACCGAGGATGAGCAGCTTCTTGCAAGCGCTCGCGCCCGCCTCGATGCAGGCGGTGGCCGCTCCGGCCCGCGCAGCCTTCATGAAGCTGCTCGACGAGATGCAACTGGCCTTTCCGGCGGCCAGCTCACAGAGGAAGGCCTCGGCGCTGCGGCCGTCGCCCGATTTGGGCAAGGGCAGGCCCGCGCCGCCGGCGACCAGCACCCGGGGCCCCTCCTTGGACGCCACGTGGGCCACCACGGGCAGGGCCAGGAAGCCATCCAACTTGGTGCCCGAGGCACCGTTCTGGGCCAGATCGACGCGCCAGACAGCCTTGGAGGCCGGACAGTCCGCGCCGGCGCCGCCGCAGGTGTCATCGGAGATATCCGTGGTCAACTTGCCGCCCGCAAGCGACAGGCGCAGCTTCGCGATGCCGCCGACCAGGGCAAATGTGCGCCCGCCCAGGGGCAGCGACGACGCCAAGGATACGCGCGCTTCCTTGCCCAGATTGTCCACCTGGCGCGCGGGATGCTCGAAGATGCCCTTGGCCGGGTCGAAGACCTCGACAGCTTCGTTGGTCGCTGTCCAGCCGCCCTTGCCGTCGTGTACCGATACACCTCCGCTGATCGCCACCTCGCCGCTGGACAGGCCGACCACGGTGGGCAGCCCGCGCCGGGCGCCGCCGTTGAGCGGGAAGAGGGTGTCCACGGTGCAGGTCTTGGTCGTTGAGCAGGTGGCGGTGGGCATGGTGAGGGTTCGGCAATCGTCGGTGCCATCACACCATTGCAGCGTCTTGCAGTCGGCATCGACCGCGCATGCCTTCTTGGCCACCTTCTGCTGCAGTTCGGCCGACGGCGTCGCCATGCCGGTGAACGAATCCAGGATATAGGGCTGGATGTAGTAAGGATGCCTGGCCACCTCGGCCTCGCTCTTATCCTGCACCGCCAATCCCGACCGGTACGCCCGAATGCGCAACTCCGTGCACGCCTCGTCCGCGAACAGGTCGATCAGCACGGCGTAGTCATCGCGCACGGGCAGGCGATCCAGGGTGAAGGCGTTCTTGGACGTCTCCTCCCCAGCCGTATTGGTGCCCGTGTAGGGAATGCAGGGCAGCTCGTACTTGAGGCCCTCACCCAGGTCGACGATGGGCCCCTGGTAGACGCGCACCATCATGAACTTCACGCCGGGGAAGATGCCGGGCAGCGAGAACGCCATCACGCCGAGACCGTCATTGGCCGTCTCATCGGGCTCGGCCGCCGTGCAGCCAGCCAGGGTCAGCGCCATCAGCGCCGCCAGGCTCCCGATCTTGAGACTCATTGCGCGCACATCTTCCTCGCTGTCACTGCCCGGCGAAGACCGGATCGAAGTGGGCGTCATCGCTGTCCATGGAGAAGGCCGCGTTGCCCAGCAACTTGGTCTCTTCCGGCCGTGTCACCGCATAGATCACCACACCCGCTGTCACGGCGCCGGCCGCCACGGCGGTCCAGAACCACCATGTGCTGGTCACCGGCACCGGTTTGGGGGCGGTCGATGCCCTCGCCGCGGCTGCAGCTTCGATGGGCGCTGTTTCCAACTCCACCGTCAGGCCCTTGGTCTTGCCGCTCTTGATTGTGGTCTTGCTATTCCAATCCTTGAAGCCCGCCCGCACCACGCGGATGCGATAGGTGCCCGGCGCCAGCTTGACCTTCAACCCGCTGACGGAGGAGCGACCGGCGAGCTTGTCATCGACGTAGACCAGGGCTACGCCGCCGCCGACCAGCTGCACATGCATCGTGCCGGGCACCGCGGTGCGCTTCTGGGGCAGATCGACCGGCCCGATCAGCACCAGCAGGCCATTCTTAACCGCCTGCTTGGGCGCCGAGGCCTTGGCCAGCGGTTGCACGGTCGACTGGGCCACGCGCGCGATCGGCTCGTTGGTGCCCTTCATCTGCACCAGGCGCATGGACCACTGCAGTTTGCCCGCGTCGTCCTTGACCATCTCGCTGTAGATGACCTTGGCGGCCTTGTACTTCTTGCCGATGTTGGACAGGCACTCGACGCCCGCTTCGGTGCACTCGAACTCGAACATCTCCTCGACCAGGTCGGTTCTGGAGGTGACGACGCGATAATGACGATATTGTTTGGCCCGCGCTGCCAGAGCCGACGTCAACTTGCGTCGTACGGGGTCGGCGACCGCGGTACTTTCGACTCGTAGGATCAGCAGCCGCGGCCGTTTGTCGCCGCCCCGCCGCGCCGCATCTGCAACAGAGGGAGCCAGCGCACAGGCGAGTCCGGCGAGCAAGAGCATCGGGCCGACAATGCGTTCGCGCAGGCGTGCGTCGCCCGAGCGCCCGGGGTCGGTTCGGCTTGCGGTGGTTCGCCCCGTGGTGCTGTACACGTGCTCGCTCCGGCCATCATGTTGACCACGGCAGATGCTAGTTGCGCAGTCGCGCTTGGTCAACTTGGCGGCGACCGCACGCGGGAGGGCCGATGGCACGGTCGGCGTCGCTGTACTAGACTCGCCCGACCGACGCAGATCGCGCGTCAGAACAGGAGGCGATCCCATGGTGCAGCGCGTCGAGTACGACGTCTTCCCGAATACCCGCGACGAGCTCCTGGTATCCACCTTGAACAAGGTGCTGGGGCATGTCTATCGCTCCAAGCTCAGCTGGAAGGCCTGGCGCGAGTGGCTGCGCGACGAGGACCTGTGGGACAAGGAGGTCATCCCACGGGTGATGTCGCTGCTCGAAATCGAAGGCAGCAAAGGCAAGAAGGTCACGCTTGGTCCCTGGTCCAGCGACATGCTGGATGCCAACGGCGCCGATGAGCAGGCCGACCTCATCTACCAACGCCTGCTGGACGAGAACACCTTGCTGATCAAGTACGTCTTCGAGGCGCTGGATATGGAGGGCGGCGGCCGGCTGCACTCTACCTATGAGCTGCACCGCATGCTGACCAGTTACGTCTATCCGGGCGAACCGATCCGCCTGCCCGACTTCCAGAACTGGATCAAGTGGGCGGTGCTCAGTGGCCGGGTCAAGCTCATCGGCATCCGTTGGGGGCTCACCGACATCGGCAAGAAGGCCGTGCCGCGCCTGCGCATGATCGATGTCGACGAGTTCCTCGAGGAGGAAGCCGAGGCGCTCGAAGAGGAGCTGGAAGAGGCCGCCGTGCAGCAAGCCGCTGAGCAAGGGACTGTTGAGCAAGGCGCCCCTGCCGAGACCGCCACGCCTGTTGCGGCGTCAGCCGCCCAACCAGAGGCGTCAGAAGCCGAGACGCCCGCTGCCAAATCCGAGGTGGCCGCCAAAGCCAGGCCGGTCGCCAAGGGCAAGAAGAAGAAGAAGAAGGCGAAGAAGGACAGCAAGCCTGAGCCAGAGCCCGAGGACTTGCCGGACATGCCGCCCGAGGCGCCACCGGTTGATGAAGATGTGTTTCGACAATACGAAGCTGACCTCGAAGAGGCAGCTCCCGCCGAAGAGGCGCCGACCGAGCAGCCCGCGCCGCGCGCCCGCCGACGTCCGACAGCGCGCCCGCGCCTGGTGATGCGCGACGCCGGCCTTGAGGCCGGTTGTTCCAAGGAACCCCTGGGCGTGCCAGAGGTCATCGCCGCCCTGCGCGAGGTGGGCCGCAAACAAGGGCTGGTCGGCGGCTCTTTGCTGCTCGCATTCGGACTCGAGACGCGCCTGTCGGAGAATGAAGCGGTCCGCCACCTCTTCCTGGCCGCCCTGCTCGCCCGCCTTCACGCCCGCCAGCCGGATGGCAGCCTGGCTGAGCGGCTGATCGACAGGGTTGGCGCCCTGCTGCCGGTTGCGGTGCTGCTGGAGCGGCCCGAGGCCCTGCCTGAGGTCATCGTGCGTTGGGGATTCGGCCAGCCGGACGAGGGCGCCACCTGGATCCGGGGTGCCCTGCTGGACGCGGTGCTCGGTGGCCGCGTGTTGAACAGCAAACCCGACACGCCCACCATCCTGGCCGAAGCGGCCACCAGCGAGGTGTTGTTCGGCATGTTGACCCAAGGCGTGCTGCGCGGTGCGCCGCCGCTGGCCGTGTTCTGGCTGATCCGCGAGATGGTTCGAGTCGGCCTGTGGAAGCACGAAGCCGCCACGTCCATCGCCTTCCTGCCGACCCGCGCCAACCGGCTGATGGCCTATCGGCTGCGCCTGATTGACTCCCATTTCGCCGCCAGCACGGCGCGCTTGATCGAACTCGCGCGCGGCCTGTCTCGCATTCTGCCACCGGGCTCGGTGGAGGCGGCGGCGTTCGACGATCTGTCACCGGCTGACCATCTGCGATTCGACTGCCGCGAGGTGGAGATCTGCCAGCAGCCCTGCGGCCTCTCAGGCCCGGAATAGTCGTCCGCGGGGGGCGCCCGCCCCGCTCACCTTTCTTCTCGGTCCAGGCCGCTCCCGTCGGCCGTTCCGTGGCGCTGATCCGCGTTGACAATCGCGCGCATGCGGACATACCATCCGCCCGCCTCGGGGAATATTGAGCCGACCTTGCCTACTCCACCCGACTGTACTTCAACGGCTGCGTGCGGGAATCCGCGTCCATCCTCCGTACCTGCTGCCACCCTCGCACAACACGGGCCTCGGCTCGCCCGCAAGTGCGCCTCCCTTCCCGGATGGACGCCCGGATCGCCCAGTCGCGATCATCACAGGTGAATGAATGAACCTCAACGACATCAAACATATGAAGATGTCCGATCTGGTCGAACTCGGCGCCGAACTCGGCATCGAGGACGCCGCTGGTATGCACCGGCAGGACCTGATCTTTGGCCTGTTGCAGGCCCAGACCGATCGCGAAGGCGCGATCTTCAGCGAAGGCGTGCTGCAAGTATTGCCTGACGGCTATGGCTTCCTGCGATCGCCCGATTACAACTATTTCCCCGGCTCGGACGACATCTACGTCTCGCCGTCACAGATTCGCCGCTTCGGCCTGCGCAATGGCGACACGGTCTCCGGTGAAATCCGGCCGCCCAAGGATGGCGAGCGCTACTTCGCGCTGCTCAAGGTCGACCAGATCAACTTCGACGAGCCCGAGCGGGCGCGGCAGAAGATTCTCTTCGACAACCTGACGCCCCTCTATCCGACCGAAAAGCTCTGCCTGGAGTACGCCGGCGACAACTACACCACCCGGATCGTCGACCTGCTCTGCCCACAAGGCAAAGGCCAGCGGACCCTGATCGTCGCCCCGCCGCGCACCGGTAAAACGGTGCTGCTGCAGGACATCGCCCACGCCGTGGCGGCCAATCACAAGGAGGTCTACCTCATCGTGCTGCTCATCGACGAGCGCCCCGAAGAGGTGACCGACATGCAGCGCTCGGTACAGGGCGAGGTCATCTCGTCCACCTTCGACGAGCCGGCCAGCCGGCACGTGCAGGTCGCCGAGATGGTCATCGAAAAGGCCAAGCGACTGGTCGAGCATGGCCGCGACGTGGTGATCCTGCTGGACTCCATCACCCGACTGGCCCGCGCCTACAACACCGTCGTGCCGCCCTCGGGCAAGATCCTCTCCGGTGGTGTGGACTCCAACGCGTTGCACAAGCCCAAGCGCTTCTTCGGCGCTGCGCGCAACATCGAGGAGGGCGGCTCGCTGACGATCATCGGCACCGCGCTGGTCGACACCGGCTCGCGCATGGACGAGGTGATCTTCGAGGAGTTCAAGGGCACCGGTAACTGCGAGGTGCACCTGGATCGCAAGCTGATGGAGAAGCGCATCTTCCCGTGCTTGGACATCAACAAGTCCGGAACGCGAAAAGAGAATCTCCTGATGGATCCGCGCACCCTCAACCGGGTCTACCTGCTCCGCCAGCTCCTGCATCCGCTCAATGTCGTCGACTCCATGGAGTTCCTGCTGGACAAGATCCGCAAGTACGAAACGAATAATATGTTCCTCGACGACATGAACCAGTAGCGCTGCGGTGCTCGACGTCACGGGCGGCGATGTTGCCGCGTCGTGCGCACGTTTCGACCAGACAGGAGGGCCTTGATGGCCACCGTCCTCATCACCGGCGGCGCCGGGTTTATCGGTTCACATCTTTCCCACGCTTGCATCGGGCGTGGTGATCGGGTGCGGGTCCTGGACGACCTGTCCACCGGCCGGCTGGAGAACCTGGAGGGCTTGGGCGAACGGCTCGAGTTCATCCGCGGCGACATTCGCGATCGGGCCACCGTGGACGCGGCCATGGTCGGCGTCGACCAGGTGCTGCATCAGGCGGCCCTGCCTTCGGTGATTCGCTCGGTCGAGGATCCGGCGGCCTCCCACGACGTCAACGTCAACGGCATGTTCAACATCCTCGAGTCCGCCCGGGCCGCCAGTGTGCGCCGGCTGGTCTACGCCGCCTCGTCGAGCGCTTATGGCGAGACGCCCGTGCTGCCAAAGGTGGAGACCATGGCGCCCAAGCCGTTGAGCCCCTACGGTGTGGCCAAGTTGATGGGCGAGTACTCCTGTTCGGTCTGGCACCACGTGTACGGCCTGGAGTGCGTGGCCCTGCGCTACTTCAACGTCTTCGGCCCTCGCCAGGCGCCCGACAGCGACTACGCCGCGGTGATCCCGCTGTTCATCGATCTGATCCGCCGCGGTACGTCGCCGACGATTCATGGTGACGGTCAACAGACCCGCGACTTCTGCTACATCGACAACGTCGTCGAGGCCAACCTCAAGGCGTTGAGTTCCCCCAACGCTCCCGGTGGCGTCTACAACGTCGCCTGCGGCCAGCGCTACTCGTTGCTCGACCTGGTCGACGCCATCAACGACGCCATGGGCACGCAGGTCGAGGCCGTACACGGGCCGCCCAGAGCCGGCGACATTCGCGACAGCCTGGCCGACATCGGCGCCGCCCGCCGGGACCTGGACTACTCCGCTGCGGTGGACTTCCGCGAGGGGCTGGCGCGCACGATCGCCTGGTTCACCGACGTTCGGACCTGATTCGACGTCCCAATCAACTACCGCGAGGGCTCACCATCACGTCTTCGCGGATCGGCATGGGCGGCTCCTGCTCGGTCGCTGCACGTTGCGGGGCCGGCGCGCCGGCGCCTGGATCGGTGGCCACTTCGCGGCCGGCGGGCCCCTCGTCGTCCGTCGTCTTCTCAGCGACCGGCTTCTTGGGCGCCTGGCGGGCTAGCGCTTCTGGCGCCAGGCCGTGCTCGGATGCTGCGAACAGCGCCGCCAGGACGATCCCTGAAGGCGCTTCGATCGTCCACCGGACCTGCGCGCCATCGGTGCGCGTGGTCGACACGGCGGGCGCCTGGACGAGGCGTTCCAACAGCGGTCGTTCCTGCGGCTTGTCGTCGCCCTTGTTGCCGCTCAGGCTGTCGAGCTGCTCGGCCATCTGGCCGGCTTGCTGAGAGATCTGCACCAGGTTGATGTGATCGTCGCTTCCCTGGGGCGAGATGTTGGCACCCGAGGTCGCGGCGCGCTCCATCAGTCGGGTCAACTGGGCCAGCTTGCTGGCCAGCTCGCGCACCGCTTCGATGCCCTCGGTGCCGGTCGTCACCGGGCGCCGCACGTCGGCCGTCCAGCTGTCCAGGCGGGCCCGCAGGGCGCGAGCAGCGTCTTCGCCCTTGCAGTTGTACTCCACCATCAGGCGCGTCGCCCGCGCGTCCACGGTCGCTGCCGCCAGCGTCACCGTGTCGGCCAGCGCACCGCCAGGCAGCCAGGCGGCGATTCCCTTGCCGCTCATGGACGCGCCCCACAGGGGGCCGCTGGCCCGCAGGCTGGCGATGGCATCAACCAGCAACGGATCGGCTCCGAAGGCCGGCACCTGGCCTCGACGGACCGCGGCCAGATGCGCCAGGGCGGCGTCATGGCCAATCCACAGCGTGTCTTCGTCCGGGGCCGCCACACGCCAGCGTCCGCGGGCTCCCGGCATCACAAACAGGGCAGATGGTCCTCCGGCGTAGGGCACCACCGAGACCTCGCGCTCCTTGGCGATACGCCGCGGCACGGCCTGGGCACCCTCCCAGGGCACCACCATGGCGACTCCATCGTCGAATCGGGCCATCCAGAGCGTCGACGGCAGGCCCTCCTTCAGGTCGAGCACCTCCAGCAGGCCCACCGGACCCATGGCCCGCGCCGCCGCCGGGTCCGTCGCTCGTTGGCGGAGCCCCGACATGCCGGCGAGATGGGCGCCCACAAGCTGATGCACATCGGTGGGGATGTCGGCCAGGGGCGCCCGCTTGCCACGTCCTGCGACCTGGCTGAAGCCGACGGCGAGCCCGCCGACCAGCAGCAACACCAGCACCGCGACCGCGCGCCAGGGAATCCGGCGATCCTGCGCTCGATCCTGTTCCACCAGCCAGGCGATGCCGATGCCGAGTCCGTAGAGCACCACCAGCGGCCCGCTCATCAACGCCTGGTTGATGGGGTCCGGCGTCGGCGTGAGGATGGCGCCGACGATGAAGGCGATGACCACCCAGTAGCGATAGAAGGCCAGCAGCCCGCGTGAGGTCACCATGCCCAGGGCCGACAGGAAGTACATGAAGACCGGCAACTCGAAGACCACGCCAAAGGCCAGGAGCAGCCACAGGGCGTAGGAGAATGTGCTCTGGAGCGTCGGTTCCAGCGTCAGACCCTCGCCCTCGAGCGTGAGCTTGATCAGGAAGTCGGTCATGAAGGGCAGGACCACGAGGTAGCAGAACGCGGCGCCGGCGACGAAGAAGACCACTGAGGCGGCGATCACGGGGATCACGGTGGCCCGTTCTGCGCGCTTCAAGCCCGGCGCTACGAAGGCCCAGATCTGGTAGAAGATCACCGGACTGGCCAGGAAGATGCCGCCGAAGACCGCCAACCGGATGTAGACGGCGATGCTCTCGGTAATCTGCAACGCCTTGATCGAGAACAAGCCGTTGTCGGCCATGGCGTCGCGAATCGGCGCGATCAGCCAGTCGTAGAGTTCGACGTGGAAGGCCCAGGCGACGAAGAACGCCAGCACGATGGCGATCGTCGCCTTCAGCACGCGGTTTCGCAGCTCGACCAGATGCGCCAATAGCGGCATCGTCGTGCGGCCGGGCGTGACGGGCTCGGCGTTGGCGCCGGTCTCGCTCATGACTCTTCCGTAGCCTCAGCTGCAGGCGGCCGCCACGACACGGTGCCCTCGACGGGCTCCGGCGTCGCCGGCGGCGGATCAGGGGCCGGTTCTGGCCGGATACCGCCGGACTCGGCCGGCTCCTCGAGCAGCGTGGCGGGCTCGGCGTTGGCGTTGCCGTCTTCGATCAATGCCGGCTCATCGTCGGACTCGTCTTCCAACGCGTCGGCGGGATCGTCGTCATCATCGAAGTGCCAGCCCTCGTCGGGGTGCTTGTCGCGCTCCTCGTCAGCGAGCGCCCCCCGCTCCTTCCAGCCGGTCAACCGGTCCTTGGGTTTGTTATGCGTCAACGGCATGTTCGGATCGATGTCGTTGCGCAGCTGGGTCAACGTGTCGTCGAGATCTGCTTCGCGCATGAGCTCGTCGACGGTCTCGCGGAATTCTGTCTGGGCCATGTTGGCGGCGCGCTTCAGGTCGCGGATGCCGGCGCCTACGGTGCGGGCCACCTGGGGCAGCTTCTTGGGGCCAACCAGGATCAAGCCCAGAACCAGGATCACCGCCAGCTCTGGTCCACCGATGCCGAACAAGCGCCACCTCCGCGGTCGCCCGACTCGCGTCGGCGTCCATGCTGGCCGGAGAAGGATAGCACCCTTTCCGGCCGTTGCTCGTCAGCGTCGGCGACGCCGTCTGCCCAGGTCGGCCAGCGCCTTGCGCGCGACGACGCCAACCACCCTCGGATCGCTCCGCCCCAGGTCCTCCTGGTCGGCGGTCTCCGGCAATCCCTCGCAGCATCCGATGAGCGCCCGTTGCAGCGGCGAACGTGCGCCGTAGAGCAGGCTGGCCAGCCGGCGACGGATGCCGTGGCCCACGTGTATCTTCTCGATGCGCAGTCGTGATGCGACCGCACCCAACTGCTCATCCACCAGACCGGCGAAACTCTGCCGAGGCAGGTGGGCGCCGCGGTCGATCGCGTCCCGCCCATCCGCGTTCAGGGCCAGGTGCGAGAGGCGACCTGTGGCGGCGGCTTCGACGGCGATGGCCAGTCCATGTCCGGCCAGGGCCGCGGTTTGCTGGGCGGCGTCTGTCGGCACCGCCTCGATGTGTGCCTGCCACCGTTCATTGGATGATAGCGAGCCGCGCACGAACAGGCGGGCGTACAGCATCCCATCCACCTTCAATTCACGCTGGACCTTGTGAATCAGCCACTCGGGCTGCGGATGGCGGTGAAGCAGATCGTGATAGATGGCCGCGTCGAACGCAGAGGCGCTGAAGGTCGTCTCCGAATAGGGTTTGTCCACCAGGTTGATCCGACCGAGCACAGCGGGCGGCAGGCGGCCATGCAATCCGCGGATGGTGTCGGTCTCCAGGTCGGTGATCGTCACCTGGCGGCCGGCATCGGCCAGGGCGATGGCCAGGTCCGTGCGCGGAGCGCCAGCGACCAGGATGCGTGCACCTTCGACGCCCTGAAGCAGGCGATCGAATTCGGGCAGCACGAGCGATGAGGCGATCTCGCCCAACGCGTATGCGGGCAGGGGGATCGACTGGTCGACGACAATGCCTTCGATCTCTCGTCTCAGACGAACCATTGGCGACGTCGCGTGCTGGAGAAGGGCTGTTGAGAGGGGGAGGTTTCAGCCTGGAGGCCACTTCATGGCCCGGCCACCCAGTAGGTGGGCGTGGATGTGGAAGACGCTCTGGCCGGCGCGCGGGCCGGTGTTGAGCACACAGCGATAGCCACCATCTTCGGGCAGCTCCAGGCCGGCGGCGATGTCGCGCACCGTGCCCAGGATCCGTCCCAGGATCGGTTCATCATCGCCTGTGGAATCCGCCAGCGACGAGATATGTCGCTTTGGGATCACGAGGATGTGGGTCGGTGCCTGTGGGCTGATGTCGTGGAATGCCAGGACGTGTTCATCCTGGTAGACCTCGTTGACCGAGATCTTGCCGGCCGCCATTCGGCAGAACAGGCAGTCGCTGTCGGTACTCATCGAGCTCCTGAGCCGTGCGGAATCGGTCAGCCCATGCGCCGCTGTTTGGCGTCTGCCTTGGCGGCTTCGGTCTGGCGGCGAATGCGCGAGAGATACTTCTTGCGCCGCTCTTTCTGCCTCAGCTTGATCGTCTTGCTTCCCTTGCCCATGTCGTCTCCTGTGATGGGGCGCGGAATCTAAACCGGTAATCCGTCGATCGTCAACGCAAGATCGCCGCCCGCCTCCATCCGAGCCAGCGCCATGGCCAGCTTCCCGCTGTGCAGGCGGCCCAGGAGCACCGCGCCGTCGGCCCAGGGCTCGATGGCCAGGATCCGCTCGATGCCTTCCAACTTCACGGGCCGGTCGGCGCGCAGACGCTCTGCGTCCACCCCCAGAAGCATGGCGTCGCGATCCTCCTCGGTCGCGCGCGGCAGCGCGGCGAACCAGAGGCGGCCGCTGTGGGTGTCCAGGGTCCATGGGTGGTCGACGATCAGCGGCGCGGTCGGCGCGAAGCGGCGCCGCAAATCGGCTGAAGCGAAGATCAGTTTGCTGCCCCGCAAGACGAGCAGCGAAGACGTGGCGTGCACCTCATCGGGATTGAACACGTCGTACACGCTGTAGCTGGCATAGAGGCGATCGGCCTCCGGCCAGGCGATGGCACCGGTGAATCGGGCCACCGGTTCGACCAGCTCCTGCTGGCTCATGTGCACACCGGGTCGGCCACGATCGCCTCGGTCATAGAGCGCCAGCGCCCAGCCGCGGCGAGCTCGTGCGTCCGCCGTGGTGGCGACGACGTAGCTGTCAGGACGATGTCGAATGCCGCGCAAGCTGGCCAGCGCCGGGCGGTGTCGGTCAGCGCCCATCAGCGACATGGTGGCGGCGTCGATCTCGCTGATCGTAGCCGGCGCGCCAGGACGTTGGGAGCTGTAGTGGAGCAGTCGCCAGGTCGCCGCATCCGGCTCGATGGCCGTGCCGGAGATGCGATCGTCGCCCCGCAGCAGGCGGCTGAGTCGGGCGCCTTCGATCACCTCTGGCGGCTGGCCCGGCGATTGCTCGATGCGGATCAGGCGACCCTTGGAGAAGCCGACCAGCACCGCCTTACCGTCCACTTCGGCGATCCGCGCGCCGGGCCGGCTGGCGATCTCGCAGGACTCGGGCAGTTGGAAGGGCTGCAATCCCCGGGTCTGGAGGTTGATCGTCAGCCAGAGTCGTTGTTGCACGATCAAAAGGCGCCCATTGGCGACCCCCACGGCAAAGGGCTCCTCGCTGACCTGCAGACCGACCGGCGGCACCGCCATGGCCTGCATCTCTTCGCTCCACCGCGCCTTCAGGCGGACTCGCAGGTCGTCCAGCGCTTCGCCGCCCACCTCGCCTTCTGTGGCCATGCGATCGAGCAGCCGCCTGGCGCCGAACAGCCGGCCTCCCGACAGGCGTTCGTCCAGTTCGCGCAGACGGGCCTGCTTGCGTTCGCCCGCCAGCTGCCGCTCCTCCACGCGCTTGTAGAGCGCCCGCAGTGCGGTCCCACGCTGGTCGGCCGTCGATCCATGCTGTTGCAATCGAGCGCTGGCAGCGGACAGGTCGTCTTGGTCCAGCAGGCCCTCGACCTCGGCGATCAGCGCGGACTCCTGCTGGTCGCGGGACGCCTGGTCAGCCGCTTTCAACACGCCGCGCGCCTGGCGCACGATGCGCAGGCCCTGCCAGCGGGACACAATGGCCGACAGCCGATCGGCGATCGCGGCGGGATCGCCCGCCTCCATGGTGGTTTCGAGGGCGAGAACGGCCGCCAGTTCGGCGCCCTGTCCACCCAGGGGGCCCTCGTGGCCGGCCGCTTCGCAGACCAGCGCCCAGGCGCGAGCCCAGCGTTCGCCCACCTCGACCTTGGCGCCGTGACGGGCATATAGCGTCGACAACAGGTCCACCGCCGAGGCTTCATCGGCTTCGCCGTCGATCCTGGCCAGCAGCTCTGCCTGCCGTTTGTCTTCCTGGCGCTGCTCGATCCAATTCAGCGTGTTCTTGTCCGCCGGGTTGTCCGGCTCCAGGCGGACCAGTTCGAGCGCCGCCTGCCGGGCACTTGTCAGGTCGTCGTCGTCCAGCGCGGCTTCGATTTGACGGCGCAGCGCCTCGGCACCGGCCAGGCGTTCTGCGGCAGCTACCCGGGCTTCGGTCGAACGGTAGATGGCCTGCTCCTGCCACTGCGCCCGGCAGGCCTCCAGGGCCGCCCGCGCCGCCGCGGCATCCCGCGCTTCGAGCGCTGCCTCGACCGGTTTCAGGGCATCCGCACAAGCCGCGTCGGTCCGTGCGCGAAGTTGTTCCAGCAGGCGTCCAGCCTCGCTCAGGGCGCCGAGTCGATCGCCAAACCTGCTCAGCAATGCCAGCGCCTCGTCCTGTGCGCCCGCGTCGTTGAGTCGCCTGGCCGTTCTCGTCAGGGCGCCGGGCTCACCGAGGTGGTTCGCCAGTGCCCGGTCGAGATCTGGCGAGCGGGCGTGGCCCACTTCAGCGGCGGCCAGGGCCACCAATGCCGGCAGGCGGGCTTCCTCTGTGTTCGAGATCGCCAATGGCTCGAAGTCGTCATCATCGAGCCACGCAGCCACCTCATTGAACTGCCCGTAACGTTCCACGAGGAACGCTGCGTAGCCGGTGACGAAGTGACCGATGCGCCGGGTCGGCGCGGCGCGCGCCGCCTCCCGATAGAGACCTCGCGCGCCCTCATAATCGAACGCTTCTTCCGCTCGCTCGCCCAGTCTCCAGAGCGTTTCGGCGTCCGCGCCTCGGGGCAGGTCCAGGCCATCTTCGGGGCTCGACAGGCGCGGACGGTTCGACGCCTGCGCCCGGTGGCGCCCGCTCATGGAATTGCCCGATAGCGCCTTGATGGCAGACCCGGACCGCCGCGAACGTGATTTCCGCTTCTTGCCCATCTTGGTCGGGTTCTCGTCGCTGCCTACTGACAGACACCAGCCTTGCACGCCAGCCCGATGCCGCAAGCCTGGCCGTCCTTCACGGCTTCGTGCATGCAGCCGGTGGCGGCCTTGCAGGCGTCGATGGTGCAGGGGTTGCCATCGTTGCAGTCCGTCTTCGGTGGCGTCACCCCCGCGTTGTACCAGCGCGGGCCCTTGTCGCCCTCGAGGTCGGCTGTGCCGAACGCCTGCACCGCGCCATCGGCGGTCAGCAGGGAGCGCAACACATCGAATCCGGGGCCGCCGAACGGGAACGTCTTGCTCAGCTTCTTGCTGCTGTCGACGGTCCAGATGGCGCCATCGATCCCGCCCTTGGCTCCCTTGGTCGCGCCGGTCATGCCAGCGGCAACCAGGCCGCCCGCTGGCGCCCACGCCAGGTCGAAGACCTGCGACACCTTGGTGCCCTTGTAGGCCGCATCCTGTGGCGTCGTCGCCGGCAGGATCGCGCTGCCCGCCAGGGCGGGCTCCTTGGCGAATCCGGAGCCGCTCAGCCAGGCGATCCACGCCTGGTAGAAGGGTTCAGGCTTGCCGCCCGTCTGACCCAGATCCGAGCCGCCGCCGACGGCGACCGTGTCGCCCTTGCCCGCGACGATGCTCCAAAGCGTGCTCTGGGTGCCACCGGCGGCCAGGTTCTTCGACCACAGCAGCTTGCCCTTGGGTGAGACGCCCACGACCCAGCCGCCCTCGGCGGTCTTCGCGTCGCGATCGACGCCCACGGCGAGCAGTGTGCCATCGCTGGCCACGGCCACGTCATGCAAGGCGTCCGCGCCGACGCCACCGGCGCGCAGCTCCCACATGATCTTTCCATCGGGCTGCAACGAGACCAGCCAACCGTCGATGCCATCGGCCTTCGCCGCGGCATTGGCCTGCCCAGCGGCCGCGAAGAGCCCGGCCCCGGTCTGGACCAGGGCTGCCAGGTCGCGATGTTTGCCAGCGCCGCCGATGACGGTCATGCCCAGCGACTTGCCCGTATCCAGCGCGGCACGCACCAACAATCCGGCGGTAGGCGTCGCCGCCATGGCCAGCTGCGCGCTGCCCACGGCCATGATTTCAGCGGCGTCACTGCGCTTGAGCGCGTCGGCGAGGTGGTGCCCCATGGTCCCTGTGACCTCGTAGCTCAACTCCCATACCGTCTGTGCCAGGTGGTGCAACTCCATGCGCGAGCGCCACTTGCCGTCGGCGCCCTTGGCGTCGCCCGCCAGCAGCAGCTTGTCGCCCGGCAGTCCCACCAGGGTGCTGCCGTGGCCGTGTACCAGGGTCTTGGCGTCGGTGACCTGCAGTTTCGAACTGGCCACGCAGACGCCCTTGTCGGTGCAGCTCTCGCCCAGCGTGCAGGCGTCGCCATCGCTGCAGGGCGCGGCGGTGAGCACGGTCTTGGCGCAGCCGACGCCGGCCTTGCAGGTGGCGACGGTGCACGAATTGCCATCATCGCAGGTCTTGTCGTCGCCGATCGTGCAACCCAGGGACTGGCACTTGCCCTTGGGATCGCAGAAGTCGCCCTTGGCGAAGTCGCACTGCTTCGAATCGGTGCACTCGAAGCAGCTGCCGCCCACCTTCTTGCAGAGGTACAGATCGTAGGTATTGGTCTGGCCTGCGAATCCGTTGACGCGCACGTAGTATTTGGTCGACTTCTTCGTGGTGTAGACCAGCTGCTCGGGCACATTCTTGGTCTTGGCGGTGGCCACCGGCCAGCCAAACTTGCCCACTTCGTACAGCCGCACGTCCAGGTCGCCCTTCTTGGTGTCGAAGTCCAGGCTGACGGAGATGGTCTCGCCCGCCTTGGCCTCGAACTGGTACCAGTCCAGGTCATAGGGGCAGAGCGACAGGTCGGCGTTCTTGCCCGTGTTGATCTTGGCTGCGAAATTCGGACCCGGGTTGGGCTCCAGGATGTCCGGCAGGCAGAGCTCGACCACGGTCAAGCCAGAAGCGTCGACGTTGTTCAGCTCCTGGCTCTCCTTGACCGCCTTGCTGCAATCGGCCTCGACGATGACGAACGCCGAGCCCGTCTTGGCATCGGCCGGAATCGCCGCCTTGTCGTCCACGGTCACCGACGTCTTGCCCAGCAGACCCTTGCTCAGCGATTTCTTGAGCATCAGGGTGTCTTTCTTGTCGAGCTTGTTGTCCGTGGAGAACCAGTAGCAGTAGTCGAAGGCGCCGGCGTCGGTCTTGCACTCGTTGGAGATCTTGGTGCTGACGAAGACATCGTCGTTCTGCGGCAGTTTGGTCGGGAAGAGGCTGTCGATCTGCGGCAGCAGGTCGACCCCCTTGCCGCCATCTACCTTGAGCGAGTAGCCAAAGCCCTGCGGCGGCTTCTTGTCTTCTTTATGTCCGATGCGCATGTAGTACTTGCCGTCAGCGTTGGCCGTGAAGTTCAACTTGCCGCTGCCGGTCAGCGTCTGGATGGCCTTGGTATTGGGGTTGTCGTAGATCTCGAGCTTGGACGGGCTGCCCGGGTGATTGAGGTCGAGGATGACCTTCTCGCCCTTGGTCATGTCCAGGTAGAACCAGTCCTGATCACCTTTGCATAACGTCAGGTTGGCCAGGCCGCAGCCGAGCTCCTTGGCCGTCTGGCTGCTGCCATTGGACTCGTAGACATCCGGCAGGCAGACGTCGCTTGGATCGGGGTCCGACGCGGTGACGCAGAGCTCGTAGTCGTAGGGCTGCGCCATCTTGGCGCCCTCGGGCAGCACGTAGGTGTGGAAGTAGTAGGTGCCGCCCACCTGCAGGTAGGGCAACTTCGCCTTGGTCTGCTGCGGGTTGGCTGAACCCGCCACCACCGACGTCTTGGTGGGGTCGACAATCTGCAGGCCGATGATCCCGTTGCCGGGCGCGTGCTTCCACTTGACCTCTGCTGCCAGCGCCTTGCCCTGGGGCATCTTGATGGCGAACCAGTCTTCCAGGCCCGGGCAGACATTCAACTTGGTGTAGCACTTGGTCGTCGGCGAAATGTCAGCCGCCTCGTCCACCGTATGGTTGCCCGAGAAGGAGTCGGTGGCGCAGCTGATCTGGCTGTTGAGTTGGATGCTGTTGGACGTCACGTTGTTGTTCTTCTCGTCGGTCTCCGAGACCTTGCCGTCGGCATCGATCAAGGCGCCGATGTAGTACTTGCCGCCCTTGACCACAGGCAGCACGAGATTGCGCTTGAACTTGGTCGATGCTGCGGCGCCCAGGCCGTCATCGAAGATCACGTCGGCGAGCTTGGTATCGGCTTCGGTGATGGTGGAATCGGTCGACAGCATGTAGCGCACCGTGAACGCGGTCGCCTGCTTGTCGCCCAGATTGGTCAACGCCAGCGTGGTCTTGACCAGCCCGCCGGGGAAGGTGGCGGTCGGCCCGGCCGTCAGGTGCGAGGCGAAGAGATCCACCCCGGAGGGCGGCCCCTCCACCTTGACGTCCAGCGTGTAGTGCGCCTGAACCGCCGCGGTATGCGGGTAGATCCGGATCAGGTAGTCCGCGGTCGCCGGCACGGTCAGGGCGGAGGCTTTCTTGGCCAGGCCCAGGCTCTTGACCGAGTCGAGGATCTTGCCGTCGGGCGTGACCAGGTCCAGGTCCAGGTCGGCCGGGATCGGCGACGTCCACAGCAACTCTGAGGCCTTCATGGTCACGAAGAGGGAGTGCCCCTTCTGCATCGAGACCTTGTACCAGTCCTCGGCGCCACAAAGCGCCAACCCGGACGTGACGCCGGGTTTGATCACCGCCGCTTCGTCCTTCTTGTTGTTCTTCTTGCCATCTTTGTCGTGACCGTCCTCGTAGCAGCCGCCCTTGGCGTCCTTGACCGTCAGCTTGAGGTTGGACGGCGCGCCGTTGTTGGCCGCATCGCCGGGCGACTCGGCCCCTTCTTCGTCATCGATGTCCAGAATCACGCCGAGGTTGTGGGTGGTCAGCAGGTGATCCAGCCCCAACGGCACCACGATCTTCGCCGCCCGATAGACCGTGGCCTGAGCTTCGACCGGGTCCTCGTTGATCTTCGCCAGCACGATGTTGACACCGCTCTTGGCGGCGGCGCGCGAGAACTGAGTGCCCTGCGATACGGCGATAGCGGTCTTGGTCACGCCGGAGCCGTGCGTGCCCAGGTTGGAGATCTTGTAGGCGACCTTGATGACCTGGCCTGCGGTCACCGACTGCGGGTGGAAGCCGATGTTCTCCGGCTTGAAGTCCACCTTGGCTGTGGCCGTGATCAGGAATGGCCAGATCTTCTTCGTATTGTTGCCCTTCTCCAACTCCTTGGGGGGTGGGTACTTGTTTTGGGGGTCCACCTGCAGGTGAACCGAGTACTTCTGCACCGGCGTGTTCTTGTCGATGGACACGTTCTGCTGGCCCACCTTGGTCTGCGCGGGCACCAGCGAGGGCACTGTGAAGGTGGTCTTGTTGAGCTGGCAGAGCGGCTTGGTCAGGCCCTTGTTCGGGCAGAAGTAGACAGTGGCTGGCACATCCTTGGGGCTGTTGATGTTGCCCAGGTTCTTGATCGTGTACTTGATGGCCACGGTGCCGCCGAGGAAGGAGCCTTTGGGCACCACGGCAAACTCCACGAGCTCCAGATCCCAGCCCTGCACGATCACCTTTTTGATGACCAGCGGCTTGTCGCCCACGGCGATGTTGTCGTCCTCGGAGGTCTCCGTGACCTGCTCGTCGGTGTCGATCTTGGCGATCAGGTGGTAGGTGCCGTCGGGCAGCGGTGGCACGGAGAGGCCACGAGTGAGCTTCAGGCTGGCGCCGGGGATCAGGCTCTTGACCGAGGTGGTCGCCGCGTCGGTGATCGGCCGATCGTGTGTGTTGATGTCGATCTTCTCGGGCTCGACGCCAGGCAGGTAGTCGAGCTTCTTGTCCTTGCTAAGGAAGACCGAGAACTTGAAGTTCTTCGCCTCGCCCTCGCCCACGTTCTTGATGAAGAACTCGTAGTTGGCCTGATCGCCCGGCGAGTAGCTCTTGTTGGCGCTGGTGAGCGTGGGTTTGGTGACGGTGAGATTGGGTTTGGCCGCCACCAGGTTGTTGACCTCGAGCAGCGTGTTGGCGTAGCGGAGGTTGTCCAGATCGTTGAACTCGTTGATCTTCTTCAGGTGATCAACATGGACGAAGATCCAGAAATGGCCGTTCGGCACGCCGGCCGGCAGGTTGAAGCTCAGCGCGTTGTCGTCGGTGAAAGAGAGGGTGACCACGCCCGTCAGTCCGCTGTCCATGCCCTCGTGCTCTACCTTGTGAACCAGCAGATCGGCCTTGTCCAGGGTCGCATCCTTGGACAGGAAGACGGCCGTCTCGAAGGGCTCCACCACCGCGTCGCCTTCGTTGTCGATCTCAAAACTCAACGTCACCGGGTCGCCCAGCCCCACCACCTCAGAGGACTCGAGTTTGACCGTCGACAGGATCAACTCGGCGGGCTGAATCACATCGACGCAGGATTGGGCGTCCTTTCGAACCGACAGCTGCTTGCGCCAGATGACGTCGAGCTTGGCGCAGTACTGGCCCTTGTATTTGTACTCGTGCTGCATGGTCAGCAGCGCCTTGGCGTCCTTGTCGTCCTCCCACTTCTCCTCGAAGGAGTCGCCATCCTGAAAATCCCACTTGAAGATGAAGTCCTTGGGATCCAACGTGCCGATGTTCACGGTGAACGTGACCAGCGCCGGCGCGGCCGTGCCGTCTTCCTTGTCGTTGCTCAGCTGGAGCTCGATCTTGGGTGGCGGCTCTTCGACACCGAAGTCGAATACCGAGGTGTCCTCGACGTCTTCGGTGACGTCTGGGACGGCATCCTCGGTGCCGAGCACACAGCCGCCAAGCAGAACAAGTGTGACCGCACAGGCCAGGGTCGGAGCCCGGGCCGCAGCCCGGGTCAGGTTCAACAGGCGCATAGGAGTTCCCCTTTCATTGCGCGCATGCGGCGTATCTTCGCGCAGAGGGCAGGAGTATAGAAGGTCCGACCGGGCAGGTCCAACGACCACTGCCCGTTTCGCGACCATCAAAGGCGTTGCATACTGCATTCGATCGCCGTGGAGTTCGTCGATGGCCCAGCCGCAGGACAAGCAGAGTGGACGTCGCACCCTGACGCTGCCCGTGGACCCGCAGGCATTGGCGGCGCTGGATATCGTCGATCGCCTGCGCGCGGCCGGCCATGGCGCGTTTCCTGTGGGCGGCTGTGTGCGCGACCTTGTCGCTGGTCAGCCGCCAAAGGATTGGGACGTGGCGACGAGCGCGTTGCCGGACGAGATTCGCGCGATTTTCGGTCGTGTGATCGAGGTGGGGGCCGCCTTTGGCGTGCTGCGCGTTCCGGTTCATATCGCGGGTCAGCGGGTCGAGATCGAGGTCGCGACCTTTCGCGCCGACGGCCCCTATAGCGACGGTCGCAGGCCGGATGGGGTGCGCTTTACCGACGCCCGCGAGGACGTGCTCCGGCGAGACTTCACCCTCAATGGCCTGCTGTTGGATCCGGGTCCGCAGGGGCAGGATGGCCGCCGCACCGCCGAGGTCATCGACTGGGTCGGCGGCGTGGCCGACCTGGACGACGGCCTGCTGCGCGCCATCGGCAACGCGGAGGACCGGTTCTCCGAAGATGGGCTGCGCATCTTGCGGGCTGTGCGCTTTGCGGCGCGATTCGAACTGCGCATCGAAGACGGCACCAGGGCCGCCATCATCGCCATGGCCGACCGCCTGGCCCATGTCTCCCGGGAGCGCATTCGGGGAGAGTTGGAGGGTGCGTTGCGGCCGCCGTGGGCAGCCACCGCTGTACGTCTGCTGGCCGAATTGGGTCTGCACACGATCATCTGGCCCAAGCTGGCGGACCGCGATCCCGACCTGTCGCGGGCGGAGGCCCGTTTGGCGGCGATCTGCGCCTACCTCGCCGAGCCGGAGCCGGAGGTTGTCGCCGATCCGCTCCCTTCGCAGCGCGACCTCGACCTGCCCCTGGCATTGGCCGCCCTGCTGCTGGATCTGGGGCCTCCCGATCGCCGCGGGGTTGAGTTGCTGGCCCGCGATCTGCGTCTGTCCGGCCCGCAGGGTCAGCGCCTGGCTCGACTCTGGAAGCTGGCCGAACTGGCGAGCTCGCTGGCTTCGGCGCTGGACACCACGCCCGAGGAAGCCGTTCAGACGCCCGCCTGGATCCGTCTGCTGCGACAAGCCGACGCCGACGCCGCGCTGTTGCTGGCGATGGCTGTCGCGAGGCCGGACAGCACAGATATCGTGCAGTTTCTGCGGGCCATGCGTGCGGGGCGTGCCGGCGCGAGCGCGTCAGCCTGGCGGCCGCGGCTGTGGGTTGATGGCAGCACGTTGCGCGAACTTGGCCACGAGCCGTCTCCAGCGTTCAAGCACGCCTTGCTCGCCGCGGAGGACGTGCAACTGGCCGGCGGAACACGGCAGCACGCCCTGGACGCCGCCCTTGCCCTGCTGAGCGCATGGGATGCGGGCTGAACGATTTATCGTCGTTGGCCGATCTTCAACGCGTCCGTGGACACCACGACCCCGGGCCCGCTGGCCTTTGAATCGCTCGCGGCCGGCGGACACGCCTGACAACCGGCAGGGGCGCGCAAGCTACGCACCAACCACCAACCGGCCAGGCCGATGATGCACAGGGTCGCCAGCAGGTCGATCCATTCAGCGTTCATGGGTGTTCCCGATCGCCGTCACGCAAACCCCAGGGCCTTGCCGATCTGGAATACACCGGCGGCCAGCAACCATGCCAGTACATTGAGATAGACCAGCGTGAACAGGGGCCATGTCCAGGACTTTGTCTCCGTCCGGATCACTGCCACCGTGCTGAAGCACTGCATGGCCACGGCGAAGAAGATCATCAAGGACAGGCCGACCAGCGGTGTCATACCGGAAAAGCGCACCAACGAGCGCCCAACGCTGCTGGTGTATTCATCTTCATCATCGGCTTCGGCGCCGCGGCCATAGACCCGGCCCAGCACCGGGATCACCACTTCGCGGGCGGCCAGTGAACCGATCAGCCCGATGCCGATGCGCCAGTCGAATCCCAGAGGCGCGATGGCCGGCTCGATGGCCCGTCCCACGTGGCCAGCGATGCTCTGGCGCAGCTGTTCGCGCTGATCGGCGTGCTCGACGCGATCCATGGCGGCGGTGCGCTCAGGGCTGCCCGCCACCGTGCTCGCCTCTGCAGCCGCGACGAGGCGGTCGCGCTCGGCTGGATCCATGCCACCGCGCGGGAAGGTCATCAGCGCCCACAGGACAACCGTCAAGGCCACGATCACCGAGCCCGTATGGATGATGAAGTGGCGGCAGCGGTCGTACACGGTGCGCAGAACGCTGGCCAGGCGGGGCAGTCGATAGGGAGGCATCTCCAGCAGCAACGGCGCGCTGGCGCCCCGGACCAGGGTGCGTCGCAGGACGAACGCGACCAGCAGCGCCAGGGCGATGCCAAACAGGAACATGGCGGTGATGAGCAGGCCGCCGATCGAGAGGAAGCCAAACAACGGCGCCACGCCCGCGAACACCGCGGCCGTGACCATCGTGTACACAGGCAGCCGCGCCGCACAGGTCATCAGCGGTGCGATCAGGATGGTCACCATGCGGTCGGCGCGACTGGGGATGGTCCGCGCGGCCATGATGCCGGGCACGTTGCAGGCGAATGAACTGAGCAGCGGCACGAAGGACTTGCCGGGCAATCCGGCGCGGCTCATCACTCGATCCAACAGGAACGCGGTTCTTGCCAGGTAGCCCGTATCTTCCAGCAGGGCGATGCCCAGGAAGAGAATCGCGATCTGCGGCAGGAAGACCAGGGTGCCTGCGACACCGGCCAGCACGCCGTCGACCAGCACATCGGCGAAGAGGCCCGCCGGCAGCAGGTCCCGAATGACGTCACCCACGCCGCCGGCGCCTTCATCGATGGCGGTGATCAGCGGATCGGACCAGGCAAAGACGGCCTGAAAGAGCAGTCCGATAGCCAGCAGGAAGACCAACATGCCCAGGACGGGGTGCAGGGCGATCCGGTCGATGCGTTCGGTCCAGTCGGCGCCACGAGGTGGTTTGCGCTGAACGTGGGCGTTGACCAGATGGTCGATTCGTTCGAAGCGAGCCGCGGTGGCCACACGGCGGAAGTCATCGCCGTTGTCGCCCCGCGGCAGGACCTCTGCGAGACGATCGCCCAAGCCGGCTTCGGTGCGGTTGGCCACATCCCGGTCGCAGGTCAGCCACCACAAGATGTCGCCGTCGCGGCGTCCGGTGGCGGATTCCCCCAGCACCTGCCTGCCGGTCTCGATGGCATCTCGCACCGCCTTGGGCCAGTCCGTGTCGGACACATTGCTGGTCTGTTCGCCTGCGGTGATGGTCGCGACGGCGGCTTCGAGCTCCGCCACACCCTCGCCGGTGCGGGCGACCATGGGCACCAGCGGACAGCCCAACGCGGCGCTCAGCCCCGGCACGTCGATGTCCAGGCCACAACGCTCGGCCTCGTCCATCATGTTCAGGGCGCCGATGACCGGCAGGCCGATCTCGGCGATCTGAAGCAGCAGGAGCAGGTTGCGAGCCAGATTGGCCGCGTCGATGACCACCACAACCACGTCGCAGGGCGGGTCGCCATAGCGCCCGGTGAGCACGTGGTGGGCGATCTCTTCCTCGGCGCTGTGGGCGGCGAGGCTGTAGCAGCCTGGCAGGTCGTGGACCAGCCAGCGGCGATCGCCGACGCGGTGCTCGCCGGTGCGGCGATCGACGGTGATGCCGGGATAGTTGCCCACGCGGGCACGCGCGCCCGTCAAAACATTGAAGAGAGTGGTCTTGCCGGTGTTTGGATTGCCGGCCAGCGCGATCCGCTGCATGGAAGTCAGCTACCGGCGTAGAGCGGCATGACACGGATGGCTTCGACGTGCTCTGCCCGCAGGGTCAGCACGAAGTCGCGTACGCGCAATTGGAAGGGTCCGCCAAGGGGCGCTCGCCGAAGAATCTGCACGGGCGCCTCGCGGGTCAGCCCCAACTCAACCAGCCGATCACCGAGCGCGCCGCCAAGATCGATGGAGCCAATGCGATAGGCCGCCCCGATAAGCGCATCCGTAAGGGCCATATCCCGCGCTGCCTCAGGTCCCTGCTGGCTCATGGCGTCCTCTCTGTCCGATCGCAAGCGATCACATAGAGAGCTTAGGGACATTGAAATTCATTTTCAACCGGAAACGGCATCGGAGCCGGGAGTGCCCTTGGCGGTCACGCGTCGGCGGCGTCGGACGGTGCCTTTGGCGCCCCTCTTGGCCGGCTTGTCATCCTTGGCCGCGTCCTCGGCGGCCGGCGCCGCGGTGGCATCCGCAGCAGCGACTTCCGCTGGGGCTTCTTCTGCCTGTGCGTCGTCTTTGGCTGCCTTGGCGGTCTTGGTCTTGGCGGTCTTGCTCCGGGTCGTCTTGACTTTGGTCGTCTTGGCTTTGGTCGTCTTGGCTTTGGCGGCTTTGGTCTTGGTGGACCTGGCTTTGCTGCCCGCGGCCTTCTTGCGGGTGCCACGGCTCTTGCGAGCCGGCTTGTCATCGTCAGCCGCCGCTTCGGCCGCCTGCGAGTCGTCGCTCTGGGTCGCCTCCGAGTCTGCGGCTTCGGCCGCCGCGGGCTCGTCTTCGGTTGCTTTGGCCGCCGCCTTTGTGCCGCCCTTGCGGGCCTGGCGTGCTTCTTCGGCGCCCAGTTCGATGGCCAGCTCCTCCGGCGTCGGCAGCGGCTTGCGCTCAGGCACTTCGTCGGTTTTGCCTCGCAGGCGGAAGAGCTCGTCGTCGGCCAGCTCGAGCTTGCGCGCAGTGACGATGTAGGCCCGGCGATTGGCCTCCAACTTTCGGTACGCGATGCGCAGGTTCTGCTCGGTGCCCATGATGCGCTCGGCCATGACGTCGCGCTCGTCCCGCAACTGGGCCAGCTCGGCCCGCTCTTCTTCGGCCAGGCGCTCAGATTGGGACAGCTCGCGCTGGGTGCGCAGGCGTTCGATCTCGAGAATGCGCTCGGCCTTATCGGCGTCCAATTCGGCCCGGCGAAGCGCACGACGCTCCACTTCGGGATCGGCGGTCACGGGCTCGGCGACCGGCGCCGGCGGTGGTGGCGCGACGTCCTCCTCGCTCGGAACTTTCAGGCCGCGACCGGAGATGACCGCCTGCAATTCTTCAACCCGGTTCTCGGCCCGACGGGCCCGACGCTCCAACGTCTTCTGCCCGGCGTTGACCTTGTCCAGGGCTGCCGTCTGCCGCTTGACCTCGTCCTTGAGCTCGTTGAGCCGCTTGCGCGCGCCCCCGCCCTGGCCCTTTTCAGAGGCCTCGTTGCGCGCGGCCTCGAGCTTCCGGCGAATGGACTCGGCCCGGTCGCTCTGCTTGCGGGCTTCGGTCTCGGCCTCGCCTGCGCGCGTGTCGAGATCGGCGATCGTTTCCCGCAGCCGCGACGACTGCATGAAGAAGAACACCGCTGCGATGCCGCAAACGATCGTGATAGCCGCGAGGCTGACAATGTGCATGACCTCTCCATGGTTGTAGCGGGCTCCCGCTCACCGGCGGGGCACGTGGTGTAGCACGCGCGTGGCGCCGGCTCAATACAAGGCGTGATTGTACGGGGGTTTGGCTGTGGTGGCTTGCCAGCGCCGCTGCGGTCGGCGAGCATGGGGCCATGGAAAGTGGCGTGCATTCCAGGCGTTCAAGGCGACATACGCGATGATGAACTTCGACCAATGGTGCCGCAACTTCGAGCAGAAGCTGACCAGTCACCAACAACGATTGACACCACAACGTCGCAAGATTGCGCGCATCCTCTTCGCCGATGAGGGCCGCCACTTCAACGTGGATGAGCTGCATCGCGAGGTCCGCCAGGAGGATTCGACCGTCGGCTACGCCACCGTCTATCGGACCTTGAAGCTGCTGGAGCAGCACGACATGGTCCACAGCAACAAGTTCGGCGACGGCACCCGGCGCTACGAGGTCACTTTCGGTGGGGCTGAGCATCACGATCACCTGATTTGCACCACTTGCGGCCGTATCGTCGAATTTCAGCACGACGACATCGAGCGGCTGCAGCACGAGATCGCCACCAAGCATGGCTACTCGCTGACCGACCACCGCATGGTCCTTTTCGGCGTCTGCAACGAGCATTGACGAACCGGCGCACAGACGCATAGACGCCGAACCCCGCGCATCGGGCTCGATGGCGGGGTCCGGTGGAAGTCTGGTTGTGGACGATCAGCCGGGGGCGAAGACGAACGGCCACTGGATGACGCAGATGCCGGCGTCGGGCTTCTTGAACCGGATCCGGCGGATGGTACGCATCACGCAGTCGGTCACTGAGTTGTTCTTCAGGCTGTTGCCGACGACCTTTTCGCCCTTGACCCTGCCCTCGGTGGTGATGGTCCATTGCACCGTCACCTTGCCCTTGAGGTTGGGCTTGCTGAGCAGCTGCATCTCATAACAGGCACGCAGCGCGGAGGCGCGGCGCTTGACGTTCTTGGCGATATTGCCCCGGTCGCAGCCACCGGTGGAGCGGCCACCCGCCAGGCGCAGCTTTGCCACCCGCTTTCGCTTCTTGCGGCCAATGCCGACGTTGGCCCGTCGACCGGTGCCGCCGCCGGTATCGATGGCGCCAAGTCCGTGGATTCGTCCATAGCCGCCGGCACCGCCGCCGCCGGAACCGGTGCCGCGGAAGCCCATGCCGCCAGAACCATGGCCGATCACGAGCTCTGAACCATCACCGCTCATGGCCACAGCCATCTTGGAACTCAATGCGCCGGTATCGCCGGCCATGATGGTGCCCAGGGCGCCGGTCAGCGCCTGCTGGCCGCCCAGAACCTTGGCGATACCCAGGTTCTTGACGTCGATCTTGTCGACCATCTTGCCGTCCATCTTCGGCACCTTGGACTTCTTGTTGGGGTCGATGTCCGGATCGCCGAACTTGCCCTCTTCACCGCCGGCCTTCTTGCCGGTGGTGTCGTCCTCGTCGCCTTCGAGCTCTTCCTCGTCGCTCTGGTCGTCGATCTCCTCCAGCGTCACCTCGATCAGCTCGCGCTGACGCTTCTCGAGACCCTCTTCGACCGCGCGGCGGCGGCGATCCTTCTGCCCCATCAGGGCGACGGACAGGAAGATCAACAAGGCGGCTGCGACGATGGAGAAGGAGATCGCCAGACCCACGTTCTCACGATGGGACGAACCGGCCAGGATGGCGGTCTCGGCGCCGGTGAAGTGGAACACCAGGTCGACGTCATTCTCGAAGCTCAACTGGCCATTGTCGCCACGCTTGAGCTCGGTGGTGGTCACGTCGACCGCGTCTTTCTCTTCGCCGTTGATGTGCAGCTTGCCAGTCAGCCCCTTGGGCACGTTCAGCGTGTACGCCTCGGCGCCGGCAGGCTTGAGCAGGGTGTGCTTGTCCATGCCCCGCGCGGCCAGTTGGAAGAGGGCCTGGTCGCTCTCACCCACGGTCACCGGGGCGGGCTCGAAGAAGACCTTCTCGAAGATGATCGTGCCCTGCCAGGACATCATCACGCGCAGGAAGCGGTTGCCCTTTTCGTACTCGGGGTGGGCCGCGACCGCGATCAGGCCGCCGAAAACCGAGATGATGGAGCCGAGCACCACCATCGCCAGGCCCCAGTCCAGGGTCACCAGGGTCTGGAAGATCAGGCCGCCGGTGCTGTCGTCGCACAGGGACAGATCCGCCGCTGTACACGGCGTCATGTTCCACACATCGGCGTAGGTCCAGCCCATGATGCCGATCTGAACGAGCGACATAATCGAGATGAGCCAGCCCAGGGACTGCTTGCGCTTCTTCAGGATGAGCACGACCAGGGCGATGGTCGCCACGGCCAGGACGAGCGAGATCTGACCGGTCATGACCTCGAAGCTACGGAAGGCCACCTCCTCCTCGTCCACGGTAATGAACGGGAGGGCGATTGGACCAAGCAAGGCCAGGACCGCGCCCAGAAGTGCGATGATGCTGCCGCCAGTCATGTGGCTCCTTTCCCTTCGTTTGGCCCGGCGGTGGTGCGACTCCGAGAGCGATCGCATGCACGCCAGAGCGCGGAATCCTAGTCACCCGGCGAGCTTTCCGTCAAGCGACCGGACAGGCCGCGGGGCATCGCCGCCACAGCCCCCTTTGGGGCTCCACTGCCTATGTGACGCATCAGACCTCACGACGATCTACACGAGGCTTCACCTTTGTCGTTCGTGACAACGCTTCGGGCCGCCTCGCAGACGCGGACTCAAAATCGAAACGCTGTGTCAGTCGCCACCGATCAGTTGGTGTCACGACGCGACAGGTAGTCGATGAGGTCGATCTTGGTGATGATGCCGTGCAGGCGATTCCGGCTCACCACCACGGCCACGTTGTCCGCTGCGAAGACCTGGCGCAGCTGGTCCATGGTCGCGGTCGGCTCGATCACACCTTGCAGGGGCGCGGCCAGGGAGGCGATGGGATCGTCGGTGCTGGCTCGGCCGTCGACGATGGCGTCGAGCAGGTCGATCTCGTGCACCATGCCCACGGGCCTCTCTTCGGCGTCCACCACCGGCATCTGGGAGATACGCTCGCGTTTCAGCCGCCGGATCACGTTGCCGACCTTGTCGTCCGTCTTGGCGGTGAAGACCATGTGGCTCTTCTTGCGCAGCAGGTCGGCGACCGATGGTTCCGTAGCCTCGGGCTCAAAGAAGCCGTTGTCCTTCATCCAACCGTCGTCCAGGTATTTGGACAGGTAGATCGCTCCCGAATCCGGCAGCAGGGCCACGATCGTGTAGTTGCGACCCAGCTCGCGGGCCAGATTCGCTGCCACATGCGCTGCGCCACCTGCGGAGCCGCCGGCGAACAGCCCTTCTTCGCGCACCAGGCGTCGGGCCATGAGGAAGCACTCGCGATCGGTCACCTGGATCACGTCGTCGATATTGTCGAACTCCAGGGCGCCGCAGACCATGTCTTCGCCGATGCCCTCGACCTTGTAGGTGTGGGGCGCGCTCGGTTCGCCGGTGTGGAATTGCGTGTAGTAGATGGAGCCCCGGGGGTCGACGCCCACGGTTCGGATGTTGGGATTGCGCTCCTTGAGGTACTTCGCCACACCGCTCATGGTGCCGCCGGTGCCCAGCCCGGCGACGAAGACGTCGATCTGGCCGCCTGTCTGCTCCCAGAGTTCGGCGCCCGTGGATCGGTAGTGGGCCTCGATATTCTTCTTGTTGTGGTACTGGTTGAGCATGAACGAGCCCGGCGTCTCACGGGCCAGGCGCTTGGCGGTCTCGTAGTACGAATCGGGATGCTCGGCGGGAACGGCGGTGGGCGTGACCACGACCTCGGCACCGAATGCCTTCAGTCGGCGCACCTTCTCCTCGCTCATCTTGTCCGGCATCGTGAAGATGCAGCGATAGCCCTTGACCGCGGCGGCCAGGGCGACGCCGACGCCGGTATTGCCCGACGTGTTCTCGACGATCACCGAACCGGGCCGCAGCAGGCCCTCGCGCTCGGCCTCCTCGACGATGTGCAGGGCCATGCGATCCTTGACCGACATGCCGGGATTCATGAACTCGCACTTGGCCAGCACTCGCGCGTCATGGCGGCCGACGACCCGGTTGAGTTGGACCAACGGCGTGTCGCCAATGCAGTCGAGAACTGTGTTGTAGATGCCGCGCATGAGCCGCCTCCAGGGGACAGGAGCGTCCGGATGGGGGGTCTACCGCCTCGGCGGCCGGAGTTCAAGCCGACGTCCGTGACATACGTGTGCGTGCTTTATCGGGGACGCAGTCGCCCTCGGCCGCGGATGGGCGCCTCTTCGTCGCCCTCCTCCTCGTCGGCTCCTGCCTTGGGTCGGCGCTTCTCATCGCGATCGCCCTCGGCCTCTTCTTCCTCTTCGGCTTCGGGATCGGCACCACGTTTGCGGCCGCGATTCTCCTCGTCCTCTTCGTCGTCCTCGGCGGCTTCGTCGTCGTCCTCGCCGCGATCATCGTCGCCCTCATCGCCGCGTTCGCCCTCTTCGTCCGGCTCCGGTCCGCGGCGTTCGTCGCCCCGTCCCTCTTCGTCGCCTCCGCGCTCCACCGGCGCCTTGTCAGCGCGATCCTTGACCGTCTTCAGTTCGACCTTCTCGGCCGCCTTCTTCTTGGCTTCCTCTTCAGCCTTCTTCTTGGCGTCCTCTTCGGCCTTCTTCTTGATCGCTTCCTCGGCCTTCTTCTTGGCTTCGGCCTCGGCCTTCTTCTTGGCCTCGTCCTCAGCCTTCTTCTTCTTGGCCTTGTCTTCCTCGTCGGCGTCCGGCTTGTCGTCGGCTTGCTTTTTGCGCGCCCTGGCGTCGCTGCGCGCCTTGCGTCGCGTACCCACGGTCACCTGCGGCAGGGCGGGCAGGCACTTGGGCCGGGACAGGGCGCCGGTGCAGGTCATGCCCACGTAGCCGGCGCGCTGGAACGGCTTGAGCTTGCTGCCGGCGAACTTCATCAGGTCCGACCATTTCAGCAGACTGGCGTCTTCCTTCTCTTCTTCCTCACCCGTCTCACCGTCCTTGTCCGGCTTGCCCTCCGGTGCCTTGGGCTGCGGCAACGCAAAGGCGAAGTGGATCTGCATCCTGGCGCCGCGGAAGCCCGACTTACCCGGCGGGATCGAGATGTGTGAGCGCTCTTCCAGGACCAGCTCGATGTCGGGGCCGAAGATGTCCACCCCTTCCAGGCTGATGGCGGTCGCCTTGTTGCGCGCCGCCTTGCCCTTGAGGATGGCGATCTTGCCCATCTGGTCGATGTTCACGGTGGCCGACAGCACGCCCATGTGCAGGTCTGCCATGGCCAGGCCGCCCTGCACCTCCAGGCGCGGCGATCGCATCACCGCGTCGCCCAGTTCGAGATCGATCTTGCCGGAGAAATCCTCGTGCGTGCCGCCCCAATGGACTTTCGCCTTGCCGCTGAGCAGGCCGTCGAGATCCCCGGTGAGCTTGTTCTGGAACGCCAGAACGTGGCGGCTGACGCCCATCTGCTCCAGGCTGAGTTGATCGATCTCGTCGATCTCTACGTCGACCTTCTTGCCGGCCACGCGGGCGCGCCCACCTTCGAGATGGCCATCGCCCACCTCGAACTCGAAGCGCACGTCCAGCTTGCCGTCGATCGCTGGCAACAACGCCACATCCACGTGCAGTTCATCAAAGTGCAGCACCATCGGTTCGGCGGCTTTGGGCGCCGGCTGGCCGGGCCGAGCCGCCTTCTTCTTCTTTTTGGCCGGCACCGTCAGGTTCACATCGCTCAGGTGCACGCCCACCAGGCCCGTCAGGCGCATCTCGCCAATGCGTACCGGGTAGCCGGCGGTGCGGGCCCGGGCCTCGACGTAGGACTTCAACTGGCGGTTGGGGAAGGTCAGCAGCAGCGAGACGATCAACGCTGCGACGAAGAACAGCCCATAGCCGGACCAGGTGGCCACGGTTCGCAGTCGGCTGCCGGAGGTCTTCATCACCTCGTTCACGTCAATCTCCTAGCGCTCGAGCTGGCCATAGCGGAACTGCCCCACCTTCATCTTGGCCCGGAAGTGGTCGTGATTGGGCGACTCGCGGCTGATGTCCAGCGTCAAGCCGAACAACGCCTCCGGATGGGAGTCCACCTTGGCCATGAACTGGAATAAGGCGCTGTCGGGCACCCGGTCGAAGATCACCTCGATGTTGGACAAGAAGACCTCGCGGCCCTGCTTGTCGCCCTTCTTCTTCTTCTTCTTGCGCCGGCGCTTCTTCTTGCCCTTGCGCGACTTCTGGGTCAGCTCGGCGAGGATCTCCGTGGCGTTGGCGAACTTGATGTAGTCGCTCAGGCGCACGGTCTGGGTGCCACCCTCCTCGGAATACTTGCGCTCGTACTGGATGTCCTTGGCGATGCCCAGCAGCGTGGATTGCAGCGAGCTGTTGGCCGCGCGCTCCAGCTGCTCGTCGGTGGCTTTCTCCTCGCGGCGCTGATGCAGGTAGTCGGGGGACAGCTCCAGAATCTCGCCGATGGACTCGTCGTTGGCCGCCACCACCTCTTCGAGCGCGGCCACCTTGCGGGAGACCAGAACGCCAATCAGCAGCAACGAGACCACCACGATCAACAGGCCGCCGCCCACGACCAGGCGCCGCTCTCGATCGCTCATCCGCGCAAATGCGGTTGCCAGTCTGCCGGTCGCCATCTACGCCTACTCCTCTTCGTCCGTCTTGCCGGTCTTCTTCTTCTTCTTGCGATCGCGCCTGCGCTCGTCCGGGTCGGGGCAGGAGATCTCGAACCTCAGGTTGAAGCGGAACCAATCCCTGTGGCGCTCGAAGCTGATGCGATCGCTGCTGGACTTGACCTTGTGGAAGCAGCGGTGCTTCTCGATCGCTTGCTGGAAGGCCAGCAACGCATCCTGCGTGTCGCAGTCGCCGCGAAGCGTGACCTTGTGCCGATCGACGTCTGCGGAGAGCAACTCGATCTTGTGGCCAGAGAAGAGCTCGGGCTCGCCACCCCCTGCCCCAGGGCCTCCGGGCGCGCCACCCGGTGCTCCGCCTGCCGCGCCACCGGGGGCGCCTCTGCCGCCGCGATCACCCGCTCGTGGTGGCGGTGAGCGACGCCCGGCAGCGGGCATGTCCACCCGGGCTCGCAGGCCACCGTGGATCTGGCCCAGGTTCGCCGTCGGCGCCCGCAGTCGCGGGGTCACCTGCGCCAGGTGGGGGCGCGGCGCGATCAGGTTGGCGGGGCCAGGCGGATTGAAGTCCGGTGGCTCGGTGACCTTGTGCAGCAGCGCCGAAATCTCTTCGAACGCCTTGATGGCCGTGATGTCCGGGTAGTACGACACCAGGTCGATGGGCGGCGGCCGATTGAGCTCGACCTTGAACTTGTCGAAGGAGCGATACTCCTTCTTGGTCATGGCCTTGGAGAAGGTGCGCAGTTGCTCGACCTGGCGCGTCTGCTCGTGCACCAGGGCCCGGAAGTCGATGGTCGTTCGCACGCCCAGCAGGCAGACGGCGATGATCGCGAATGCCGCCAGCTGCGGCAGGCGCTTGCGAAGGAACTTGAAGTCGCCCTCGTAGGCGAATTCGCCCTGGCGGAAGTCCATCTCCTGGCTGGCCCGGTGCTCGGTGCCCTGCAGCGCCAGCGCGACGGCCACCAGGGCGTAATCATCCACCTCGGTCGTATCGACGCCCTCGTTGAAGGGCAGATCGGCCAGCGACGGCGTGGTCACCGGCAGGCGCAGTACGGACTCCAGGTACTCGGGCAAGCCCCGCATACGGGACATGCCGCCCGTCAGCAGCACGCGATCGGGCGCCGCACGACCGCCGCGACTCCACACAGCCAGGGCCTGGCGCAACTCCCGCAGCCAGGGCGCGATGGCCGAAGTGGTGGCGATCAGGAGCACCTGCTCGTTGGGCCGCTCGGGTTCGAGATCCGGCGGCAGCAGCAAGGTGTGACTGATCAGCAGATCGCCATCATGGCCTTCGGTCTTGAAGTTGGCGGCGAAGCGATCGCGCACCGCGTCGCTGCCATTGGACAGGGTGCGAAGCAGGCGAACCTGATCGCCCTCGACGAAGACCGCCTGCGTGCCCGTGGCGCCAATGTCCAGAACCAGGGTGGTGCCCTCGTCCATGCCCGGCAGCTGCCCCAGCACCGACGGCAACGTCAGCGGCTTGAGGTTCAAGCGCCGCGCCTCCACGCCGACCGATCGCAACATGCGCAGCCGGTCTTCCACCACATCGCGGCCCAGACCGAGGGCCAGCACCTCGGCGTCCAGCCCACCATCGCCCTCTTCGCGCAGCACGGCGTGGTCGACCAGGACATCCTCGATGTCGACCGGGATGTGACCGTCGAGCTCGAAACCAACCGACTCGCGCAGGCTACGCTCATCCGAGAAGGGGAAGTGCAACACCCGATGCATGGCCAGGTTGGCCGACAAACCCGTGACCACGACGTCATCGGGTCGCAGCACGCGCCGCATCAGGCGGCCGAGGGCGGCCTCGCGGGCGGCCTCATCCCAGGGCTCCGCGACAGGCTCCACGTCCACCGCCGACAGCGTGGTGCTGCGCATGGTCTTGTCAATCACCGCCGCCTTGACCATGCGATGACCGATATCGATTCCGAGGCTTCGATGCGCCATGACGCTCCTAGTCCTCCCGCCAGTAGACCCACTGCTTGGTCGATGTATCCAAGAGTGCGCTGATGGACTTGGTGACGGGGCCGGCCGTTCCGACGCCAGTGATCCGCACGATCTTGCCGCTGGTGCCTACGTCCCGAAGCATCTTGCCCCGGTTGATGCGCAGCACGTTGGCGTAGTCTGCCGGCAGCACCGTGCCCAGCTTGTTGAAGAAGCGGGCAAAGCGGCTCGGCGTCGAAAACGGCGGGCTGAAGACCAGCTTCTTGAGCGTGCGGCAGACCTCGATGTACTGACCGGCGACGTTGACCGGCACAAATGCCTGCTGTTCGAAGGCGCGGGCGCAGGCGATGGGCTCGGTGCGCGGGTCTGCCAGGTTCTTGCAGATCAGCGCCTTGATCACCTCGATAGGCGCCGTGTTCACGTTCAGTTTCTGCGTATTGTATACGGTCAACTGGCTGCGCAGTTTGCACCAGAGCGCGTCGGTCATGCCCTCTACCAGGCGCACCTCGCCGGTGGTGTCGAATGGCGAGTCCTTGCTCTTGTAGCCACGCCGCGCGTAGGCCGCGCCCTCGGCGCCGGTGCCCTGCTGCAACTTGCGCGTGGCCGGGTCGATGTCGGTCTTGTTGGTATCCTTGTCTGCCCAATCGATGATGTTCAGGGTCAGCTGGGCCATCTCCTTGTCGAGCTCACCGGGCTGGCTGATGCCCTCGTTTCGCTCCAGGAGCTTGTACAGCGTGTCGAAGGTGCCCTGCTTCTCGGCAAGGCTGGCGACGCGGTTGATGTTCACTCGGCCGTCCTCGTCATCGCTGCGGCAGCCGCACGTACCCCTCGCCAGACCAGCCCCCTCGCTACCTTCCAGGTTCACCAGCGGGATGCCCATGAGCGTCATCTTGCCCTTGCAGAAGGCGTTGACGAACTCGCAGGCGTAGGCGGCCGTCGAGATGTTCGGCTTGCGACCGCCCAACATGGAGGCGTACTTGCTCAGGATGCTCTCGACGATGTCGGTGCTGCCGATGACCAGGGCGGCCAACTCCACCGACGCCCGGGCGTGCAGATACGCCTCGATCTCGCTCTCCACATAGCTGCTGGTCCGCACGGCGACCCGCGACTGGAAGGTGAACTCCAGCGAGAAGATCGTCAGGATCGCGATGGCGGTCATGGCCAGCAGCAGGGCGACGCCGCGCTGCCGATCGCTGGGTCCGGAACTGCCCTCGCCCACCGCCCGACGGGCCGCGGCAAAGGCGTCGGTCCACGCCGCTCGATCGAGCGTCCCTGGCGATTGCGCGGGGTTGGCTGCCGGATGGCTCACCGATTGCCTCCCGCGGCGCCGCCGCCCTGTCCGCTGAAGATGCCGGCGCCGCCCTGCATCTGCTGCAGCAGTGGCGTCACGCCCTTCAAGTTCTTGCCCGTCAACTGGCCCGCGCCGGTGCCCAGGGCATTGAGCGGATCGTTGGCCAGGTCTGAGGTCATGGCACGCTGGAAGTCCAGCGGCTGCATCAGCCGAATCCTCGACTGGGTCTCGAACTCCAGGTCCAGCTCGTCATCATCGGTCGCCAGCAGGATTGTGATGCGCACCCGCCCGGGCAGGTAGAGGTCGTCGGGACCGTGGGTCCTCTTGCGCTTGGCCTTCTCGGCGGCCAGCGCGCCCGCCGAGGCGCTGCCGGTCAGGGCCGTGGTGATGGCCGCAGCCGCCGCCTTGCGCTTCTGCTCCTCGAGCACGTTGTCGATCTCCACCTTCCAATCCGATTCCCAGCTCTCCTTGTCCAGGTTCCAGTACTCAAAACGCAGCTTGCGCACGTCTTCGGCCAGCACCTGGCGACGACCCTCCTTTTCAGGCACATCGTCGATGATCACCTTCTCGCGCCGAATCAAGGCGGGCAGGCCGCCCCCCTGGCGCTCCAGGTAGTACTCGACCACACCCTGGTCGCTCTCCTCGGCGTTGTGCTGGATGCGCCGATGCCCCATGTAGGTGAAGGTGAGCCGGTCGGATTTGCCCAGGAAGACCGTCTTGGTCGTGCGATCTTCGCCCTGGTGCTTGCTCAGGTAGGCCATGGCGATCTCGCGCTGCATCCGGCCCAGGGCCACCCGCGCGGAGTGGTAGCGATCCTGCATCTCCCGATTGTCCCGAATGGCGCCCATGACCGCGCTGATGGACGTGCCCAGGATCAGCCCCATCAGGGCCAGCAGCCCGGCGGCCACCAGGAGCTCCATCAGGGTGAAGCCCTTCATGGAATTGCCGTGGGGAGTGAGACGCTTCATCAACGATCCCCCGGTGCCGGCGGACGTTTCGCCTCTTGATCGCCCCGCAGGGCCTGCTCCAGTTCCTGCTGATCCTTGAACTGCTGCATCGCCTGCGCCTCCTTCTCGCTGACCGCGGTGGTGAAGGTCTCCAGCTCGAGCGTGCGCTCGTCGCCCTCGGCGTCGTCCCAACTCAGTCGGACGCGCAGCTTGCGCGTGCGATCGCTGGCTCGTTTGAGGATGCGCGGCAGCAACTCGGCCACCATCAGGCCCATGGACATCTGCAAGACGGAGATGTTGATGTCGCAGAGCGAGAGCAGGTTCAGGCCCTGTTCGCCGCTCATCAGGATGGTCTGGATGAGCTGCATCATGTCGCCACTCTTGGCCAGTCCACCCAGGTCGAGGCCGGTCTGGTTGGCGCTCTTGGCGGCGTCGCCCAGGTCGTCCAGCGCCTTGTCCGCCTGCTTGTTGGCCGCCGCCTTGCCGCGCGAGCTCTCCAGCTTGTCCAGCGCACCCGAGTTCTGCAGCGACTCCTGGGCCTCGGCGAGCATCTCCTGGGCCTGCTGGGTCATATCGGCGATGGCGCTGTCGTCCAGGTTCAGGCCGATCAGGTCGTAGCTGCACGAGAATCGCTTCTCGTAGGGCTTGGGCAGGTCGCAATCCTTGTCCTCGATGTCGTTGGTCGGGAATCCGTCCTTGCGATAGGCCTCCTCGATATCGAGCACCACCCCACGTAACAACAGCGAGGCCGCGGTGGAGCTGTAGACCCGCTTGGAGAAGATCGCCGACGACGAGGAAGACGACGAGATGACCGCGAGCGCGAAGGCCAGAATGGCCATCGCGATCAGGATCTCCAGCAGGGTGAAGCCCCGCTGGTCGCTGCCTTTCCTGGTGCGTCTGCCGTTCAAATCATCCTCGATCGAAGAAGTCCTGCAGGTCCTGCTTGAACTCGTAGATGCGCGCCGTGCCCTGCATGGCCAGCACCTCCACGCTCATGACGTCCTCTTCGTCATCCTTGTCCTGCAGGTAGACCATGGCCGCCTCGGCGGTGCCGTTGGGGAAGAAGTTGATGTGCGCCTGGCCCGCCGTGGACAGCTCGCTCTGGTGGGAGGTCATGACGCCGCCGAAGACGATGCCCTTGGCCAGCTTGCGCTTCTTGACCAGCTTGCTCTTGGCGGCCCCGAAGCCCGCTGTCTGCTGGCGATCGGGATCCTCGTCGGTGCTGCTCTCGGCGTCGTCTTCCTCGTCCGGCAGCAGGAAGGCCTTGCATGGGTCGCGCGAGCTCTGCTCCTCGCCCCAGTAGGTGCCGCTGTCCAGGTCGATCACCAGGCGGTAGTTCTTTCCGTTGAGCACGCTGAGGTTGTAGAGGTAGCGAATCGCCAGCGTGAGCTTGCCGCTCTCGGCCTGCACCGACGCGCCGCGGATGTTGCCGATGCCGATGGCCACCGCGCTGGTGACCACGGCGATGACCGCCATCACGACGACCAGCTCGATCAGAGTGAACCCTCGTGGGTCCCTGCGGCGCTGCACGCTCAACTCACGCTCCTCTAGTCATCGTCGCCGTAGCAGACGTCATCCTCCGATCCCTGGCGCTTGTCGCTGCCGTTGGAGCAGAGCGTGAAGCCTTCGCCGTCGGCGCTGTAGTTCAGGGGCTGCTTCCACGGGTCCTTGAGGTTGCCCTTCTTCAGCTTCGCCCGCTTGCCTTCAGTCATCGACTCCAGCGAGTCGGGCCAGTCACCATTGCGCGCTTCGAAGGCTTCGATCACCGCGCCGATCGTATTGACCTGCGCCTTGGCCGTGTCCTCGCGGGCGTCGCCCAACATGCCGAAGACGCCGACCGCCAGGGCTGAGCCGAGGATGCCGATGATCACGATCACCACCATGATCTCGATCAGCGTCATGCCGCGCTGGCCACGGGGCACGATGCGGACCGCCGGCGCCACCGCCGCCGCCTGCTCGTCGTTGTCGATCCGCTCATTGTCGATCCGCTCATTGTCGATGCGCTCGATCTGCTCTTCCATGTCCTTCTCCTCTCCGACGCGTTGTCGCCGTCGGCGCTGTTCTCAGCCGCTGACCGCGGACGTCAGTTGCATCATCGGCATCAGGATCGCCGCCACCAGGAAGGCCACGATGATGCCCATGCCCACGATCATGATCGGCTCCAGGATCGACGTCAGCGCGTTGACCCGGGTGTCGACCTGGTTTTCGTAGCTCTCCGAGACGTTGGTGAGCATGTTTTCGAGCTCGCCCGAGCGCTCGCCGATGGACACCATGTGCACCACCATGGGCGGGAACTCCTCGGATCGTTTCAGGGGTCCGGCGATGGAATCGCCCTCGCGGATGGCCACCCGCGCGTCGGCCAGCACCGCCGCGAGGACCTTGTTGGCGACCACGTTCTCGACGATCTCCATGGCCGTCAGCAGCGGCACACCGGAGCTCAGCAGGGTGCCCAGGGTGCGGGCGAAGCGGGCGATGGCGATCTTGCGCAGCAGATCGCCCAGCACCGGCACCTTGAGCACGAAGCGATCCCACTTCGGCTGGCCCTCTTCGCTGACCCGCCAGCGATTGAAGGCCCAGAACGCCGCCGCCAGCAGCAGGCCGATGATCGGCCACCAGGTCGACAGCGTGTCGCTGATGAAGATCAGCACCTTGGTGATGAAGGGCAGGTCGGCGCCCAGATCCTCGAACATGATGGTGATCTTGGGCACCACCAGGACCATCATCGCGGTGACGATGCCGACGGCGATGATCAGCATGATCACCGGGTAGGTCAGCGCGCCGATCACCTTGTTGCGCAGTCGGACCTGCGCCTCGGTGAAGTCGGCCAGGCGCAGCAATACGATCTCCATGGTGCCGGACGACTCGCCTGCGCGGACCATGTTGGCGTAGGTCTCGCCAAAGACCGTGGGGTGGTTGGCCAGGGCCCGGTGCAGGCTCACGCCCTCGTTGACGCCGGTGCGGATCTGGCTGAGCACCCGCTTGAGCTTGGGGTTCTCGGTCTGCTCGACGATGGCGGTGAGGGAGTCCACCAGGGGCACGCCCGCTTTCTGCAGGGTGGCGAGCTGGCGCGTCATCTCGGCCACATCCATGGGTGAGATGCGGACCAGCATCTCCTTCAGGTCGACGTCTCGCGAGCCCGACTTCTGCTTGACGCCGGCGCGCACCTTGCCCTTGCCGCCCTTGGCTGAGGTCTCGTGGTACTCGGTCAGGAACACCTTCTCGCGACGCAAGGCGGTGCGCAGGGCGCGGACGTTGTCGGCGTCCATCACCCCCTTGACCGACTTGCCGCCCGAAGAGCGACCGATGTACTCGTAGACCGGCATCTATCCTGTTCTCTCCTTCGCCCTGCGGCGAACTACTCCACAGCTGCCGTGGCGATGCGCACGATCTCTTCGACCGTCGTCACGCCCTTCATCGCCTTGATGGCGCCGTCTTCCAGCAATGTCTTCATGCCCGCCATGACGCCCGCGCGCTTGATGGCGCCGGCGTCGGATTTGTGGACCACAAGGCGCTTGACCTCGTCGTCCGGGATCATCAGCTCGTGCAGGCCCGATCGGCCGGCATAGCCGCTCATGCCGCACTCTCCGCAGCCGCCAGCGGCGAAGAAGGTCGCCTCCTTCAGGCGCGGATCGGCGCGGGTCAGGCCCAACTGCTCCAGCTCCAGGTCGGTCACCAGGTGCGGCACCCGGCAGTCGCGGCAGAGCACGCGGATCAAGCGCTGCGCCAGCACGCCGACGATGGACGACGAGAGCAGGAAGGGCTCCACGCCCATGTCGATCAGCCGGGTGAAGGTCGAGGCGGCGTCGTTGGTGTGCACCGTCGAGAACACCAGGTGACCGGTGAGCGAGGCCTGCACGGCGATCTCCGCCGTCTCCAGGTCGCGAATCTCGCCGACCAGCACCACGTCCGGATCCTGGCGCAGGGTGGCGCGCAGGCCGCGGGCGAAGGTGAAGTCGATCTTCGGCTGTACCTGCATCTGGCCGATACCCTCGAGCTGGTACTCGACCGGATCCTCGATGGTCAGGATGTTGATGTCCGGCTTGTTGATGGTCACCAGCGCCGAGTAGAGCGTGGTGGTCTTGCCGCTACCCGTTGGACCGGTGCAGAGGATGATGCCGTTGGGTCGGCGGATCAGATCGTCCAGGGCCGACCGGGTCTCGTCGCGCATACCCAGCGTGGTCAGGTCCAGGGTGGTCGCGGTCTTGTCCAGCAGACGCATGACGATGCGCTCGCCATGGGCCGTGGGGATGGTGCTCAGACGAAGATCGATGTCGCGACCCGCCACCTTGATGCGGATGCGGCCGTCCTGGGGCAGCCGCTTCTCGGCGATGTTCAGGTTGCCCATGATCTTGATGCGACTGGTGATCGAGGCCTGGAAGCGCTTGGGCGAGCGCACCACCTCGTGCAGCACGCCATCGCGCCGGAAGCGGAACAGGACGTACTTCTCCATGGGCTCGATGTGCACATCGGAGGCCCTTTCCTTGGCCGCCTGGTTGAGCACCGCGTTGACCAGGCGGATGATCGGCGCCTCGTCGTCTTCGTCCAGGATGTCCTTGGCCGCGTCTTCGAGCTCCACGGCGATGTCGCCGATGCCCTCTTCCTTGGCCATGTCATCGACCACCTGGTCGGCGCGGGCCCGGCGATCGAAGGCGAAGTTGACGGCGTGGTTGAGCACTTCGGGGCTGACCAGCACCGGCTCGATGCGCGCCTGGGCGTAGAGCACCCGCAGGTCATCGAGCACGTCCACCGCCAGCGGATTCGCCAGGGCCACGTGCAGCACGCCATCTTCGAAGCGGACCGGCAGCACGCCGGCGCTCTTGGCGTAGCTCATGGACACCGGACCCACCAGCGAGGCGTCCAGGCCCTCCTCGTCGATGCTCTCCTGCACCGGGATGCCGAACTGCGCGCCCAGGGCGGCCGTCAACTGCAGCTGCGTCACCGCGCCGATCTGGACCAGGATCTCGCCGATCAGGCCGTTGCGCTCCCGTTGCACCTCGAGGGCGTGGTTGATCTGGTCTTCGGAACACTGGCCCCGACCGACCAGGATCTCGCCCAGGCGGCGGGCGTCGATGGCGGGCTGACGTTGATTGCCGATCTGCATCAACGCTTCCCCTCGGTCTTGCCCGTCTTCTTACCGGCGGCGGGCCTGCTGGCGCGCTTGCGGCTGGGCAGGTCGATGACCTCCACCTCGGCGCCGCCACCCGGCGGGGCGGCCTTGCGCTTGCCCTTCTTGTCGAAGGCCGGCGCGAAGGGGTCGTAGTCCAGGTCGTGATGCTCGGGCGGTCCGACCAGGTCCACTGCCGAGTTGTCGTAGTACGCCTTCTCGAGCAGCTTGCGCTCCTTGGTCGCCTCTTCAACGGCCGTGAAGATGTGCTGCAACATGCCGCGCTTCTTGCGGTAGTCGATCTTGCCGGCGTGCTCCTTGCGCTTGGTGGCCAGCTCGTCGGCGAACTCTCGGAGCTGCTGCGTCTTCTCCTCGTGCATCCGCCGCAGATCGCTGGGATCCTTGATGATGTGCGGCACGATCACGAGCATCAGGTTCTTCTTCTCGACGCGCTTGGTGGATTTGCGGAAGAGCACGCCGATGAGCGGCAGATCGCCCAGCAGCGGCACCTTGGCCACGCCGGTGCTCTCGCGATCGGTGATCAGGCCGCCGATCACCACCGGCTGCTGATCGCGCACGACGACCGTATTGCTCACCTTGCGCTTGGAGGTGGTCGGACCGAGGTTCGGGTCCATGGCCTCGATCTCGTCCAGCTGCTCCTCGATCTTGAGCTTGATGAAGTCGCTCTCGTTGATCTGCGGCGTGATCTTCAGGGTCAGGTCCACGTCCACGTGCTGAACCATGGCGCCCAGTCCGCCGAGGCCACCCAGACCGCCCAGGGCGCCGAGCGCGCCGCCGGCGATGCCGCCCAGTTGACCGCCCAACCCGCCGGCAAGACCGCCCAGACCGCCCAGACCGCCGCCCAGGCTGGCCGATCGATAGGGCACCTTGCGGCCGACCTGGATCTCGGCCTCCTCGTTGTTCAGCGTCAGGATGTGCGGCGTCGACAGCACGTTGACGTCCGAGTTCTCCTGGATCGCCTGGACCAGGAAGCCAAAGGCCGGAATCGACAGGGTCACGCCACCGGGCACAGCCGAATCGGCGCCGCCAGCGTTGCCGGTGTTGACCTGCAGCAGCGGACCCTGCAGGCCTGCCGCCAGGCCGCCGGAGTTGAGCTGGCTCAGATCGGCGCCGCCCATACCCAGGCCACCCAGGCCGAGGATGAAGGGCACCTCATCATCGCCGATATCGAAGGTTGTTCCGGCCGAACCGGCGATCTGCATGTTGCGATTCTTCGAGGTGGAGATCTCCATGATCACCGCCTCGACGTAGACCTGCTTGCGCTGCCGATCCAGCTCGCCGATCACCTTGGACAGGCTGAGGTAGTCTTTCAGGGATGACTCGATCACCAGCGAGTTGGTCGCCTTGTGGGCGGTGATCTTCACCTCACCCTCAAACAGCGCCGCCGAGCCGCCGCCGCCCCGCTTGCTGCCCCGCTTGCCTCGGCTACGGCCCTTTCTTCCCCGGCTTCTGCCGCCGCCGCCGCTGGCCAGCGAAGACAGGGTGCTGGACAGCTCTTCAGCGTCGGCGTTCTCGAGGTGATGGATGTGAATCTGACCTTCGCCGGGGATGGGCACATCCAGCTTGCGAATCAGCGCGTCCACCTTCATGTAGCTCGAGCGCGTGGTCATCAGGATCAGCTGGTTGGTGCGCTCATCGGCGATGATCTTGCTGATCGAGACCTGCGTCGCGGCGCTCTTGGCCGGCTTGCCGCGTCGCCCCCGGCTCCTGCCGCCGCCCTTGTCGCCGAAGACCGTGTTGATCTTCTCGACCAGTTCGGTCGCCTGCATGTGCTGCACGGGGCGGATGAAGATCTTCTCTTTACCCAGGGGCACGTCGACGTTCTTGAGCAGCTTGACCATGCGCCGGATGTTGGCCGCGCTGTCGGTGATGATCAGGGTGTTGTTGGGCTCATACGTGAAGATGTCGCCGGTCTTGCCCTTGAACTTGTTGAGCAGGGCCTCGAGCTGTTTGGCCTCGATATGCTTCAGGCGCACCAGCTGCGTGACGATGATGTCCTCGTTGGGCACCCGCTGACCGACACCATAGACCCCGGCGCCCGATGAACGCGCCGTCGCCGAGTCGACGATGTGGTCGAATTGACCCCGCTTTGTGATGCTCATGCCGTTGACATGCAGCGCTGACAGGAAGGCGCGGTAGGCCTCGTAAACGCTCACAGGCTGGGGCGACAGGATGGTGATCTTGGCGCCGCGGCGATTGGACGCGATGAAGAAATTCTTCATGGTCCAGCAGCTGATCAGCTTGGTGATCGACTCCAACGGGGCCTGTTCGAAATCCAGCGTGACGCGGGCATTCAGGGGCAGCTTGCGGCATTTCACGCCGATCAGGTTCTTCTTGAACTCGAAGCTATCTTCGACCTTCTTGGCGGCCTCGGAGGCGGACGTTGCCGGCATGCCACCCTTGACCTGCGGCACGGGCACGATCGGCGTATTGCTGATCTTCTTGGTCACCTTCGCCGGGTCGTACTTCTCGTCGAGCTTCGACTTTTTACGCACGAATCGGCCGACGCCGGCCTTGACCTTGTGCTTGCCGGATTTGTTGATGCGCCCTGCCTTGCCGGTCTTGACCGGGATCGCCTTTTCCTGGGCGGCGGCGGGCGCCGCCAGAGCCAGGGCGAGCAGCAGGGCCAGCGACCGGGAGGTCGCGGCACGTGGGAGATGGGGCGAGATCGAAATCATGAAGCGTCCCTATCGGGAAAACATCCCTACCGAACGATGAAGCGCATGGTCTTGAGCATGCCGCCCCGTTCGAGCTGCACGGTCAGCCGTGACTTGTTCTTGAGCGCGTCGTACAGCGCCAGCGCCTTGTTCGGGCTGTCGATTCGGTTGCCGTTGATCACCTTGACGATGTCGCCGTTGGTGAAGCCGATGTCGCGGAACAGGCTGCTGGAGCCCATGCCGATCATGCGGAAGCCGTCGTAGCGGCCGTTGTGATAGTTGGGCACAACCCGCGCCTGCGAACCCAGCTTGGCCAGATTCTTGAGTTTCTTGTCGATCATCTTGCGCTCGATCATGTACGAGGTGCCCGAGATCCGGCGCACGCCTTCGGCCACCTTGGGGCTCTTCCGTGCGGCGGCTCGTGCGGCGGTTCGCGACGGCGGCTCAGGCTCGGCGCGCGCGGTGCGGCCGCCGGAGGGGGAGGAGGACCCCTTCGGCCGATCCCAGAGCGGCGCGATGGTCAACTTGCCCGACTCTTTGAGCACCACAAATGTGCGGTGGATCTCCTGCACCGTGGCCTGGCCGCCGAGCAGCTCGAAACCCGGCGTGACGATCTTGTGGTCGCTGCGTTCGACCTCCATGGTCGCGCTGGAGTATTGCGCCGGCCAGACGACCATGGTGCCCAGCAACTTCACGGGCAGGGTGGTCACCTCGTAGCTGGGGTCGATCTCTTCTTCGGCGCCCTCTTCATCCTCTGGCAGCGGCTCCTCGGGCAGGTCTTCTTCAGAGATGGGCTCGTCGAGCAGGAATGGGCTGCGCGCGGCCATCATGCCGCCGGCGCCCGGATCGGAGCGGGCGGCCCGAAGGCGGGCGGCCAGGCGGCTCTCCTGGCCATCGATGCCATCCACGTTCAGGGGCGTACGGCCGATGGCGGCCAGCTGCATGCCGACGAAGCCGTTGATCGAGCCCGCCAACAGGAAGGCGATGATCGACAGACCGACCACGTTGACGACCCAGAAATGGCGCTTGAGCAGATTCTCCATGCCCTTGTCTACCGCCCGTGGCTCGCTGGTTCGATGCGAGCCGCCACCTTTATTGAAGCAAAGGTCGTGCCAGTTCGTCGTTTTTGGAACACGTTGAAAATATGGCACTTGCCAGGATCACGTCGCCTCGCACATGGACGCCTTGTCCCGTTGTGGACCGGATCCGGGTCCGACTCGATGTCATTTTGGCAAAACGCGATCCGGCGGGCTTTGCCGGCCCTGGCCCCCGCCGCTACACTGCAGCCCGCCATGAGATGTCCGCACCAAGCGCCCCGTCGACCGAATCGCCGCCTCGCTGCGATGATGCTCGCATGGGTGCCCTTGCTATCGCTCGGCGTCTTCGCTTGCGGTGAAGGGGGAGACGATGGGGCGGATGCCGACTCGTCGGACGTGGCCGCTGAGGATGTTCTCGATGCGGCCGCGAGCGACGTGGCAACCGCCTCCGACGGCGTCGCCGTGACCGATGCGCCCGCAACAGGAGACGACAGCGCGCCCCGCTGGCCAGACACGGGCGGCTGCAAACCGAGCTGCGCGACCGCCGGCGGTGCACCGAAGATTTGCGGCAAGGATGGCTGCGGTGCCGTGTGCGGATTCTGCCTCGCCGGCGAGTTCTGCAGCCCCGACCAGACCAAGTGCGGGCCCTTCTGCAAGCCGGATTGCGCCGGCAAGAAGTGCGGAGATGATGGCTGCGGCGGAAAGTGCGGCACGTGTGTCTCAGGTTTCAGTTGCGGCAAAGACCACCTCTGCCACGCCGATGATTGCAAGGCCGACTGCGGCAAGCGGGTCTGTGGCGAAGATGGCTGCGGCGGCTCCTGCGGGGACTGCGCGAATGGCGATCTATGCGATCCATCCGGCCAGTGCAAACCGGGACCCTGCAAGGGCATTCCCGCGGGCGGACAGTGCGACGGCGCGATCCTGATCCAGTGCACGGGCAGCGGCTCATCGGCGACCAAGGCCCTGGTAGACTGCGGCGCCAAGGGCCTGGTCTGCGGTTGGGAGGCCAAGTCCAGCGCTTTCGCTTGCATCGTCAAACCCGCCTGTACGCCCTCCTGCAAGACCTCCGATGGCACCAAGAAGGAGTGTGGCTCCGACGGTTGTGAGGGCAGCTGCGGCAAGTGCCCCGGCGGCTGGTCGTGCCCCGGCGGCTTCTGCAAGCCCGAAAAGGGCGCCGCGTGCGGCCTCCTGCTCACCGACAAGGGCAAGTGCAGCGGCAGCGAGTGGATCTTCTGCTCCGGTGGCAAGGTGGCCATCATCGACTGCGCCAAGGTCGGCCAGACCTGCGCGTGGAACGCCAGCGCATCGAAATTCGGCTGTCAGTAGGGCCCTTCGCCGCGATCGATCGCCGCCAGGCGGGCGGTGAGCTGGTCGTGATCGAGACCCCAACGGGCCCCGTCCGGGCCGTGGAAGACCTCGTCCAGGGTCAAGCCGTGGGCCGGCGCGGTCTGACCGCCCAGCTTCCTCACACCTGATCGCACGATGTCGGGCAGGTCGTCCGCCGCGATGGCGCCCAGACCGACCGATACCAGGGTTCCGGCCAGGATGCGCACCATGTTGTGCAGGAAGGCGTTGCCCTCCACGAGCACGGTGACCCCTGGAGGCTCTCCGATGATGGCCACCCGACTCATGATCCGCACGGTCGTCCGGGCGGTGCAGTGGGCCGAGCGAAAACCCTTGAAGTCATGCTCACCCACCAGGTGCCCGGCCGCTCGCCGCATGGCCGTCAGGTCGAGTCCATCGCGCTTGATATGCCAGTGATCGAGCCGTCGATGGGGGGAGCGCACCCGGTGGACCCAAAGACGGTAGAGGTATCGCTTGCCGAAGGCGTCATGGCGAACGTCAAAGGTCTCGTCTGCCCAGCGGCCGGCGACCACGGCGATGTCGCCATCCAATCTGTGATTGAGGCCATGCATGAGGGCCTTGCTGGGCAGATTCGCCGCGGTCCACAGGGCCACCGGCATCCGCTGGCCATGCACGCCCGCGTCGGTACGACTGGAGGAGCGCGCGGTGACGGTTTCGTCCATCCACGATGCCCAGGCCGCCTCGATGGCACCCTGCACGGTGCGCAGGCCTTCCTGTCGCTGGTAGCCGTGAAAGCTGCCGCCATCGAATTCGACGTGCAGCAGCGCCTGACGCTTGCCGCTCACCATCGCTCACCATCCGTGGGGCACACGACGTCGGCTCAGATGTCGAAGGCCAGGCCGAACCAGACGATGTCGTCGCTCAAGTCGAAGGCCTTCGGATCGCCGAAGTTGTTGATCGACATGCGCTGGAACTCGGCGAAGAGATAGCTGTGGTTGACCCCGAGCTCGATGTCGAAGCTCTTGGCCGCCTGCGGTTCGAAGACGTCGAGCAACAAGCGCAAGCCGGCGGTCCAGTGCAGGCCGGCGACTCCGCCTTCGCCGCGATGCGACTTGCCGGCGGCGTCCTTGTACACGCTGACGTTATCGGTGCCATCGAATGACCACCAGAAGGCGTAGACCACGCCGCCGCGGGCGTAGGGGATCAGCGGGAAGTTCCACTTCTTGGCCAACACATCGAAGCGATAGACCAGGTCCAGCGTCACCGGCACCACCATGAGCTGGTTCTTGTCGTCGGTGGCGCTGCCGTCGATGCTTTTGGAGGTGCCGTCCTGGGTCCACCACGAAAAGCCCATGCCGGCGCCCAATTCGCCAAAGCCGTGCAGGATGCGCCAATCGATGTTGAACGACTTCGCCCATGCGGAATCGGCCATCAGGTCGTTGTAGGGCGTCGCTCCGGTCGTGCCACTGAACTCGCTGTCGATCTGTGGCTCATACAGACCCATGCGTGCGTCGATGCTCGCGGTCCTCGGCGATGAAGCCGACGCTGTCCAGGCCGGCAGCTGTACAACCGCCACCAGGGCCAGCAAGGCCAGTCCGCGCAACGAGGCTCGACGTCGGCGCCACAACAGCAGCCCGGCGAGCGCGCCCAGCAACAGCCAGCCGCCGCCACCACCGGCCGTCTGGCCTGCGCTGCAGCCGTAGTAGCCGGCTTCGGACGAGCCACCGCTCGCTTTGTAGTACTGCCACAGATCCTGGACCTGGATTGGCATACCGGTCTCCACGTTCGATCCGGCGCTCTCGTTGTCGTTCTCGTCCACAGCCGTCACCCCCACGAAGTACTCCTGCCCGTTGGTCAGGCTGGTGATGTGGTAGCTCGTGGCGCTGACCTTCTCACTATGGGAGGCCTGCGTCACCTTGGCCGAGTCGAAAGAGACCGACGACCAGTAGATGCGCGAGCCCATGGAGCTGTCCGCCACCGCGTGATCCCAGGCCACCTTCAGGCTCTGCCCGCCGGGATTGACCGAGGTGATCTTCGGCGCGTCGGGCGCCTGCAGATCGATGGTCACGTTCATGATCGTGCTTTCGACCGTGGTCGCGCTGCCAAATCCACTCCTGTCGACCGGCTTGTGCTTGATCAGGAAGTAGACCTTGGCCTGCAGGTCGCTCTTGGAGTCGCATTTGGTGTCGCCGATGAGGTCCTTGACGTTGATGTGAACCTGCTGACCCTTGGCCGAGAGGTTGAACTTCGAGGTATTGGTCAACAGCTTGCACTTGGACTCGGCGTCGATCTTCTCGAGCTCTTCGACGTTGCAGGTCTGGCCGGGGGGCGCGATCTTGACGGTCCAGCGCGCGTCCACCATCGCCAGCAGCCCGGACATGTCCATCCAAGTCCAGGTCACCGTGATCTCGGGCTTGTCGGCCTTCACATAGGTGTCGCAGTCGGCGATGTTGATCGCCCGGCGCACCGTGTCGTCGTCCGCGTTGGCGGTTTGACCGACCAGCCGCTTGTTGGGCGTGAACGAAGTGGTCCGCCCCTTGATGCTGTCCACCTGCACGATGATGGCCGAACTGCTGCCCGGCCACGCCCACGTCAGCGCAAACGCCGCCGCCAGTGCCAGTCGCCATGATCTGTTCATTGTCGCCTTACCGCTCATCATCTGGCCTCATGCAAACCGACCGGCTGCCCGGGTCCCTCACCTACAGATCCTGCACGCGCCATGCCAACCGGGCCGGCGTGGCAACCATACGAAACGATGACGGTTGCCACAAATTCCCTGACACGATTCGATGTCCCTGCGACACGCGGTGCCACCCTGTCCCTGGCTGGCGATGACATTTTGGCAATGACGCCACCGCTCACGCCTGGGCTGCGTTCCACAGGCGGTCGAGGGTTTCGGCGATCTGCACGGCATTGGTCGCGGCGCCTTTGCGCAGGTTGTCGGCGACGATCCACAGCGCCAGCCCGTTGGCCACCGAGCGATCGGCGCGAATCCGACCCACCAGCACGTCGTCGCGTTCGGCGCAGTCCATGGCCATGGGGAATCGACCGGCACGGGGCTCGTCGATCACCTCCACGCCGGGCGCCTCGGCCAGCAACTGGCGCGCCCGCTCCGGGCTCAGCGGCTGCTCGAACTCGACGTTGACGCTCTCGGAGTGACCGGCAAACACCGGGATACGCACCGCTGTGGGCGCCACGGCCAGGTCGGGCTCGCCCAGGATCTTGCGCGTCTCATCGATGAGCTTGAGCTCCTCGGTGGTGTAGTCATCCTGCCCCCACTCGCCGATGCAGGGCACGGCGTTGAAGGCGATGCGCGCGGCGTGCACCTCCACATCGAAGGGCTTCTGATTGAGCAGCGCCACGGTCTGCTGGGCCAGCTCGTCCATGCCCTTCTTGCCCGCGCCTGAGACGCTCTGGTAGGTGCTGACCACGATCCGCCGGATCCGAGCTGCGTCGTGCAGCGGCTTGAGCGCCATGACCAGCTGTATGGTCGAGCAGTTGGGGTTGGCGATGATGCCCGGCTCATCCAGCAACGTGTCGCCGTTGACCTCGGGAACCACCAGCGGCACGTCGTCGTCCATGCGGAACGCGCTGCTGTTGTCGATGCAGACGCAGCCTCGCTTCATGGCCTCGGGCAGCAGCTTGCGTGCGACCTCTGACCCTGCAGACGCGAACACCAGGTCGACGCCGTCGAAGCGCTCCGCGGTCGCCAGCTGCACCGCGATCGTGCGCTTGCCGAAGTCGACCCGCTCGCCGACCGAGCGCTCGCTGGCCAGGGCGATCACCTCATCGACGGGAAAGCGGCGCTCGTCCAGCACCGTGAGCATCTCGCGGCCGACCGCGCCGGTCGCGCCAAGTATGGCGACCTTGTATGTGCGCCTGTTGGACATCTGTTGCTCTCCGTAGATCGAGGCCGGCGACCGGTCCTGCAGTCGAAGTCGGGCGGCCCGCAGTCGAGGCGTCCGGCGTGGTCGTGTGGGCGATTCCTTCTGACCGGACTCAACCCTCGGCGGGTTCCGAGTCATCCACCGGCGCTGGACCGGATGGTGGCGGTGCAGTCGGCGCTGGACCCGGCGGCGGCGGAGGCGGCGCACCCGCTTCCGTTCCGGGCATCGACTCGGTGGCCGGCAGCTTGATCAGGGCTGGATTCTCCGGCGGAATGGCGGCCGGATCTTCGTGCAACTTGAGCAGCAGGACCGTGATGTTGTCGTGGCCGCCGCGCTCTTTGGCCGCGTTGGTCAGGTGCTCGCAGGCCGTCGTCGGATCTGGTGCGTCGACGAGGATCTTCTCGATCTCGTGATCGCGGACCAGGTCCGTCAGCCCATCCGTAGCGAGCAGGATCTGGTCGCCGGCGCGTACGTTGGCAAACGTGAGGTCCACGGTCACCCGCTCATGCAGACCGACGGCGCGCACGATGACGTTCTTGTAGGGGAACGTCTCGACATCTTCGGGCCGCAACATGTTCATCTTGACGTACTCGTTGACCAGAGAGTGATCCTCGGTCAACTGCGTCAACTGGTCGCGGCGGAGACGATAAGCGCGGCTGTCGCCGACGTTTGCGATGTAGACCCTGGAGCCCGAGAACGCGGTCGCGACGACGGTTGTACCCATGTCGCGCAGGGCTTCGTGCTGTTGGCTCAAGCGGAAGACCGAGACATTGGCGCTCTCGACCGCCTTGCGCAGCCGCAGGGCGTGGAAGCTGACGTCTCGCCGCTCCTTGGGCAGGTTGGCGACCGCGTAGCGATGGGCCTGGCGTACGCGGTTGGTGATTTCATCCGAGTCGTAGAAGGCCTGCACCGCCTCGATGGAGAACTGGGAGGCCACCTCACCGCAGTTGTGGCCGCCCATTCCGTCGGCCACGACGTAGAGATCGTGCTCCTGGTGGACCAGCAGCGCGTCCTCGTTGCCGTCGCGGATCAGGCCCACGTCGGTGCTGGCAGCGATCTCCAGACGGAAGGAACGCGTGCCCGTCTTGGTGCCGAATCGTCGTCTGGAATGGCTGCCGTCGGCAGTTGTCGAAGCCATCTAGTCGCTGATCCGAAGTGGTCTGGGGCCTGAAGAGCCCGTTTCATCCACCGTACCGGCACCGCGTTGCCGGTGGCGCATAAGGGGACCGGAGCGAGGCTAGCGCCGGGTCAGATCCCTTGTCAAACATGCACCGCGACGGAAAAAACGCCAGAAACGAGCGTGGTAGGCCGCCGACCACCTTGAGATCGTTGCGCTACCATCGGCGTCTCACCCGGTCATCTGACGGGATGCTCGCCGAGGCGTCGTTGCAAGGCAGACTAGATTTCGTTGTTGACGCGGCGCTTGAGCTCGAGACCGACCTTGAAGAAGGGCATCCTCTTGGGGCCGACCTGGACCGGCGCGCCCGTCTTCGGGTTGCGGCCGGTGTAGGCGTCATAGTGGCGCACGGTGAAGTTGCCGAAGTTGCGAATCTCAATCCGCTCACCGCGCTTCATGGCCTCGACCATGAGGTCGAAGATTGCATTGACGACGATGGACGCCTTGTCCTTGGTGAGGCCAGCGTTCTGTGCGATGGCTTCGATCAGGTCGGACTTGGTCATCGGACACTCCCGCTCGATGAATGGTTTCTAAATGCGTTCCTGGGTGTCGCGCGTCGCCGGGACGTCGCGCGGAGTCCGGTGCAATTACACGTTGAAGGGGTCCGGGTCAAGGGGTAACGTCGCAGATCCGCGAAAAAAACCGGCAGAAACCGCACCCCGTCCGCGATCACGGCATGTAGGCGGGTGGGCAGGCCCAGGAGAACGCCGCCGGGTTCTTTGCCGGGTTGGGGTACGACTTGGTGACCAGTGGCTTGTTTGGCTTGGCACCAGGGCAGGGCAGCCAGTCCTTGATGGGGTTGGGTGATGCGGCGTCCCACTTGATGCGACCGACGCACCACATGTCCTCGTTTGACATGGGCGGCCCCTTCACTTCAATCAGCTTCTTTTTGTCGCGATACACGGTCACCTTCGGCACCGAGACGCCCATGCCGCCATCGTCCCAGAGGTACACGCCGACCCAGTAGCCGTCGTTCTCCTGCGGGTATTCGATGGAGATGTTCTCGGGTCCCCAACCGTCCTTGTCGTCGATGTCCACCTGCGGGTCGTCTTTGAAGCTGCCGTCCGAGGGCCACTTGAGCGTGCCCGCCGGACAGTTGAGCCAGAAGCAGTCCAGGCACTGCGAGAACCACGGGTCGGGCGCGCCATCGCCGTCGTGATCCTTCTGCGGCGTGTTGGGCAGCGGGAACGAGTTCAAGACCTGCGGCGCCAGCGGGTGGGCCAGGTGCAGGTCGAGATCGGAGCCCTTGTCGTCCTTGGGATCCTTGTCACCCGCCTGAGTCCAGGTCAGCTCGATGTGGATCTTGTTGTCGGGGACCACCGGCAGCTCCACACAATAGGGGGCCGAGTCATTGCCGGCGGAGTCCTTCACCTTCAGGCAGAAATTGTAGTCGCCCGCGACATTGGGCGTGAAGCCCACCGGACACGCTTTCGGCGACGGCAACATCACGCCGTTGAAGCCCTTGGGCTGCTCGACGGTCCAGTTATACGCCGCCAGCTGTCCGGTGCCGGGCGCCTTGCTGCAGTCGCACTTGAAGGTCAGCTTGGTCAGCGGGATCACCGGCGTGTCCTTGGTCAGCGGGGCGCCGTCGGCCAGGATCTCGAAGCACGCCTCCGGTTTGGCCAACTGGAAGGGCTGGCAGCTCAGCGTGACGATCTTTGTCTCGCCCTGATTATCGCCGAGCTTCACCTCGGCCAGGACGGGGGTGGCGCTCATCTGGGCGGGCTCGCAACGCACGCGGAAAAACGGCTTGGCGCCACCGGGAACCACCTTCAGAGGCGCCGCGGCGGTGGGCCCGCTGCCATGCTGGGCGGCTGGGAACGAGGCGGTGGCGAAATCCAGCTTGAAGTTGGCAGCGCCAGGCCCCGCCAGGGCGATCGAGGTGATAGCGACGGATTCGGTGCCACAGGGAGAGAGTTTGATCTCACGCGGACTGGACTCGCCCACCGCCACCTTCGCCCACTCGATGTCATTGGGCTGGGTGGTGTAGCAGGGGCCCGTCGAGTTGGCCTGGATCAGGATCTTCTTGGTTGGCTCCTCCAGGTCATTGCTGGTGACCTTCATGGTGGCGCCGATCTTGCCGTCATCGGGCACGTCCTTCAGGCAGATGTTGAACGGCAGAGCGGTCCCCTTGGCCACGCTGACCGGCGGGCTGCCGTCGTAGTCCTTGTTCGGGGTCACGCTGGCGGTGGCGAAGGTGACCTCCATGGGCGGGTCGGTGCTGCTGACCAGCTCCACCTTCTCGATGTCCAACTCCGAGCTACCCGTATTGGTGCACTTGAGCACCCGACAGGCGCTCTCGCCCTTCTTCAGCGAACCCATCTCGACCACGTCTGTAGGGCACTTCAGGCGGGGCGCGCCTTGGGCCGAGGCGAACTCGATGACCAGTGGCTTGTCAATGTGGTCGGGATCGCCGGTGACCTTGAGCGACACCTTGGCCTTGCGGGCGCCGTGGCTCGGATCGTGCGTGTAGCGGATCGCGAAATTGGTGCTGGTCAAAGCCCCGTCGGGGGGGCACTTGGCCTGGGCCAGCCAACCCTCGGGCACCACAGGTGGAAAGTCGAAGTCAGTGCAGTCCTTACCGCCCGCGGCCAGGCAGGAGAACCCCTTGTTCTCGACGGGTTTGCCGGCGCCATCGGTCTCGGAGATCGCGATCGAGACGATCTCCAGCGGCCTGGCGCTGAGCACACCGGCGGTGTTCTTCACGGTGAACGAAAACAGCTTGCTTCCGCCGCTGAGCGCCTGCACATCAAAGGCGTAGGCGTCCTTGGCCGGGCCCACATCATCCTGCACGCTGAGCTGCGCCAGCCGGTCGACGCCGTCGTCTTCCTTGCAGGCTTCGCCGCCATTGTCGTCATCGCTGCAGCAGGCCGCCCCCAACACGCCACCGAGAAGCAGCAACGCGCAGAGCCACGCCATCGGGGTACGGCCGCCCCGCGGCCCCCCGTTCCCCCAAGCATTCATTCAGGTACTCCCCGCAGATCACTTCTTCACGCACTTGGCCCCAAGGCCGGCGGCGACCTTGGACCAGTATTTCGGCGTGTACTTGCCGCCCGCGCCGCCGATGTTCACCAGCTTGCCGGACGGCCACGAGATCCGCTTTACCCACCACATATCACATTGTTTCATCGACTCTGAGGTCAGCTCCAGCTCCAGGTTGCCCCAGATGTAGAAGCGCACAGTCGCCTTCGACGGGCCGAATCCGTTGTCCTTCCAGTAGTGCACGCCGACCCAGTACTCGATGCCGTTCTCGGCTTCCTTCAAGTTCAGGTTCTCCGGTCCCCAGCCGTCCGTGTCGTCCAGGTCCAGGCCCGGATTGTCGTCCACAGTGCCATCGGCGCTGCCCCAGTTCGGATTCGGGTTCAGCCAGTAGCAGTCATAGTCCTTGTGGAACCAGGGGTCCGTCTTGCCGTCGCCATCCTGGTCCGGCAGGCAGTAGCAGGGCTTGCTGTTGCCCTTGCTGTCCTTGCAGATCTTCGGCGGCTCGGTGCAGGTATTGGTCAGCATGGCCAGCTGGTGGGCGAAGTGCAGGTCCATATCCGTACCGGCGCCCAGGCCCTTGTCGTGCTCGCAGGAGCCGTCGGGGCACTGATCGTGGGCCGAGCACTTCTTGCCGCTGTTATCGCCACCCTCACACACCTTGTCGGTATCGCCCGGGGTGTCCCACAGCAACTCGACGTGGATCGCCTCGTCCGGGATCACCGCCACGGGATGGATCGCCGGCGCGCAGGACTCGTTGCCCTCGCCATCCCAGACCCTCAACTCGAAGACATATTTGCCGGCCACGTTGACCGTCACGTCGCCGCTGTCGCCCTTGACCCCGAAGCAGACATTGGGCGTCTTGTTCGACGGGTAGAAAGTGTGGCTCTCGGCGCCCTTGGGCTTCTCGACCACCTTCCACTCCCACTTGGCCACCTTCTTGCCCGGCAGCGCGAAGCTTTTGTCGCCGGTCAGGCAGAGCTTCATCTGCGGGATGATCTCCTCGTCGCCGTGAATCACGGGCGTCGGGCAGGCCTGGTTGGTGCCGTTGCAGAGCAGCTCGATCACCTTCTTGGCCGGTGGCAACAAGGTGTTATCGGTGTACTTGAGCTTCGCCTTGTAGGTCTTGGCGCTCTCCGGCGAACACTTGATGACCACGCCATCGTTCTTCTTGAGGCCGATCTCGTCGTTGACGATCAACGACAGGGGTTTGTCCGCGCTGGGCATCTCGCCGGCCAGGCCCTTGGTATTGGTCGTATCCAGCGAGAAGATGCTGTCGGGGTTGTCGATCAGCTCCAGGTTGGACACCTCGGCGGTCTCCGAGCCGCAGTTCCGGATGCCGAGCATCTTCTCCGCTGCGGTGCCCAGGAACACGAAACCGAAGTTCATCAGGGCCGCGGGGATGTAGCTGATGCAGGGCACCTTCTGGTTCGCTCGCAGCAGTACCTTGCTGTACGTGGTCTCCGGATCGTTGGACTTGACGTCGATCTGGCTGGCGTGGCTGTTCTGATCGAGCGCCGTGAACGTCACCTTCACCGTTTCGCTCTGCTGTGGTTTGACCTCGACCGGCGGGTCGATGACGTGCTCGCCGAGGCCGCCCTTATAGTCCTTGTCCAGCAGATTGGCGCTGAAGGACTTGCCGTCCTTCGGCGCCACAACCAGGGCGCTGACCTTCAGCGGCGCCTCGCCGATGTTCGTGATCTTGAACGCCTGTGTATCGCTCTCGCCATAAGGCACCGTGTCGAACTCCACCACCTCCGGGCTGACCTTGATCTTGGCCACGCCCACCTTGGTGGTCACGGTCAGGCGGTAGGGCTTGCTCTTCCAGTTCTCGTCGCCTTCGGTCAGCACGGCCATGACCAGCGAGCGGGCGAAATTGTCATCGGGACGGGTGTACCGGGCGATCAGCTCGATCTGGGTGCGTGCGCTGGCTTTGACGCTGTCCAGCAGGCACTTGGTATCCATGCCACTTGGGATCAGCGAGCCCAACTTATCCGTGTCGCTGCACGGGAACTCGACGTCGCCGGCCTTGACGATGCAGACAAATGCCGGGTCTTCGTTTTCCTTGCCACCGGGCGGCGAGTAGCTGGTGCTGATGGCCTTGATCACGAGCGGTCGGGCCGACTGGGACTCTGCCACGTTGCGGAAGACGAAGACCGTGTCGACCGTCTGGCCTGGCGACAGCGAAGAGGCCGCGGCGGTCACGGTGGCGCCATCGTCCACCGGCTGGTTGTCTCGTGAGACCTGAAGCTCGGCCTTGCGCTGCAGGCCGAACTTCTCCTCCAGGTCCTTGCACTCGGCCTTGAGGGTGTTGTCGGCGCTGGAATCGTCCGGCGTCGTGCTGCAAGCGAGCAGCGCGACCACCAGGACGGGCCACAGCCCACGCATGTGCACAAATCTCGTCATCGCCATCGTCTCACCTTCTGCCCTGTCAGCACCATAGCAGACCGTGTCTGCCGCTCCAGGCTACAGGTAGGGGCGGGACCGCGCGAGAATGAGGGCCGACGATCAGTTCTTGCAGGCTGCCTTCGAGGCACCGCTCTGCGTCGCCGTGAACGCTGGATTCACGTAGCACTTGGTGACGCAGTTATCCCCCTGGGGTTGCCAGAACTTGCCATTGCCCTTGCACGGATCGGCGCCCTTACTCATGTAGCAGATCTGGAACGGGCTCAGCACACCACCGGACATGGAGTTCGGCCAGTTGATCTTGCCGACGTACCACATGTCCAGGACGTCCATCTTGATCTTCTCGATCTGCACCGCGAGCACGCCCATGATGTAGACGTTGACCGTGGCGAACGACGTACCGAAGCCGTGATCGTTCCAGTAGTGCACGCCCACCGCGTACTGGGTCGGCTTGCCCAGCTTGCCCTCGGGATCGTCCAGGTTGAGGTTCTCCGGGCCGCCGCCGTCCGTATCATCCAGATCGAGGCTGGGATCGTCGTTGACCGCCGGGCTCGCGCTGCCCCAGTTGGGGTTCGGGTTGAACCAGAAGGTGTCGAAGGGGTTGGAGAACCATGGGTCCGGCTTGCCGTCGCAGTCGATGTCCGGGCCGTTGGCCAGCGGGTGCGCGAAGTGAAGGTCCATATCGGCGCCCGCTGCGGGGCCCGTATCCGTCTGGTCGGGGTCGGCGGGCGTATCCCAGAGCAGCTCGACGTGGATGGCCTCTTCGGGCAGCACCAGCACCTTGACGCAACCGGGCGCGCAACTCTTGACCTCGTTCTGATCCCACACCTCGAGGCAGAACTCGTACTCGCCAGCGGCGTTGGCCGTGAACGTGGGGTTGGGGAAGCTCTTGCCGGGCACGAACACCTGGTTGGAGCCCGCCGGCTGCTTGACCGACCACTGGTATTTGGTGATCTGCGCGCCGCCGGTGCCCTTGGACTGGTCGCCCTTGAGGTGGAGCATCGTCTGCGGGATGACCTCTTCACCCTCCTTCACGATCACCTTGGCGGTCGGGCAGGTCTGGACCACGCCGATTCCGTCGCAGAGTACGGTGTTCTTGGCGCTGAAGGCGTTGGAGTGGATGCGCACCTCGGCGATGTCGGGCTTGGCCTGGTTGGTCGCCTTGTCGATGGGGCTCTCATCCTCGGGGGTGTAGATCACGGTGAAGGTCGCCTTGTCGTTGACCTTGATGACGATCCGCTTGCCGTCCTCATCCTTGGGGCCCTTCGCATCCACGGTGGTGTACTTGGCCACGGTCTTGGTGAAGTCGAACTTGAACTCGTCGCTATTGGTCGCCTCGCCCATGTCGATCTTGTGCACGATCAACTCGGTGCCACCGCAATTCTCGATCACGATGTCGCGCGGCGTCGGCTCGCCGAGCTTGATGCCGCCGAAGTTCACCTTGCCGGTGGGCTTGAGCGTCATGCAGGGCAGGTTGGCGTTGCCGTTGACCAGCAGCACGCCGGCGCCCGGGCTGGGGTCGTTGCTGCCGATCGTGATCTTGCCCTCTTTGCCCTTGTCGTCGGTGGGCGCGAACTCCACCTCCACGGTGTGTTTTTCGTTCTTCTTGATGGCGATCGGCGGGTCGATCAGCAGCGGCGCGCCCGTGCCGGGCTTGTGCTTGTATTCCTTGCCATCCTTGCTGGTGAGCTTGAGCTCGAAGACCGGGTTGGCCAGGAAGTCGAACTTCTTGATCAGCAGGTCCGCATCACCCGTATTGATGATGTCGAACTTCTTGCTGGCCTTGGTGTTGGGCTTGACCTGTTTGAAGGCCAGGACCTCGGGCGAGAGCTTGATCTTGGGCGAGCCCACCTTGGTGGCGAAGCGGATCATGTAGATCTGCTGCGAGAACTTGGGATCGCCGGCGAGCTTGAGGAAGAGGTTCGCGTTGCGCGTGTCGTTGTCGTAGCGGGTGTAGCGGATGGTGAACACCTCCGCTGGTACGTTGTTGCCCGACTCGGTGCCCGCGGGGACCACCTTGCGCCACTGGCCGTTCATCTTGTCGCACGGGACGCTGGCGTCGGCGTTCCAGCAGGTGAAGGCGGGCACTGCGTCTTCGGCGCTCGATGAGGGCAGGTAGTCGAGCTTGATGGCCTCGATATTGAGCGCCGCTGCCGCCGCGCCGGCGGCGTTGTTGCGCACGTTGAACTTCACGTCCAGGTGGGTGCCCGTCTGCACGTTGCCGACCGGGATCGTGTGGATCGAGCCGTGATCCTGGGGCAGGTTGGTCACCTGCTCGGTGATCTCCACCTCGGCCCTGCAGTCGAAGCTGCCGCCGCTGATGCAGGCGTAGGGAGAGGTGGCGCCCGCGCCGCCGCCGCCCTGTTCGTCGGCGCCACAGGCGCTCAGGGTCAGGAAGGCGGCCGCCAGAAGCGGGCCGAACTTGGCGTGGTGCAATGTGGTCATCTTGGTCCTCGTTCGTGGTGCAGTCGGCCCGTTGAGGTGAATCGGCACGCGCGCGTCCGTCGTATCCCGGGTCGCCCGTACCTGCTCAATCCCTTTGTTGGGGCGTCCGCGCTCCTTCCGTCACCTCCGACCCCCTCCGGGTCGGGGAAACGCCACGCAATCGCGACAAGTAAGCCTAGAGAAGTCCCCGCGGAGCGTCAACAACGGCGATCCATCGCAGCCGCTGCCGGTCGCGGTCAGAGGGGCGTCCCGCCGTCACAGG
>CAYTLW010000009.1:0-114100 GCA_964438735.1 uncultured Enterobacteriaceae bacterium | reverse complement strand
CCGGGGGGGGGCCCCCCCGGGCCCCCCCGCGCGCCCCCCCCGCCCCCCCCCCAGCCCTGCCCCCCCCCACAAGAAACACTCGACAATGGGTTCACGATCGAAAGAACCAACAACCACCCCACACAAGCCCCCGCGCAACAACCACCCCACCTTTCCCTCCGAAAGGGAACGGGCTACCCTCGCCCCGGTTGTTGCCTGCCGCAGCAACGAGGGGAGAGGCCAATCAGCCGCAACGCCGCCAAAGGCGGACTTGAGCCGCCGGGTGCCTACCTCTTCGTCGACGATGAGGATGAGGTCCTGCGCTTTCGTCTGGATGCCGATCGGGTCCGGATCGGTCGCGATGAGGGCAATGACATCTGGCTCGACCACCCGACGGTGCCGCCCCATGCGCTGGTGATCTACAAGCGGGATGGGATCGACAATATCAAGGTCTACGAGGGCGCCAAGGTGCGCCTCAACGGGGTCGTGATCACCGGCATGCATCGCCTGTACAGCGGCGATCGGATCGGGGTTGCCGACCGGGAATTCATCTACGCGCGTGACGACACGCCGGCCGAGATCTCGCTCGGCCTGACCGTCATCGTCGGTGAAGAGGCCCAACGGGCGCTGGTGATGCGGCGTACGCGCATGGTGGTCGGTCGTCGCGAGGGCGACGTCGCCTTGGGCGATCCCACCATCTCCGAGGGCCACCTTGTCATCGAGTGCTACAGCGCCGACGCGGTGTTCGTACACAACACGGGCGGTGGACAGAGCGTGCAGGTCGACACCGAACCGCTGGAAGAGCGCCGGCGTCTGCGCGACGGCTCACTGATACGTCTGGGGCGCATTTCCCTGCGCGTACGCTCCTTGCCGGCCGACGCCAACGGGCTGCTGGTGGGCATCACCCGGCGTCGATCCGCGGACGAGATCGTCGGCGCGTCACGACGATTCGGTGCCGCCCCTTCACGGCCGCGCACGGTGACCGGGCAGCAGGACGACGGTAAATCTGCCCAGCCGGCCGAGGTGCCGCCCACGGTCGTGGGAAGCCTGGCCGATCTCGACGACCCCGCCGTGGCCGAGCCCGCGGCACCGGCCCCAAGGAAGCAGAAGAAGAAACGACCGCCGCGAGACGAGAAGGCGGCCAAGCGAAAACGCCGGCCACCGGGTCGACAGCCAGCGTCGCGTCCAGCCGAGCCCCAGCCGTCTGAACGTGCTGGCCGGAGCACGGGGCCCCAAGCCCAGCGCCAGGATTCATGGAAGCCAGTCAGCGAAGGTCGGCGCGATTCGGCGCCTCCCTCTCGTGCCGCCCAGCCAGAGGCCGCACCTGCCCAGCGCAAGCGCCGAAAGCGCAAACGGAAGGAAGTGGATCGGGGCCCCTCGGTGCGGGTCCGCCCGGACATCTATGAGCGAGGCAAGGAGGCCATCGATCCAAGGGGTTCGCCTCGGATGCGACCCCGACAGGACGATGGACGTCGCTACGCCAGCGGGCGCGGCGGGCAGCCCCACCTCGATGAACAGGGCAACTGGGACGACCGCCCGCCGCAGCGCAAGCCGAGCCATCGGCGCTCAGGCTTTCACGAGCAGCTCACCGACGTGCTGCGCACCGAAGATGTGCACCGGGTGGTCGAACAATACTACCAGCAGATGGGCGCAGAGCCGGACGAATGGGCCAGCCTCGATGGCGAGCGTTATCGGCCCTCGAAACCAGGCCAGGCCCAGCTGCCGGCCGATCGCCGGCTCGCACCCGGCGGTCGCGGCGACCACTACGATCGTCGCGACCGACCGATGGACTTCAAGCCGGTCGACCGCATCCAGTTGACCAACGTGTTGGACATCCATCGCGATCGGCCGCGCCTGGACCACAACGTGGTCGGCCTCGATCCCGATGCCATGCCCCAGCAGCTGCGTGAACACCAGCGGAGGGCGCCAGCCGTGCCGCCGGTTCAGGGCTATTCCCACCACGATCCAGCCAAGGCCCGCGCGCCTTCGCCGCCTCCCCAGGACAACGACTGGGACGACATCGACGCCGCGCAACGGGGCTACCGCGAGTTCAACATCGACAACAGTCCACGCTACTTCCCCGACGAGGAAGAGTAGTGCAGCCCGCCCAACTGCCCCCGCCGCGGCAGGTGCCGCGGCTGAAGCACCAGCTTCTCAAGTGGATCGGCAACAAGCAGCGATTCGCCCATGAGATCGTGGCCTGGATGCCCGAAGAGTTTGGCACCTACCGCGAACCATTCGTGGGCAGCGCAGCGGTGCTGGCTACCCTGGGCCCCCACAGGGCGATCGCCTCGGACGTGCTGGGCCCGCTGATCGAGCTCTACCAGCTGGTGGTCGACGATCCGGAGTCTCTCATCGACGGCTACGCCACGCGCTGGCAGGCTCTCATGTCCGGCGACAAGGTCGAGGAGTACAAAAAGGTTCGCGCTGCGTACAACGTGCAGGCCAACCCGCACGACCTGCTCTTCCTGTCGCGCTCCTGCTATGGCGGCGTCATCCGCTTCTCCCGCAAGGGCAAGATGAACACCCCCTGCGGCGCCCACCGCCCGGTGACGCCCGACTCCTTTCGGGCCCGGGTGGCCCTGTGGCGGCCGCGCCTGGCGGGCACCGAGTTCGTACACCAGGACTTCGAAGCTTCGATGGACGCCGCGCAGCCCGGCGACGTGGTCTATTGCGACCCGCCGTACAAAGACAGCGAGGCCACGCTCTATGGCGCCCAGGGGTTCTCCCTCGCCAGGCTGATGGCGGCCATCGAGCGCTGCAAGTCGCGCGGCGTTCTGGTGGCTCTCAGCATCGACGGAACCAAGCGCTCGGGCAGAAAGTCGGTCCACATCGAAGCCCCAGACGGCCTCTTCGAGACCGTGCTCATGGTCAACTGCGGCCGTTCCATGCTGCGCCGCTTCCAGATGGGCGGACAAACCCTGGAATCCGAGGTGGTCGCCGATCGTCTGCTGCTCACCTGGCCGCAAGACTGAGTCCCGGCGCTTGACTTCCGGCACCGGCCTCGCTTCCATCGACCTCGAACCCGTCGAGGACCGCCATGCGCATCTGTTGCTCCTGCGAAAAGGCGACTGACAGCCTGTGGTGCGCCATCGACGGCCATCCAACGTATCGCAGGATTCGACGGCGAACGGCCGAACTCGCTGACGGCGCTCTCATCGCCGGCACCTGGAAGGTCACCGGTGTACTGGGGCGCGGCGGCTTCGCCACCGTGTACGACGCCTGCAACGAGCAGACTGGAGAGGGCCTCGCCATCAAGGTCATCCGACCGCCGGAGGCCGCCGACCGCGACGAGGTGGTGGCGCGTTTCCGCCGCGAAGGTCAGGTCTGCGCCCGGCTGGCCCACGCCAACACCGTGCAGGTCTTCGAACACGGCGAATTGCCGGACGGCCGCCTCTACCTCGCCATGGAGCGTCTTGCCGGCGAGAGCTTGCGGTCGATGCTCTCGGCCATGCTGGACCAGGGGCAGCGACTGGACCAGGTGCATGTGGTGCAGATCGCCATCTGCATCTTGCGCAGCCTGGAAGAGGCCCACGGCCTGGGTCTGGTGCACCGGGATTTGAAGCCGGGCAACATCTTCATGGCGCGCAATCGCGGCGGCGATTGGACGCCGAAGGTGCTCGACTTCGGCCTGGTGCAGGAGCCCGGTTCGCGGCTGACGCGGGCGGGGCAGTCTCTGGGCACACCCTGGTACATGAGCCCGGAACAGGTTCAGGGCCAACGGGTGGACAGTCGCAGCGACATCTACGCCGTGGGCGCCGTGCTTTACGAGTGCCTGTGCGGTCGGCCACCCTTCGTCTCCGACACGCCGATGGGCGTGTTGCTGCAACACCTGGACGCGGCGCCGGCACCGTTGCTCGAGCGTGTCGGCGAGCGGGTATTGCCTCGTCTGGCGGTCTTGGTGGACAAGGCGCTGGCCAAAAAACCAGCGGCGCGTTGGCCGGATGCCACCGCCATGCGGGTCGAGTTGGATGCGGTGCTGCAGGTCCTGGCTGGCGAATCGCGCATCACCGGGCCGATCTACGATGTGGAACGCACCACAGCCCCGCAGTCCGAGCGCCGATCCACGGAGGTTTATGGCGCGGCCGAGCTGGAAGAACTGACCCTGGACGCCATCGAGACTCCCCAATCCGCCGCGCGGTCGTCACCTGCCAGTACGCGATCCACCGAACCAACCCGCCGGCTGCACGCCGCTGACTTTCCACTGCCGCCTGCGAGCGTGGCCCCGCCATCCACAGCAGGATCGAGTCCTGCACGGCCCAAGCCGTCGAGTCACCAGGCTGTGCGCGCGGTCGACCTGGCGGCGCTCGAGGCCGCCGCCGATTCCGGCCAGACCCGCCTGGATCATGGAGGTGACGGCCCCGGTCTCGACTCGACCACACCCGCCCGGCTGCGCCTGCACTTCGCGCGCACCAACCCCGAGCCGGATCACGGCGCCCGGCGCCGTCGACACCTGGTGATCACCGGCAAGCCGCCCCAAGAGTGAACGGCACAGATTGAGAGAGGTTGGCGCTCAAGCGGCCGTGGCCACCACGATTCGATTGCGCTCGACCGAGTCGCAGAGCAATCGCAGGGCGTGGGCGTCGCGGTAGCAGCGTTCGGCGGCAAAGTCGATCGTGTAGCCATAACCGCCGTGCATTTGCAGGGCCCGGTCTGTGATCCCCTCGCAGGCCACCATGGCGCGCAGGGCGGCCATGGAGGCCGCACGGCCGAACGTCTTGCCCTGGTCGGCCAGCCACGCCGCACGCAACGTCAGCAGGCGCGCGGTCTCCAGGTCGACGGCGGCGTCGGTGGTCTGCCACTGGATCGGCTGGTATCGAGCGATCTTCTTGCCGAATTGTGACCGATCCATGGTGTATCGAACGCCACCTTGGAGAGCGCTTCGGCCAACCCCGATGGCGACCGCGGCGCCGGCCAGTCGACGCCAGGCGGTCGTCTTGTCCACCACCTCGTCAGCCGGTCCCAGGTGTCGATTCGACGGCACGAGCACGTCGATCAGGTGCAGGCCTGCCGCGTCGCAAGTGCGCAGACCGAGGCGCGCCGGCAGCAGCGAGCGCTCCACCCCGCTCGTGTCGAGATCGAGGGCGAATAGCTGGGCCTTACCGGTCGCTTCTTCGGTCGCCGAGACCACCGCCAGGTCGGCCACGCCACCCATCAGGACCAGCGGCTTGTGCCCCGAGATCTTCCAGGCGCCGTCCGGACCGACGGTTGCGACGGTGCGCGGGCTGCTGACATCCAGTTGAGATGCGTCGTCGCCGACCGCGAGGCAGCCAAGCCTGGCGCCGCTGGCCAGGGGGGCCACCAGCTGTTTGTCCGCGCCCGCCGCCAGCAGGCAGGCCAGGGCGCCGGCGTTGTGGCTGGCGACCATTCCCGCCAGACCGCCATCGCCCGCCGCCAGCTCCTCCAGCGCGATCACCAGGGTCGCGGCATCGAGGCCGGCGCCGCCCTGAGCTTCGGGCACGGCGATGCCGAGCAGGCCCAGCTCGCCCAGTTGACGTAGTTCATCCAGCGGCAGGGCGCCGGATTCATTCCAGTGCATCGCTGCTTCGCGCACCTGTCCGTCCACGAAGCTGCGCACGGCGTCGCGGATCATCGTGGTCGTCTCGTCGAGGCTGAAGTCCACGTTACCCTCCGCTGCTGTCGTTGGCGCCCGATTGTCGGGCCGCCGCGAGCTTGCCGACCGCATCGATGATGTGCGCCAGGCTGGCCCCGGGCGTGAACACCTCGACCACGCCCGCTGCGCGCAGGGCGGCGATGTCGTCGTCCGGGATGATGCCGCCGACGAACACGCCCACATCGCCGGCGCCGCGCTGGCGCAGTTGCTCGATCACCAGGGGCACCAGGTGATTGTGCGCGCCGGACAGAATCGACAACCCTACGGCGTCGACATCTTCTTGAATGGCCGCGAGCGCGACCATCTCTGGCGTCTGGTGCAGGCCGGTGTAGATGACCTCCATGCCAGCGTCACGCAACGCCCGGGCGACCACCTTGGCGCCGCGATCATGGCCGTCCAGGCCCACCTTGCCGACCAGGATGCGGGGCCGGCTCGTGCCGGCTGGGTTGCCGCTCATGCTGCGCTCCGGGCCAGGTCACGGCCGATCACCAGGCGCTGGATCTCGCTGGTGCCCTCGTAGATGCGCGACACCCGCACGTCGCGAAATGCCCGCGCCGCGCGGCTGCCATCCATCACGCCATCGACGCCGAGCAGGTTGACCGCGCGCTGACAGACGAAATTGGCCGTCTCGGTGGCGAATACCTTGGCCATGGCCGCCTTGCGGGTCACCGGCTTGCCGGCATCGCGCAGGGCGGCGGCCTGCAGGACCAGCAACCAGGCGGCCTCCATACGGGTGGCCATGTCGGCAACTCGGAAGGCGACGCCCTGGTCTGTGCCGAGGGTCTTGTCCGCCTTTCGACGAGACGACAGGTGGCCAAGCACCTCGACCATAGCGCTGGAGGCGATGCCCATCGCCTGTGCGCCGATGCCGTAGCGGCCGCCATCCAGGGCGGTCATGGCGATGCGGAAGCCCATGCCCTCGCCGCCCAACAATGCCGATGCCGGCACCTGGGTGCCATCGAAGGTCAGCGCCACGGTGGACGAGCCGCGCAGGCCCATCTTCTTTTCGTGCCGACCGATCGAGAACCCGGCCACGCCCGGCTCGACCAGGAAGGCGCTGACACCGGCGGCGCTCCTGCCCTCGGTCGTGCGCGCCATGACCAGGTTCACTCCGGCCACGTCGCCCGAGGTGATCCACATCTTGGTGCCGGTGATGGTGTAGTGACTGCCATCTTCGGAGCGCACCGCTTTGCACTGCAGCCCGCCCGCGTCAGAACCGTAGCCGGGTTCGCTGAGCGCGAACGCCGCTGCGGCGAAAGTGCCGTCATTGATCGGCGGCAGGTAGCGCTGCTTCTGCGCATCGCTGCCGAACATCACGATCATGTCCGCGACCATGTTGGTGACCGCCATGGTCACGGCCGTGGAAGCGCACGAGCTGGCGATCTCCCGCAAGGCCATGGCAAAGGCCACATTGGTGCCGCCGAGGCCGCCGTATTGCTGCGGCACCTTGACGCCCATCAGGCCCAGCTTGGCCAGCTCTTGCACGCTCTGCAGCGGGAAGACGCCGCTGTCGTGTTCGGCAGCCCGATCGTCGAGCACCGTGCGCGCGTAGCCCAGCGCCAGGCCGGCGATGCGCTGTTCCTCCGCGTCGGGCAAAAAATCCATCATCGGCCGCCCCCTTTGGAGCTTGATTCACGCTCCGGTCCGGCCGCTGAACGCCGATCTGGCGGCGGCCTGCGCGTTCCGCTAGACCTTGAATTGACTACGGCCAGTCCTGCGGCTTGCAGAACGCACAACCCTTGCACCTCGACGCTCATCGACCAGTCCTCCGTCGTGAATCAAGCTCCCATCGCCTTGGCGTACTCCTGCTGGACCTCGCGGGCGATGACCAGGCGTTGGATCTCGCTGGTGCCTTCGTAGATCTCGGTGATGCGCGCATCCCGGCAGTGGCGCTCGGCGTTGTACTCCTTGACGTAGCCGTAGCCGCCGTGGATCTGGAGCGCCTTGTGGGTCACTCGCGCCGACATCTCCGAGGCGTAGAGCTTGGCCATGGCCGACAATTTGCCGTAGCGCTCGCCGGCGTCCTTGCTCACCGCCGCGCGCCAGATCAGCAAACGCGCGGCCTCGATCTCGGTCGCCATGTCGGCGAGCATCTCCCGGATGGCGCCGAAATCGCCGATGTATTTGCCGAAGGCCTGCCGCTCACGCGAGTATTGCAAGGCCTCTTCGAAGGCGATCCGCGCGATGCCCAGGGCCTGCGAGGCGATGCCGATGCGGCCGCCGTCGAGGGTGCTCATGGCCACCTTGAAGCCTTGTCCCTCTTTGCCGAGCCGATTGGCGACGGGCAGCTTGAGGTCCTCGAACACCAGCGACGTGGTGGACGAGCCCTTGATGCCCAGCTTGTCCTCGACCTTGCCGATGCCGTAGGGCGTCTCGTTGCGATCGACCACGAACGCAGAGATGCCGCGATGGCGCTCGCTGGGATCGTGGTGGGCGATCACGATGGCGATCTCGGCCTCCTTGCCGTTGGTGATCCAGTTTTTGGTCCCGTTGAGCAGGTAGTGATCGCCGTCGCGGATGGCCGTGCAGCGCATCCCGGCGGCGTCCGATCCAGAGCCGGGTTCGGACAGGGCGAAACAGCCCAGCTGCCGACCCTGGGCCAGCGGCTTCAGCCAGCGCTTCTTCTGCTCATCGTTGCCAAACAACTTGAGCGGATCGCAGACGAGCGAGTTGTTCACGCTCATGATCACGCCGGTGGAGGCGCAGCCACGGCTGATCTCTTCCATGGCGATGGCGTAGCTGAGGTTGTCCAGTCCGGCGCCACCCCAGCGCTCGTCCACGGCCATGCCGAGGAAGCCGAGTTCGGCCAACTGCTTGACCGCGGCGGCCGGATACTGGCCGGTCTTGTCCGTCTCTGCTGCGTTGGGCAACAGCTCGCCGTCGGCGAAGCTGCGCGCGGCGTCGAGCACCATCTGCTGGGTTTCGGTCAACGAGAAGTCCATCTGGGATCCTCCGCGGGGTTCGAGGCGCGCGGAGTATACGACGGACGGATTGGATTTGAAGGGTGGCCTTCTACCTCGGGTAGCCGCCAGAGACGTAGTCGGTGAGGTGGCGGATCTGCTCGGCCTGCTGCCGACTGATCTGGCGCACCAGGTCACCGATGGAGACCACGCCGGCGACCTGCTCTCCGCTCATCACGGGCAGGTGGCGGATGCGGCGCTCGGTCATGATGGCCATGCACTGCTCCACCGTCTCGTCGGGGCCGACGACGATCAGGTCGCTGGTCATGACGTCGGCGATCTTCGTCTCGGTGGAACGGCGTCCCTCCAGCGCTATGCGCCGCAGGTAGTCGCGTTCGGTGAAGATGCCGACCAGCTTGCCCTCATCGACGACCAGGATCGAACCGCAGCCGGCCTCTGCCATCTTGCGCACGGCGTTGATGACCAGCTTGTCGCTGTCGGTGGAGAGCAGCGCGCTTCCCTTGCGCGTCAGGATGGATTGCACGCGATTCATGATGCCTCCGCTGGCAAAGGCCCGAAGCGAGCCGGTTCGGCTCGCTCGACGTCCTTTCGCCCCTTCGAGCCTTGTCGTTGTAATAACAATGCCCAAGGGCGCGGGCCCCTTCAATGGCCGCGCGCGCAATTGGCGGTTTTGTAAGGGCAGGTCGTGGTCGGCCTGCGGGCGCCGCGAAGTGCGGGTTCAGAAGCCCAGCGGGCTGCGGCCGCCCATGACCTCGCCCTTGATGGCGCTCTCGGCGCCGCTCTGGTCGAAGTCCAGCAGGCGCTGCTCGTGGTCGCCGTCGGTGGAGACCGACTTGACGATGCCCCAGATGGGCACCGCGCTATGCAGCCAGGTGTCGCTCTCCACCTCGATGGGACCCCATTTCGTCTCCACGCGCAGTTTGGCGGCGCTGTTGAACGTGCCGGCGGGTACCTTGACCGAGGATTTGACCGCCTTGCTGACGTCGATCTCGAAGGTGCTCAACACCCAACCGCTGGTCAGCGGTCCAATGAAGGGCGGCGCCATCATGGGCTTCTGGCCTGGGTTCTGCAGCACCACCTTGCCGATCTTCAGGCTCTTGACGCTCGCCGGATCTGCCGGGCTGTAGCCGCTGACCTGCATCTTGATAATGGCCGGGTTCTGCTCGCGGGTCGGATCGGTGGTCTCTACCTCCAGCCAGAACGCGTCGCCTTCTTTGCCGACGATGGACACCTTCTGCAGCTGCCAGACCTCCTCGTTGCGGATGGCGATCTTGGCCCACTGGCCGACCTGCCAGGCCTGGAAGCGGTAGGGCAGGGCGCCCTGGGCGCTGCGCTGGCCCACGGCGCTGTCGGCCTGCTTCTTGATCTGGCCGTTGAGTTGTTCGTTGACGGATGTGCAGGCGGTGCTGGTGACGACGACGCACAACAGCGCCAGCATGGTGTTTCTGATCATGGGTTCCCCTCGAAGCTGGCGGCCGCCTCGTGATTGTCTCGACTTGAGAGCGGCTGCGGATCGACCGTAAGATTGACCTGCGCGATTTGGATTGTCCAGTTCGTACGGCATGCCCCGGCCGTGGCTGGGATGCTAGACTGCCTCCATGGTCCCTGCGGCATGTCGGATTCGAGCAGACGGCTGGTTGCTGTCTTGTCTGGTTTTGAGCGTCGCGATCACATGTTGCACCGAGGAGGAAGGCCCGGTGGGCAAGTCCGCTGCGCCGGACATCTCCACGGTGGACACAGCGGACTGCCGCGACCTCCGCCTGCAGGCCGATGGCGGATGCTGTCCCGTGGGCACGGCGTACTTCTTCGATGCAGACGCTTGCAAGCCGATTGGGCCGCCGTCCTGCGCCGCGGATCTGTACTCGGATCCTGACGCCTGTCAGCCGAAGTGGTGCAGCGATTGGGTCGATTCGGCCGGCGGAGCCTGCGAGCCAGAGGGGGATGACTGTCGCTTGCGCGGCCGGGAGTGCTCAGCTGATGAGTTGTTGGCTGGAGGGGGCTGCCGGGCGGGATGGTGGCCCAAACATGGCGCTGATCAGCCCTGCGTCCAGGCGGGTAGCGGCCCCTTTCTGTCAGGTCCCCTCAAGGGCGACGAGCCAGCCGAGCACGGGTTGCCGCCCATCGCGCCCTTGCCAGCGTTGGTGACGCCGACTTGGTGTTGGGACCTGCGAGATGGCGCCGGCCAGCCGTGCGAATTCGGCGCCCCCGACTGTATGCAATTGCCGCGTCGATGTGTCGCTGGCGGTGACGACGTCGGTTGTCTCTCCGGTCATTGGGCGGCCACCGGAAAGCCTGGCCAGTGCGCCCTCGCGGGCGTCTCGTGGACCTGTCCGCCAGCATTTGTAGCCGATCTCGCGCACGAGGACTCGGAGCCGGGAACGCCCGTCTGCGTGCCGGACATCACGGCCTGCCCACCCGGCAAGTGGGGTGGACTCACCGGCGCCGGAACCCAATACGTCGACCCGACTGCGCCACCCGGGGGCGACGGTACCAAGGCAACGCCCTACAACAGCCTGGCTGCGGCCCTGAAGACGCTCCCCTCGGGCGGCACCCTGGCCCTGGCTGATGGCGTTTACGAGGCGTCGGTGACCTTGACCAAACCGGTCCAACTCGTAGGCCGCTGCCCGGGCACCGTCACCCTGGTCGCCAAGCCTGGCAAGCCCGTCGTGACCGTGAACGGTGCTGGCGGTCCCGCTCCGGCCCGCCTGGAGAGCCTGCGCTTGACCGGTGATGGGCCCGGATTGGTGGTGAATGGGCAACTGCCTGTGCTCGGCAAGCGACTGTACATCGATCGCCCCTGGTATCGAGGCGCGGAGGTGCTCGGTGCGCAGGCCAGTCTGACCTTGGAAGACACCGTCATCGTTGGCGTCCGCGCCCACGTCAACGCAGCGTCTTCGGGCATGGGGTTCGCCGCCTGGCAGGGCGCAAGTGCGGTTCTGCGGCGAGTGCACATTTCGCGATGCACCCTGCGCGGCATCACACTTGAAGACCCGGATAGCACGATCGATGGCAACGAGGTGGTTGTGGAACGAGTGCAGATGTCAGCCAACAGCGTCAACAGCGGTGACGCGATCGTCGCTCTCGGCGGCGCTCGTCTTCGGCTGCGAGGCGCTCGCCTAGCGCGCAATGCCCGAGGCGGGCTGCTTGTCCACGGGGCCAAGAGCTCCGCGGCGGTCGCCGGTCTCGCGTTGACGGGCGGCGCGGAGTCCGATGGCGGCTGGAAGACCATCGCTGTCGTCGCGCTCGACGGCAGCAGATTGACGTTCTCCGGCGGCCGCTTGAATTCGCTCAAGGGTGGCGCAATCGCTGCTGCAAATACCGGCACCGTGGCGCGTGTTGGCGGCGTCCTGGTCAGCGAAGTTCTCACCTCCAAAGGCGCCCCGGGTGCCATCCTGGCCTATGCCAGAGGCCGCATTGAGGTGCTCGCCAGCAAGGTCATCCACATCCACGGCAGTGGCGTCTGGGCAGGACACGAAGGGACCGAAGCCACGGTCGCCGACACGCTGATTGTCGACTGTGATGATGCGAAAGGCAGCGCGGATGGCATCGCCGGAATCTATATCAGTGGAGGTGCCACGGCACAGATTCGATCAACACGCCTGTCTTCCAACACGGTGTTTGGCCTGGCGATCGACGGCAAGAAGGCGAGCGTGGTAGCCGACGGTTTGCTGGTCGACGACACTCGCAGCAGCCAACACATCAACGTAGAGGTCATTCGGCCCGCCGGCATCTGGGTCGGCAACGCGGGACGACTGAACTTGCGCGACGCGCGCATCTCGTTGAGTCGTTATGCCGGCCTGCAAGTCCACTATTCCGCCGTAGTCGAGGCCGCCGGCCTGTTGCTGGAGTACGGCCAGCCTGTACTGCTCGAGAGCCTGTTCCTGGACGGCAGCAGCACCACCGAAGTCCGATCGCACGGCATCACCATTCTGTTCGGGGGCCGGGTGACGCTCGCTGGCGGCCGATCGACGCGGATGATCTCCCACAACATCCTCGTGGCTCACGCCGGCAGCGCCCTGCTGGCCACCGGCCTGGTGGTAGACCACACGCTGGCCGAACTCAACGGCAAGAAGTGGGGGCTTGGAATGCAGGCCGAGGCCGGTGGCAAGATTCACTGCGCTGCCTGCTCCCTGGTCCGGAACCGAGGCAGCAGCGCGATGGTGCGAACCGACGGCACGCTGGAACTCATCGACTCCGTGGTGCGCGACAGCGCCGGCCAGCCGTTCAGTTTGCCAGGCGGAGAGCCCGTTGAGCTGGCCGACGCGGTGGTAGTTCGGGACGCGGGCAAAGCCGATGTACGACGCTGCCTGTTGGCGGACAACCCGCGCTCCGGCTTGATGGTGGTGCTCAATGGCAGGGCGACCGCCCATGCGAACGCCATCACACGAAACGGCTACGGGCTCGTCAGCGAAGGAAAGGTGGCGCTCGACGCCACCGACAACGCGCTCTGGGACAATTCCCTGGCCAACTTGGCCGTGGACCAGGGGCTCCAGCTGCCGGCGGCGCCTGGCGTGCTGGCCGACTGAGCAGCGCTCGGCTCTGGCGCCGCTACTCCTCCACCCCGCCCACATCCGGTTCCGACGTCTCCGCCTCCGTCTGCGGCCAGCCCACAAAACGCGGCACGTAGGGCGCCTCGGCGATGAACTGCTCATCGGAGATGATGCCGTCCTTGCGCATGCGCTTCATGATTCCGACCATCCGCTCTTGCCACCATGGCGTCCATTTCTGCGTCGTGAATCGCTTGTGGCCACATTTCGGGCAGGGCTTGTTGGCGGCCAGGAAGGCGGACTCCAGCGGGGTCAGTTCGGCGGCAGGTTTGGCGAAGTAGGCCTCGGCCGCCCGCACGACGCCGTAGAGCTGCGGCCCGAACTCGATGCCATTGATGTACAGCTCCATGATGCGATCCTTGGTCGCTCGGGTGGGATCCTCGTCGTCTTCGAGCTTCGCCTTGGCCATGAGGTTGCGTTCCATGTGCCAGACGATGAGCAGCTCTTCGAACTTGCGCATCAGGTATTTGTCGCGGGTCAGGAAGAGGTTCTTGACCAACTGCTGGGTGATGGTCGAGCCGCCGTAGACGAATCGGCCATAGTCCATGCACATCTTGATGGCCCGTGAGAGCAGCCCCAGGCGCAGCCCGCGATGGTGGAAGAAGGCGGCGTCTTCGGTAGCCATCATGGCGTAGGGCACCCACGGGGGCAGGTCGTCCAGGGGGACCCAGGACTCGCTCTTGGGGCCGATGAGCTGGTCTTCCAGGATGGTGCCGCTCTCGTTGACCGGGCGCTTGAAGTCGCCGGCCAGCTCGGCGATGTCGACGTTGCCGAAAGTGAGCACCTGGCAGGCCTCGTCGTCCAGGCTGGCCTCGAGTTTGCCCTTGTACGGCTTGCGCAGGGGCACCCTCAGGTCGAAGGTCCAGGCGATCTCGCCTTCTGCAGTGATGGAGCCGATGGTCGGCAGCACGCTCGCGGGCAGGGCCGCGGCGGCTTTGGCGCAGTCCTGTTTCGGCATGGCCAGTTGCAGGTGGCCGGCGATGTCGTCACTGCGAATGTCGGTCAACGTCAGGCCCAGGGTGAAGGACGCCTCGCCCAGCTTGATCTCCGTCGCCTGCAGGTCCAGCCCGCCCGCCTTGCGGTCGGCGCTCAGGCGCAGCTTCAAATCGATGTCCAGGTCATTGATCGGGCGCGGCGCGATGCGCCACCACTCCAGGCCCAGCTTGCGGATGGTCACATCGGTCAGGACCACCGGGCCCGGCGCCTCTTTGGCCAGCTTGAGCTCGCCTTTCAGCCGCAGTTCGGCCCCGTCGCCGGCGACGATGGGCCCGACCGCGGCGGCCAGCGCTCCGGCCCAGCGAGGGCCTCCCAAGGTCCAGGTGACGCGCTCGAGGCGATCTCCAGCTGCGCCTCGCAAGTCCAGCGTTGCCGCCTCCCACTTGCCGTCGCTGGCGAATGGGCGTGCGCTGAGCAGCAGTCCGCGCCCGCCATCGCCCAGCCGCGGGGTCAGGTCGATCGACAGGTCGCCCAGGCCGCCGAATGGCCCCTCAGCCGCCGGCTCCACGAGGCCGAAGCGTCCGCCATGCACCTTCACCTTCAGCGCCGGCCAGCGCGCCAAGGCGGTAGTCGCATCCTGCAGCGAACTCTCCATCTTCAACGTCTGGGCGAGCAGTCGGGCGATGGGTGCGATGGCGCCATGGATCGCCGGTTTGCGGGGCTTCCGCCGTCGCCGTCGCCGCTTGCGTTTCTTGCGCTTCTTGCCCTTGGCTTCTTCCTCGACCTTGGCCTCCTTGTCAGCGTCCGCCTCGGCGGCGTTGCCCCAGCGGGCGCCTTCGACCAGTTTGTAGAGCACCTCGCCGCCGGGCAGGGTGGCCAGGGAGCCCTCGCGCCAGGTCAGCATCAGCTCGGGCCCATGTACTTCCAGCGACTCGATGGCCCGAAGCGGATCGGCGCCGGGCGACCTGGCCGTGTGCAACGCGACCTTGTTGACCGTCAAGGCGCCGCGCTTGCCGGGCAGGGGCAGCCGTCCATCTTTGACCGTCAGGGCCATGCTGCCCGAGAGCGGATTGACCAGGTCCACGGCCAGGGCGCCCAGTGTCCCGGCCAGGTCCTCCTTGCCGAGCACGGCCGCCAGCCTGTCGTCCGGCAACGCTTCGAGCAGCCACTTTCCGGGCAGCTGGAAGGCGACCTTCTGGGCGCGCACGCCGAATCCATCATCGGCCGGGCGCACGTGGGCGATCTGCAGGATTGGCGCCTTGCCACGGCGCAGCGCCAGGCCATCGACCGATGGACCGGCGAGCGTATCGAAGCCGAACCCGCCGACCACGAGCGCGTCGATCAACTTGCCTGCGCGACCCTTCAGCGGCAGGCCGATGCGGAACTCGGGCTGGAAGCGGGCTTCCACCCGGGCGGGTCGATCGCCGGCTGCCGGCACCACCTTGGCGTGTAGCTTGGACTGCACACTGCCCTCGACCAGCGCCTCCAGCTTGCCGATGCCGCGATCCGGATCCAGGTGCACCTGCAGGCCGTGGGTGCGCAGCCCTTTGGGCAACAACTCCGCGCCCTGGCCGGCCAGCTGCAGCTGCGCCTCGCCGCCCCGGACGATGAGTACGGGGCCCTTCTTGCGGGCGGTGACGTCGCGGGGTTCAGCGCCTTTCTTCCGTCGAACAAGCTTGCGCGCCGAGGCCAGCAGGTCGAGCAGCTCGGCCGGCCGACCATCGACCACGCGCACATCCAGGCGCAGATCCTCCACCTCCAGGATTTCCGGCCGACGGCTGCCAGCCAGCGCACGCAGCGGTGAGATGGCCGCCTCGGCTCGGCCGAATGCGATCACGTCGCCGCCGGTCGGTCGAACCAGGTGCAGGTCTTCGATACCGACGACACCCAGGGGGCTGACCGAGACATCGGCCACCTTCAGCGTCAGGCCGGCCCCGGTGGCGAGCTGGTCAAGCTTGTCTCGAACCTTCGACTCGGCCCAGAAGGTCCCGCCCAGGGCGCACAGGCCGACCAGCACGAGGGCGCCGATTCCGGCGACGAGCAGGAGCAACCGCCATCGGGCGGAGCTGCGGCGAGTCTTGGCGCGGGGCGGGGGATCGACGTCTGTCATCAGCCGTCGTTGAGGGCGTCGGCGACGATCTCGGCGATGTCGCGCGCCTGCACGTCATCGATCTCCTTCTCGCGCAGACCGTCTTTGACCATGGTCAGGCAGAAGGGACAGGAGACGGCCACGACCTCGGGCTCGGTCTCCATGGCCTGGTCCACCCGCAGGTGATTGACGCGGGTGCCGATCTGCTCCTCCATGAACATGCGGGCGCCGCCGGCGCCGCAGCACATGCCCATCTTGCGGGTGCGCTCCATCTCGACCAGCTCCACGCCGGGCACCGCCTCGAGCGCCTGCCGGGGATCTTCGTAGACGTCGTTGTAGCGACCCAGGTAGCAGCTATCGTGATAGGTCAAACGCAGGCGTGCGGCGGTTTTGAAGTCGAGCCGACCCTCGCCGACCAGGCGCCAGATCAGCTGGCTGTGGTGGATGACCTCGAAGTTGCCGCCGAGCTGCGGGTACTCGTTCTTGATGGTGTTGAAGCAGTGCGGGCAGGTGGTGATGACCTTCTTGACCTCGAACTTATTCATCACCTCGATGTTGGCGGTGGCCTGCTCCTGGAAGAGGTACTCATGGCCCATACGGCGGGCCGGATCACCGGAGCACTTTTCCTTCTTGCCGATGATGGCGAAGTCCACCTTGGCGGCGTTGAGGATCTTCACCACGGCTTCGGTCACCTTCTTGGCGCGATCGTCGAACGAACCGGCGCAGCCCACGTAGTAGAGCCACTCGGGATTGGGGTTGTCCTTGAGCGTGGGCACATCCTTGCGCTTCTTGGCCCATGCCGCTCGCTTGCCGCTGGACAGACCCCACGGGTTGGACTTGTTCTCCAGGTTCTTGAGCGTGATCTTCAGCTCAGGCGGGAACTCGTTGCGGCTGAGCATCAGGTGGCGGCGGATGCCGACGATCTTGTCCACGTGCTCGATGGTGACGGGGCATTGCTCGGTGCACGAACGGCAGGTGGTGCACGACCAGATGGCGTCCGGGTTGACCGCGGCGATGAGGGGCGGCAGGGCCTTGCTGGCCTCGGCGATCTCGGCCTCGGTCAGTTTGCCCGCCAGGGCGGGTTCTTCGGCCAGCGCCAGCAGGCGCGGCGCCTCGTCGTACAAGTGACTCTGCAGATCCTTGATGATCAGCGCTGGATTGAGCGGCTTGTCGGTATTCCACGCCGGGCAGTTCACCTGGCAGCGACCGCATTCGGTACAGGTGTAGAGATCGAGCACCTGCTTCCAGTTCAGGTCGTCGATCCGGCCGATGCCAAGGGACTCGCCAGCGATCACCTTGTCCTCCAGGTCCTCGATCAACGACAGCGCGCCCTTGGGCTCGAGGTCACTCAGGAAAACGTTGGGCAGGGCGGTGATCACGTGGAAGTGCTTGGAGATGGGCAGCAGGTTGAGGAACACCATGATGATCAGCAGGTGCAGCCAGTAATTCACCTCTCCTGCCAACTGCAGGACCTCGGGGTCTATTCCACTGCTGGCGAAGAGATTGGCCAGCAACATGCCGCCGATGGGCGCGGTGGCCACCTGCGCCAGGGCGTTGGGATCGCCGGCTGCGGCGAGGCCACCGAAATGGAGCCCGTCATAGAGGAAGTCGGTGACCATCAGGCCGCCGATGAAGCCGAGGATCAGCAGCGCCTCGAAGCTGTAGTGGATTCGCTCGGGTTTGATCACCAGGCGTCGATGGAAGAAGCCGATGACCGCCACCAGGACCACCAGCTCGGTGATGTCCTTGAGGAAGTCATAGGTCGGATGCAGCAATCCCGGTAGGAAGAAGTCCGGCGCGAAGGCCTGCACGTAGAGCTGCGTGGTGCGGATCGCCAGAATGCAGAAGCCCCAGAAGGTCAGCGCGTGCATGAGCCCAGGGCGCTGCTCCTTGAACATCTTCGCCTGGCCGACGCCGATCAGCGCCAGCCGCTTGATCCGCTCCAGGACGAGGTCCCAGCGGGTCTCTGGCTTGACCGCCTTCAGCAACATCACGCGCACGTACATGGTGCGTGAGAAGATGCCCAGGCCGATCAATACCAACAGACCGCCCCACAACGCGCGATAGCCGTAGTCGAGCTCCATGCCAAACCTCTCGCGGACGCCCTACGGCATCCGAATTCTGCGCACGCCCTCGATCGCCCAGGTCGGGCGGTCGCGCAATGCGCACCGTCGTTCACGTTGGGTGGGCGGCAGATCAGCGCCCGGATCGCGCAGTCGACGCGTATGCAGCGTGGGCACCGCCCGCATCTGACCCTCGGCCCAGTCGGCGTAACCGGACACGTCTGTCTTGACCAGCAACCGTCCGCCGTCGCGCAGCCAATCGGCCGCATCCACGGCAAAATCGGTGGTGGCCAGCCGCTTCTTGATGTGTTTCTTCTTCCACCAGGGGTCGGGGAAGAAGGCGAACAACGCATCCAGGCTCGCCGGCTGGAGCAGCAGCGGCAGGGCCTCGCGCGCGTCCACCAGGGCCAGGCGGGCGTTCTCGATGTGGCCCTTGTCCAGCCACGCGTCGGCGTCTTCGCAGAACTTTCGCCGGACCTCGAAGCCCATGTAGCGCACGTTGGGGTTCTGGGCACAGAAGGCGCGCGCGAAACGAGCCCGCTGGAAGCCGATCTCCACCACCAGCGGTCGGGGATCGGACGGGTCACACCACCGCTGCAAGCGCTCGAGATCTTCGCTTCGAAATACCGGGTCGAAGACCCAGCGACCTGCCAGATTCGCCGGCCGACCATGCTTGCGGCGCATGTCGATGGAACCGCCCACCAGGCGCGCCTGGCGCATCCCGCGCCGCTCGGCGTGTGCCCGTTGGTCCCCTTCGAGTTGATTGAAGTCGCGATACGCCATGCCGCAGCGCGTTATAGCGCAGCGTCGGGCGCCAGTCATCACCCGCGCGCGCGCAGGCTGCCCCAGGTCACGCCCCTGGCCTCGGGCTGTGGGTCTTGCGCAGTCGTCCATCAACCGACACCATCGCCGTTCGCTGGCCAGCGCCCTGCGAGGGCGGCGGCCGGCCAGCTTCAGGGACCCTCGACGTGCTCTACAACTACGCGGACATCCTCAAGCGTTGCGAGCCCTTTCTGATTGCCCATCGCGGCATCCAGGATCACCTCGACCGTTCGCCCCTGGGCATCGACATCCCAGAGGGCAACATCATCGATCCGCAGCTGCGTCGTTACGAAGGCATGCTCGGCATGATGCGCCTGGTCGACCGGCTGACCTATGGTCCCTACGGCATGCAGATGCCCGACTGGGTGTTCTACGACTGCGCAGTGATGCCTGGGGCCGTCTTTGGTTTGGGTATGCGCGTCAGCCAGCTGGAGCCGTGGGCGCTGGAGGCCATGAAGGTGCCCGCCGGCTACGACGGCCTGGTGCCGGTGACCCAGTTCATCGCTATCCCCATGCTGGAGGGCTTCGCCGATCATGACGGGCCCATCTCCGACACCTGGCTGATGTACTCCATGGGCGGCATCAACCAGGTCTCTCCGGGCATGGCCCCGCCCGGCGTCTTCAAGCTGACCCTGGTGATGGGGTTGAGCGTCTTTCCCATTCAGACCCTGTACGGCACCACCCAGTGGCGTTCGCCCAAACTGGCCGTCTACGTGGACCTGGGACCCATCGAGCTGGTCACCGCCTACACACCGGCCCACACCCTGCCGCGCACGCTCAGCTTCCGCATCCCGATCCAACAACAACACCTGGACTCGGTGTTGGCCTCGCCGCGGGTCAGCCCGCACGCGCCGCCGCCCAACGCCGTACTCGACCTGGATAATGTGCACGAACTCCGCGAGCTGCAGCGCGACATCGAGGCCGGCTGGTGTGTGCAGGTCGTTGGCCATCCCACCACATACGGCGCCCACATCCGCATCGCGTTGCATCGATCGGCGCCCGACGATGGGGAGCGCTCATGACGCTGCCCTTCCAGACCCGCAACGACGCCCTGATCGAGGAGTTGGTGCCCTACGTGGTGGCCACCCCGGCCAACCAGGTCGGCCTCGACCTCTGCCCGTTTGGTCTGCAGCTGTCGCCCGACCAGATCATCGATCCGCTGCGCACCTCGTCCGGGTTCTTCCTCGATCTGCTGCACCGTCTCGACGGGCTTACTTTCGGTCCCGAGGGAATGCCCATGCCCAAGTGGGTCTTTTACGACTGCGCCGAGTTGCCGGGCGCCATCTTCGGGCTCGCGCGGCCCGCGGCAACCCTGTGGCCCGCGGCCAGGTCGCTCTTTTCCATCCCCGCCGACTACGACGGGCTGGTGCCCCTTTCCATGTACGTGGCCATCCCCATGGCCAATCGCGGTGTCTGGTTCGGCCACAACCTGGCCTCGCTGGCCCCTGTGCTGCGCGCCGAGGGCCTGACCGGCATCGATCTGCGCGGCCTGGGCAGCATCACCAAGGGGCTGGCCGTGCGCTGCTTCCGCATGCAGTGGTTCTGGGGGGCCACCCAGTGGCTGAGCAAGGCGCTCTTCATCCACAGCAAGTTCGGTCCGCTGCAGTTGGCAACCGCCTGGACGCCGGCCCACTCCGAGCTGCAGACCTTGACCTACGGCTTCGATGTGAACGAGGCCAAATTGCGCTCGTCCATGGGCGATCCGAGCGTTCAATTGGAGCGGCCGCCCGTTTCATTCTGGGTCGATGGCCGCGACGAAGCGGCCATGCGCGCGCTGCAGGATCGCATCGAATCCGGCGAGCGATTCTGCATCCCGAGTCGGCCGGAACATGGCGACGTCGTTCGGGTGCCCATCGCCGCGTTGCCTCCCGGCGGTCCGGGACTCGGGCCCGGGCTGGGCGGCTGATCGACGGTCGGCCGGACCTTGCGCGCGCCCCGATTGCAACCTAATCTCTCGCGTCCGCATGCCCGACAGGCCGCTGGCGGGGCGCAACAAGCCCCGCCGCTCGCGGGCAGCAGACGAAACCTTAAGGAGACGACATGGCAGGCGATAATGTGCTCACCGTAACGACCGGAAACTTCCAGTCCGAGGTCTTGGATTCGGACGTTCCCGTGCTGCTGGACTTCTGGGCAGTGTGGTGCGGCCCTTGCCGCGCGGTGGCCCCCATCGTGAACCAGCTGGCCGACGACTACGACGGCAAAGCCCGGATCGGCAAGGTCGACATCGACAAGGAAGGGGAACTGGCGCGTCGCTTCGGCATCGCCTCGATCCCGACCTTGATGGTCTTCAAGGGAGGCGAGGTCGTCGAGCAGGTGCTCGGCGCGCGTCCCAAGCCTTTCATCGCCGGGCTGCTCGACAAGCACGTCTGAGCGCGCGCGGCATGACCCGTCGCGACACAGCGGCGGTTCGCGCACGACAACCGGCTCACCAGATGGGCCGGCCGGGGGCCCCGACATGTTGCCCCCAACAGGGAGGAATCAACCATGAAGAAGCCAGTCATCATCGTCCTGGTGGTGTTCGTGGTGGCGTGCCTGGGCTACGTCATCTTCGGCATGTCCGATGGCCCCAAGGGCGACGCCGCCGTCAAGCCAGCCGACCAGGCCGCCAAGGCCCCCGCAGGCGAAGAAGCGGCGGGCACCAAGAAGGCGCCCGTGGTCACGCGGGACGACGACAGCCCCGAGGCTACCGACGAGGAAGCGGCCAAAGATCTCAAGCTCCCGGGCCAGTTGCCCAAGCTCGATCTGCCGGCGCTGGCCGAGACGGCCGTGCCCACCAAGGCCCACGGCAAGGTGCAGGTCGAAGGCGAGCTCGACGAGGTCACCGCCGAGATGGCCATTCGCACGCTCTTCCCCAAGATCCGTGGCTGCTACGCCGAGCTCCGCTCGCGCGCCCCGCAGGCCAAGGGCCGCATGCTGATGCGCATCCGTGTGCGCAGCGGCGAGGCGGGTCAGGCCGGTACCGGTGAGCTCTACCTCAAAGAGACGCAGTTCACCGATCCGAAATACCTGACGTGCGTGCGCTCGGCCATCGACGAGGCCAAGTTCAAGGTCGACAAGGGCGGCATCAACGGCACCGCCGAGTTCCCGATGTTCCTGATGCCCGAAGACGTCGGCAAGCACGAAGAGGCCATGGCCTCGGCTGGTGGCGGCAACAAGTAGCCGGCGTCAGGGTTTGGATGTGGTCGGGCAGACCACGAAGAAGCACTTCGGCAGGTCGCCCAGCAGGCCACAGGTCGCGCAATAGCAACTCTTGAACGGCGCGCCCGGTACGACGATGCACTTGTCTGCCGGCTTGCCCTTGCACAGCTGGGGCTCGCATGAGTCGTAGTGCCCTGGGCAGGCGTCGCCACACCAGCAATCGGGCTCGCTGCCGGGCATCTGGGTGCAGGTGCACTTGGGGTCCTGGTCCTTGTCGACGTACTTGCAGGCCTTCTGGGGTTCACAACCCTTGATGTCGCCGGCCTTGCTGCACACATGCTCCGGGCACATGACCTGCCCGGACTTGGGCTCGCATTTTTCACCGCAGAGACAGGTCGAGTCGACGTTGGCACAGATCGTGTCGGCGCATTTCGTCTTGTCGGAAGAACACGACTCCCCGCAGTGGCACTTGCCGGTGCCCGGGCAATCGGCCAGGAAGTCGCATTGATCGTCGAACTGGGCGAACTTCTTTCGGCTCTCTGCCGAGATGCCCTTGCACGAGGATGGCAGCTCTGCGTCCTCACCCGATTGTGTATCGACCACGTCCACAGTCTCTGAACCGGCGTCTTCTTTCTGCTCGCCGCCGGCGACGGTGCTGCCATCGGTACACGCGCCGGCCATCAGGCACAGGGCAGCCACGCTGCACAACCATCTCACGGTTCACCTCCAGCGCCCCGATCAGCCATGGCTTCATATGTCCGCGGTGTGGCCCCAAGGGGCCGTGAACGCGCAGAGGGTACATCTGCCGTCGCCGCATTCCAACCGATGCAGCGGGGCGCGGCTGGCGGAGCGGGCGGGCTCGCCCTACAATGCGCCCCTGGCGGTCCTGCGGCCGCCCTCTTCCAGCGAGAGGTGAGCATGCGTCGTTGCGTTGTGATCGGGTGGGCCTGTATTGCCGCCATCGTCCTGGCGAGTTGCAGCCCCGAGGACAGCGCGGGCGGCGTCGACAACGAGTTGCATCCTGTCGCTGGCAATGCGGACGGCTCGATCTACAACGCCGAGGATGTGCCGGACCTCAGCACGGACATCGACCCGGACCAACTCAAGAGCCACCAGACTTGCGCCTTGATGCTTCAGTGCGCCGACGAGCTGTGCAAGAACAAGGCGACCCCCGGTTGCGATACCGACTGCATTGCGGAAGGCAGCAAGGCGGCGCTGGCCGCCTACACCCCCTACGGCGACTGCCGCCGGGAGGTCTGCGCCATCGGACAGTGCGGTGGCAGCGGTGATCCCGCATGCGTCAACACGTGCGTGCTGCAGAAGTGTTCCACGCTGCTCTTTCACTGCAACGCTGAGGGCAAGTCCGGGGCCAAGGGCTGCGATGCCATGGTGGCCTGTCACAAGAGCTGCTCGGACACCGCCAAGGCGCGCAAGAAGGAAGGCAAGCCCGGCAATGAGTTCGTCTGCCTGAACACCTGCTACGGCGGCCTCGGCGCCGAGGCCCAGACCCGCTACGACGCCTGGGCGAAATGTTACGCCCACAGCAAAGCCAAGGATCCCTACGCCGCCTGCCTGGTGGATCTGCTCACCTGCGGCGCCGATGGTGGCCATGGGGAGGGGACCTGCGCTGGCGTCGCCGCCTGCGTGCGCGGATGCGAAATGCAGACCGGCAAGGCGCACGACTTCCAGTCCTGCATCGGCGGCTGTTATGGAGCCGCCAGCGAGACGGCGCAGACGGCCTACAAGGGCATCATTTCGTGCCACTCCGATCTGGCTGAAGGCGTGGTGGACGCCGCCGAGTGCAGCGCTGCGCTGGTCACCTGTGGCGCGCCGGCTGGCGATCTCGGCTGCAAGGGCATCGCGACCTGCGTCGACGAATGCAACGCCAAGGGGCAGGACAATGCTTGCGCCATGACCTGTATGGGCAAGGGCAGCGCAGCCGGCGCAGCGGCCTACGGCGGCCTGCTCTGGTGCTCATTGGTGAGCTGCGAAAAGACCTGCAAGGGCAAGGCTCCCTGCATGACCACCTGTCAGGCCGAGCATTGCAAAGACAAGCTGGCCGCCTGCGTCGATTGATCTGCACCATGTCGTCTGGGGTCTCCGTGCATGCATGCACGCGCAGGCCCTGACTTTGGTCTTTGATGCGGTGGTCGATTCTGGTACCTTTCGCGCCCCCAAGCCCGGAGAGGGGCTTTAGGGCGCGCCACAAGTAGTTGGAAGAAAAAGGAATTTACGCATCGCGCTCCGCCGTGTGAGAACAGGGTGGAGCCGACGCCGCCAGCCCCAAGCGCAGGGCTCGTGCCCGGTACGACAACGGAGCAGCACATGAAAGGCCTTCGAATCCTCGCAACCTCGTTTCTGACCACGCTGGTCGCATTTGGATGTGGCACCACCGCTGGCGGCGGCGGCCAGGTCCCGCCGGGACCCACCAGCAGCGGAGCGCCGGCTGGCACCCCCTGCTACCCGGTGAGCTACAACCAGGGTTGCCTGAAGGACGCCAAGGGCACCTTCAAGATGCAGTGTGACGAGGCCACCAAGGCCTGGGTCGAGGCCGGCCAATGCGCGGCCGGAGAGGTGTGTGTCGAAGAGGCGGATCCGGCCGACACCTCTGGCGTCAAGAAGCTCGCCAAGTGCAAAGTGCCGGCGGCTCCAACGCCCGACACCACCAGCGGCGGCGACGCCGACGCGGGCGGCATTCCTCAGGGTGACGGTGGCGGTACCAGCACCAAGGATGGCGGCGGCACGACCGTGAACGATGGCGGCGGCCAGACCACCGCCTGGCTTGGTTGCGCCCAGTCCAAGTGCAGCTCCCAGTGGGCGGCCTGCGCGGCCGTAACCGCCTGCAAGGCCGGCGCCGAGTGTGTCGACAAGTGCGCCGGCAGCAAGGAATGCGATCAGGCCTGCGTGCAGTCCGCTGGTATCGGCGGCAGTGCGCTGGCCGTGCTCATGATCTGCGCCGACGAGATGGAGTGCGGCGGTGGCAGCGTCAAGCCGAAGTGCGGCAATGGCACCTGCGAGCCCGGCGAGAGCGTCGAGACCTGCCCGTCCGATTGCAAGACCACAGGCCCCAAGTGCGGCAACGAGATCTGCGAGGTGGGCGAGAACGCCGAGACCTGCCCGACCGATTGCAAGACCACGGGCCCCAAGTGCGGCAACGGCAAGTGCGAGACCGGCGAGAGCCCGTCCACCTGCCCGGCCGACTGCAAGACCACCGGCCCCGTCTGCGGCAACGGCACCTGCGAGACGGGTGAGAATCCGTCCAATTGCGCCAGCGATTGCAAGAGTAGCGGCCCGGTCTGCGGCAACGGCAAGTGCGAAGCCGGCGAGACCGCCAGCTCTTGCGCCAAGGACTGTGGCTTGCCATCGGCGGTCTGCGGCGACGGCAAGTGCGAGGGCTCCGAGAACGCCAGCAACTGCCCCAAGGACTGCAAGGCCGGCGCGGTCTGCGGCAACGGCAAGTGTGAGGGCGGCGAGAACTCGTCGACCTGCCCGCAGGATTGCGGCGGCGGCGGCGCCGACAGCTGCGTCGGCAAGTGCGGCAAGTTCGCCGAGGGTGCCAAGTGTCAGTGCGATGACCAGTGCTCCCAGTACAAGGATTGCTGCAGCGACTACACCAAGGTCTGTGGCGGCGGTGGCACGCCCAAATGCGGCAACGGCAAGTGCGAGGCCGGCGAGACCACTTCGAACTGCCCCGCGGACTGCAAGAGCAGCGGCGGCGGCGGCCTGATCGCCTGCCTGCAGTCCAAGTGCTCGAGCAACTACAACTCGTGCAAGGGCAACAGCGGTTGCAATGGCATCCTGATCTACATGGTCGTCGGCGACTGCGTGCAGGCCAGCGGCTGTGGAGCCCAGGATGCCGCCTGCCAGCAGTCGAAATGCGGCAGCCAGATCTCCGCCTGCCAGTCCAACTCCGGTTGCGGCGCCTTCGCCCAGTGCATCGGCAAGTGCGGCGCCAACGACGCGGCCTGCCAGCAGAAGTGCATGGGCCCCGGCGGCCAGACCATCATCTCCCTGCTGCAGTGCGGGCAGACGCAGAATTGCGGCTAGATAGCTGAGTCGCTCGCGGGCGGCCTCCAGCAGTCGACAACGACGGTGTCGACCCCTCTACGTCGGCCGCCTTTCGTGGCACCATCGTTCACCGATGTGCCGTGATCCCCAACCTGATCGCTCTCGCTCGCTGAAGCTCGTCGCGGCGGCGCCCCTGTGCGTGGCACTGCTCACTTGCGCCATCGCCTGCGCCCCACCGCCGCCTGGCGAGGACGACCCGTCGACCGCGCACGCTGGCGGTCCGGTGGATTCGGCCTGCAATCCGACCATCGAGCGCCAGGGTTGCTACGACCAGCAGCCCATGCGTTGCGACCCCTCGCAGAACAGGTGGCAGGAGCTCTCGCCATGCCCTTCAGGGGCCGACTGTGTGACCCTGCCAGCCTCTGCAACCGGCAGCACCTCTCGACAACTGGCCGCCTGCCGGCTGCCCGGCAGCGACGCCACGACCTGGCCCGGACCCGCCGGTGGCGCAACCGACGCCGGCGGCGATACCGGGCCGGCGGTGGACGCCGGACTGCCCGCCTGTGGCGATGGCGAATGCGCCCCGGAGGAGAGCGCCACCAGCTGTCCGATGGACTGCCACGCCGAGCTGGCCACGACGCTGAAATGCGTCGACATGCAGTGCGACGGCGCGTGGACCAAGTGCGCTGCGATCCCGCCCTGCGCGGCGGCTATCAAGTGCATCGCCAACTGCCCCGACGATGCATGCACGAAGGAATGTGAGGCCACCGCTGGCGGTCACCTCACATCCCTCGATGCGGTCCTGAATTGTACGATCTGCCGGGGCGGTTGAGCGCCCCGGTCAACCGACCTTGACTCAGGCGTCGGCCGGCGGAGCGCTCTGGCCTTCGTTGCCGGCGTTGCCGCCGCCTTCGTTGCCAGTGGGGGCGGGCTGGCCGCCACCGTCCTGGTTGCCACCGTCCTGGTTGCCACCGTCGCGGCCGCCGCCGTCTCGTCGGCCACCATCACGTCCGCCATCACGGCCGCGCGAACGCCGACCCTCGCGGTCACCACCGCGCGGCCTGCGACCGTCCCGATCGCCGCCTCGCGAGCGTCGACCATCCCGGTCGCCGCCACGGGGCTCGCGACCTCGACCCCGGCCGCCATCACGGCCGCCGCGGGGGCCACCGCCACGACGGGGCTCGCCACCCATGGCTTCGCGATGGGACAGGCGAATCTTGCCGTTGCGCTCGACGCTGATGCAGCGCACCAGCAGCTCGTCGCCCAGCTTGCAGACGTCTTCCACGCGCTCGACGCGGCCTTCGGCCAGCTCCGAGATGTGGCAGAGGCCGTCCATGCCGGGGGCGATCTGCACGAAGGCGCCGAACTCGGCGATGCGCACCACCTTGCCCTTGTAGTCCTTGCCCACCTCGGCGTTGGCGGTGTAGGCGCGGACCAGCTCGATGGCCTTCTGGGCGACGTCGTTGTCGACGGCGGCCACGTGCACGCGACCGTCATCCTCGACGTTGATGTTGGCGCCCGTCTCCGAGACGATGCCGCGGATGTGCTTGCCACCGGGGCCGATCAGGTCACGGATCCGATCGGGGTCGATCAGGATCGTGAAGATGCGCGGCGCGTGAGGCGACAGATCGGGACGCGGCTCGGAGATGGCCTCGGCCATCTTGTCCAGGATGTGCAGACGACCTGCACGGGCCTGCGCGAGCGCCTGGCTGAGCACCTCACCGCTGAGGCCCTCGACCTTGATGTCCATCTGCAACGCGCTGATGCCGTTGCGGCTGCCGATGACCTTGAAGTCCATGTCACCGAAGTGATCCTCGTCGCCGAGGATGTCGCTCAGCACGGCGAACTTGCCGTCCTGCTCGATGAGGCCCATGGCGATGCCCGCGACGGCCTCGGAGACCGGCACGCCGGCGTCCATCAGCGCCAGGGACGTGCCGCAGACGGTGGCCATGGAGGACGAGCCGTTGGACTCGAGGATCTCCGAGGTCGAGCGCAGCACGTAGGGGAACATCTCGTCGCTGGGCAGCGTGGGCAGCACACCGCGACGGGCGAGCGTGCCGTGGCCGATCTCGCGACGGCCGGGGCCGCGCAGGAACTTCACTTCACCGACGCAGAAGGGCGGGAAGTTGTAGTGCAGCATGAAGCGACGCGTGGTCTGGCCGGTGAGCAGCTCGATGCGCTGGTCATCGGTGCCGGTACCCAACGTGACGGCGACGAGGCCCTGGGTCTCGCCGCGGCAGAAGAGCGCCGAACCGTGCGAGCGCTCAAGCACGCCCAGCTCGATGGTGATGTCGCGCACCTGGTCGGTGGCGCGGCCGTCGAGCCGGCTGCCGGTCTCGATGATCTGGTTGCGGCAGAACTCCGACTTGAAGCCGCCGACGATGCCTTTGATGTCACCGGCGCGCTCGGGGTAGCTCTCGGCGAGGGCTGCGACGGCGTCCTTCTTGACCTGCGAGATGGCCGCATAGCGCTCCATCTTGGTCGGGATCGTCGCGGCTGCGGACATCTTGTCGAAGGCGGCCTCGCGGCACGCGGCGACGAGCTCCTCGTCAACGGCCTCGGCCTCCCAGACGAACTTCTCCTTGCCGGCCACGGCGACAAACTCACCGATGAAGTCCAGCAGGGTCTTGCAGGTCGTCTCGGCGAAGAGCAGGGCCTCGACCATGACGTCTTCGGCGACGAACTTGGCCTCGCCCTCGACCATCACCAGGCCCTTGGGGCCGACGGCGACGATGAGGTCCATCTCGGACTGCTCGCGCTGCTCGAAGGTCGGGTTGGCGATGAACTCGCCGTCGACGCGGCCGACGCGAATGGCGGCGACCGGGCCGTCCCACGGCACGTCTGAGATGGCGATGGCGGTGAATGCGCCGACCATGGCCACCACGTCGGTGTCCCGGTTGCCATCAAAAGAGACGACGTTGGCGATCACCTGGGTGTCGCACATGAAGCCGTTGGGGAAGAGGGGGCGCGCCGGACGATCGATCAGGCGGCTGGTGAGCACGTCCTTCTCGGAGGGTCGTCCCTCGCGGCGGAAGTAGTTACCCGGGATTCGACCGGCGGCGTAGAACTTCTCCACATAGTCGCAGGACAGGGGGAAGAAGGCCGCGTTTGGCTTGGGTTTGCCGGTGCAGCAGATGGTGCAGAGCACCGCGTTGTCGCCATAGCGAATGAGCACCGAGCCGTTGGCCTGTCGGGCCATCTTGCCGGTCTCCAGTGTGAGGGTCGTCCCTCCAAACTCGAGCGACTTGACGATGTGTGTCATTTGATTTTCCTTGCTCCGCCTCAGCGGCGGGGCTGCTTTATTTACCTTGTTGATTCTGTGGTGGCCCGCGTGGCGGCGGCGCAGATCACGCCGTCGCGCCGGATGGCGTCATCGCGAGGACGTTCGAAGTACCGGGCAGACCGGAGCGATCGTCGCGTGGTGACGCTGGCCGACGATTCGCGCCTACTTGCGCAGGCCGTAGGTCTTGAGGATCTGGCGGTAGCGCGCCACGTCCTTGCCCCTGACGTAGTTGAGCAAGCGACGGCGGCGGCTGACGAGCTTGAGCAGTCCGCGCCGGCCATGGTGGTCCTTGGCGTGGGCCTTGAAGTGCTCGGTCAGATCCTTGATTCGCCGGGTCAGTAGACCGATCTGCACTTCGGGCGAGCCCGTGTCGGATTCGTGCAGTCGATTCTCGCCGATGATCTCGGCTTTGTAGATTCCATGGAGCGGCATGATGTCTTCTTCCTTGCTGCGTTGCCGCCTCGCCCTCTCTGGGCGGGGGGTGGGTGCTGATTCTGCCTGTTGTGTGGCAGTTGCTCCCTCGGGCAGGGCCCGTCGGGCGCGCGAATCTACAGGCGCTTTCGCGCCAATGTCAAGGGATTGTCGCCTCGTTGGCTGCCTTCTGGACCGCCATCGCTGTACGAGTGTCGGTCATCGCACGACCACGTCGTGGGCAAAGCCACGGATGACAACCAGTCGAGCCAACGTCTGTCCCGTGTCCTCTACGATCTCTTCCCCTGGATCGGCCGCAGAATCCGCGGGCGATTCCTCAAGCGTGGCGCGCGCGATGCAGAGCAGTCGATCGTCTGGCGCGCTGCGCACCATCACCGCATCGGCCCCCGGCGATGCCAGCGACCAGGGGGCCAGCGGACGTTTGCCGTGCCGGAGATCCGTCTCGACCGCCGTGTCTACCCACAGCGTCGGCAGCCTGTCCGCCAGCACACTCCCCGGTGCCAGCAGCACAGCGGTTCGTTCTTCGGCCGACATCTGCTCCAACTCTTCCAGCGTCCAGGCGTCATCGATGTGGCGCCCGCTGGCCCGCGTACGCCGCAACGCCACCAGGTGGGCCGCGCTGCCCAGCGCCTCGCCGAGATCGCGCGCCCAGGCCCGCACGTAGAAGCCGGGACCGCAATCCAGCTCGAACACCGCCAGATCGTCCCGCCAACTCACCAACCTCACGTCGTCCAGGCGCACGCGGCGCAGCGTCCGCTCGACAGTTTCGCCCCGACGTGCGCGGACGTGGTCGCGCACACCATCTCGACGCAGCGCGCTCACGACAGGCGGCAACTGCTCGAACTCGCCCAGCTCACGTCGGGCCGCAGCCAGCAGTCGATCGGGTCCCAGGCCTTCGGGGAGCGGCGCTTCGGCGATCACCTCGCCGGCGGCGTCATCGCTGTCCGTGGCGCTGCCGAAGCGAACCGTGGCTCGGTAGGACTTGCCGCCGGCCACCAGCCAGCGCACCACCTTGGTGGCCTCGCCAAACGCGACCACAAGCACGCCCGTGGCGCTGGGATCCAGGGTGCCAGCGTGGCCACAGCGGCGCTCGCTGAACATGCGACCGACGCGGTTCAGCACCGCGCGCGACGTGGGACCGGCGGGTTTGTCCACCGCCACGATGCCGTGCACCTTCGCCCTGGCTCGCCTGCCCATTGTCCTGCCCGCAGCGCTACGGCTGGTGCGCCTCGTCGTCCACATCGGTCGGTGCCGACGGATCGCGCTCATCGATGTCGTCGGAGCCGCGATCCGCATCGAGCAGCGCCTTGATCCGACGAAGGCGGACGAACTCATCGTCAAAGGTGAAGACCACCTTGGGCACCCTGCGCATCTGCAGGCTACGTGCCAGTTCGCGCGCCACGAAGGCGGCCGCGCGGGAGAGCGCATCGTCGGCTTTGGGGCTGGGATCATCGCTACCGGTCATGACGTAGCGGATCCGCAGGTGGGCCAGGTCGCCCGCCAGCCGGATTCCGGTCACGTGTACATGGGCGGCGATGGGTGCGCGGATCTCACCGCCAACAATGCGGACCACCTCGTCGAGCATCAGGTGCTGGAGGCGTTCGGCGCGAGTGAATTGCGGTCGCCGACGCATGAGGGATCAATCCGTGACCGCGGGCGGGCGGTAGGGTCGGCTGATCTCGAGCTTGCGCGGCGTCATCTTGACGTCGAAGCACTCGAGGCGATCGCCTTCCTTGAACTTGTTGAATCCGGCCAATCCGACGCCGCACTCGTAGCCGCCCGAGACCTCGGTCACGTCTTCCTTGAAGCGCTTCAGGGAAGACACGCCGCCCTCCCAGAGCTGCTCCTCGGCGCGGAACAGGCGCATTCGGGCCGACCGCTGCAGCCGACCGTCGGTGACGTAGCAACCCGCCACCTGGCCCGCCTTGGCGATGTGGAAGACAGCGCGAACCTCGGCGTGGCCGTGGATGACCTCTTCGACGATGGGATCGAGCAGGCCTTCCATGGCCAGCAGGACGTGGTCGATGGCCTCGTAGATCACCGAGAAGGGCAGGATGCGCACGCCGAGATCGTCGGCCAGGCGCTTGCCCTTGGCTTCGGGACGAACGTTGAAGGCGAAGATCAGCGCTGTGGACGCATGGGCCAGCTGAATATCGCTCTCGGTCACGCCGCCCACGGCAGCGTGTAGCACGCGCACCTTGACGTCTTCGTGCTCCAACTCCTGGAGCGACGTGCGCAGGGCCTCGGCCGAACCGTGCACGTCGGCCTTGACGATGACGTTCAGCTCCTTGACCGACGCCTCCTCCATGCGGGCGAACATCGAGTCCAGGCTGACGCGGGAGGTCTTGGCGGCCTCCTTTTCGCGCGACTTGGCCATGCGGTGATCGACGATCGCCTTGGCGTTCTTCTCGTCGGGCGTGACGTGGAACTCATCACCAGCCACGGCGATGCCGCTCAGGCCGATGACCTCGACCGGCAACGAGGGCGCGGCTTCTTCGAGCGCTTTGCCAGAGTCATCGCGCATGGCCCGCACACGGCCGTAGACCGAACCGGCGACGACAAAGTCGCCCTTGCGCAGGGTACCCTGCTGCATCAGCAAGGTGGCCACGGCGCCGCGACCCTTCTCCAGGCGGGCCTCGATGACCAGCCCGCGGGCGTCGCAGTTCGGATTCGCCGTCAGCTCCATGATCTCGGCCTGCAGCGCCAGCGTATCGAGCAATGCGTCGATGCCCTGGCCGGTCTTGGCGGAGATCTCACAAGCGGTCACCTCGCCGCCCCACTCTTCGACGACGACGTTCTTTTCGGCCAGCTCACGACGCACGCGCTCGAGGTCGGCGCCCGGCTTGTCGATCTTGTTGATCGCCACGATGATCGGCACATCCGCAGCCTTGGCGTGGTTGATGGCCTCCAAGGTCTGGGGCATGACGCCATCATCGGCCGCCACCACCAGCACGATGACGTCGGTGGCTTTGGCGCCGCGGGCACGCATGGCGGTGAACGCCTCGTGACCCGGCGTGTCCAGGAAGACGACCTTGCCCTTGCCGCCCAGGTCGACGGCGCAGGCGCCGATATGCTGGGTGATGCCGCCCGCTTCGCGGGCCGCAACGCGGGTATTGCGGATCGTATCCAGCAGGGTCGTCTTGCCGTGATCGACGTGTCCCATGACGGTCACGACGGGCGGCCGGCCGACGTCCGCGGCCAGCTCGGGATCGGGCTGACGCAGGAAGGACTCGAGATCGAACGCCACGCTCTGAACCGTGAAGCCGAACTCCGACGCCACCAGCTCGACCGTATCCAGGTCCAGCGTGTGGTTGATCGTGGCCATGATGCCCAGATCGAACAGCTTCTTGATGACCTCGGTGGCCTTGACCGACATCTGGTGGGCCAGATTGCCGACCGTGATCGTGTCCTCGATCTTCAAGTGTCGCTTCTCGGCCTTCGGCACGGTCAGCGGCTGCGGCACGGCGGACTTGGTCTTGGTGCGCTTGCGGCCGCGACGGCGATCGTCGGCGAATCGTCCCGGACCGTCTCGATGGCGGTCGTAGATGAGCTTGCGGCCGCGTGCCACGCGCTTGTTCTGACTGCCGGGGCGACCCGGACCGCTCGGCGCGCCGCGTGGATCCTGGCGCACCGCTTCCCGCTGCTGCTGGGCCTCGCGCTCCGCCCGTGCAGCGGCGACGATCGAGGGCTTCAAGGTTGGTTTTGGAATGTTGACCAGCGAATCCGGCATCTTGGCTCGCCGCAATCGCGGCACCTTGCCGTCGCTCGGCGGCGGGGCCGCCGTGTCGATGGCCTTGCCGATGGCGTCCACATCCACTTCGATGATCCGGCGGCCCTCGTCCTTGGGCGGCGCCTCTTCCACCTGCGGCGGCTCCTCGGCGAGCGCAGCCTCCTCGAGCGTCGGCGTCTCGGGCACCGTCTCGACCACTTCCTCAACGGGCGCGGCTTCCACGGGTGCGGGCTCGGGCTCGGGCTCGACGACGGGCGCTTCCGACGTGGGGGCCTCGACGACCTCCTCGACCGGTTCGACGACCTTGGCTTCGGCCTCCGCGGTGACCTCGTCGGCCGTGATCATCGTCTTCGGCTGAAGCTCGGGCGGCGCGGCTACATCGTCGACCTTGGCCCGTCGCAACGTCGGACGATCGTCGCGTGCGACGGCGCGTCGGCGCACGGTGGTGGTCTTCTCTTCGACGGCGACAGGGGCAGCAGCCGCCGCGGCAGGCGCGGTGGTCGCGGCGCTTGGCGCCTCGCCCTCTTCGGTCGTCGGCCGACGGACACGCCGACGGCGCACCGTGCCACCGCCGACTTCCGTCGTGCGCCTGCGCGCGGTCGGGGTCGACTTCCTGACCTTGAAGAGCCCACGGATGGTGGTGACCTGCGCGTCATCCAGACGCGAGAAGATCGCCAACGCCATGCCGTGCTCAGCAGCCTTCTTGACCAGCTCGCGGTCGCTGACGCCCAGCTCACGTGCCAGACTGGATACCCGCGTTTGGTTCGAAACGGCCAAAGCTCGTTCTCCCAGATGCGCAATGCACCTATGGCATCGCTGGGCTGGACGCCGCCAGCCTGCCAGCGATTGCCTGCCATGCCAACACATGCCGGTCTTCATCAACCAGACGGCGCCTTCGCAGCCCGTCTCGTCGCTGAAGTACCCAGCGTTGTGCTAGCCCCAACGCCTCGTTTTGCAACCGTTCGGCGACGATGCGGGCGCCCGAATCCTTGCCTGCCCGACCGAGCAGGGGGCGGATCGCCCGCTTCACGCACGCCGCCTCCGGGCAGCACGAGGTGCCACGACCTGAAGTCGCGGCGACGCGCCGGCCGCCCACGCCGATGACTCGAAGCGTACGCCCCGACTCCCCGGCGACAGCGATCAACTCCTGCGCAGGCCGCCTTTTCCGGCAGCCCCTGCAGGTGCGGACCGGGGTCCGCAGTCGATCACCTGGTGCGGCAATGCGCGCCTTCATTCAATCCTACTCCGTCACCTGCAGCCCGGCTGCGGGTGTCTGCTCGTCATCGGCCGATGCCGCTGGCGCGTCTTCGTCGGGTTTGTCGGTCCCCGCGTCGCCCTCGCCAGCGCTCGCCACGCTTTCTTCGGCGTTGTCCACGCCTTCCTCGGCGCTCTCGGCGCCCTCTTCGGCTGTCTCGGCACCTTCTTCGGCGCCATCCTTGTCCGCGCCTGCAGCCAAGGCGGCAAGGCCCTCGTCGATGCCCGGGTCGGCCGCCTCTGCCTCATCGGTAGCAGCGGTTGCCTGCCGACTGGCCTCGGTGACCGCCTGCATGACGGCGCTGGACGGCAGCGGCCCGATGTCCTCCAAGGAGGGACCGAGATCGATGCCACCCGTCGCGTCGACGCCGGCCTCGACCGCGTTGGCCAGGGCCTCAGCGGCAGCCTGCGCGCGGCGCTCGTCTTCCTTCGCCTTGCGGGCCTCTTCTTCGCGCTGCTGCTTGACCTCGTAGGCGATCTGCTGAATCTGCATCGCCATGTCGTGGTCGATGCCAGGGATCGTCGCCAGGTCTTCGGCGTGTGCGTTGAGCAGATTCTCGGGCGAGTGATAGCCGAGCTTGAAGATGTAAGACACCAGCGTGTCGTCCAGGTTCGGCACCACAGAGAGGGCCTCGCCGAGCACGTCTTTCATCGCGTCGATTTTGCCCTCGGAGTGGATGTCGATCCGCCAGCCGATGAGCTGGCTGGCCAGGCGCACATTCTGTCCCCGTCGGCCGATGGCCAGCGAGAGCATGTCGTCGGGCACGATCAGCTCGATTGTCTGGTTGTCCTCGTCGATGAGCACTCGGCTCACTTCGGCCGGCTGGATCGCGTTGCAGATGAACTTCGCGATGTCCGGCGACCAGGGCACGATGTCGATCTTCTCGCCCCGCAACTCCTGGACCACCGCCTGTACGCGCGAGCCCTTCATGCCGACGCATGCGCCCACGGGATCCACGTCGCTATCTCGCGAAGCCACCGCGATCTTGGCCCGCTCACCCGGCTCCCGGGCGACCGCCATGATCTTGACGATGCCCTCATAGATCTCGGGCACCTCCAGCTCGAAGAGCTTCTCGATCAGGCGCGGATCGGTCCGGCTGAGGATGATCTGCGGCCCGCGGGTCTCGCGCTTGATGTCCTTGACGTACGCCTGCACGCGATCGCCAGCCCGATACGACTCGCGCTGCATCTGCTCGCGCAGGGGCAGCACGGCCTCGGCGCGACCCAGGTCGACGATCACATTGCCGCGCTCGAAGCGCCGCGTGATGCCGGTGACCAGTTCGCCCTTGCGATCCTTGTACTCGTTGTAGACCACATCCCGCTCGGCATCGCGGACGCGCTGCATGATCACCTGCTTGGCGGTCATGGCAGCGATGCGGCCGAACTGCTGGCGGGCCGTGCGCACGTTGAGGATGTCGCCGTATTTGCGATCCTCCTCTTCTGCGCGCTCGTGGTCCTTGTCCAGGTAGAAGATCTGAAAGCCGAGCTCGTCGTCCACCTGAACCTCGGCGTCGACAAGCAACGCTTTGGACTCGGGCAGCTCGCGGGCGTAGCTGGTGATCTCGTCGTCGGGGACGACCACGAGATACATCATCAGCTCCACTTCGCCATTGTCCACGTTGAACGTCGCCTCGAGCTCCCTTTCCTGGCCGAAGGTCTTCTTCGCCGCGGACAGGATGGCTTGCTCGAGGGCGTCAACCAGGACGCCGCGATCGATGCTCTTTTCTTTCGACACCTGATCGATGATCTGGTTCAAACTGCCCGTCATCATCGGTCTTCTCCTCGTGCCATGGCGAACTCCTCATCCCGCCTGGGGTTTTCCGCGGTTTCTGGCGACGCGACATGCGCCTCCTCCGCGGCGTTCTTGCGACCCAATTCGAGCCATTGCTCATGGGTCGGATCGAGGGTCGCCCGGGCGATCTCCTCGATCTTGATCTCTCTGCTGCTGCCGTCTTCCAGGCCCAACGTCAGCGTCTCTTCGTCGCAACCTTCGATGGACCCGATAGCGGTCTCACGTGGCGCGTCGATTCGTTCGTGCAAGGTGATGCGCGCTCGGATGCCGGCGAACCGCTGCATATCGTCCGCGTGACGCAGCAGGCGATTGATACCGGGGCTTGAGACCTCAAGCGCGCACTCGGCCAAAGAGGCATCCTCGAGCTCCAACATGGCGCCCAGCTTGCGCGACACGCTGGCACAGTCCTCGATGGTCACGTTGCCCTTACCGGCCCAGCGATCGACGAAGACCTGGATATGCCTGGCACCGCGTCGGCCGCCGTGCACCCGCACATCGATCAGGTCGAAACCGGCGGCTTCCACCGTCGGCACAACGAGCGCCCGTAGGCGCTCCACGAGTCGCACGTGCGAACCTGCCGGCTTCGGCGGGCGCGCCCGTTCCTCGCTCTGCTGTTGTCGGGCTTTCCGACCCATTGCTCTCTTCTCCATCCAATCCGCACCAGAGCGGTCCTCGCCGGAGCGGTTGCCCAACCTGTCGTGTGATGGCAGGTCGAAGGCGCGGCACTGGCGAGCCGGAGCCCCCGTGTGCGGGGAGTCTCGGGCCCGGCATCAGCGCCAGCCGGCCTTCGCGCCGACAGCGTGGCTGACGGCATGCGCGCCCACTCCTTGGCTCAGGCCACCGGTCAACCGGGTCGCGCGAGGCGCGGTGTCGACTCCGACACCCTGATCCACGAAGCGCTCGGAGGCGGCACCCGGATTCGAACCGGGGATAAGGGATTTGCAGTCCCCTGCCTTACCACTTGGCCATGCCGCCCGTGAGGCGGCGCGTTGAATAGCGCTTTCGGAACCGCAGGTCAAGCCTGCAGTACCTGATCCAGGTCGCTATGGGAGCGCCAAAGTGCTCGCCCGCTGGCGTCGAGCTACAGCGAACTGACCTCGACCCGCCATTCCCCTTCGAGCTCGTCGTCGCGGCGGAAGGTGATCGGAGTCGGCATCCGGGTCCGGGCGCGCAGGAAGAGCTTCACCCGCCGGGTGTCCTCGGTGACCTTGCGTGGGTCGGTGCGCAGGACTTCGAAGCTGCCGGGATCGTCCTCTTCGCGCAGGTAGATGCCGACATTCTTGCGCAACTGTCGCCACGTATAGCTGCGCAGGCTGTTGTCCAGCATGGGCGTCCCCCAGCGGGACGAGTGGCACAGTCCGGCGAATCGCTCGAACAGCCGGTCGGCGTCGTCGGGATCATCCGGCATGGGCTCCAGCGCCAGCGAGAGCGCACCCTTGAGCAACTCCTGCAGGGCAGTCTGGGTGTCGTCGCGGGAGCCCCTCGCTTTGGCTTTTTTGGGAGCTGGCTTCTTCGCGGCAGGCTTGCTCGCCACAACCGCGGCGGCCACTGCGGCACCGGCCACGACGCCGGTACTCACGTCGGTCGCGCTCTTGCTCGAGGAACCGGCCTCGACCGCCTCCAGGCGGGACTGCAACGCGGCCAACTGCTCGCGCAGCTCGGCCACTTCAGCTGCGAGCGAGGCCACTGTGGGCCGCTTCGACTTGGATTTGCCGGTTTTCGCAGCGGCGGCACTCTTCTTCTTCGGACGTGCGGGCACGTTGACCTCCGTGTTCAGACCGCCGTGGCAATCTAGTTTCGGAGGCGAGTCTAGCGACCGGTCTGCAGGCGCGCAACGCAGCCGACCAGATCGGCAGCGCGCAGGAGTTGGTAGTCCAACCGGATGCGCGCGCCCTGGCTGGCTTTGACCAGGCGTTCCGCCTTGCCCTGCTGCCGCTCGCACGCATTCAGCGCGCTGAGCATCGGCGCCAAGGGTCCCGGTCGAGTGTCCGGCTGCGCGCTCAGGTGGCTGGCCAGGTCTTCCTCTCGAAAGCCCGGCGGCATGGCGCCCTTGGCGTCGGGTCCGACCTCCACATCGGGGCGGACGCCGTTGACCTGTATGGTCCGCCCGCTCGGCGCCTGGTAGCGCCACATGGTCAATTTCACGTAATAATCTGAGCTCGCCTCGACCAATCGCTGCACCGAGCCCTTGCCAAAGGTCCTCAGCCCGAGCAGCAGCGCACGGCCGTTGTCCTGCAGCGCAGCCGCCACGATCTCGCTGGCGGACGCCGAGCTGTCATCGACCATCACCACCAACGGCAGATCCAGGTCCCAGCCCGGCTGCCGACGGGCCTCGTGCACCTCGTCGTCGACGCCGGTCAACATGCCACGCCGGCCGCGAATGCCGACGATCCGACCGTGCGGCAGGAACATGTCCGCGACCTCCAGCCCCTGGTCCAGCAGCCCGCCACCGTTGCCGCGCAGATCCAGGATCAAGCCGCGCAGCGCACCGCCCGGGCTCGCCTTGGACAGCTCGCGAATCTTGGCCCGCAGATCGACGGTCGACAGCTGCACGAAGCCGTTCATGCGGACGTGGGCGATGCCGGGATGGTCGGGCAACAGCTCGCCGGATACGTTGGGCATGGCCACCCGGGCCCGCTTGATCGAGACCGCCAGCATCGCCGGCGCGCCGGTCCTGCGGATGCCCAGCACGACGGTCGTATTCCGCGGTCCTCGGATCCGCTGCACCACGCTGTGCAGATCGAGCCCGGCGATCGGCTTGCCATCCACTGAGACGATCTCGTCGCCAGCACGGATTCCCGCCCGCCAGGCCGGCAGGCCGCGCATGGGGTTTTCAATCAAGGTACGACCCTCGCGGTGACTCAAGATGGCGCCGATGCCCTCGAACGAGGCGTCCTGTGTCTTGCGGGTGGCGTCATCCCAGGCCTTGCGCGAGATCACCATCGAGTGGGGATCGAGCGATTGCAGCAGACCGTTGGCTGCCGCGATCCACAGCCGACGCTCATCCGCCGGCGGGCGCCGGAGATCCCGCTTGATGGTCGCGCCCTTGACCGGCCGCGCCGAGGCGAGTTTGCGGTCGGCCCCATGCTGGCCCAGCCGGGCCACCGCCGCCGCCATGGCGCAATCGAATCGAGACCTGCCGAACGATTGCGACCGCCAGGCCGCCCGCGAGGCCCGCTCCCGACGCTGTAGCCACCGCTTGCGCTCCTGTCGCTCGGCCAGGGACGTTGGCGATTTCACCCGCGGTTTGGGCGGCGGCGGCACGCGGTGAAGCAGCAAGCCCACCACGCTCTTGCCGGCGCAGGTCAGCGGCAACGTGGGGCCAGACAGGCGGCCGCGTTCTTCTTGCAGGCCCTTTCGGGCGTTGATGAACGACTCTGGCAGCACCTCCCACCGGGGGTCGAGTCGGCCCAGCGCGCTGTTGGCGGCGCCGATCCAGGCCCGCTTGTGATCGATGACGGGCTCGATGTACTGCCGCCGAACGAGGCCCCGAATAGCCTCGAAGTCAGTCCGGGCGAATTGCACGCCCCGCCAGGGATCGGGTCGCGTCGCAGGCTTCGATGCAGGGGGTTTGGGCGCCGCCGATGCCGAGCCGGCGATCGTGACCACCAGGGCCATCCACAACCACCGGTTCGGGCGGGGCGGCATGCGCCTAGGAGCTTGATTCACACTACGGTCCCGCCGTTGGCCGCCGATCTGGCGGCGGCATGCGGGCCCTGCAAGACCTTGAATTGACTACGGCCAGTCCTGCGGCTTGCAGAACACACCTGCCTTGCACCTCGACGACCATCGGCAGAACCTCCGTAGCGAATCAAGCTCCTAGCGCCCCATCTTCAGGCGACCCAGACAGGTCGCATAATCCGCCGCCTTGAGCATCTGGAAGTCGGGTTGAATCTGCGGATTCTTCTCCCGCTTGACGATGGCCATGGCGCGGCCGTGGCGGTCGACGCAAGCGTCCAGACTGGCCATATGTGGCGCCCAGGGCGACGCATCGGGGCTCTTCAGGGGCTCCAGGTGGTTGGTCAGGTTCTCTTCGCGGAAGCCGACCGGGATCTTGCCATCGGCCTTGGGCGCCAGCACGCGATCCGGATGCACGCCCGTGACCTGGATGGTGCGCCCGGTCGGGGCGTAATACCGCGCCACCGTGAGCTTGATGTAGTAGTCCAGGTGCAGCGCCGGTTCGAACAAGGTCTGCACCGACGCCTTGCCGAAAGTGCGCAGCCCGAGCACGAGCCCTCGGCCGTTGTCCTGGATCGCCGAGGCCACGATCTCGCTGGCGGATGCCGAACCGTCATTGACCAGTACGACCAGGGGCAGGCGCAGGTCGCTCGGCTGGTCACGAGCCTCGTAGACCTCTTCGGGCACGTTTCGTCCACGGCGACGGCGCGCCCGTCGACTCTTCACGCTGACGATCCGCCCCTTGGACAGGAACATGTCGGCAATGTCGATGGCGCGGTTGAGCAATCCACCGCTGTTGCGTCGCAGATCCAGGATCAGCCCCTTGAGCTTGCCGCCCGGCGCCTTGCGCGCCAGCTCGTCGATCTTGTCGCGCAGGTCGCGGGTCGAGCGCGGGATGAAGCCGTTCATCTTCACCATGGCGACACCCGGATGATCTTTGAGCAGGTTGCCGGTGACGTTCTTGATCTCGATGTGATCGCGAATGATCGGGATGTCGAAAGGCTCCGGAACGCCCTCGCGCTCCACCGTCAACACCACGGTTTTGCCCTTCGGACCGCGGATCACCTTGACCACCTTGCCGAGCATCCAGCCGCGTACGTCGACGCCGTCGACCCTGATGATCCGGTCCCCGGCGCGCACGTTCGCCTTCCACGCTGGCAGGCCCTCCATCGGGTTCTCGATGACGGTCACCTTCTCACGCTGGTAGAGCACTGCGCCGATGCCCTCGAAGGAGCTGTCCTGCGTCTGGCGGGTCGACTCGTCCCAGGCGGCGCGCGAGATCACCGCGGAGTGGGGATCGAGGGCGTAGAGATAGGCCGCCGCGGCGGCCAGCCAGGCCCGATTCATGTCCGGTTTCGGCCGGCGATCTTCCTTCTTCTGTTTCTTCGGGGGCTCCACGTCGTAGAGCCCGATCGGTGCATCCTTGCCCGCCTTGTCCTTGGCCGGTGCCACCGCAGCAGCCGCGCGTGCGGCGCCGCCGGGTGCGCCCACCGGTCGCGCCGAAGCCAGGCGCTGCAGGTGGTCCAGACGATTGGACACGCCGGTGATCAACGCCTTGGGCGGCCAGACATAGATCTGCATGCCCTTGGTATCCACCGCCTTGCGTCCGGGCAGCCCCGCGGCCTGGCGGCGGTCATCCCCTGTCAGCACGCGTCGGGCGAGCGCCATGGCGCAGTTGAACTGTGCGCGCTCGAACTTGATCGGGGCCCAACCGGCGACGTACTCGGCGTGGCGTGCCTTGGTCCGCTTGCGCAGCTCGAGGATCTCCTCGTCGCTCAGGCGTTTGCGCTTCTTGCGTTTGGCCCGCAGGTATTTCAACGACGGGATGTGGTGCAGAACCACGCCGGCGATGGGCTTGCCGTTGCAGACGAAGGGCTCGGTCAGGCCATCGAGTCGTCCTTCCTCCACGGCCAGGCTGCGCCGCTTGTCGATGAAGGCTGAAGGCAGCAATTCGGCCTCGGGCTCGAGCAGTCCCAGGGCGTTATTGGCCGAGGCGATCCAGGCCCGTTTTCGCGGAATCTTGTCGTCGATGTAGTAGGTGGTGACGTAGTCGAGCACCTCGTCGAAATTGTGCACATCGAAGCTGACGCCCTTCCAGTGATCGACGTGTCGATCCTTCTTCTTGTCGTCGTCTTTCGCCGCCACATCCTCGGCCGCGGACTCCTGCGTGAAGGCGCGTTCGTCGGCAGCGGCCAGCGCTCCGCCGGTTCGCGCCCCGGCGCTGGCAGCCCCGGCGGCTTCATCGGCGCCAGGGTCCGCTGTGGTTGTGCCAGCGGCGGATTGTCGGCCGCACCCAACCAGGATCAACAGGCCGATCAGGGCGAACGCGACGGCCCAAGAAGGCGCAGCCGAGTTCGCGCTGCCATGTTGTTGCCCCAACTTCGTCATGCCTGCCCTTCCATGCCCACTACCTGTCGCATCCCGCTAGACGGTGCCAATGCCGAGTGTTTCACGCAAGCGTCGGCAGTCCGAATCGCCGGTCACGTCAGCGATCGCGGCGGTCGTTGGGGCGGGCCGGTTCAGGGCCGCGCGCAGCGTACGGACGCTGGCGATCGCCCGCAATACCGTCGCCGCGGCCTGTCCGCCCGCCAACAACATCTGCGTCACCTCCTGCACGGCCTCGTCCAGCGCGTCTTCGCGCCGACACACCAGGAAGAGTTCGACGCCGGCTTGCAGTCCGAGTCGCACCGACCTGGAAAATGAGAACGCCTCGGCCACGCCCTTCATTTCCAGATCATCACTGACGATGACCCCGCTGAAGCCACATTCGCCGCGCAACAAGGTCTGCAGGATGGGCCGGGACAGCGTCGCCGGCAGCTGCTCATCGAGACTCGGGAAAAGGATGTGAGCGGTCATCACCAGCGACATGCGATCGGCCAGCGCGCGGAATGGAGCCAGCTCCACCTCGGTGAGTCGCTGCCGGTCAAATGGCAGCACCGGCAAGGCCAGGTGGCTGTCCACATCGGTATCGCCATGCCCGGGGAAGTGCTTGCCGCTGCCCATGCAGCCCGTCGATTGCAGGCCGTCCAGGAAGGCCCCGGCATGGCGGATGACCTGCTCGGCGGTGCTGCCGAACGCTCGCTTGCCGATGATCGGGTTGGCCGGATTGGTGTCGATGTCCAGGATGGGCGCGAAATCGACGTTGAAGCCAGCGGCCAGGCACTCCCGTCCGGTCTGGATGCCTGCCTGCCGCGTGAGATCCAGGTCGTCACGGGCACCGAACTCCGCCATGGCCGGCAGGTGCGTGAAGGGTGCCCGAAGTCTCGCCACTGGACCGCCTTCCTGGTCCACCGCGCAGATGGCCGGCAGGCCGGAAGTGGACCCCACCGCCGCCTGCACCGCTGCCGTATGTGCCACCAGAGGCGCCGTGCAGATGGCGCCGCTGTCGTCTCGCTCCAAGTTGCGGGCGAAGAGGATCACGCCCGCCAGGCCCCGCTGAAGACGCTGGGCATAGCCGTCGGGCAGCGCCGTGCCCTCATAACCGGCGACGAAGATCTCCAGGGCCAGCGCCTCGGCTTCGGCCTGGTTGCTGGGGGGCTCGGGCTGCGGACGTCTCGTCGCGGTACTCATCGTCCTTCTCCGACAGGCTCGGCGCTCGCTCGCTGTCCGGCCAGCCGAGGGTCCAGGTGGTCGCGCAGGCCGTCTCCCATCAAGTTCATGCCGGCCAGCAACAGCAGCAATGCGCCTCCCGCCGAGAGTACCAGGGCGGGCGTCTTGAGGAACAATATCGCGCCCTGTTCGAGCAGCCCTCCCCAGGACACCACGCCCTGCGGACCCAGGCCGAGAAAGCTCAGGCTCGCTTCGCCCAGCACGGCGCCGGCGATGGCGAAGGTCGCCTGCACGGTGATAGGGCCGGCGATCTCGGGCAGGATGTAGCGGCTCAGAATGCGCAGATGTCCAGCGCCCATGCACCGGGCAGCGAGCACGTGATCGCGTCCCCGTACAGTGATCACCAGTCCGCGTACCAGGCGCGCATGTCCGGCCCAGGAGGTCAGCGACAGCGCACCAATGACCGTGATCACGCCCGGATCGGCCGTGACAAAGAGCACCAACAACGCCAACAAGATGCCCGGAAAGGCCATCAGCACGTCGGTCGTGCGAATCACCGCCTGCTCGAAGAGACCGCCGAAGTAACCGGCCAGACCGCCCATCAACACACCGATGCCCACGGACAGGGCCATGGTGCCCAGGCCGACTATCAACGCCAGGCGGCCGCCGGCAAGCACGCGGGCGAGGGTGTCGTAGCCATCCTCGTCTGTACCGAGCAGGTGCAGGAAGGAGGGGCCGGCCAACACGTGATCGACATCGCGCGTGTCAGCGCTGTAGCCGACCAGGAACGGGCCGAAGACCGACGCCAGCACGACGAGTGTGGTGAGGGTAGCGCCCCAGCGCAGCGCCTGGGGCAGTCGGCGTGGGGCAGCGCTCATGTGGCGTCCCCCGAGCTGCCGCGCAGGCGTGGATCTACCAGGCGATAGAGCACATCCACGCCGCCGTTGATCAGGATGTAGGACAGGCCGATGACCACCACGCAGCCCTGCACGACCGCATGATCTCGCATGGCGATGCCCTCCAGCAGCAGGGTGCCGATGCCCGGTCGGCCGAAGATCTTCTCGGTGACCAGCGCCCCGCCCAGCAGCGCCGCCAGCTGCAGCCCCAGGACCGTCAACACCGGCAGGATCGCGTTTGGCAGGGCGTGGCGCAGCACGAATCGAGCCTCCGACAAGCCCCGAGCGCGCGCCGCCAGCCCGTAGTCAGAGCGCAACTGGTCCAGCATGGTGGCGCGCAGCAGCCGGGCCAGCCGACCGGAGAGGGCGAACCCGATCACCGCCGACGGCAGGACCAACGCCTGCCACGCGGAGGCCTCATGGGCCGGGGTGGGCACCCACGGCAGCCAGACCGCCAGCGCATACAGGGCCAAGGGGCCGGAGACGAACGCCGGCATGGACACCGCGAGCAGGGCCAGCAAGCGGGCGCCATGGTCGAAGACGCGATCTCGCAAGACCGCCGCGCCCACCCCCAACGGCAGGGCGATCACGATCGCCCATAACATCGCCGCCAGCGCCAGCGCGATGGTGTGTGGCAGGTGCTCTGCGACGAGCTCCCGGACCGGCGTGGCCGTGCCGCGCAGGGCATAGGAAGTGCCCAGTGAGCCGTCGGCGAAGTCGCCCAGCATGGCGCCGAACTGCTCGGGCAGCGAACCGTCGAGGTGCATTCGGGACCGCAGCAGGGCGCGATCTACGTCTGTGGCCTGCTCGCCCAGCAGGTGATCGACAGGATCGCCGGGCACCACCCGAACCACCATGAAGACGAGCGTCACGATGCCCAGCAGCGCCAGGGCGGTTCCAGCCAATCGGGTGAGCAGGGTTCTGGCCGGTGCCGTCATGGCCGCATTCGGCGATCACCCGGCGGGGTGGCTACTTGCACTTCTCGAGCAGGCCCTCGATCGATGGCGCGTCGCCGGCGTCTGGATAGCGGTTCAGATACGCCCGACCGTGCTTGGCGCAGGCGCCCTTGTTGCCCAGCTGGAAGTAGATGCTGGCCAGCTTGCCATGCGCCCGACCGTAGCCGTTGGAGACCGCCTTCTTGAACAGATCCACGGCCTTCTTCTTGTCGCCACCAAGAACGGCCTTGCGGCCAGCCTTGTAGTAGTCCTTGCCGGACATCTTCTCCACGGGCGCAGGCGCGGGCGGCGTCGGCTTCGGCTTCGGCGTCGGTTTCGCGACCGGCTTGTCCTTGGGCTTGGGCTTGGGCTTGCGCGCCGACCTGGGCTTCCTGTCGGTACGCGGACTGGTGCGCGTTTCGCAGTCCTTGGCCTCGAGCAACACGCGATTGGCCGCGGTGCTGTCCGGATCCATCTCCAACGCGACCTCGGCCAGCGCCTGCGCCTTGTCGCATTGCCGGCGCTTCAGCGCGCGTTCTGCCTTGTACACCGCACTGGCAGCTGCCTTCGAAGCGGCGCTGCTCTGCAGGGACTCGACTCGCTCGCGCAGCGGGCTCTCATCGCCGAGCTGTTCCAGGATGTCCTTGGCCGCTTCGTACACGGTCTGCGGCTCCTTGGCGACCTTGCCTTCGAGCGTGTCCAGATTCTCGGAGATCTTCACTTCCTTGCGCAGTTGCTCCCAAAGCACCTCGCCGTTCGGATCGTCCTGATGCTCCTGCTTGTAGGCCTTGGCCGCGTCCAAAGCCACCTGCAGCATGCCCTTGGCGCGCAGCTTGCGAATCTTGTCCAGGGTCTCCTCGCCCGTGTCCCGGGCCGGGGTCGGCGCAGCTTCGGGGTCGACCTCTTCCGGCTGCTCGCCCTGCTCCTTGTCCGCTGGCTCGACAACTTCCGGAGTCGTCTTGGTTGGCTTGGACTTGCCACGCAGCACCAGGTAGGCCACGGCGGCGCCCGCCAGCAGCACGATGAGCGCCAGCAGAACGATAAGCAGACCCTTGCCGCCGCTCTTGCGCGGCGCAGACTGGATGGGCGGCGCCACGGCGCCAGCGGCCAGGAAGCGCAGGGTGACGTGCCCCAGCGTGAGCCGATCGCCGCTGCGCAACAGGGACTTGGAATAGGGTTCGCCGTTGACCTTGATGCCGTTGGCGGAGCCCAGGTCCAACAGCTCCCAGGTGCCGTCTCCGCGTCGGGTCAGGCGGGCGTGCTCCTTGGAGATGGAGCGATGGTCGATGACCAGATCGGCCGTCTCGGACACCCGACCCAGGACCAACGGCGTGCGGGCCACGCGGAACTCGAGGCCGCGGAGGTTTTCACTCTCCACCACCAGTCGGGGCTGCTCGGCCTCGCCAATGCTGCTCGCGTCGCCGCTTGGGCTGATCGCTGACTGGATATCCGCCAGGTTGACGATGGCGGTGGCGTTGTCGACCGGGGCACCCGCGGCGGCTGGCGGACCCGCAGCCTGGTCGTCGACCAGGGCCGTATCGCGCGGCGCGGGCTTGCCAGATGCGCCGACCAGCTCGAGCATGTAGTCGCCGATCTGGATGACGTCGTTGGCCGTGAATTCCTTGCGGTCGCGCAGGATCAGGCTGTTGAAGCGCGTACCGTAGGTCGCTGCGATGCTCTCGACCATCACCTTGCCATTGCTGGCAATGATCCGGGCGTGATTGCGCGACACGTTGCGCTCTGTCAGGCAAATGGCGTTGCTCTCATCCCGACCGATGGTGAATTCACCCTCGGTCAAAGGGATGAGGGTGCTCTTGCCCTCGTAGTCTTGGATCGAAAGCTGGAGCATATGTCAGGCTGCTGCTCTCAGGGGTCGAGACCCTGCCACCAAACGCGCACTCTCCCGTCCGGGAGGGTGCTGGGCATGCTAGCACGCGTCCAATGGGCCGACAAGAAGACCGGTGCGGCGATCAGGCACGTTTGGGGGGTCTCTGCCGCGGCGTCGCGGGTCGTGCTACCTTCCTCGTCGCTCGCGACCCGGTCGCATGTCGCATTGGAGCATCGATGACCGAGCCCGTCGATCCCATCGGCATGGCCATGTCCAGCGAGGGGGTCGCCCGCCGCGCCGCCGCATGTAGACCGCGCGCACGCGTGCGCGTGGGACTGCTGCTCAATGCCAACGCAAGACGCATTGCCTTGCGCGGCGAACGGGATCGCCTGCGACGGCTGCTGGGGGGCGAAGACGCCATCGAGCAGACGCGTGACCTGGGCTCGCTCCGACGCGCCATCGCCCGACTGCTGTGTATCCGGCGGGCCAACGTGCTGGCGATCGCGGGCGGGGATGGCACGGTTCACCACGCGGTCAACGCCCTGCTCGAATTGACCCGCGAGAGCGCCACCGAAGAAGGCGAGCCGGCGCCCATGCCGCGGATCCTGATCCTCAACGGCGGCACCCTGAACATCGTCGGCCGTACGGTGGCCATTCATGGCCCGCCGCACGCGACCCTGGCGCGATTCCTGCGCTACTTCGAGGGCGCGCCCCTGTCGCGCGTGCCCGCCCGCCGGCTGCCCATGATGAGCGTGCGATGGGGCGACGCACCGCCTCGCCATGGTTTCGTCTTTGGCTCCGAGGCGGCCTACCACGCGATCGAACTCTACATGCGCTTCGGAGCGGGCTATCGCGGGCTTTCGCGCTTCCTTTTCGAGCTCAGCCGTGGCGCGATCTTCGGCAGCGATCTCTGGGAACGCGAGCGCTGGAAACTCCAGCCCCATCGACACGCCCTGCGGGTGGACGATCAGAGTTACAGCCCCTACACCGCAGTGGCCGCCTCGACCGTCGATCTGACCCTGGCGATCGCTGCCGTGCGGGCCATTCGGCGGCCGCTGCTCGCACCGGGATTCCACGCCAAGATCCTGCTGGAGTCCGAGCCCAGGCAGCTCGTGGCCATGCTCCCGGCGGTCATGTCCGAGCGGCTGCCCGACGGCATGGTGGAGCATCCCAACGCAACGAGAATGAGCCTGTTCGGCCCCTATACGCTCGACGGTGAACTCTTCCACGAGCCCGCGCTGGCCAGGGACAGGTTGCCGCTGACCGTCGAGGCGGCCGACTGGCGATTGCATGCGGTGCCCGGCGAGATGACCGCGACCGAGTGGTAGGTTCGGCTCCGGGCGACCGCTTGGGCTTGCGGCCAACCATGTAGTGTCTTGCCTGCCGTCCGACCTTTCCGTTACGCTCATTGCCCCCCGGCGTCATCGGGCCGCCATGTGAATGCCGCGCGCCCGCGCGAGCGCAAGCCAGGCGCGACGCAGGTATGGTCATGCGACCCACGGAGAACCCCATGTTCGACCACCCTTCCGTACGCCCCTGGCTGTTTCTGGCGGCCCTTGCCCTCGCGGTTGGCAGTTGCGGGCAGGAAGCCAACGACGACGCAGATAGCGTTCAGGACGCTGGCGGCGAAGGCGATTCGGGCACAACCAGCGACGGCGGCGAGGCAACAGATTCGATCTCGGCATCGGACGGCAAGGCGACCGATGTGGTGGCCACGGATGCGCCGGCGGTCAAGGATGCCGGCGCTGATCCCGATGCAATCGGCGCTGACGGTGGTGGCGGTGACGCGGGTGGCGGCGGCAGCGACGCAGGCAAGCCGGCGCCGGACGTGGACGAGTCCAAGGGCCTGAGCTCCGGCGAGACCCTGCTGAAGATCCTCGGTCCCAGCGGCCAGGACTGGTTCCAGAGTCAGGGCAGCATGGCTCAGCTTTCCGGCGTGCTCTTTGGCGGCGCAGACGAGATGACATGGACGTCTTCCACCGGCGGCAAGGGCAAGATCGACGTCAACGCCTACTGGCAGACCGATATCATCAATCTCAAGCAGGGCGACAACAAGGTGACCGTGACCGCCAAGAAGGGCAGTGTGTTGGTCTCGGACAGCATGCACATCGTCTACAACCCCTCGTTCAGCTTCGAGGGCCCGCCGGAGATTGAGCCGGGGCTCATCTTCGTCAACGAGTTCAACAAGCTCATTGTGCACATGCCACTGACCGGAGCGGTCAGCATCGGCGGCGCCAAGCCCCCGCTGAATGCCGCCACCGCGCACCTGATCCAGGTCGACCAGAACGGCAAGGAGATCAAGGATCACGGCAAGCTCGTCGACAACGGCAGCGCCGGCAGCTGCGACGACATCCAGAAAGATGGCACCTACTCCATGTGCCTGAGCCTGAACCCCAACGTCAGCAAGACCCTCTACTTCCGCGTGCGCGCAACGGTCGAGATCCTGACCAACAAGTACACGGCCCTGTCGCCCGTGACGCCGGTCGACGTGGTCAACCGCATGTCCAAGAGCGAGTGCGGCGCCATCGTGGCCCTGCAGAAGAGCGTCAAGACGGCCTACCAGGGCAAGGTCCTTGGCGGGACCAAGCCCGCCACGGCCCAGACCGACGCGATCGCCAAGCTCAAGGCCGATCCCACGGTCAAGGACGCGGGCCCGGCCTCCAATGGCTACGGCATCTGGGTGCAGTACAAGAGCGGCCGCGTGGGTGCGCTCAACCTGGCGCCGAAGGGCACCCGGGGTGGCGGCGGCGCGCCAAGCGGCGGCTCCCTGTCCACGGCCGCATTGCCCACCTACAGCGTCGGCACCCGGCGCGCCCTGACGTTGGCTCCGTTCGCCAGCGAGTTCCAGGTCGGCAGCGCAGGGGACGAGGCAGCCACCGCGGGCAAGGCGCTCGTCGAGCGCGAGTGCCCGCCATTTGCAGTCGACCAGGCCCTGGGCACCAAGGCGCAGCTTGGTCTGTATCGGGCCATGAACCAATACGGCGTCGTGGCCATCACCGGTCACGGAGACGCCTACTTCGGCGGCATGAACGCGGCCGACAAGGCGGCCCTGGGCTGGGAACATGTCGGCTCGCAGGAGGTGCTCTGGACGGGCGAGACGGTCAACTGCAACAAGCTGTCCTCGTCCACCTCCAAGTGCGGCAAGACCGGCACCGGCTGCCCCCTTGGTCAGCAATGCGTCAAGACCTCAGTCAGTGGCGGTGTCTGCGTCGATCACACCCAAGGTGACATCATGAGCGGTCGGCTGGTGATCGGAGCCGATACGTACGGCATCTTGCCGGCCTTCCTCAAGCGCCACGCGCTGCAGCCCTATCCCGAATCCATCATCTACCTGGGCTCCTGTCGCAGCCTGTGGAATGGCTCCCTGGCCGTGCAGCTCTTCGGGCTGGGCGCCCAGGCGGTGGTCGGCTATTCCGACTACGTGACCAACCAGTTCGCCTGGGATCACGGCAAGGCGTTCTTCGACGACTTGATTCAGGAGGGTAAGAGCGTGCTCCAGAGCATCGTCACCCTCGACGTGGACGCCACCTACGGCGGCAAGATGCGCTACCTGGGCAAGCACAAAGCCAACGCCAAGGACGCCCGGCTGATCAACCCCAGTTGGGATACCGGCAAGCGAACCGGCTGGAAGGCCATCGGCGACGGCCGCGTGATCTCCCGCCTCGGTTCGACCGTGCCGGTCGGCGGCAAATTCATGGGCGTCATCTCCACGGGCCTTGGTTTCACCACCCAGACCGGCCTGTTGGAGCAGCCCTTCTGCGTCGATCAGGGCGCCTCGGAGATGTGCTTCCACTGGAAGTACTACAGTGAGGAGTTTCTGGAGTGGTGCGGGTCGCAGTACATGGATCGCTTCACCGCGACCCTGTCGGGCAAGGTCGCCGGCAAGAAGAAGACCGTCACCATGGTCGACGTCTGGATCGATCAGCTCTGTCCCTACGATTGTGGCGGCAAGAATCCCTGCCAGGCTGGCTCGCCGAGCTGCAAATGCGGCCAGCAGTGGAAGGGCCTGTCCCAGGCCGACGTCTCCTTCGATCAAGGCGGCGTCTACATGACGTTGTGGCAGACTCATTGCCACGATATCTCGGCGTTCTCGGGCAAGCGCGTGACGCTGAAGTTCTTCACCACCGATAAGGGCGATTCCATCTACGATACCGCCGTCCTGGTCGATGATGTGACCGTCAAATAAGACATAGCGTCGGGCTGGAAACAGCGCCCGCGAAGTGGCAGCCTGTTGGCCGCCGCGCCGCCCGCCCATCGGCGAGTGCCGGCGCGACGTCCAGCGCGTCGCCTGATCGGCGCCGGAGGAATCGCGGATGAACGCTATCGTGAAGCGGATTGCTGTCGGCTCGATCACAACGGGGCTGGTCCTGGGCACCTGGGCATGCAGCGCCGAACCCGATCAAAAGCCGCCAGCTGCCGTCGACACCAGCGATGGCGTCGGCACCGATACCATTCAGTTCGGCGGCGACGACACGGCCGTCAAGGACACCGGGCCGGCGCCCACCGGCGACCTGTGGTTGACCATCGACATCGACGACACGGCCAACAAGACCTTCGCCGACGAAGAGATCAAGTGGACCGGCTCCTTCAGCTGGGATGAAGAGACCAACACCATTGTCTACGCCGACAGCTGGTTGCCGACCGACGGCCCCTTCCCCTTCGTCTGGGATGACGGCCCCATCTCGGCCGGCGGCCACGAACGCGAGGGTGCGACCAAGGGCGATCACATCTTCACCACCGCGGTGAAGTTCGTCGCCGCTGAGGACGCCGTTTTCCAGTACGGGTTGCTCAACGAGCTCGACAACTGGATGTGGATCGGCCCCGACGGAAGCCTCGAGGTGAAGAAGGGCGCCACGGGCGTGGTGGCGGCCAAGGGCATGGCCATCACCAAACACGGTGATGTGGACATGAAGATCAGCCTGGACGTGTCGAAACTGCACGAGAAGTACGCAAGTTGGGCCGACAAACCACACAAGTTCTTCGTCAAGGGGACCATGAATATGTGGACCCCGCGCCAGCTGCTCGACGACGGCAACAAGGGCGATGAGAAGGCCGATGACGGCGTCTATACCTACGTGCATTCCAAGAATCTTGGCAGCCACGATGGCCTGCTCAATCCGGGTGAAGAGGTGCAATTCGTCTGGGTCGCCACCCAGGGCGACACCGCGCCGGAGGCTGGCAAGGAGTACAAATCCGGTGTCAACGCGCACGCCGAGGGCGTCAGCGCGTGGGCAGCCGATGGCGCTGGCGGCTGGCAGAGCGTCGAGGTGATCCACTCGCTGGACTCCAAGGGCAAGGTGAAGAACACCGCCATCGTGATCCCGGGTGGCTGCGAACCCGCCTGCTCCGCCGAGCAGGAGTGCAAGGGCGGCAAGTGCGTGCCCAAGACCGCCGACCCCTGCGCCGGCAAATGCACCGCTGAGCAGGAGTGCAAGGATGGCAAGTGCGTCGACAAGGACGCCTGTGGTGGCACCTGCACCGACAAACAGGAGTGCAAGGAAGGCAAGTGCGTCGACGCCGACCCCTGCGGCGGACAGTGCACCGACAAGCAGGAGTGCAAGGAAGGCAAGTGCGTCGACAAGACGGTCGACCCCTGCGGTGGCACATGCGGTGCCAAGCAGAAGTGCGTCGACAGCAAGTGCGTCGATACGCTCTGGCTCGACAAGGTGGAGCCGGCCAAGGGCCCGCTGGTGGGCGGCACCAAGACCGATGTGTTGGGCGGCGGCTTCAAGGTGGGCGCCGTGGTGCGCTTTGGCGGCAAGGACGCCACCTGCGCGCTCAAGGATGCGGGCAAGCTCGCCTGCACCTCGCCCAAGGGTGATAAGTCGGGCGCGGTGGCTGTCGAGGTCGACAACGGCGGCGGCGATACCGTGAGCAAGGACGCCGCGTTCACCTACGATCCACCGCCCGAACCCCAGGTCCTGCTGCTGGAGCCGATCGCGGTGGCAGCCGAGGAAGGCGAGGCCATCAAGGGCGCCAAGGGCCGGGTTCGCGTCGCCGGCGTGACTACCGATCCCGGTCAGAACAAGGACGTGACCTTCGAGTTCGGCTATGGCCCAACCGGCAGCCTGCCCACCGCCAAGGCGTGGAAATGGCAACCCGGCACGTTCGTCGAAGAAGATCAGTTCGGTAAGGGTGAGGAGACCTACAGCGCTGACTTCGGCGTGCTGCCCCTGGGCAACTACCTGTTCACGGTGCGCGCCACCTACGCCGGCAAGACGGTCGTGGGCGATAGCGACGGCTCGGAGAACGGCATGGCACCCGACAAGCTGGGCACCATCAAGGTGACCACCAAGGACACCACGCCCAAGGTCACCGGCATCGATCCCGTCTGGGCGTCGGCCAAGGGCGGCTCGACCATGGTGATCCTGGGCAAGAACCTCAAGACCGACTTCAAGGTCGAGATCAAGAGCAGCGTCTTCCCGCTGCCCTCCACCGCGTCGGATGCAGCCGTGGTCGCCAACGGTCTGAGCGTGAAGATCCCCAAGGGGCCCGGACCCATGCCCACCTGGCCGCCCAAGCCGGCGTCGGTGATCGTCACGCCCACCGGCGCGCCGGCCATCACACTGGACAACGCCTTGCATTTCGTGCCCATCCACACGCCAACCATGGACGGTAAGGTGACCATCGAGGAGTGGACGACCGCCACCCAACTGGGGCTGAACAACGCATCCAGTGGCTGGGCCAACAACTTCGTCAAGCTCTCCTATGCCGCCTACGACAAGGACAACCTCTATGTCGGCGTGCAGGCTACCTGCGAGGCGCTCAACGCGATCGTCGTCTACCTGGACGTGGACCATGGCAGCAAAACCGGCGCCAAGGATCCGGCCTCGCTCAAGGACAACAAGAACAGCGACAACCTGGTCGATGACGCCCTGTCCAGCGTGCTGACGGTCACAGACACCGGCTTCGGCATCGATTTTGGATTCGCCACGGTCGGCATGAAATCCTTCGACGGCAAGGTGCTCGGCGAGAGCAAGGATGCCGGCTGGCGCGACATGAAGAACGTGTCCGACTTCAGCTGGCTGTCCGGTCAGGTGGTGGCCAAGGCGGGCATCGGCGTCGAGGCGTCGATTCCGCTCAAGACCGTCTTCCCCCAGGGGGTGCCGAAGGCGGGTACCAAGGTCGCCTTTTTCGCCGCCGTGGTGACCAAGGACGGCGGCAAGGTCGCCCCTGGTGGCATCACGCCGAACAAGACCAGCGATGACTACAAAGGGGTCGCCAAGGAGCTGGCCACCTTCTACGTCTTCCCGCTGTGACCGGCCCGGCGTCCGCACGCCTGTTGGTGATCGACAACTATGACTCGTTCACCTGGAACCTGGTTCACGCCTTGCACGAGGCGGGCGAACGGACTGGGCAGTCGCTCCAGATCGAGGTTCGCCGGAACGATCGCTGTTCGGTAGACGAAGCCCTGGACTGGCGACCCGACGGCATCGTGCTGTCGCCGGGCCCGGACACACCAGCCGAAGCGGGCATCACCGTCGACCTGATCCGCGCGGCGGCCGGTCGATTGCCCCTATTTGGCGTCTGTCTGGGCCACCAGAGCCTGGCGGTGGCATTTGGTGGCCGTATCGTGCCGGCTCCAAAGGTGATGCACGGCAAGGCGTCTTCGATTCAGCACGACGGCCAGGGCGTCTTTGCCGGGCTGTCCTCCCCGCTGTCGGCGATGCGCTACCACAGCCTGGTGGTCGCGGGCGCGAGCATCCCCGATGAGCTGTTGGTGAGCGCCACGCTGGCTGAGCATGACGGGGCGGTCGGTGAGCCGGTGATCATGGGTATGCGCCATCGCCGGTGGCCAATCGAGACCGTGCAATTCCATCCGGAGAGTATCGGCACCGCCTGGCGGCCCAAGCTCGCCGATAACGCCCTCGCGCTGCTGCTGCAGGGCCAGGTCGAAGCGCGAAACTAGCCCAATCGGGCGGGCTCCATGGTCTCGCCATCGGCCTTGGCCCGTTTCTTTCGCTTGCGCTTCTTGGCGGTACGTTTGCCGCTCGCGCGGCCAGTGGGGCTGGAATCGCGAAGCGCCCTGGCCCAGGTCAGCAGCAACAGAATCAACAGCACCACCGGGGGCCAGTCGCCGGTCATGGCGTAGATCGTGCGACCTTCCATCAGCGGTACATCGCGCAGCATCGTCTCGGCGCCGTCCAGGCTCGTCTCCTGCACGCGGCGACCGTTGGCGTCGATGAAGACACTCACCCCGGTATTGGTCGAGCGGATCAGCCAGCGCCGGTACTCGATGCTGCGCAACTGGGCCAGCTGCAGGTGATGGTAGGGCTCGGCGCTTTTGCCGAACCAGGCGTCGTTGGTCAGGTTGATGAAGACGTTGGGATCGTGGGCGGCGACCCGGATCACATGCCGTGGCAGCAGGTCCTCGTAGCAGATCAACATGCCGATTCGCGCCTTGCCGAACAGCATGGGCGTGGTGCGCGTGCCCGGCTGGAAGCGGGAGCCCTCGGGCAGCAGCTTGTACAGCTGAGGCCACGTCTCGCCGAAGGGCAGGTACTCGCCGAAGACCAGCAGGTAGCGCTTGTCGTAGAGATCCAGGACGTTGCCCTTCCCATCGATGATCAGGGCGCTGTTGTAGCAGGCCTCGCAGTCGGCGTTGCGCGGCGTCAGGATGCCGTCGTAGGTCAGCGCGCCGAAGAGCATGGGCACGGAGAAGCCGCGCATGGGTGTGGAGCGGTCGAACTCCGTCACTCGACCATCGGCGACGACATTTTCCGGGAATTTCAGCCCGGCTTTGGGCAGCGGCGCGCGGGCTGGCAGGACGCGTTTGGCGCTGCGCGGGATGACGTAGGAGGCGTTGGGTTGCATGCCGACGATGGCGGTGAGCTCCTTCTGCGTGCCCCCAGGAATCTCGCGGAACGAGCCGCCCGCATTGGAGAACACGCGTCCACCGCGGCCGATGACCAGGGCGACCCCTTCGGAATCACAGGCGCCGCCGAGTACGTCCACGTTGGCGCCCAGGGGCACCCGTCGCCAGCGCCCATCGGAGGTCGAGTGCAGAAGCGTGCCGTTTTGACCGCCCGCCCAGGCGCTGCCGTCCACATCGAACCAGACGGCATAGAGATCGGCGCCGCCCGTGCGCACCCTGCGCCAGCGCTGTCCGCGACTGGCGACGATGGTGCCGCCGGCGCCGACGGCCAGCAGCTGGCGGCCCAGCGGATCGCCGGCCACCGCCCACAGATCCTTCTTCGTGGGGCTGGCCATGCGCTGAATCGAGAAGCCCGCCTGGCGAATCAGGACACCGTTCCGCCCGGCGAGGATGAGCGTGCCCGCGCCACTGCGCGCCGCTGAGGTGATGTCCACCTCGCCAATGCCGTGGTTGGGAACCTCGACCAGCGTCGGCTCGGATTCGGCCACCGCCTTGCCCTTGCCTGGCCTGGCGGGCCACTCCAGGGACCACACCCGGCCGCTGCGGCCGACCACGAGCCCCGGCTGCACGCGGCCGAACATATCCGATGGCACGGCCACGGTGGTCACCGCCGTCTCGCCCTCGGGCATGGCGATCTCGTGGCTGGCCCTTCCGGTGATGGAGATCACCCGTCGGCCGTCGATCACGTAGCGCCACCAGTCGCCGCGCGGGCTGCTCAAGCCGGTCAACAGCCCGCTCGTACGCGGCATCCCCAGGCGCTCGGCCGCCGCTGGCACGACGCGTTCGCCGTCGTGGCGCAGGAACGTGCCGCCATCGCCGATGAGCAGGTGGCGATCGCTGCCATGCAGGATCGGGATCGCGCCGTAGGGCATGTAGGCGCTCTCCGGCCACAGGATCAACTCGGCACCGGCCGCCTCCAACTCCGCGCTCATGCGCTGGTGGATGAGCAGGTTGTTGCGCAAGGTCTGCACGCGCAACGCCCCCTCGAGGTGCTTGGCCTGTTTTTCGAAGATGCCGATGTTGCCCTCGACCAGACCGATGCGCATCGACGGCGCCGCGGACTGTCTGCTGTCGATGACGTCCATGCGCCAGACGCCATACCCTGCCGCCGACAGGGCCGCGACTGCAGCTCCGATCACCAGTGGCCAGGATGGGCGACGCCGATCCAGTGGCCAGGCGATCAACTCCGCCAGGGCGGCGTTGCTGGCATAGAGCATGGCGCTGACCAGGTGCACACCGCCGAGATCGGCGGTCTGCTGCATCAGGGGCAGGTGACTGAGGCCGTTGGCCATGTACCAGGGAAAGATCATCGGCACCACGACCTCGCCCGCCCAGAGGGACAGGAAGGCGGCGCGGCCCGGTGGCGCCCCACGCTGCACCAGGTAGCGCCACAGCCCGGCACCGATGGCCATGGTGAGGCCCTGGGTGACGGCCTGCAGGGCCAGAATCGCCCACGCGATCGGCCACGGCAGGTGGCCGAATTCCTCCAACATCCCGGTCATCCAATGGAAGCCGCCGACGTTGGTGACCGTGCCCGCGAGCAGGCCCAGCAGGAAGGCATGCTTGACCCCGCAACCCCGGCACGCGATCAGCAGCGGCACGAGCCCGTACCACGCGTTTTGATGGATGTTCCAATTCGGGAAGGACGTGAAGACCAGCACCCCGGAGGCGACGGCCAGCAGCAGGCGTAGCGGCAGCGGCAGCGGGCGCGACTCGGCCATTACAGGGGCGGTGTCACCGGCGCAGGCGTGTCCGCCGGTGGATGGTCGTGCGTCGCAGGCGGCAGGGGGGGCGCCCAGGGGCGGAACGTCCCGCTACGGCGCTTCGGTCGGGGCGTGGCCTGGGCGACCAACGGTTGTACCGCCACGCGCGCGTTACGCGGCTTCGGGTAGCGCTTCACCAGGTTGTCGATTCGCGTGATGATGCTCAGGCTGCGCGTCCGAGAGTCGGCGGACAGGCGCTTGCGCGCGGCCTCATCCATACCGGCCAGAACGGCGTCGCCATCGGTTCGCAGCTTGCGCAGCGCGTCGCGATGCTCGCGCCGGTAATCCATCACGGCCAGCTTCAACGCGATCGGGTCGGGCGCGTTCTCTTCGAGCAGCCGCTCGGCGGCCTCCAGCTGTTCGATGCTGCGCTCGATGAGCTGGTCGGCAGGCGAGCGATTGCAGCCCGACAGGGCGCCATGCGCGGCCAACAACAGCAGCGAGACGAAGATGAAGCGGGTGCGTGGGGAGGTCGGTCGGAACATGTCTGCGCCGAGCGCCTGCGCCGAGCACAGTGCAGGCCAATGGGCCGGTCGTGTCTTGGTGCGAAAGGGGGGACTTGAACCCCCACGTCCATAAAGGACACTAGAACCTGAATCTAGCGCGTCTACCAATTCCGCCACTTTCGCATGGCTGCGAGGGCTCGCATGCCCCCGGAGCGGGAGGAGATTGCGCCCGGTCGCAGCGTCTGTCAAGAGCCGCCTTCGCCGCCGGAGGAGGGCGCATCCGAGCCACCGGGCGCCTGCCCCTGGCCATCCCCGCCTCGGCCGCGCCGTCGCCGTCGTCGTCGCTTCTTCTTCGGCGCTGCATCGCCGTCTGCCGTCGCGGCCGGGGACGCTCCGTCTGCGGCTGCGTCCGCGCGCCCCTCTGTCGGCTTGGGCCCGCGCTCGTCTCGCCTGCCGTCGCTGCGCCCGCGGCCGTCGTTGCGCCCGCGGCTTCGATCCGAGCGCCCGCGACCGCCGCCGCCACGTCCATCTCGTCGTCCCCCGCCGCGCTGCGGTCGAGAGGCGCGATAGGACGGACTCTGATCGCGCAGGAACATCTCGTCGTCGGGCACCAGCGCCTTGATGCGCCGACCGATGTAGCGCTCGATCCCGACCAGACCTGCGACCAGGCGCTCGTCGGCCAGGCTCACCGCCTTGCCACGATTGCCGGCACGCCCGGTGCGACCGATCCGGTGCACGTAGTCGTGGGCGTCTTCGGGCAGATCGAAGTTCACCACCAGGTCGATGTCGTCCACATGCAGGCCACGACCGGCCACATCCGTCGCGACCAGGACCTCGATCTTGTCGTTTTTGAAGTCGTCCACCAGGCGCAATCGCTTCTTCTGCGGGATGTCGCCGCTGATGTACTCCGCATCCCAGCCATTGTGGTGCAGCTTGAAGCCGAGCCACTCGCCCGCGCGCTTGGTATTGGTGAACACCAGCGCCTTGCGCGGTTGCTCCTCTTCGAGCAGCCAGAGCAGGAACTGCAGCTTCTCGAACTCGGCCACGTGGTAGATGATCTGCTCGATGGTCGCCGCTGTGATTTGATCCGGCTCGATCTTCACGTCGATGGGATCGTTCATGAAGCGGCGGGTCAGCCGGGCGACCTCGAAGGGGAAGGTGGCCGAGAAGAGCAGCGTCTGGCGGGTCCGCGCGCAGCGATCGAGGATGAAGCGGATGTCCTGGATGAAGCCCATGTCGAACAGGCGATCGGCCTCGTCCACAACCACCACCTGCACATGGCTCAGGTCGAGGATGCCGCGCTTCATGTAGTCCATCATGCGGCCGGGCGTGCCGACCACGATGTCGACCTCGCCCTCGAGGTCGCGCGCCTGTCGCTGCCAGTCCATGCCGCCAAAGACGCTGACCACGTTGTAGTCGGTGTAGTACGACAAGGCGTTGGCGTCGTCGGCGATCTGAAGGGCCAGCTCCCGGGTCGGCGCCACCACCACAGCCCTGGGGGCCGTGGAGTGGGTGCGGTCCGTCTCCAGGAACTCCTTCAGGATCGTAATCAGGAAGGCCGCGGTCTTGCCCGTGCCCGTCTGGGCCTGGCCGGTCAAGTCGCGACCCTTGAGGGCATGCGGCAGGGCCAGGGCCTGGATCGGCGTGCAATGGCTGAAGCCCAAATCGTCCACCGCCCGCTGGATTGGATCCGGCAGGTTGAGTGTCTCGAAGAGCACGTCACTGAGCGGCTTGCCGACGATCTGTTCAACTGCCGCGTCGGCTTCATCCGACTCCGGCAGGTTGTCGGTCATGTCGATGATCGCCATGTGCGAAAGCACACTGCTGGCGGTCGTCGGCAACTCGTTTTTGGGTGTTTCGGTGGCCAACACCATGTCGGCCTCCGGTGTGTCATTCTGCTGAGGCATCCAGCGCTTCTCCGCGAAGTTCTCGCGCGGTCCGGCAATTCCGGTGTAGGGCCCTTGGGGGGGCATGGGGGCGGGTGATGGGTCGACCACCTCGGGATGGTCGGTTTCCGCCGATTGGCGTCCCCGACAGGAATCGAACCTGTAGCCTTTCGCTTAGGAGGCGAACGCTCTATCCTGTTGAGCTACGGGGACATCGGGGCACGAAGCCTGGCAGTCGAGCGGGCTTCCCACAAGCCCGGCCGCCCCGTCTCCGCGGGATGATGACATAAACGGGTTCGCCGGGCCACCCGTGCGAAACCACAGGCAGGTGTCATGACCAAAGTACCTCCGCACCTCGATCGGCCGGCCGATGCGCTCGACGCCGCCGGGCTGAGCGAGGCGATCCGCTTCCACAACCGGGCCTACTTCGTCGATGACGCGCCGGTGATCCCGGACCAGGAGTTCGACCGCCTCGTCGAACGACTGCGGCAGCTGGAGCCCGACGCGCCGGTGTTGCAGGAGATCGGCGCTGGAGAGTTGAGTCCCGACGACAAGGTTGAGCATGAGTCGCCCATGTTGTCGCTCGACAAGTGCTACGACCATGCCGGACTGCTGCACTGGGCGCGCGAGCAGGCCGGGCCCTTTGCCGCCAGCCCCAAGGTCGATGGTGCCGCCTGCACCATTCACTACGACGGCAACGGCAAGCTGCGCCTGGCGGCCACCCGGGGCGACGGTCGCCGGGGCGAGTCCATCGGCCACAACGTGGTCGACATCCCCAACGTGCCCAAACGGCTGCCGGCCGAGCTCGTGCAGCGATTCGGCGGGCTGGCCATCGAAGTGCGCGGCGAGGTCTACATGCCGCTGTCGAACTTCGAGCCCATCAAGGAGATCTACGCCAACCCGAGAAACGTGGCCGCCGGCGCCATCAAGGCCAAGGAAGGTGGCGGCGTCTCGGCTGTTGAATTGTGCTTCTTCGCCTACGATCTACTGGGCTGGTCGGTGGCCACCGAGCGCGACAAGGCGGACCTGCTGCAGCAGATGGGCTTCGACCCGGCGCCGGTGGAGATCTGTTCGGCCGACGGGGCCGCCGAGATCTATCAACGCTGGTCGGACGCCCGACCCGAACTCGACTACGAGATCGACGGCGTGGTCTTCAAGATCGACGATATCGAGGGGCAGGCGAAGTTGGGCATGACCGCCCACCACCCGCGCTGGGCCATCGCCTGGAAGTTCCAGGGCGACAGCGACCAGACGACCCTCGTAGACGTGTCGTTCAGCCTGTCTCGGACGGGTACCATCACGCCGGTCGCTGTGGTCGAGCCCGTGATCCTGTCGCGCGCCAGCGTGACCCGCGCGACCCTGCACAACCTGTCCAATCTGCGCCGCCTGAACCTGCGCCTGGGCGACACCCTCCTGCTCACTCGCCGCGGAGGCGTCATCCCCCACGTGGAAGGAAATCGGGGCGGCGGCGATGAGCCGGTCATGCCGCCGGCGACCTGCCCCTCCTGCGGCCAGCCGACGGTGGAGCGCCAATCGACGCGTCGGGTTTCCGGTGAGGACGTGCTCACCGAGACCCTGCACTGCAGCGCGCCCAACGATTGCCCGGCCGTGCGCCGGGAGAGGTTGCTGCACTTCACCGCCGTGTTGGACATGGACGGTTTCGGCGACAAGATCATCGACGGCTTGCTGGAACGGGAACTGGTCGCCGACGCGGCCGGGCTTTTCGACCTCGACGAGGCCTCGCTGCTGACCTTGCCGCGCATGGGCGAACTGCTGGCCAGGCGACTGTTGAGCGCCATTGACGCCGCTCGGCAGGTCGCCCCGGCGACTCTGCTGGTGGCGCTGGGCATCGACACGCTGGGTCGCCACGCCGCGGGCCTGCTCGCGGCCAGGTGGACCCTGCACGAGATCCTCGCCCTGGAAGCCGAGCAGTTGGCCGATTTGCACTCGCTGGGCGCCATCACCGCGGAACGAATCGTGGCCGGTCTGGCCGAGCAGGCGCCGCTGATCGAGCGCTTGCTGGCGCGAATCGAACTGCAACGACCGGCTGAGGCGACCAGCACCGGTGGCCTGCTGGCCGACCAGGTGGTGGTCTTCACCGGCGCCCTGCAGCAGTTGAACCGGCGCGATGCGCAGCAGCTGGTGGTGCGCCTGGGCGGTACGGCGGGGTCTTCGATCACCAAGAGCACCACCCTGGTCGTCGTTGGCGGCGATGGTCTGGAGGCCGCGCGCCCGTCGTCCAAACTGAAGAAGGCGCGCGCCCTGGCAGACGGCGGACAGGCCATCGAGATCATCTCCGAGGAGGCCTTCCATGCCCGGCTGCCGTGAGACTCGTCCATGGCACGCGCTGGTCATCACGTTGGCGATGCTGTGTTGCGCGCAATCGGCGTGGGCCAGCTCGGGTGAACAGGAGTTGTGGTTCGGCGCCGGCGCCGATGACGCCATCCAGCCGTCCGTGCACGGTCGCTACCTGTATGACCAGAGCGACTTCTGGTCCTATGGCGTCGGGTTGGAGCACCGCCTGGACGGGCCGCTGACAGCCGGTCGAACGGCCGCCCTGGCCGAGCTGCGCATGGTCATCGACGCGCTCACCTTCGTGCCAGCGCTCTCCCTGGTGGGCGGCGCTGCCATGACCTGGCCGTCGGCCGATGTGGTCGGCCTGGTTCGCCTCGAGGCCTCCGCCGCCTGGCGCCCGGCGCGCGCGTGGGGGTTGATGTTGCGCATCGGGGCAGAGCGTGAACTGGTCGCCGAAGGGGCGACCATGATCATCGTCTCACTGGCCTGGGGCCGCTTCTTCGGCGGCGCTTCCGATCTCGACCTGTAGGGGTGAGCCGGGGCTTCGGATTCAGGGCACGGGCAGCGTGTCGGTGCTGTCGGCGTCGCGATTCTCACGGCCGCCGAGATCGAAGATCAACTTCTCGAGCGCCTTGAGGCGCTCCACATCTTCCACGGGCATTCGCTGTGGCGGGATGATGATCTCGATCTTCCGTCCCCGGGTATTGGCCGAACCGGCGGCCGGCCTGGCCTTGCGCACGGTCGTGCGTGCTCGCGGGGCGGGACTCGGGGTCCCGGAGGGCTGCGTGGGCGCTGCCTGGGCAGCCTGCTCATCCGCCCTCTGCCGGCTGGCCGGCGCCGCCCTCAGGGTCTGGTCGGCAATGGGGCCAAATTCCATCTTGCCGCTGGCGAAGTGCCACTGGTCGCCGGCCTTGACCACGTACCTGCTCTCGCTGATCCGAGCCCGGGGCGCTTCGGCCTCGTCGACCCGCACGGCACCCTCGGTCACCCGCACGGTGACGGTTGCCTTGTCTCCATGGCGCACGATGAACTCGGTGCCCACCACGGTGGCGCGGAAGCGACCGGCCATGATGGCGAAGCCCTGGCCAGGTCGGCGCTTGTCCACCTGGCAACCGATCTCGCCGCCCTTGCGCAGGCGCAGGAAGAAGGAGTGCCCATCGGCGACGAGCACCTCGGCCTCGGACCCTGGCGCCAGGCGCAGTCGGGCATGTTCGGGAACCGCCAGGCTGCCCGCAGCCTTGTCAGCGCGCAGTCGTGTGCCACGGTGCAGCGCTTCGCCGGCGCGCAACGCGCGCCAGTTGCCGCCGGCATCGGCCACCTGCAGCCCACCCTCGACCGCGCCGACGCGCAAGGCGATGGAGCCGCGTTCGATCTTGCCGCTGTCGGCGATGTCGCCACCCGATCGCGCGGCGCCGTCGTCCAGTTTCAGCAACTGCCAGGCGCCGACCGCGAGCAGGCCCACGGCCGCCAGGGCGGCAACCCCCCAGTAGACCCGACCGAAGCGAGACTGGGGCGGCACGTACTCGCTGCCCATCATCTGCACCCGCTCGTCCAGCACCTGCCACTGCTCGTCATCCAGGCCCGACACGCGCGTGCGCAGGAGCAAGGTGCGGAAGCGGCGCAGCTCATCGACCGCCTCGGCGCAGGTCGCACAACCGTCCAGGTGCACATCGATGGCGACGCGCTCGCGGCTCGAAAGTTCACTCCGCTCGTCGACATACTCGTGCAGTACGTCTTCGGTCGGACACATGACGTCGTTGGTAGTGTCGCTCATTTTATCACCTGCAAGGTGTGCGTAGGCAGCAGTCCCTTCCGCTTGACCTCCGCGAAGATCTCGCGTCGGGCGTGGTACAGCCGCGATTTGACCGTGTTGACGCTGGTGCCAACGGCCTGCGACACCTCCTCCAAGCTCATGCCTTCAAGCTCATACAGTGTGAAAACGACTCGTTTCTTGTCGGTAATACAGTCGAGCGCCTCGTACAACGCCTTGACCGACTCCCGGGCCTCGATGCGCCGAGCCTGACTGACGCCGTGTTGCGGTCCCGGCACGCGATCCAGGCTGACCCATCGGAGCCAGCCCTTGCGTTTGCCCTTGCGCAGATGCTGCAACGCGACGTTGACGGTCACCCGGTGCAGCCAGGTCGTGAAGCGCGAGTCCCCGCGGAATCGATGCAGCGCGCGCTGGACTTCGATGAAGACGTCCTGCACGACGTCTTCCAGCTCGTCAGATGGGCCGATGACGCTGCGGGCCACAGACTCGGCACGCCGGCTGTGACGCCGGTACAGTTCGCTCAAGGCGTGACTGTTGCCGCGCTTGTAGGACTCGACCAGTCGCTCATCAATGCGATCCTGAGCAGCCCTGTCATCGGTTGATTGCACTGCAGCCATCTCCTGTGAACCCTCCGGCCAGCTTCGGCGCCTCTTGCGGCGCTCGACCCTATGTTGCCGTCGGTTCCAGTGGGGATCAAAACCCCCGTGTCCTATTTGCGGTCGATGTGGGACGTGACCGCTATTGTGTACAACGCCCGAGCGGTCCTTTCATTGCATCGCCACCAGGTGGCCGGCTCCCCGCGCCGCGTATGCACGCCTGCAATGCGGTCGGCCTTTGCGCCCGGACGGGGCTCGTGTACCTTCCGGCCGCCGTCCCACAGGGCGCGGCCACCCATTTTATGTACAGGAGCCGGCTGCCATGCGCGAATCTCCATTGGGTGAACGCAACCCTGCAGGCCTGCCGAAGGGCGCATTCGGATTCCTGATCGTCCTGATTATCGTGGCCCTGAGCGGCTGCCTGCGGACCGTCAACGGCCCGGAAGAGTCGCTCCAGCAGGGGCTGGCGGCGTCCGCTGATGCAACCACGACGCCAGATGAGGTCGCGAAGGGTGCAGGCGAGGTGCCCACCCCGGCCATCACATTGCAGGTGAACCACGCCGAGCAGGGCCCGCGGGTCATGCTGGACGCGGAAGTGGTTGGCGATCGGGTGGTTGTTCGGGTCGTGCTGGCCGGCTTCAAGAACGTGGTCGGGCTGGCCAGTCACATGCGCTACGACCCGACCGGCCTGCGCCTGGCCAAGGTGCAGGAACACCAGGTGCTGCGCAGCCCTGGCTTCTCGAGTCGCAACCTCGTCCGAGAGAGCCCTTCAGGTCGGGTGATCATGGGAGCGGCCCGCTTTCGGGAAAAGACGCGTCCCTGGGATCCGCCAGAGGGCACGGCCGTGGGTCAACAGCTCTGGGCGACCCTGCACTTCGAGGTGCTGGCCGCCGGCAGCCACCTCATTGCATTCGATCCCCTGCATACCCTGGTCAAGGACGTCGCCTACAACGATGTGCCCGCCGCTTGGGGTGAGTTGACCGTTACCCGGGTCGGGGAGGTCAAATGATGCGCCTCTTGCCTGCCCCCATCTTGCTGATCTGCGCCACCGCCCTGTTGTCGGCTCCGCTGAGCACGTCTGACGCGTTGGCCGCGCCTTCGGGCTGGTCGACCATCGATCTGCCGCCCTGGCCCGGCTCTTCCTTCGAACAACGCCTGCAGGCCCACACCGCAGAGGCTCGGCGCCATCAGCATCACCACGACAACGAGCCCGGCAGCTTGCCGTCAAGCGCCGGCTGGACGGCCGCAGATTTCAGCAAGCTCTACGTGCCGAAATGGACCCTGGAGCACCAGGACATCACGATCGAGGTGGACCCCAAGAAGAAGCGAATCCACGCCCAGATCGACGCCCTCATACGACCGACCGGGGAGGCGGAGATCAACAAGCTGCCCTTTCGCACCGACCTGATCGACCTGGCGACGCTGAAGGTGCAGAACGCCGAGGGTGGCGATCTCGACTACAAGTACACCGTGCAGAGCAAGATCGTGGGCCGACTGGTCGTGGAGCTGCCGGCGCCGCTGACGGTGGGCATCGATACCAAGCTGTCGATCTCCTACGAGGCGGCGCTGGACTGCGACAGCAAGAAGACGATGTTGAAGTCGTGCTCCTTCGACAGCCAGTTCCAGTCGGTGATGTTCTTCCGCTACTACCTCTCTCATGGCGAGGCCGCGCACGCGCCCTTCCGCAGCGATCTGCACGTGGTCACCCACAAGGGGTATATGGCGGCTGCGCCGGGAGTTCCCAGCGGCCCGGACACGCTCCAGAACGGCCGCTTGTTGTGGCACTTCAAACAGGTGGAACGCACGGAAAACGGCGGCTTTGTCATCGCCAAGTACAGCCCCAAAGGCGATCCGGTGCCCGCTGAACCGTCGCCGGACGATCCCTTCGTGCGCGTCTATACAATCGGCAACTACGTCGCCAACGCCCCCACCATCGTCGATATGGCCAAGGAGATGCTGGCCTTCTATGGCACGCATTACGTGCCCTTCCCCTGGAGCGGCATCAACATCGTGCAGAACGCCAACAGCCTGGGTGGCGGCTACGCACCCCTTTCTGGCGTGTTCATGTTGCGCAACGTCTTCGGCGCCAAGAAGGGCAGCGGCTACTGGAATACGACCAACGAGCTGCTCGCCCATGAGCTCGCCCACCAGTGGTGGGGCAACCTCGCCCGGCCCCACGGCTCCGGTGATGTGAGCCTGTCCGAAGCCATGGCGGAGGTCTCGTCCTGCCTTTGGACCGAAAAGCGGCTGGGCACTCGTCGGCAGATCGTCGGCGACAACCTCTCCTATATGTACAACGTGCCCGCATCGGTGGACATGCCGCTGGCATCCCCTTACGTCTACGGCTCGCCGCGTTATGTGCAGATCGTCTACCACAAGGGCGCCGTCGTCTTCGACATGCTGCGCATCGAACTGGGCGAGCAGGGCTTCCTGGATGGCATCAGCCACTACGCCAAGGCCTTCGATCGCGACTACGCCTCCATCGTCGACATGCAGGCGGCGCTGGAAGCTGCCACCGGGCGCGATCTGGGCTGGTATTTCAAGCAGTGGTTCCTGTCCAAGGGCGCCATTCACGTGCAGCTGGCCGGGCGTGTCGAGCCCCTCTCCGCAGGCAAGTGGCGCTTCCGCTTGCGCACCGCGACGCTGGGCTACAGCGCCATGCGCTTCAAGCTGCCGCTGCGCGTCTACTTCGTCGACGGCAGCGAGGAAGACGTCTTCATGGACGTGATTCCGGAGCCCGGCTCCAGCATCGCGGTGGCCGAGATCGAGTTTGACAAGCAGCCGCGCGCGGTGCGGCCCGACCTGGGACGTCGTCTGCTTCGACGTTTTTCGATCCTGACCCCGGGCGATGTCGATCTGAATGGCCTGGTCGACGGCTCTGACCTGGTGGAGGCGGCCTTCCGTAAGGGGCGCGCGGTCGTCGCCAAGAACCACAAGGGCAATCCCTTCTTCTATCCGAACCAGGGTTGGGACGAGCTCTTCGACGTCGCCCAGGACGATGGCCACGTGGTCGACGAGAAGGATCTCGATGTGATCGTCGACAACATCGGCACCGAGGCCGTAAGCTTTTAGCGCCCCGCCCCCAACGGATGTCGATGCCCTCCAAATCAGAACGCAGTGTGCACGTGGTTTCGCTCGGCTGCCCCAAGAACCGGGTCGATACCGAGTTGATGATGGGCCAGCTGGCTGGCGCCGGCTTCGCGCCCACACCCGATGCCGACGGCGCCGACGTATTGCTCGTCAACACCTGTGCCTTCATCGAAGAATCCAAGACGGAGAGCATCGAGGCGATCCTCGACCTGGCCGACGTCAAAGAGCGCAATCCAGCCTCGCGCCTGGTCGTCGCCGGCTGCCTGGCCCAGCGTCACGCCCGCGAGCTGCGCACCGAGATGCCCGAGGTCGACTTCTTCGTCGGCACCGGCGAGTACCACGAGCTGGCGGCCCTGCTGGACCTGCAGGCCGACGCAGCCCGGGCCACCCCGGCGGCCCTCGGCCAGCGCAAAGGGCGACCCACTTATGTGGCCGACCACCTGGCGCCGCGCTATGTGCCCGACGGCAGCTTCTCGAACTGGCTCAAGATCGCCGAGGGCTGCTCCCAGGGGTGCAGCTTCTGCATCATCCCCAAGCTCCGTGGGGTCCAGCGCTCACGTCCCGTGGCAGACCTGATCGCCGAGGCCAGGCTGCTGGTGCAGTCCGGCGCGGTCGAATTGAATCTCGTGGCGCAGGACCTGACCCACTACGGCGTCGACCTGGGCCAGCCCGACGCGCTGGCCAGCCTGATCACTGGATTGGGCGCGGTCGAAGGGTTGCGCTGGGTGCGGCTGATGTATGCGCATCCCGACAACGTCAGCGACAACCTGCTGCGCGCCATGGCCGAGACCGCCAACTGCCTGCCCTACGTCGATATCCCCTTGCAGCACGCGGCCGACAACGTATTGCGGCGCATGAAGCGGCCAGGCGGGCGCGCGGATATCGAGGCACTTCTGGCCAGGATGCGGGCCGCTGTGCCGGGCCTGACCGTGCGTACGACCCTGCTGGTGGGCCATCCCGGGGAAGGCGAGGCCGAGTTCGAGGAGCTGTGCGAATTCGTCACCGAACAGCGCTTCGACCACATGGGCTGCTTCGCCTGGAGCGCTGAAGAGGGGACGTCGAGTGCGCGCATGACAGATGCCGTTCCGACCCTGGTGCGACGCCATCGACAGAATCGGATCATGGCCATTCAGCGCCAGATCGCCGCCGAACATATGCAGGCACGCATCGACCAGGAGTGCGACGTACTCGTCGAAGGGCTGAGCGAGGAGACGGACCTGCTGCTCCAGGGGAGGGCCGCATGGCAAGCCCCGGGGATCGACGGCGGGGTCTACATCAACGACGCGCCCGACGACATCGGACGCGGGCAGCTGCGCCGGGTGAAATTCACCGCCACAGCCGGTGAGTACGATCTCGTAGGCCACGTGGTGGCTTGACCACAACAGGCGTTGCCGCGCCCGCTGCGGGGCGATATGGTCCCCAGCGAAGACGATCGGAGGCGCGCGATGGCCAGGTATGGAGCGGGCAGGTGGCTGGCGGTTGCCGCATGGATCCTGCTGGCCGGCTGTGAGGATGGTCAGACCACCGTGCTGCCCGATCCGCTGGCCGGATTGCTACATCCCGAGATGGTGCGCGTGGGCGATACCGCCACGCTGGACGGTCGCCTGTCCGCCGTGGCCGCCGTCGCTGATGATGACGAAACGGCGCCCTTGCCCGGCAGCCGGATCGCCAGCTATCGATTCGCCATCGCCGACGGCAGCGCAGCGCAGGACATGGTCGTCGGCGTGGTCGAGCACGTCTTCGCGATCCCCGGTGACTACGGCCTGGTCCTGACCGTGACGGACGACCGTGGAATCGAAAGCAGCGTCGCATCGAAGATCCGGGTCAAGCAGGACTACACGGCGATCTGCGACCCCGCCAATACCGCGGCAGCCGGCTGCGCTTCAGGTCGGTGTGCGGGCGACGTCTGCAGCATCATGGCCTGCGCCGGTGACGCGGTGTGTACGGGCGTTGACGGTACGCTGCACTGCGTTGACGGCTTTTGTGTCGCCGCCAATCCCGGCTGAAGCGGGCGCAGTCCGCGGATTCCTTATTCGATTTGACGCTTGACGACCCCGGCGGTGGCGGGTACAAACGCACCCCCGCCGCGCCAGGCGGCGCCCGGATGGCGTCTGTTGGCGACGACAACTGCCGAAAGGCAAAGGGAATACACCCGTAGTAGCGGGCAATGAAGCACAGGTGCAGAAGTGGCCAATCACAAGTCAGCGCTCAAGCGCGCCCGTCAGAACGAGAAGCGTCGCATTCGCAACCGCGCCGGTCGTTCAGCGGTCAAGAAGCAGATCAAGGAATTCGAGGCCGCCGTCGCCGGAGAAGGCGATGCGTCTCCCCAGCTGCCGTCGATCATGTCGGCCATCGCTGGCGCAGCCGCCAAGGGATACATCCCCAAGGGCCGCGCAGCGCGCAAGATCGCTCGTCTGTCGCGTAGTTTGAACGCATCGGGCTGATCCCACCCAATCCCCGGCGGGGCCGCGCGCAGGCTACCTGCCGCCCCGACGCCCCGGCCGCAGCGAGGCCGTGATGGCGTTCCTCACCGGCGACTCCCTCACCAAGATCGAAAACGCGGGCCCAGGTCTCCAACTGGTGACCTGGTGGACCTCTGTCGCTGGCGAGGCGAGCGACGATGCTCGCTCCGTGCTCAGCTTCACGGTCTCGGGGCTCATCAACCGGGGCTGGGTCAAACCCCTGCCCGGCACGATCACCGCCGCCGTCGACGGTCTCGACATCAAGGAAGAACGGGTCGTGGCCGCGGTCGAGGAGTTGCAACGCTACGGCCTGATGCAGGTGGTGGACGATCGAATCACCACGCTGGCCGGTATCTTCTCCACCGTGCGCAGTCGCACCACGTTCTTCATGGGCAGCGAGCAGCAGGTCCACCTGTTGGGTCCGCTGGCCGCGCTCGCCGCGTCCCAGGCGCTGGGTCGTACCGGAGAGGTGCTCGCCGATTGCGCCCACTCTGACCCCAACGTCCGACTGCGTCTGGAGTGCGACGAGAACGGTGTGCATACGCGGAGTCCGGATTCCATCTGCGCGTTCCTGGCCGACTGGCGCGGCGAAGAACACCCTGCCGACGCCATGCGGGGCGGCGGTCTCTTCGCCGATGACGACGCCTTGGGCGCGTGGCAGGAGGCGGCCGACGATCCCGATGGGATGCCGCTGATGTCGATGATGTTCCCGATTGCGTCCATCGAACTCGGTGGCCAGCTGGGCAAGGCCCTTGAGAGCCTGCTCGACCGTTTCGCCAACTTCCAATAGACCCGACAGCGCGGGCTCAGCGCGGCGCTACCGTTCCGGGCGGCAATTCGCCGCACGAATGCTGCATGTCGTGCGCAGGTCTGCGCGCCAGACGTCACCGGATTCATCGCCCAGCTGTCGCGCCGTCGACAAGGCCGCGTTCATGACCTGGCATGAGCCTCGACGAGCGGCCCGCCAGGCGACCAGTCGCCAGGCTTCGATCGCCAGCGGAGGCCAGCGCTGGGCCAGCTGCGGCGCCACACTTCTGAGGCGCTGAATGGGCCCGTCGGTCGGGTCTCGAAAGAGGCTGAATCGGGCGTGCAGGTAGCCGGCCACCGGGTCGTGATCCGCCAGCGGCTGCAGCGCCTTGACGGCGTCGAGCCAGCGCGCCGTGGGCCGGCCGAGAAGCATCCAATCCGTCAACCACCGGAGACCGGCTTCGTTGGCCGATAGATGTCGCCGCACCAGCAGGCCCCGCAGCGCCGAATCGCCGATGGGCTCCGCGGCGGCGCCGGCCCAGTCGGCCAGGGCTTCTATTCGCTGACCTGCGCGGGCGTGGAAGTCTCCTCGTGCGCGCAACGCGGCCGCACGGCGCAGGCGCGACAGCCGGGTCGCTGCCCGCCCTTCGAGCACGTCATCCACTGCCGAGATGGCCGCCGCAGGGTCGCCAGCGCGAGCCCGGGCGGCTGCCAGCGCCAGGATCAGGTCGGGGCCCAGCGGGCGATCGCTGAGCGAGGGTGCCAGGTCGGCCATGAGCTGTTCTCGTAGACGCCGCTCGTGGCGCGCATTGCCCGCCATGAATGCACGATGGGCGCGCTGCCGGCAGCGGCCGATCTCCACCGGACAGGGCCGCTGGAAGAGGCCGCCGCGTTCGAATCGCGCCCGCGCGCGCGCCAGATCCCGATCGCTGAGAGTCGCCGCGGCCTCCGAATCGACAAAGCGCTCCCACGCGGTCACCAGGTCAGCCAGGTCGACACCGGTCGCCGCCTGGAAATCGACGTCGCGGTACAGGCCGCGCAGCACGTCCGACCCATGCTGATCGACCAGCCAGCGGACGAAAGAGCCAGCCAGTGTGTAGGCCCTGGCCCCGCTGTGATCGAAGAATCCGGTCGGCGTGAACAGCGAATGCAGCGAGGGCGCCAACTCCAATCGGCGCATGGCCTGCGCCTGCCCGTGCGGGTCGAGGTCAGCCCGGCGCGGCCATTCCGCGGCCACGGCGACGCCTTCGATCAACAACGCGTTCGGCACCACGCCGCTGGCCATGGGCACGTCAAAGGGAGGGCTGCCAAGGGCACCGGCGAATACATGGGCCATCTCGTGGCGCAGGATCGTGCCGCCGGGTGCGGGCATCACCATGTGCACCTGGCGCAACCATGGCTTGGCCATCTCGACGTTGCGTGCGCCCATCATTCGATGTTTGGTCGTCACGTCGGGGTAGAGGTAGATGTGGATCGTCTCATCTGCAGGGCCGCCGAAAAACGACCACAGGCGGGCATACGCCTCGCGCGCATCCCCGGTCACTTCGGCGCGCAGCCACGCGTGCTGAGCGCCGCTTGCCATGTGCAGCACCATCGCGGGCGACGGCGCTCGTCGAAGCTGTTGTTGGTCACCGCTGGCCGCAGGTGTCGGAATCTCGACCGGTACGCTCAGCGGCAGCGCTCTGGAGATCGTCTCCACGTCCACGCGCCAACCGTCCACGGGGCCTCGAATCGTGCCGACGATCACCGCCGTGGCCGCCACCGCCATGGCCAGGCGTGCAGGAATCGCCGACCCGGCGTGTGTGGCGGCAACCAGGGCAAACCACAAGGCAATATCCAAGGCGCGATAGGACAGCCAGGTCCAGTCGGGCTCCACTACGTCTTCATACAGGGGCCCGGCGATGTATCCCACAAGAGGGCCGTAGGCGGTGACCTGGGGTTGGTTCAAGAAATGCCAGGCCGCTGGCACACAACTCAGCAGGGCCAGGACCGCGAAGAGGAGGCGCGGCCAGCGAGGCGCCAATCCCACCGCCAGAGCGGCCATGCAGACCGCAACGATGGCGCTGCAAACGGGGCCCAGCGCGTAGAGCAGCAGACCCGTTCCCGGCGCGCAGTTGGGGACAATGAACGCGTTGACGATCAGGATCGCCGCTGGCGCCAGCACAGCCGCGAGCACCGGCCACCAGTTGAGATGTCGGAGGCGTCCCATCTGGGAATCTGCACGGCCCAGCGGCTCGATGGCCAGCAATCCGGCGGCCAATGACACGGCTGGGGCGAGCGCGAGGCAGGCGTAGTAGTCCAAGGCGTCGAAGCCCGCACGACCTGTCAGCCACCACGCCCAGCCTGCGCACAGCCACAGTGGCAGGAGCGCGGTCGCGCGTCGGATTCCCCGTCGTGGTGATTGTTCTCGGCTCAATCCGTCCCCGCCATGGGCTCCCCGCGATCGCGTCGCCGGTAGCCGGAATTCAGCAAGGTAGATCATCGCGAAGGCCATCGGCCAGTTGCGGGGGGCCGCCCCCGCTATTCGTGCCCTTCCGTCCGCGTTTGCACCCGCCGGGACTGTCCGCCCGGACATGGGAAAGCGAGTCGAAACGCTGTACACTTCGCCAGCGGTGTGTGGTACGTTGCCGCGCCCGAGCGCTGGGTGGCCTACAGGGCTGCCTTGCGGGGGTCGCAAGGACCTGTCGGGGCAATGGAATCTGTCGGAGTTTCGGAAGCGATCACCTGATGGCAAACGCGCGGCTGATAAGGATCGGTGGCGGGGCGGGGCAACAAGAGATCGAACTGGGCGACGTGACAACGATCGGCCGGCAGCCCACCAACACCCTGCAAATCGTCGATCGACTGGTGTCCAAGGAGCACGCCGTGATTTCACGGCGGCCGAATACGAGCACCTACGTCCTGCGCGATCTGGACAGCCGCAACGGCACCTACTGCAACGACGTCCTGGTCGAAGCCGCGTCCATCCTGCGAGATGGCGACTTCTTGCGAATCGGTAGCACCTCCTGGCGCTACGCGGCGCCGCCCGAGCCGGTCGTCGAAGAAGAGGCGCCAAAGGTCGCAGAAGAGGAGCCGCCGGCCAGCATTCACGCGACGATGCAGCTGGACCTGTTGCGCGACTTCGCGCCGGTCGAACTGGTCGCGGACGAGCACACGCTCCGCAACGACTACGAGAAGCTTCGCCTGGCCTACACGCTCAGTGGCGACCTGGCCGGTCAAAATGACATCGACCACATGCTCGATCGGATCCTGCAGCGGATCTTCGAGTGGCTGCCCGTTGATCGGGGCGTGGTCATGCTGGTCGACCCGTCCAAGTCCAAGACCACCGAAGACGGCGAGAACCTGGTCAGCATGGCCGTGCGCATTCGACCCGGCGTGGGCTGGGAAGAGAACAAACGCGAGGTCAAGGTCCCGAGCAGCATCCTCAAGCAGGCGGTCGGTCGACGCGAGGCGGTGCTCAGCACCGATGCGCGCATGGACGCCCGCTTTGGTCACGCCCACTCGGTCGTCCTGCAGGGCATCCGTTCGAGCATGACGACGCCGCTGGTCACCAACGACGGCGTCATCGGCGTACTCCACGTGGACTCGCTGATCTCTACCGGGCTGTTCACCGAGAAGGATCTCTCTGTGCTCGGCGCCGTGGGCCGACAGGCGGCGATCTCCATCGACAACGTGCTCATGCAGCGCCGCATCAAGGAAGAGACCACCGCCCGTGAGTCCCTGTCGCGAATGCTGTCGCCGAACCTCGTCGATCAGATCGTGGCCGGCGATCTGCCCATGGAGAAGGGCGGCTCGCTGCGCAAGGTGACGGTGCTTTTCGCCGACGTGCGTGGCTTCACCAACCTGACCGAGTTGACCCCGCCGACCGAGATGGTCGCGATGATGAACGACTACTTCGAGCGCGTGACCAACACCGTGTTCGAGTACAACGGCACCTTGGACAAGTACATCGGCGACGCCGTGATGGCCCTGTGGGGCGCGCCCCTGGCTACGGACCAGGACGAGATCCAATGCGTACGCGCCGCCGTGGAAATGCAGGCGTCGGTCGATGAGTTCAACCAGCAGCGCGCCGCCGCCGGCAAGGTGCCCATCGGCGTTGGCATCGGTATCGCCACCGGTACGTTGATCGCCGGCTACATGGGTTCGACCCGCACATTGAGCTACACCGTGCTCGGTCGAAGCGTGAATCTCTCGGCCAGGCTCTGCGGCATGGCTGCACCGGGTGAGGTGCTGCTCTCGCCGGCCACGATGGTCGATGTGAAAGACGAGATTGAGGCCATCGAGATGGAGTCCATCAAGCTCAAGGGCATCCAGAAGCCTGTGAGCCCGCTCCGTTTCGTCTCTTTCAAAGACTGATCGGCCAACCGCGTAGTGTCGTGATGCCTGAGCCAGGCCACGCGGCGATCAGCCATCCATCCGCGCCAATCGCACGCACAGACCGCCGATGATCTCGGCCGCCGGGCCGGCAAATGCGACGGCGGCGTGCTCTTCGGCCTGTCGTAGCGCCGTAGCGATCGCCTCCCGTGCCGAGTTGATGCCCTCGTGCTCGGCGATCCATGCCGTCCACTTCGCGACCTGCTGATCCGTGGGCGCCCGTCCGGCGGCCGCCTTGTGCAGCAGGTCTCGAAGTTCGCTCCCCTGCGCCTCCGGGCCCACCCGCAGGGCGGCGAGGATGGGCCAGGTGGCCTTGCCCTCCCGCAAATCGGCGCCCGCCGAGCCGCGCCCCTTTACCCCGAGCGCGTCGAGCAGGTCGTCCCTGACCTGGAATGCCAGGCCCACACGACGGCCCAGCTCGCGCGCCGCGCGGCGTCGTCCTTGTCCGCCGCCCAGGAGTACGACCGAGCCCTCAAATGCGCACCTGAACAGCGGCACGGTCTTGGCCGCGGCGATGGCTTCGGCGCGTTCCAGTTCCGGACGGTTGACCTCCCGGAAGGCCACGTCGGCCACCTGGCCGCAGATGGTCTCAAGCAGGCCATCGCCCAGCAGCATCGACAGCTCTGCGGCGACGGGGGCGTCCACGAGATCCGAGTTCAGCAGCGCCACCATGGGAGCCACGAGCATGGCGTCGCCGGCGTTGATCGCCTGGGGGATGCCGCGTGTCTTCCACAGGGTCGGCTGACCGCGTCGCAGCTCATCGCCATCTTGGATGTCGTCGTGGACCAGCGTGCCGTTGTGCACCGCCTCCACGCAGGCGCCGAACATTCGGGCCGCCGCCACGTCTCCATCAGCCGCCGCCACGAGAGCCGGCGGCAGCAGGCCACGCAGGCGCTTGCCGCCGGTGGCCAGGTGATCTTCGGCCAGACCCACCAGCGAAGACACACCAACAGGGCCCGCTCCATCTGTGCCGCGCGGCCGCAAGAGTTCGACGACCAGGGCGTCGACCGCCGGCCGATGCGCGGCCAGGGCCCGCTCGAATCGCTCGGCGGTGCTGCTCATCTGCCCTCCACCCTGGGGATGTCCGCGGGCATTCTGGCCACGCATAGGCCGCCTTCGTCGCGCCAGCGGTTCACCACCCGGTCGATGACTTCGTTGTCGTCGGCGAAAGCCAGCATACAGTCGCCGCCACCTGCGCCCGACGAACGGGTCACGGCCCCGGCGTCGCTGATCACCGCGGCCAGGCGCTTCGACTCTGGCGGCAACAGGTGGGGATGTCGGCTCACCAGTTGGGTAAACGCTCCTTCGCAGCCGGCCAGCGCGTCGAGGATTCGCCCCACGTCGCTGGATTCGAAGGCCGCCAACAACGTCTCTGCGCAATCTCCGATGGCCGACATACCCGCCTCGTCATCCTGGACGCCACGTCGCAGCGCTGCGGCGGTGTCTGCCGGTCGACCGGTCCACAGGGCGGCCGCGAACAATCCGTCCGGCCAGGGGAGCGGTGTCGCCTGGGGCGGCGGGCGGCGGTAGGCGATCAGGCCACCGTGAGCGACCGTGGCGATGTCGTAGCCGCTGCCACGGCCACCTTGCGCCGCACCGTGAGCGGCCATGCCCTGTTCAACGAGCCAGTCTGCATCGTGCGGCCAGCCAGCGTCGGCGGCGGCGGCGTGGAGCAGGCCCACAGTCACCGCCGCGCTGGTTCCCAGGCCGAGCTTGCGGCCGCCCACGTGACCGGCGACGTGCATGTCGATCGATCGAACCGGTCGCCAGCCCAGGCCGACGAGGTGTTCCACCACGCGGCGCGCCAGTTGCCACAAGCCCCGCCCTTCCAGCGCGGCAAGCGGGCATGTATCGGTGGTATCGAACGCGGTCAGTGTGAGCGTTGCGGGCGCGGTGTCTACCAGACGCCAACGCAGCAGATCGCCAGCGGCGACTGCGACTGCGGGCGCTCGACCGGTCACGATCGCGTATTCGCCGCCAAACATGAGCTTGCCCGCGATGCTGCCGCTGGTGATCGGCTTCTCGCTGGATGCGGGGTCGCTGTCAGCCATTGGGGACGAGGTGGGCGCCGCCGCCGATCCGGGTCTGGGTCACTCGGCTGACACCCTGGAGGCGTCCGATCTCGCGGCCCACCCGTTCGATGGCGCTCACCGGGGCCAGCACCACGACGCTGGGGCCGGCGTCGATGGTGAACATGCATTCCACACCTTCGGAGCGCAGCTGCCGGACGGCGTGGATGACCGCCAACGTCGCCGGCTGCCAGTAGAGCAGCGGTGGGCGGGTCGCCATCATGCACGAGTGCATGGCCAGGCAGTTGTTCTCGACGATGGTGGCCAGGGTCTGGAAGTCGCGCTGCGCGATGGCCCAACGACAATCCCGCACGTCGCGCTCACAGGTCTCGATCCAGGCGTCGAAGTAGGGCGAGGTGCGAGCGCTCAGCTGCATGCCCTCCGTAGATGAGACCTTCTTCCGGCCGATGTCGATGTGGGCGACGATGGCGCGCAACGGCCAGTATTCGTCGTCGTGCAGCTGTTCGCCGTACGAGTCCATGCCGTCGTCGCGTTCGCCGCGATGCCACATCACCCAGCCGCCATGAACCGAGCGACTGGCCGAGCCGGAGCCGGTGCGTGCCAGTCGGGACAAGGTGATCTCGTCTGCGTCCACGCCGTAGGCCTCGCAACCGGCGGTCGCCAGCGCAGCGAATGCCGACGCACTCGACGCCAGACCCTGGGCCGTGGGGACGGTGTTTACGCCGCGGATGCCGGCCCTGACCTCGGTGCCGCCAGCCATTTCGCGGATCGCCCGCAGCACGCGGCCGACCTTGATCAGCCCGGCGCCATCGATGGGTTCGTCGTTGACGACCATGATGTTGGCTTCCAGCTCCGACGATGGCGCGACCACGGTCAGCGAGCCCAGCTCGGCCAGGGCCACCGACAGCGAGGAGGCGCAAGGCAGGTTCAGTTCGGGGTCGCGCTTGCCCCAGTACTTGACCAGGGCGATGTTGATAGGGGCGAACGCCGCGGCGCGTTGAAAAGTCATGCCACTGTCTCCACGATCCAGGTGCTGGCGACACGATCGCCCACAGAATCGCACACTGTATGGGCCGTTTCTTCGTCGGGCGCAAGGGCGAGCAGGGCGCCGCCCAGGCCGGCGCCGGTCTGCTTGACGGCCAGCGCCCCGGCCGCCAGGGCTGCAGCCATGCCCGCGCGCATCCGGCCGTCGACCACGGCGATCTCTTCAAGGCAGGCGGCATTGGCCCGCATGGCGCGGGCGACCCCGGCGACATCTCCGGCTTCCAACGACTGGATCGCCGCACGCGCAGCGCCATCGGCGCGCTGGACCAGCTCATCCAGCGCGTCGGCCGCCATGGCCTTACGGGCCGCCGTGGCGCGGGCGATGACTTCACCCGTGGCCGGCCCTGGCCCGAGATCGAGCAGTATCCAGCGCGCTCGGGCCCAGTCGCCCGTATTCGGTGGCGTGATGGTGCGCAACATGCGGCCGTCTCGGAATGCCACCGCTCCGTGACCCATAGCCGCCGCCGGATCGAGCCCAGACGACGTGCCGTGGACCAGCGCCTCGATCGCCCGCGCCCGATCCAGCCACTGCTGCGCGGTTGGCGGCGACCTGCCGGCCAGCGAGCACGCCGCCTGAACCGCAGCCACGGCCAGGGCAGCGCTTGAACCGAAGCCCCGTCGCAATGGTACGGTGGACTGGATGGACGCGCTCACGTGTGCAGGCACGTTTGCCTGATCGAGCGCTCGAGTCAGCATCGCCAGGGTCTGCGCGCGATCGCTCTGTGTCAGGTCGTCGTCCGGGTTGGCCAGCTCCATGCCAGCGCCCGCAACGCGCCGCTCGAGACGGACCTTGGTTCGAAAGGAGGGCAAGGCGATGGCGACAGCGGTGGTGCCATCGAGTACGAAGTGCTCGCCGGCGAGGATCGCCTTGCCGAGGCCGACCCCTTGGGCCCGTGCAGGAACCATACGCTCAGGCCGCCTCGAGGGGGGTATTGGCCAGGTGCGACAGCGTCGGCGCGCCGACCAGGAACATGGTCACTCGCAAGGTCTCGATCACCGCCTCGATCTCGTTGATCACCGCGTCGAGTCCACCTCTGGCAGCGACCAGGAATGGCCAGGCCATGGCCGCCGCGTCCGAGCCCAGGGCGATGCACTTGGCGACCTGGAGGCCATCTCGCAGGCCTCCGGAGGCGACCACGATGCGACCGGGGAATGCGCGCCGGGCCAATCCTACGCTGCGCGCGGTGGGGGTTCCGAAGCCGGCGAGCACGGAGCCGGCTACCGCCTGAGGCGTTCGTTCGCTATGGCGCAACGCCTCGATTCTGGCCCATGAGGTGCCGCCCACGCCGGCGGTCTCCACGCCGGCGATTCCGGTTAACGCCAGCGCCCGCAAGGTCTGCTCGCCGAGACCACCGCCCACCTCTTTGACCAGCACGGGCACCGAACAGTTGGAGGCTGCGTCAGCGATGGCATCGAAGACGCCGCGCCAGTTCCTGTCGCCCTCCGGCTGGATCGCCTCCTGCAACGGGTTGACGTGCACCAGGGCGGCGTCCGCACCGACCGACAACGTGAGTTCAGCCAGTTGTTGACCATCCAGCTGATCGCGCAACTGCACAGCCCCGATGTTGCCGAACAGGAGCGTCGAGGGCGCCACATCGCGGACCATGAAGGACTGTGCCGCCGCCGCGTCGCCGTCGAGCATGGGCCGCTGCGAGCCCAGACAGAAGCCAACGCCACACCGTTCGGCCGCTTCGGCCAGGACGCGGTTGACGGTCGCCGCCTCGCCGCTGCCGCCGGTCATTGCGCCCACCAGAAGCGGTGCGCGCAACGTCTTGCCCAGCAGTCGGCAGCGTGTGTCGACGTCGTCCAGGTGCATCTCCGGCAGCGAGAGCATCTCGAAGGCGAATTGCTCCAGGCCGTTGGTCCGACCAGGCCGCTGGGTGGTGCCATCTTCGCGGGCGATCTGCATGTGCTCGTTCTTGCGTCGCCACGCGTCGTCAGTTGGCTGGACCATTCGCCCTCCTCCGCTGGCCGGCGCCACTGGGAGTGCGCGCTCTGGCTGCTGGTGCCGGTCGATGATGCCCCGTCGGCTGCCGCATTCCAATCGGCCCCACGTGTCGGCCCTTCTGTGGCCGATCATCCACGCTCCCCGGGCTCAACTCTCGGGCGTGCTGGCCAGGTCGTCGAGCGTCAAGCGCGAATAGCTTTGCCACAGGCGGTGGAAAGCGTCGGTGTCGCCGCGTTGCCAGGCGCCATCGAGCAGGTCGAGACGTGCCTTCAACTGGGCCAGGAGCCGATCCGATGGGGCGAGTTTGCGCCCCCGCTTGATCTCATCCGATGCGATCTCGCGCCAGCCGCGGCGGAGCCCGATGGCGGCCCCCAACGCATGTTGCCAGGCCAGCACGGAGCGGGTCTGATGATCCATGGGGCCGGCGGCCTCCAGGCGGGCGTAGAGATCGCCCCAGATCCGGGTCCGCCGCTGTCGCAACCGAGACGGTTCATAGCCCAGGTTCGTCTCGCGGTCGTCCACGAGCCGATGCACGATACCGCCGAACTCGTAGATCTCCGTCGGCACGCGATTGTCCGGATCGGCCTCGGCCCAGACGGCCCGGCGTTTACGGGCTTCGAGGAAGTTGCCCACCGGACTGCGCCCAAGGTGGGCGGCGGCTTTTGCCAGCACCTTCTCGTTGGGGTATCGCCGGACGAACCACCGTTGGTACCCGCGGCCGCCATCTGTATCGCCCGTGCGCATGGACAGGTGCGGGGCGAGCAGGTCAGGTCGTCTTCCCTCGGCCAGGCGATAGGCCTGCTCGTTGAACGCCAGCCCGTAGTAGTTGGTCAGCAGCATCGCGCCCGGCGGCAGGGCCCGCCGAACGTGGCTGTCGATCACCTCGGCACCCCGGACGCCGGACAGGTTGGTCTCTGGCGTATCCCATAACGTCAGGCAATTCAGGACCACCAGGACCACGGCCCAGGGCAGTACGAAGAAGCTCAACCTGGCCTTGGTGGATGCCGCTGCCCCGGCCATCAAACCTCGCGCGCCAAAAACCACCGAGCCGAACATGGCGATGCCAATGGACAGCGAGGCGGCGGCCATGAGCAGATAACCGTGGTCGTCCGGATTGCGGGTGTCGATGGCCATGGGCGCCTTGGTCGCCAGACCGCCCAACAGGGCCAGCAGCAAGGCCAGCCAGATACGATCCCGACGCAGCCAGCCCAGTGCGAGCCCCAAGGCGCCAAAGGCTGCCAGCCAGGTCCCCTGGGCGTGCACGACCGTGCCAAAGAGCACCAGCATATTGCCGCCCGGCGACACGTCGGAGTCGGTCACCGAGCGTTGGAAGTGCGCGGCGCTGACCGTGTCCCAGAAGCCGGACCAGGTCGCCGGATTGCCCCAGCGCATCTCGGACTCGGCCACAGCGCGCAGGGGCAACGCCAGATAGGTCAAGCCGACCACCACCGCCAACCCCACCAGGACCAGAAGTTGGCGAGGCCTGTGGGCGGCGAGCGCGCGAAGAGCGGGCCAGCCGGCCAGGGTCAGGGCCGGCAGCGCAAAGAGTGTGATGTAGTGGTGGTTGCACAGGCCCAGGGCGACGGCGACCGTCACCTCGCCCAGAGCAATTATGGCCGAACGCGGCATCACAGACGGTGTGCGTGCGCACGCCTGGCCGGCCCGAAGCGCCGCATCGAATCCCCACAAGCCCGTGGCCAGCGCCAACGTGTAGACCTCAACGCGGGTCGCCACGGTCCACAACGAACCACTGGCCAGCAGCGCCAGGCCCGCCATGCCGGCCCACATCGAACCCACGGCGGTGTTGCCAAATGGGCCAAGAACAAGGCGCGCGATGCGTACACAGAGCGCTACCGAGACGCCAGCGCCGAGAGCGCTCAGCCACGATAGACGGGCGGCCTGCGGTCCCAAGGGCAGCCACTCAGCACCTGCTGCCAGTGACAACCACGCTGGGTGGCCGGGCGGATGGATGCCGCCCAGCTCGCGCGCCGCGGCGATGAGCTCGCCGGAGTCCAGCCACGTCGGTCCGGCCGCGCCGGCCAAGGCGAAGAGCGCCATGGCCAGGGCGCCCACCCCGCAGGCCCACGGATCCCTCCAGATGGATGTTGCTGGGGTACTACCGGCGTCGATGGTGGCGGATTCGGCCATACGCTACTCCGCCGTTCGCTCGTAGACAGCAGACTGGCCTCGCGATTCCTGGACGGAGACCAGCACGCGTTGCACGGCGACAAAGGGCAGGTGTCGGGCCAGCGCGTCCATGAACTCCATGCATAGATGGCGCGCCAGCAATTCACTGGCGGTATTCTCGATCGGCAGCACACGCACGTCGCGGCGCGGGAAGATCCAGCGATCCTCGGCCAGCTTCGCCGTCACCTCGCGCTCGTCCTCCTCCACATCCAAGAATCGATTCTGGCCGGGCAGGAGCACCCGGTGATCGAGGCCGTCGCAGAGCGCGCGAAAGACCGGCTTGACCTGCAGGAAGTCGGCGACCAGTCCGCCGGGCCCCAAGGGGCCATCGAGCTCCAGGGTCGCCCGATAGTTGTGGCCATGCAGCTCCTCTCGGCTGCCGTCGGGGAAGATCAGAAAGTGCGCCGCGGCAAAGTTGAAGTACTCCTTGTACAGGCGGATGCCGAAACGCTCTTGGAGAAGTGGCTGACTCATGTCGCTTCCTGTGGGTCCTGGACCCATGCGCTCAGCCTTGCGGCCCGTGGTAGGTGCAGGCGGACGTGCAGGTCTCGTGGATCGTGACCGCGAACAGCCCCGGCAGGTCGGGCTGGATGCGATCCCAGATCCAGCGGCTCAAGATCTCTGCTGTAGGGTTGTCGAGCCCTTCGATCTCGTTGAGATAGTGATGGTCGAGCCGGTCGATGATCGGGTCGACGACGGCCTTGATGTCGGCATAGTCGATGAACCAGCCCAGCTCTTCGTCGATTTCGCCGCGGACGACCACGTCGCAGCGGAAGGAGTGGCCGTGCAACCGACGACACTTGTGACCGTCGGGCAGCCTGGGCAGCCGATGTGCGGATTCGAAGCGGAAGGTCTTGCTCAGGTCGACGCGCATGGGCGGGCAGGGTAGCGGCAGTGTGACCGGACGACAATCCGGCAGTGAGCCGAAGCGCTGACGTCAGCCTTCCTGCAGCGCGCGCTTGCGGCTGACCTCCTCCCAGGCCGCCAGGGTCGCTACCGTGAAGAGGAAGGCGACCGTGGCGTAGTACAGCCACAGCATGAGCGCGATGAGGCCGGTCAGGGCGCCGTAGATGGCGTCCATCTTGACGATCTCGCTGACGTAGAGCGTGAACACCCGCTGGCCCAGAAACCACACCGCACCGTAGGCCAGTGACATGGTCGTCAGGCGGCGGTTCAATACGTGGTCTCGGCCCGCAGACCAGCGCACCAGGACGAAGAAGCCGATGGCCACCGGCAGTGTCTGGGTGATCGCCACCAGGATGGCAACGCCGTCGACCCAACCCAGCGACAGGCTCGACACGCTCTGCGCCGCCACGCTGAGGCCCCACTCCGTCAGCGGAGAGGCCACGGCCAGCACCATGGCCAGCAGCGAACCGATCAGGAAGACCAGGCCCATCAGGCCGGCGGCGCGCCAGGCCGAGCGCTTCTTGCAGTCGAAGAGGGCGCGGATGGCGGCGTCAAAGCGGCTGAACAGGCCCATGCCGAGGATCACCGCGCCGAAGGTGCCGAAGAAGCCGTTGATCGCCCGGTGGCGGACCAGCGCCGCGGCCAGGGTGGCCGGATCCCAGGACACGCCCGGCAGGCTCTCCTGCACCATCAGGCTGATCCTGGCGATGACGCCTTGCTCGCTGGGTACGGTCACGTTGGCCAGGTGGGCGACCTCGTCCACGGTGTCGAAGACGAAGCCCAGTGCCGAAAACGCGCCGAACATGGCCGGCACCGCGGCCAGGATGGCGAACATGGCCAGCGAACCGGCCCGGTCGATCACCTCGACGTCGGCGGCGATGCGCCAGGCACGGCTCAGGACCGGTAGCCTGTTGGCGAGCCTGGTGCGGGCTGCGCGCACGCGGTCTCGGGCTGCGTCAAGCGCGGCGGAGAGGCGATGCCACAGCGAAACGACCCAACTCAATGCCACCCCCCGCTCCGACCACCGGCGCTGCCGTGTCCATGCTGGGGAATCCGGCAAAACTCGCCGCTTCCCTTCCGTCCGGCTACCATATCAGCTTGCAACCCGGGCTGCACGACGGCGCCCTCGCCGCCCAGCCGACACGAGCCCCTCCGATGCGCATCGATCTGGCCACCCTGCGCGAAGGCGATCGACCAACGCGCAGTGCGCGCAAACGCTCCCAATCCTGGCGGCGCCTGCTGCCCGTCGGCCTGCTGATCCTGGGCGCACTGCTGCCCATGCTGGCCGCCGATGCCATCGACGCGGCCATGGAGCGGCGTGGCTGGCGCCCCGGTGAACCACGCCTGGCCGCCTTGCAGTCCTGGGCCGGCGCCCTGACCGAGCTCGAAGCCGCCGACCTGCCGCTGCTGCGGTTGGACCTGAAGTTCAAGAAATACCAGCGCCTGGTAGACAAGCGAAAGGCCGCACTCAGCGCGGGCAAACTCGTGGTTTCGCGCTCGGATTTCGTGCCCGGCAAGATTCGTATCGGGGACGCTGCGGTGGACGTGGTGCTTCGTCTGCAGGGCAGTGATCTCAAGAACCTGCAGGGCGAGAAGTGGTCGTTGCGCGTGCATGCGCGCCGGGGCGGGCATGTCTTGGGGGTGGAGCGCTTCACCCTGCGCTCACCGGAGGCGGACGGCTACCTGCACAAAGCGGCGATTTACGAACACCTGCGCCTGGCCGGCGTCGCCGCGCCGCGGCATCATTTTGTGCGCCTGGCCATCAACGGAACGCCCATCGGCATCATGTCGTTGGAGGAGTACTTCTCCAACGAGCTCATCGCCGGACAGAAGCGGCCAGAGGGTCCCATCCTGCGTTTCGGCAAAGGTCTGCTGCACGCGTCCGAAGAAGCCGCTGCCGAGAGCGACGATGCCGAGGCCGCCGTCGTCGGACTTGGAGCGCTGGACAACTATCGCCTGGCCCCGGTGCGCATGTTCCGCGCCAAGCGCACGTTGCGTGACCCGGCCCAGCGCGCCATGGCCCTGCGTGCGGTCGCCTCGTTGCGCGGATTCGCCGCCGGTGAGCTGCCCGCCGAGCGGGTCTTCGACCTGCCGGCCATGGCCCGATTGCTCGCGGTCTGCGAATTGTGGGGCGCGGCCGAATTCCTCCAGTGGCCCAATCTCCGCTTCTACTACAACCCCATGATCGAGCGCCTGGAGCCCATCGGCTACGCGTCTCAGGCCGAGCCCTCCGAAGCTGAGTTCGCCCTGGTGCGACGGTCCGCGCTCGCCCGCGACCTGCTGGTCTCGCGGCCCATGCGACAGGCCTATGTCGACGCTTTGTTGGCCGAAGCCCGCGCCGTGGTCGATGGCGCCCGCATGGCGCCGATCACCGAACATGTGACCCTGTGGCGACATCGCATCCGCGCGGAATACCCGATGGTCCGTGCGGATCTGCCGGTCGCCACGCGGGCCCAGGCGGTCCTGGCCGGCCACCAGGGGCCCGCGGTCAGCCTGCTCGCCCGGCGCGCCAGCAGAGCCGGCTTCCAATCGACCGAGGCGCGCGTCCGGCTGGCCAATCCGCTGTTGGTGGACGTGCGCGTGCTGGCGGCCCGCTGGCATGTGGCAGCAGCGCCTGTCCGACGGCGCAAGGGCGAGCCTGTCCCGGAAGCCAGGCCGGCCCGCCGTCTGCCGGCGGTGCAATCCGGCGCGGTGCGGTTGCCGTTGTCCCTGACGTCGACCGCCGTCGACGGCGCGCCCTCATGGACCGAGTTGCGCTGGTCCCGCCCGGTGGGACTGCCAGGACACGCCGAGTTGGAGTTCGACGTCCAGGTCGCGGGGCGTAAGAAGTCCTTCGCAGTGCTCTCCGAACCCGAACTCGTGGCGCCCACGGCCACCCACCACCCCTTCGATGGACCGATTCGGGCCTGGCTACGACCCGTTACGGGAAGTCCCGGATACGTGGTTCCCGCGGGCAGGTGGCGGCTGGAGCGCCCGCTGGTATTGCCAGCAGGCCACAGCTTGCAGCTCGCTCCCGGCTGTAAGCTCGATCTGGGGCCGGAGGGGCGCATCGTGGTGCAGGGCACGTTCGAGGCGGTGGCCACCGCCGACGCCCCCATCGAGCTGCGCGTGGCCCCGGCTGTTGGCGATCAACCGGCCGCGTTGACCGTAGCCAGGGGCGGCAGCGCGACCTTCGAGCACGTCCGCATCAGCGGCGCCGATGGCGGCACCAGCGGCCGCGGACTGGTCCTGTACGAGACCGACCTGCGCATGAAGCACAGCCAGCTGGTGGGGATCACCGGGCCCGCAGCCATCCACGTAGCTCGAGCCAGCCTGGACATCGCCAACAGCAGCTTCGAGGCCATCGCCGATGACGGTGTGCTGGTCGAATATGGCGACGGTCGCATTACCGACTCCGCATTTCGGAGCGTTGGCGGCGATGGGATAGACATCGCCGGCAGCCGCCTGACCGTCGAGCGCTGCGTATTGGAGCAGGTGGGCGACAAGGCCATCTCGGTCGGTGAGGGCAGCCAGGCCGACTTGAGCCACCTGCGGGTCAAAGGGGCCGCCATCGGCGTCGCCGCCAAGGACAGCTCTCGCACCACGCTCCGCGACAGTCGGTTCGTCGACATCCGCGGCGCCGGCCTCGCCGCATTCACCAAGAAGCGGCGCTTCGGCGCAGCCCACCTCGAGGCCGCCTCCATCGTCGTGAAAGGAGGCGTCCTTCCCTACCTGGCCCAGGGTGCCAGCCGACTGCTGGTCGATGGACGGCAGATCGAGGCCAGCGCGATCAACCTGGCCGACCTGGTCGGCGCAGCGACGCCAACCACCGCTCCCTGAGCGCCGCTACTCCCCCTTGATCAGGGCCGCATGGTCCCGTTCGACCGCGTGTGATCCGGTTGCGGTAGGCCCGGGCTTCGTGGTATGGCCGGCGCCGCGCGCGGCGCCTTCTGTCCGCGCTGCCACAGCACGCGATCGAGGCGAGGCATCGATGAAGATTCACGAGTACCAGGCCAAGCAGCTGTTCCGGCAATTCGGCGTTACCGTCCCCGATGGCACGCCGGCGTTCACGGTGCAGGAGGCCATGGCGGCGGCCCGCGAACTGCCCGGGCCCATCCGCGTGGTCAAGGCCCAGATTCACGCCGGTGGTCGCGGACTCGGCGGCGGCGTCAAGGTCTGCAAGACCCTGGAAGAGGTAGAAGCGCGCGCCAACGACATCCTCGGCATGCAGCTGGTCACCCACCAGACCGGCCCCGCCGGCCAGCAGGTTCGCCGGCTCTATATCGAAGATGGTGCTGACATCGCCCGCGAGCTCTACCTGTCCATGCTGCTCGACCGCGACTGCGGCAAGATCGTGATCATGGCGTCAACCGAAGGCGGCATGAGCATTGAGGATGTGGCCCGAGACACGCCGGAGAAGATCGTCAAGGAGTGGGTCGACCCCGAGGTCGGGCTGCAGGCGTTCCAGTGCCGCAAGGTGGCGTTCAAGCTGGGCTTGACCGGCAAGACCGTGCGCCAGGCGGTGGGCTTCATGCTGGGCCTGTACCGGCTCTACCAGGAGAAGGATTGCTCCATGGTGGAGATCAATCCCCTGGTGGTCACCGCCGACGGCGGCCTGATCGCCCTCGATGGCAAGGTGAACTTCGACGACAACGGCCTGTACCGGCAGAAGGACGTCGTCGCCATGCGCGACCTCGAGGAAGAAGACGAAAAAGAGATCGAGGCCAGCAAGTACAGCCTCAATTACATCGACCTGGACGGCAACGTCGGCTGCCTGGTCAACGGCGCCGGCCTGGCCATGGCGACCATGGACATCCTGGCCCACTACGGCGCCGAGCCGGCCAACTTCCTCGATGTGGGCGGCAGCGCCACCACCGAGCAGGTGCTGGCCGCCTTCCAGATCATCCTGCGCGACGAGCGTGTGCAGGCCATCTTCGTCAACATCTTCGGCGGCATCATGAAGTGCGACACCATCGCCGAAGGCATCGTCGAGTCGGCCCGCCAGATCGGCATCGACCGACCCCTGGTCGTGCGCCTCGAGGGCACCAACGTCGAGCGTGGGCGCAGCATCCTGGCCGAGAGCGGCCTGCCCATCATCAACGCCGATGGCATGAAGGACGGCGCCCAGAAGGCGGTCCAGGCCGCCAACGACTTCGCCGCAGCGCAAGCCTGAACGCTGGTCAAAGCCAGCCACGGAGGCCCACATGGCCATCATCGTCGACAGCAATACCCGACTGGTCGTCCAGGGCATCACCGGTGGTGCCGGCGCCTTCCATACCCGCCAGTGCATCGACTACGGCACCAACGTGGTCGCCGGTGTCACGCCCGGCAAGGGCGGCCAGCTCTTTGACGATCGGATCCCGATCTTCAACACGGTCGCCGAAGCCGTGGCCGAGACCGGCGCCAACGCGTCGATGATCTTCGTGCCGCCGCCCTTCGCCGCCGACGCCATCATGGAAGCGGCCGACGCCGGCGTGGAGTTGGCGGTCTGCATCACCGAAGGCATCCCGGTGCGCGACATGCTGCAGGTGAAGACCTACCTCGGCGAGCGCAATACCCGGGTCATCGGACCCAATTGCCCCGGCATCATCACCCCTGGCCAGTGCAAGATCGGCATCATGCCGGGCCATATCCACCGCCCCGGCCACGTGGGCGTGGTCTCTCGCTCCGGCACCCTCACCTACGAGGCGGTCGGCCAGGTCACCGCTGTGGGGCTGGGTCAGTCCACCTGCATCGGCATCGGCGGCGATCCGGTCAAGGGCACCGACTTCATCGACGTGCTCGAGCTCTTCGAGGCCGACCCGGAGACCCACGCCGTCATCATGATCGGCGAGATCGGCGGCTCGGCCGAGGAAGAGGCAGCCGCCTGGATCAAGGCCAACATGACCAAACCCGTGGTCGGCTTCATCGCCGGCCTGACGGCGCCTCCCGGCCGTCGCATGGGCCACGCCGGCGCCATCATCAGCGGCGGCAGCGGCACCGGTCAGGGCAAAGTCGCCGCGCTCCAGGAGAACGGCGTCGCCGTGGCGCCTACACCTGGCGACATGGCCTCGACGTTGCTCGAGATCTGGCAGCCCTGAAGAACCTGACGGTCGCCCGCCGAACGGCGAGCGCGGCGACATCCACCAGCGCGTCGGCGCGAGAGTCGTCCGGCGATGGAGCATCTCAATGGCTTTGCAGCAGACCCTGAGCATCATCAAGCCCGACGGCGTGAAGAACCGACACATCGGTCACGTGATCAGCCGCTTCGAAGAGGAGGGCGTGAAGATCGCCGCCATGAAGATGGTGCACCTGACCCGCAAGCAGGCCGAAGGTTTCTACGCCGAGCATGACGGCAAGCCCTTCTTCGACGAGCTGTGCACCTTCATGACCTCGGGTCCGGTCGTGCTCATGGTCCTCGAAGGCGAGAACATGATCGCTCGCAACCGCGAGATCATGGGCGCCACGGATCCAGCCCAGGCTGACGAGGGCACCCTGCGCAAGCTCTACGCCGGCAGCAAGGGCCAGAACACCGTGCACGGCTCCGACAGCCCGACCAGCGCGGCGCGCGAGATCGCCTACTACTTCGGCCGGGCGTTCGAACTGGTCTGAGGCCCGCGTGATACCCATCATCAAGCCCTGGCTCGGCGAGGCCGAGGCGGAAGCGGCCCGCGCCGCCATCCTGTCCGGATGGGTCGCCCAGGGCCCGCGTGTACGCCGTTTTGAAACCGCGTTCGCCGCCCGCGTGGGCGCGGTCGAAGGGGTCGCGGTCTCCTCGGCCACGGCGGGCTTGCACCTGGCCCTGGTCGCCGCCGACATCGGCCCCGGCGACGAGGTCATCGCACCCTCGCTGTCGTTCATCGCCACCGCCAACGCCATCCGCCATGCGGGCGCCGATACCGTCTTCGCCGACACCGAACGGCACAGTCCCAACCTCTCTGCAGCCGCAGTCGAGGCGGCGATCACCCCCCGCACCGCCGCGGTCATCGCCGTTCATCAGTTGGGCGAACCCTGCGACCTGGCGGCCATCGGCGCTCTGTGTGAGTCGCGCGGCTTGAAACTGATCGAAGACGCCGCCTGCGCCGTCGGCAGCACCTGCCACGGTCGGCCGGTGGGCGGTCACTCCGACCTGGTGGTCTTCTCCTTTCATCCCCGCAAGCTGCTGACCACCGGGGAGGGCGGCATGATCTGCTGCCGCGACGCCGAGGTCGCCGCTCGTCTGCGGCGCCTGCGCCAGCACGCCATGGATGTCTCGGACCTGGACCGTCACGACTCCAACCAGGTTCGCTTCGAGCGCTATCCGGAGCCGGGCTGGAATTACCGGATGACCGATGTGCAGGCCGCCATCGGCGAGGTTCAGTTGGGCCGCCTGGAGCGGCTCCTGCTGCGCCGACGGGGGCAGGCTGCCCGTTATCGTCGTCGACTCGGCTCCTGCTCGGACCTGGTCCTGGCTGGCGATCCGCGGCACGGCCACAGCAACTTCCAGACCTTCTGGGTTCGTCTGCGCGCCGGTGGCCTGGAACGTCGCGACGCCGTGCTGTCCCACCTGTTGGCTGGCCAGGTGGGCGCCCGCCGGGCGGTCATGGCGACCCATCGAGAGGCGTGCTGGCAGTCGGCGTCCACGGGTGACCTGACCGAGACGGTGGCCTGGGCCGACGAGGCGCTCGCCCTGCCGCTCTACCACCAGCTCACCGAGGCCGAGCAGGATCATGTGATCGCGACCCTGCTGCAGGGCCTCGATTCTTGAAGTGGAACCGACCATGAGCAGCCGTCGCGTCCTGATCGTCGGCGGTGGCGTGGTCGGCCTGGCATGCGCTGAAGCGCTGGCCACACGCGGCGATTCGGTGGTCCTGTTGGAGGCGCGTTCCCGCACCGGTCAGGGTGTCAGCAGTCGAAACAGCGAGGTGATCCACGCCGGGATCTACTACCCGGAGGGTTCGGCGAAGGCGGAGCTGTGCGTCGAAGGACGGCGCAGGCTGATCGACTTCTGCCGGCGACAGTCCGTCGCCCACCGCCTGGTGGGCAAGATGATCGTCGCCACCCGGGAGGCGGATCTGGCGGGTCTGGATCACCTGGAGGCGCGCGCCAGCCACGCCGGTGTCGCCCCTGCGCTCCAGCGTTGGACGGCGGCCGCCATCGCCGACCGGGCACCGGCGGTACGGGCCATCGCCGGTCTGTGGTCGGCAGGCAGCGGCATCGTCGACGCCCATGGCCTGATGGCAGTCCTGCAGGCCCGCGCCGAGCGCGCCGAGGCGCTGATCCTCACCGGCCATCGGGTGGTCGCTGCCCGGCCCGGCAACAACGGCCACCAGGTCGAGGTGCAGCTCGCCGATGGGCGGCGCGAGGTGCATGACTTCGACGCGGTGATCAACGCCGCCGGGCATGGCGCGGTGCCGCTGTCTCGGACGGCCGGATTCGAGGCCCCGGACGTGGTGCCGCTCAAGGGCAGCTACTTCAGTATCCGCGGTCCTGCGCCTGCAGACTGCCTGGTCTACCCGGTGCCGGAGCGACCGCTGGTCAGCCTGGGGGTGCACCTCACGGTGGACCTGGCGGGCTGCGCGCGCCTTGGACCCGATCGCGAGCCTGCTCAGTCGGCCACGGATATCGCCGTCGACCCGAAGCGGGCCGAGGCCTTCTTCGATGCAGCCAGGCGCTACCTTCCAGGCCTGCGGCTGGAGGATCTGCAACCAGCGTACGCAGGCGTGCGGCCCAAACTCGATGGTTCGCAATTCGCAGACTTCTTTGTGCGGGCTCGCGCGCGCGAGGGGAGTTCGGGCTGGATCGACCTGCTGGGCATCGACTCACCCGGCCTCACCGCCGCCCTCGCCATCGCCCACCGGGTCGCCGGCCTGCTCGCCGCCGCCTGAGGCCCATGCCGGTTGCCGAACGGGTCGTTGCAGCAACGCCTCCACATCGATCTGCTTGCGCAGCGTGGCCGGGTTGCCGGCGATGAGGCTGCGCGGCGGAAAATCCGAAAACTCGCGCACCACCGCGCCGGCTGCGACGACCGATCCGGCGCCGATTCGCGTGCCCATCAAGATGGTCGCGTTGGTGCCGATGAAGCAGTGGTCGCCGATCTCCACGGGCGCTCGATCCACCTCAGCGTGCCGCCTGGCGCTCACCGTGCGGCGCATGGAGCTGTGGCTGACGATCTGGGCGCCAGAGCTGATGTCGCAGCCGGAACCGATGCGCAGGCCGCCGCTGCCGTCGATCAACGTGAAGGCCCCGATCCAGCAGCCAGCCCCGATCTCGGGCTCGCCGACGACCCAACAGAGGGCGTTGTAGGGGTTCGGTGGCAGCGGCCCCGCCGCCCCGCCCGCGCGGATGTTGTCGTCATTCCTGCCCATCTGGCCCCCCTGGAGCGCGTGCAACAACGCGAAAGCACGAACGTCTTGACAAACGACGGCGGCGATCCCAGTCTTCGGCCGCTTGAACGCGAGCCCAACGGTCGCCGTCGCGAATCGACGCTCGCTCCCCGGAGGAAATCATGAAAACGCGCCGGCTGCACATCCTGGGCACCTTCGCTCTCATCCCCTGCCTGGCCCTGTTGGGCAGCGCTTGCGGCACGGAAGAGAAGAAGGACGACACCACCAAAGACAGCGGCAGCGGGGGCACCGATGCGACGGATGCGGGCGCCGATACCGTCGCCGATACCGCGGCCCCCAAGGACGCCGGCAAGCCGGATACCGGTCCCAAGGACGCTGGCAAACCCAAGGACACCGCCAAACCAAAGAAGGGCTGCTCCGCAGCGCTCAATTGCCTGTTGAGCTGCTCCTCGGCCACGGGCACCTGCGCCAACAAGTGTCAGGAGAACCTGGCCGATGGCGTCGCCGATACGCTCAAGGCCATCGTCGATTGCAGGGCCAAGGAGTGCGCGGACGCCAAGGGCGACGTGGCTGGCGTCAGCTGTGCCATCGACAAGTGCCTGGACAAGTACGACGCCTGCCTGACGTTCGGCAGCGGCGCCTCGAACTGCCTCGACACCTCCATCTGCGCCGCCGGCTGCGTGCTCGGTGACCTGGATTGCACCATCGATTGCCTCGGTCAGGGCGACAAAGACATCGCCGCCAAGGCTGCATCGTTGAAGGTCTGCGCCGACGATAAATGCGCCTCGGGCGAGGCCGTGGCCATGCCCGGCTGCGTCACCGACAGCTGCGCCGACGACGTCAAGGCCTGCGCCGACGGCACCAACTTCGACTGCGCCCAGCTGTCCAGTTGTGTAGCCAAGTGCCCGCCCAACAAGAAGATCGAGCCGAACCACTGCAGCACATATTGCCGCGTCTACTCCCAGGAGAAGGCGCTGGATATCCTCGACAAGTACGACGCCTGCAAAGAAGCGTGCAACCTGGTGACCAACCCCGTCGGCTGCGTCCTGGACAAGTGCAGCAAGGAGCAGAACGCCTGCTACATCGACGTCGGCAGCGAGAACTGCCAGACGGTCTACGACTGCGTGGTCAAGGACTGCCAGGGCATCGGCGGTGACACCGCCTGCATCACCAAGTGCATCAAGAAGGGCAGCGCATCGGCCCAGGACGCCTTCCTCCACTGGGAGGGCTGCGTCCTGCTCAACCTGAATCGCGACGAAGCGCAGACGGTGGGCTGCGCGTTCCCCTACGATCAGCAGACGTGCATCAACTACATCTCGAATCACTTCTGCGGCAACAAGGCCTCCCATTGCTTCACAAGCAACTAGCGCTTTCCATCACACAGGTCCCCGGAGGCCGAAGATGAGTCAGGCCCCGGAACCGAAGTCCACAGCTCCGCATCCGCTGCTCCCTGTCGACGAGGCGCTCGAGCGCCTTCTGGCAGCCTTGCAGCCGCTACCCCACGAGGTGATCCCTCTGGGCGAGGCCCGCGCTCGGGTTCTGGCGCTGGACGTGGCTGCCGACCTGGACCAGCCCGCATTCGAGCGCGCCATGATGGACGGTTTCGCCGTGCGTGCCGCCGATTGCGAGTCCGAGGGCGCCGAGCTGGTGGCCATCGGCGCAGCGCCCGCGGGTCAGGCATTCGACGGAGCGGTCGGGCCTGGGCAATGCGTGCGGGTGATGACCGGCGGCGTGGTACCGGCAGGTGCCGATTCCGTGGTCGCGGTCGAGCGAACCGAGCTGCTGCACGGGTCGGTGGCCGAGTTGGAAGGCAGTCGCTGGCGCATCGATCAGGCGGTACGCAACGGTCAGAACGTGGCCATGCCAGGCGCGGAAGTGGCCGCCGGAGAGGTGGTCCTTCACGCCGGCGATGTGCTCGACGGCGCCCGCATCGGCACCGCTGCGGCCTTCGGACAGACCCACCTGACCGTGCATCGGCGCCCGGTCGTCGCCATCCTGCCGACCGGCAGCGAGGTCGTGCCCATCGACCAGCGGCCTGAACTTGGCCAGGTGCGCGACAGCAATCGACACGCCATCGCCGCCCTGGCCGAACGCTGTGGGGCCACGCTCCTGTCGTTGCCCGTGGCATTGGATGAACGCGACGCCCTGGCAGAATCGTTGGCGGATGCCGTGCGCCAGGCGGACATCGTGGTCACCTCCGGCGGCGTCTCCATGGGCGACTTTGACCTGGTCGCAGGCGCTGTATCCGACCTGCAGGCCGAGGTGCTCTTCCACAAGATTCAGCTCAAGCCGGGCAAGCCGCTGCTCTGTGCGCGGCTGGGCGGCCGGCTCCTGATGGGCCTGCCGGGCAATCCGGTCAGCAGCTATGTCTGCGCGCTGCTCTTCCTGCGCCCGGCCATCGCGGCCCTGCAGGGCGCTTCCTGTCAGAGATGGTTGCGGGCGAAGTTGCCGCTGGCGGCGGAATTGCCGGCCACGCGCGGCCGCCTGGAGGTCCGTCCGGCCAGGTTCGAAGCCGGTGCCGGGCAGCTGCAGGTAGCGCCGGTCCAGATGACCGGCAGCGCCGACCTGGCACATTTCTCCGGCCGCGACGTGCTGCTGGCCAGACCCCCGCACCTCCCCGCGGCGGCGCCGGGCGATGACGTCGAGGTCTTGCTCTGGCCCGAGCCGGCCTGAGCCTTGCGTCTGGGAATCGTCTAGTAGGGTGCGCGATTCATCACGTGCTTCAGCTCCGCCAGGGAGCCGTAGGCGCTGTCGCGGAAGATGACTTCATCACCCTCTGCAAAGCCAGCCGCCTTGATGCCGTCGATGACCGAGTTCACGGCCTGCTTTGATGAGTCCAGATCCGCCGCCAGTGCGGCGCCGGGGCGCTCGGTCGCCTTCCATACGTGCGCCGAGAACTTGCCGAACTTCATCTTGACGTCGACCTTGTAGGTTGCCATGCAGTCCTCCGATTCCGCTGCGAACCAGGGGGCTGATCCGACGCCACCGGCGTGGTCGCACCCCGCAGGGTGCCGCGCCCGCTGAATGCGGTCCTGCGCGGCGGCGGCAATCGTACGGAGGCGCCAGCCCCCAGTCAACCGCAGTTCTGATTGACGCCCGACCGGACAATTGCTACCGTGCGCCGCCTTTTGAAGGTGGACCGGCCCAGCCGGCACGCCCAAGGGTGAACTCGGACGCACAGACCAATCGTGGCCTGCGCCGAGCCACAACGGGCGAGTTCCGGGTGGAACTTGCCTGCCCCCTACAGACGAACTGAAGACAGGAGACGAATCATGAAGAACAGGATCTTCACCGTCATGACCGTGGCCGGCCTCGCAGCGTTCCTCGCGCTGGCCGGATGCGGTTCGGACGCAGGCAGCGGCAGCACGACGCCGGCCGTGGATGCTGGCCCGACCGGAGACACGGTCGGCAACCAGTCGGACGCCAAAATCGATACGACCGCCAAGAAGGACACCGCCAAGGCGCCGGATCCCTGCGAAAAGTGCACCGACAAGCAGAATTGCGTCTCCGGCAAGTGCGTCGACAAGCCGTGCAAGGATGGCTGCAAGGCCGGTGAGATCTGCGACGCGGCGGCTGATGGCGGCAAGGGCAAGTGCATCCAGCCCGCCTGCGCCCTGCCGACCAAGTGGGGTCCGAATCTGGCCAAGCTGTCGATGATGAACATCTCCGACGCCGACAAGGGCTGCGATCTCAATGACGACGCCAAGCCCGACAACGCGCTGGGCGCCCTCAAAGATCTGGCCGGTAGCCAGCTGGCAGACGCGGTCAAGAGTGGCAGCATCGTGATCATCCTCGAGCCTACCGAGTACAAGACCGACGGCTCCGAGTTCGGCCTCAATCTGCTCATCGGCGACGCCGTCAAGGACGTCGAGGAGTGCGACGTCACCAAGGCCACTTGCGACTACACGGTCACGCCGAAGAACTGGGACCAGACCATCAAGGCCACCACCTGCCCCGCCGTGGTCAACTTCCCGAAGACGACCATCAAGGACGGCAAGCTGTTCGCTGGCGGCAAGGACCAGGTCTTCGATCTCAAGATTCCGGTCACCGCCGGCATCGAGATTCAGATCAAGATCACCCAGGCGCAGGTCACCGGCACCGTCACCGATGACAAAGAGTGGAAGACCACCAAGGGTGGCCAGGTCTGCGGCGTGATCACCAAGGAGGCCCTTGAGGCCGCCCTGGATGCCGTGCCCGAGGAGACCCTCAAGGACATCGGCGGCAAGGCCGCGGTGCAGAACATCCTCAACAATCTGCTTACGCCGGACATCGACACCGACGGCGATGACGAGGCCGACGCCATCAGCGTGGCGCTGGACTTCGAGACCCTCCCCGGCAACGTGGTGGGGCTGAGCCAGGAGTCGACCGAGAGCGGTAGCTGATCGGTCCACGTCAGAGAGGTAGAACTCCGAGCGGCGGCGGGCCTCTGGTCTCGCCGCCGCTCGCGTTTTGCGACAGGTCATCAGGCGCGACACGCAGATGCTTGACAGCCGGCGTGGCCTCACTTAGTTTCCGCCTCCGCCCCGGCATGGTGCCGAAGAGAGGGGCGAATAGCTCAGTGGTAGAGCGTCGGCTTTACACGCCGCAGGTCGCAGGTTCAATCCCTGCTTCGCCCACCGGGGGGCGTCGGACCGGCGCCAGAATGATCGAGGGAGCGGTAGTTCAGTTTGGTTAGAACGCTGGCCTGTCAAGCCAGAGGCCGCGGGTTCAAGTCCCGTCCGCTCCGCCAGGATAGAAAGCGGCTCCCCTGCAGAGGGGGGCCGCTTTTGTCTTAAGCGGGTTCTATCAAGAGGCGATCGGTCAAGAGGCCATCAGCGACGTGGCATAGAGCGCGGTGACGTCCTCGCCGCCCGCCTCGCGCACGTCGCCCAGGCGCACGATCTGACGGCGCCCGGCCCATCGGGCCACACGGGCGTCGCAGCGTACGTAGCTGCCCGGACCGATGTTCAGCAGGCCCAGCAGGTCCAGCGCCGGCTGGGGACCCAGGTGGACCGCTTCGGCATCTGCGGTGGCCAGCACGGCTGCCCGGATCTCCAGCTTGGGTTCTGGGATTCGCCCGAGCACTTCGTTGAGCTCGGCGAGGCAGTCCAGCAGGTGGCTGACGGCGCCGCGCTCGTCGCCCTCACAGGGCAGGCCAATCTCGATATGAGGTCCGTTGGGGCCCGAGACTTCGGCGCCCAGCTCACGCAGCTCGTTCATGGTGCCGGTGAAGACGTGGCTGGCGATCTCTTCGAGCGCCTTGGGGCCGTAGACCGTCCCCTCTTCGAATACCTGCCGCACCTCGATGAGCGCACGCAGACCGGAGAAGGGGCGATCGTCCAGGCGCGGCCGATCGGTGATTCGCCGGTTGGCGTTGGCCACCCGACCGCGTGAGGGCGGTCGATAGGAGCCGGGGGCCAGCCAGGCGGCGCCGCGCACATCGCGCCAGCGTCGACGCATGGTGCGCAGCTCTTCGCGCACTACGCGCGCCGATGCGGGTCTCATCTGCGGGCTCTTTTCCAGCAGACGGCCCACCAGGTCGACGAATCCCGGCGGCAGACGATCCACGTCCATGCGCGAACTCAGCGCTGGCGGCGGATCGAGCATCTGCTGCTGGCAGAGATCCAGCGGCCCGTCGCCCACAAAGGGCGGGTCGCCGGTCAGCAATTCGTAGGCCAGGCAGCCGACCAGGTAAAGGTCCGTACGCGCGTCCACGGTCAGGCAGCGGACCTGCTCCGGGCTCATGAACGCCGGCGTGCCCAAGACCACGAATTCGTCGCTATGCTCCACGGCGCCCGGCGGTTGGGCGATGCCGAAGTCAACCAACTTGCACTGTCCACGGGCGCCGTCTCGCACCAGGACCACGTTCTCAGGCTTGACGTCGCAATGCACCACGCCCGCGTCGTGACAGGCGCCCAGGGCGGCCAGCACATTGTCGAGCACGGCCAGCGCCGACTCGACCTCGAGTCCCGAGCCGTTCTCGAGCACCTGGTCGCGCACGGTGCGTCCCGGCACGTACTCCATGTCGATGAGCAGCAGCCCCTCGCGGGTCGGCCCGAAACGATGCAATCCGGTGGCGCAGGTATGGGAGACAGCGCGCATCATGCGCGCTTCGCGGAAGAACCGTCGGGCGCTGGCGGCGTGGCTGGCGTACTTGGCGTTGAGGACTTTGAGTGCCACCTCGCGGTTGGCGATCATATCCTCGGCCCGGTAGACGGTGCCCATGCCGCCAATCCCGATCTGTTCGACCAGGATGTAGCGGTCGTCGACCACGTCGCCGTCAGTGCCCCGGAACGGACTCACGGGCTCGATAGGCCCGCAACCGTTGGGACATTCGCGCGGCTGACCGCGAAAGTGCTTTGCGCACTTGCGGCAGAAGAGCAGATCGGGCCTGATTCCAGGTCCTTCCATTGTAACACCCGAACCTGTAGCGGGGCAGCCAAATGGCTGAGGAGACCGTATCGCGACCACACGGCCCGGCAAGAAAATCGCCCCTTCCAATCCGCTGTCTCGCAAGTGCCCGGTTTACAGCCGTCCTGGGGTCGGCGAAGCTACGCCGCCATGCGCATCCTGCTCACCAATGACGACGGAATCGGCGCGCCTGGCCTGGCCCTGTTGCAGCGCGTCTGCGAGCGCCTCGGCGAGGTCTGGGTCGTGGCGCCGGACGGTGAGCGCAGCGCAATCTCGCGCTCGTTGTCGCTCTACCAGCCCCTCCGCCTGCACGAACGGGCTCCGCGTACGTTCGCCTGCGACGGCACGCCCGCCGACGCCATCTACCTGGCCATGCATCACCTCGACGTGGCCCCCGACCTGGTCCTCAGCGGCGTCAACCCCGGGCCCAATCTCGGCCACGATGTGCACTACTCGGGCACCGCCGCCGGCGCCCTGGAGGCGGCCTGGCATGGGGTGCCGGCCATGGCCCTGTCCCACGACACGCGGGATACCTCTCTATTTGGCGGTATGGACGACGCCCTGCACGCCCTGCTCGCGCGCTTGATCCCGCTGGCGCGGCACGAAAAAGTCGCCCTCAACGTCAACCTGCCGGCCGTCGATCGCGGGCCCTGGCCAGGTCTGCGCACGACCTTCACCGGCCAGCGCAGGTACTCCACAGAGGTGCATCAACGCACGGATCCACGCGGCGGCGACTACCTCTGGATCGGCGGCGCGCGCGTGGCCATGAGCGACCTGCCCGGCAGCGACTGCAACGCCATCCGTGACGGTTACGTCAGCATCACGCCGCTGGGCGATGACCTGACCCTGCATCACCGGCTCGAGCCCCTGCAGGGGTTGCTCGATGCCGCGGACCCCACCCCATTGGAATCCCCGGCCCCAGCGGCCGGTCAGGAGGCGCCATGACGCTGGCACACGCAGAATCCCTGATGCGCGACGTACCGGACTTCCCCAAACCCGGCATTATCTTCAAGGACATCGCGCCCATGCTCCAGGACGGCGTCGCCTTGCGGGCCGTCAACGCCGCCCTGGCCGAACAGATCGCCGCCCTGAAGCCCGACATCCTGGTCGGCATCGAGTCGCGCGGCTTCCTATTCGCCGCCCCGGTGGCGTGCGACCTGGGTATCGGCATGGCGCTTGTGCGCAAGCCGGGCAAGCTCCCCTTCAAGAAGGTTCGCCAGGAATACTCCCTGGAGTACGGCACCGATGTGGTCGAGATGCACACCGACGCCATCGCCCCCGGACAGCGAGTGGTGGTGGTGGATGACCTCCTGGCCACAGGCGGCACTGCGGCCGCTGCCGGCGCCCTGGTCAGCGGTGTGGGCGGCGTCCTGGCGGGCTATGCCTTCGCGGTTGAACTGGCTTTTTTGAACGGTCGCACCCGGCTCGAGGGCGCGCCCGTGGTGGCGCTCTTCAAGTACTGAGGACGGGCCCTTGGTTGGCGCTTGGTCTGCGGTTCAGGGGGGTCCGAACGGGCCATTGACTTCAGCGCGGCCCTGTGCCTAGATCCCGGGGCCAATCGGCAGGCGGCCCCACCCAGTCGGGTACTGGCGCGCCCACCACCTTCCTCCCCGGTGTCGGAGAGCGATGTGAGTCAATTCGAGGTCATCCGAGACCTTGGCGACACGCTGAAGGAACTCCTGAAGGAGTCGTTCAAGACGAATGGCTTCACCACAGTGACGGTGGGAACCGAGAAGCCGAAGAAGGACAACATCAAGAACCTGCCAACCGTGAATACGTATCTCTACCACGTCGGTTTCGCTCAGAATTATCGCGAACGAACGGACAACCTGGTGAGTACGCACGATCGCCAGGGCAATGTGGTCGAGTTCTTTCGCGACGGGCCGGTCTATCTCAACGCCTACTTCGCCGTCTCCGTCTGGGGCAACTCGCCGGGCGAAGAGAACCTGCTCCTGGGCCTGGTCATCAAGACCCTGATCGAGAACACCCTGGTCACCAGTCCGGATCTTAAAGGCGATTCCTGGTACCCGGACGACCACATCAACATCCACCCGAATCTGCAGGCCGACCAGAACGATCTGATGAGCTTCTGGCGGTCCATGAACGAAGAGCTGCGACCGACCTTGTTCTACCACGTGCGCTTCCGCGTCGAATCCGAGAGGAAGTCGTCGACGGTGCGCCGGGTCATCGGCAAGGACATCGCCATCAACAGGTGAGCACGCGTCCGCATCGGCGGGCGCCAAGAGTTTGTATTTGGAGGAGGCCCACGAGGGCATTTTGTAGCAACCACACCGCGGCAAAAACGGGGGCCTGCTCCCAATAAGCGGTGGTAACTTGAAGCGAGGGGATAACAGCCATGGCAACCACGTACCTGTCTCCCGGCGTGTACGTCGAGGAAGTCGATCGCGGCACCAAGCCGCTCGAGATGGTAGGCACCAGCACGGTGGCCTTCCTCGGCGAATGCTCAGTCGGCCCGGTCAACGAGCCCACGTTGTGCACCAACTGGTCGCAGTTCACCAAGAACTACGGCGATTTCCAGAACAGCGAGTTTCTCGCTCACGCCGTTTACGGCTTCTTCAACAATGGCGGCAGCCGTTGCTTCGTGCTGAATGTCGGCACGATGGAAGACGCCATGAAGGGCGACGACAAGAAGCCGAAACCCGCCTCCAAGGCGGCGCTGTACATCGGCGCCGACAACGGCCCCGGCACCCGGACCGGCCTCAAAGCGCTCGAGGACGTCGACGACGTCAACATCGTCTGCGCCCCCGGCCAGACCGACCCGGTGATCCAGGACGCGGTCCTGACGCACTGTGAGAACATGCGTTACCGCTTCGCCGTCATGGACAGCCCCGAAGTCATCGAGAAGGGTGGCGTCGACAAGCTGCCGAAGCCCCGTGACTCGAAGTACGGCGGCTACTACTTCCCATGGGTCGAAATCTACGATCCTTTCAAGGGCAACATCTTCCAGCCCCCGTCAGGGTACGTGGCCGGCATCTATGCCCGCAGCGACTCCGAGCGTGGCGTCCACAAGGCGCCTGCAAATGAGATCGTCCGCGGCGCCATCGGTCTGCGCTACAACATCACCCGCGGCGAGCAGGACCTGCTCAATCCGAAGGGCATCAACTGCATCCGCGAGTTCCCGAATCGCGGCATCCGCGTGTGGGGCGCCCGCACGGTCTCGTCGGACGCCTCCTGGCGTTACGTCAACGTGCGTCGGCTCTTCAACATGGTCGAGCAGTCGATCGAGCTGGGCACCCAGTGGGTGGTGTTCGAGCCCAACGACCACCGGCTGTGGAAGCGCGTGACGCGTGACATCGGCGCCTTCCTGCTCCGCCTCTGGCGTCAGGGTGCGCTGTTCGGCAAGACCCCGGAGGAGGCCTTCTACGTCAAGTGCGACGAAGAGACCAACCCCCCGGAGGTCATCGACGCGGGCCAGATGATCTGCGAGATCGGCATGTGCCCCGTGAAACCGGCCGAGTTTGTCATCTTCCGGATCGGCCAGATGCCGGCCGGCGGTGACGTCGCCGAGTAGCCTCGGATCGAGGGAGGGGCGTCGGCCGGTGGCTTCTGGCCGGCGCCCCTTCTCTGTTTGCGCCAAGGGGCGCTTCCCGACGGCAGATGACCGTCACAAGGGAGCGGCCCGGCGGCTCGAAACTTGCAGCCAGTCGCCCGGTTGACGGACGACATCCACGGAGCAGCCATGGCTTTCAAGACCGAGTTCGAATTCACCCTGCCGAGAGGGGTGATCGACAAGGACGGCAACGTCCACCGCAAAGGCGTGATGCGCCTGGCGACCGCCAAGGACGAGATCCTGCCCCTGCAGGATTACCGCGTTCAGAACAACCGGGCCTATCTGGTCATCATCCTGCTCAGCCGGGTGATCACCAAGCTGGGCAGCATGTCGGCCATCAACCCGTCGATCATCGAGAACATGTTCTCGACCGACCTGGCCTACCTGCAGGACTTCTATCGTCGGGTGAACGAGGAAGGCACCGCCATGGTGCAGGCCACGTGCCCCGAGTGTGGCCATAAGTTCGAGGTCGACACCGGAGGTGGCGTGGGGGAATCGTAAGCTACCCCCTGGACCGGCTGTACCAGGAGGTAGCCTACATCGCCTACCACTTCCATTGGTCGCTGGAAGAGATCCTCGACATGGAGCACAAGGAACGCCAGACCTGGGTGAAGGAGATCTCCGAGATCAACAAGGAGATCAACCGTTCACGGAAGTAGCCCGGATCCAGCCACCAGCCCGGGGCAGCGTGTCCACCATGTCGCGCCCCCTGTGGGAGGACAGCCATGGTGATGATGCGGCCACCGGGGATCTTCACCGAAGAAACCCCTACGCGCGCTGCGCCACTTGGCCTGTTGCCGAGCGGTGTGCCCGTGTTCATGGGTTTGACCGAGCGGGGGCCGACCAATCGCCCGGTTCAGATCAGCAGTCTGCGCGAATTCCAGGACACCTTCGGTCACCTGGACGTGGGCTCGTACCTCGCAGATGCCATCGACGGCTTCTTCCTCAACGGCGGCGTCGAGTGCTACATCGTGCGCATCGCGCACCTCTTCGAGCGTGGACGCAAGGAGATCGCAACCCGGGCGTCGGTGCGTCTCCGCGACGGTGATCGCAAGAACACCATGATGGTGCAGGCGATCGCCGAGGGGATGTGGGGCAACCAGATCCGCGTCACCGTCGAGCGGCCCGAGCCCAAAGTGCAGACCTTCATCACCGTCGACGGCCACGAAGGCGACGCGTCGGTCATGGTCAAGAGCACCTACGGCTTCGCGCGCGGCACCCTGGTGCGCATCTATGATGACGACCACTCCGAGTACCGCGTATTGCAGCGGGTGGAAGGGCGGACGTTGTGGTGGAATCCGCGCGAGCCGCTGGAGAGCGAGTTCAAGTCCATGGCCCCGACCATGGTCGAGCCGGTGGGCTTCGATCTTGTTGTGGAGACCCACAGCGAGCGCGAGGTCTTCCGCGAGATCAACCTGGCCAGACAGTCACCGGCTTTCGCCGAGCGGATCATCAACGGCCGCTCGCGACTCATCGAGGTGACCAATCTCGACTCCACGACCGCGGTGCCCGACAGCTTCCCGGCCGTGATCGAGAAGGTCGACCTCGAAGGCGGCACCGACGGCCTGTACACGGTCACCGCAGAGGACTTCATCGGCGCCGATCTCGGGCCGGGCAATCGGTATGGACTCGCCGGCGTGGCCGAGCTCGAGGAGATCGACCTCATCTGTCTGCCCGATCTGCCCTGGTGCCTGGAGCGCTCCGGGGGCTTCAAGTCCGTCAAGGACATGGAGATCGTACAGCAGGCCGTGGTCATGCAGTGCGAGCAGAGCAAAGATCGCTTCGCCATCCTGGACATCCCGCCAAGCGAGAATCCGCGCGGCGCGATGCAGTGGCGCCGCTTGTTCAACACCTCGTTCGCGGCCTTCTACTACCCCTACGTCGTGCCCAGCGCCGCAGATCGCCGCCGTCCGGTGCCCCCCTGTGGTCATGTCGCGGGCATCTACGCGCGCTGCGATCGGGCACAGGGTGTCTACCGGCCGCCCGCCAATGAAGTGATCGAAGGCGTCGTCGATCTGGAGTTGTTCCTGCAGCAGCAGGACATCGCCATGCTGAACACAGAAGGGGTCAATTGCAGCCAGGTCTTCGCCCAACGGGGCATCCGGATCTGGGGCGCAAGAACCGCCTCCGGCAATCCACAGCTCCGCTACGTCAACGTCAGACGGACGATCGCCGCCATCACCCGCGCGCTCAACATCGGTCTGCAGTGGGTCGTGTTCGAGAACAACGACTACGATCTGTGGCAGATGGTGTCCCGCGACGTGACGTATTTCCTGGATCAACTCTGGCGCGATGGTTTTCTCAAGGGCGCCCAGCAGGACGACGCCTTCCTGGTGAAGTGCGACGGCGAGATCAATCCGCCAAAAGCCCGTGATAGCGGCCAGGTCAACGTAGACATCTGGCTCGCGCCCTTCCGGCCTGCCGAATACATCGGTATGCGTGTGACCCAGGAGGTCGACGTATTGGCCCGCGAAGATGGCACTTGAGAGAGATCTGGCACGAGACTCGCAAGAGAGTAAGTCGCGCATCGAACGAGGACGTTGAGCGCTGAGGCCGAACGTCGGCGGATCGAGACGGAGGACTGCACATGGCAACTGCTACCAGCACACGTCGGAGCAAGGGAGCGGTGATTCCGGCCCAGGCGCCCAGCGCCACCGGCACCCTCGAGTACCTGCCCTCCGGCAGCCCGGAAGTCGTGGTGCCCGAGCCCGAAGAGCCCACTGCGCCCGCAGCGATGCCGGATGTGGGACCGGCCGGCTCGGTCGCTCCCGCCCTGGCGGACATCTTCTCCGGAGCTTTCGGAGAGGGTGCCAATTCAGGTAGCTCGCCGCGTGAGGGCGACCCCGACGTCGCCTACGCCTTCAAGCTGGCCATCGGCAACGTCACGTACGCGATGTTCAGTGAAGTCGGCGGTTTGAGCTGGAAGGCCGAGGCCATCCCGGTGCGCTCCGGCGGCAACAACGAGCACTCCTACAACATGCGCGGACCCGGCAAGTTCGAGCCCCTCACGCTCAAGCGTGGATGGTTCGCTTCGACCGGCGAATTCTACGTGATGATGAAGGCTTCGCTGAGCGGCAACAGCAAGAATACGGGCAAGGTTGGCGCCGATCGCAGCAACCTCACCATCTCCGTCATGAATCGCAAGTACCAGCCCATCGGCGAGTACCAGGTCTTCAACGCGTTCATCACGGAGTACAGTGGCTTGCAGCTGAACTCCATGTCGAGTGCTATCGGTTTCGAGCAGATCCGCATGGCGTACGACTACTTCGTTTACAAGAAAGCGAGTTGAGACCAACCGGCGGCCGACAGGCGGTCGCCGGCGACGACCACCCTCCTGGCGAGGTGAGCAGTGGCCAACCCCATCCTCGATAGCGATCTCGAGCAGGTCCTGAACCTGCATCGCGGCATCGCCGACCGGTGGGCGGGCCCGGGCAGCGTCAACAGCGCCACGGCCAGCCTGGATTCGGCGTTCTTCGGCGCGGAGCGCATGTTGGCCGACCTGCCAGGTCTGGCCGCCGTGAATGGCTCCTTTGGCGCCGACGCCTGGGATCTCGCGAACTTCCTGACTGTCGAGGGGTCCTTCGGCCGCACGATGAGCGCCGAAGTGCGCGCCATGAGCGTCGGCGATCTGGCCGACATCGTTCAGTTGATTCTCGAAGAAGAGGAGCTCGCCCAGCTCGAGCAGAACCTGCAGGCAGCGCGCACCCGTGCACGCGCTCAGGGCAAACCCGCGCCGAGGGCCGCGGCCCGCGCCAAGCGCAAGGCCGCCCCAGGATTGCGCCGTAAGATCGAGACGGTACGCCGCTCCCTCGCGCAGGTCCGCGCGCGTGTCGCGAAAGAGACTGCGCGCCAGCAGGCCGCAGCGGCGACCAGCACAGCGTCCGAGCCGGCCCCGTTCGCCGGTACCGCTCCGACCGAGTCGGGATTCGACGATCTGGCCACGCCGCCGTCTGCCAGCGGGGACTCCGTGTCCACGGCGCCGGGCCAGGTGGGGACTCAAGGCCCCGTCGTCCTCGGCCTCGCCGAGACCCTGCGCGCCTTCGCCCGGACTCCAGCGGCGCGCGCATCCGACAGCCCGATCAGCGGCGCGACGCGCATGGCGTTGCGTACCGGTTCCACGTGGCACCCCCAGGCTTCTGGCGTGGGCGTTGGCTTCCAGGCCACCACAACTCGCGCCCTGCACATGGCTGAGCAGAGCGCCGAGATGTCCATGGTCGAGCCGGGGTTCGAGGCCCCGGAAGTGGCCACACAGGCCGAATCTGGCACGCCTACGGCGTCTCTCGCCGGCGAGATCTCCGCACCGGCCGCCGCTCCACGTCTGCCATCCGTGGCGACACCTTTTGACGCCGTGACCGGCACCGCCGCAGCGCCTTCGGCGCCCGCCCGGCAACACATTCGTCGCCAGGCGCCAGTCGCCGCCGCGCGCGCCACCATGCGCCAGGCAGCTCGCGCAGGCGTCGCAGCACAGCCATTGGCGGCCACCTCTCCCGGTCGCACGTCGATCCTGCCGCCGACCAGGCAACTGAGCGCAGCCGCGCCACAGGCGGCCGCGGATTCGCCCTCGGTGGCCACCTGGGGTCTGCAGACCCAGGCAGCGCCCGTCGCTGGTCGCGCGCCGACCTTCTCCGCCCTGAGCGGTGCGGTCCGGCTGGCCGGGCAGCAGCTGCAGCGCCACGCTGCGGCGCTGGCCAGCGCGCGCATTTCGGCTCGCAGTCCTCGACCGGTGGCCGCTGACGATTCCGCAGGGATTCAAGAAGGAGCCGCACCGGACTCTGTCTTCGGCGCGCCGCAACCAGTTCGCGCACCTGTATTTGCCGCCGATCGATTCGCCGATCTGCTGGCCCGCGGTGCGCCTGAAGGGCCGAGCACCGCCAACCTGCTGCCGCGATTGACGCACTGGCTCGAGGCTGGCGATCAGCTGGTCTCGGCGACCGGCATCCGCGATGGCTACGCCGCCACCGAGTCCGGTGCGGGTGAGACGCTGGACCTGGACGGATTGAGCGAACTGGCAGCCGCCGGCGCCCCGCCCACAGCGCTACCGCGCACATCGACGACCGCTCCCGCGGCGCTGACACGTCAGTCGGCCACGGCACCCCAACGAGCCACGGCACCGAGCGCTGGCGATCCGTCGACTCCGGCGTGGCTGACTCCCGCAGCCGCCCGTGCCACGCAGCAGCGCGCTGCAGCACAGTTGGCGACCCATCGCGCAGCCGCTGGCGCGCCCCCTGTGACGGCAGCCCCGTCGTTGGCCGCCGCTGCCGGGACGAGCCCAGCGCTGACCGCCGCGCTGCCCATGTCCTGGACCGCAGCGACATTCGACGCCGCGATCGCACAGACCGCTCCCGACGTTCCCCTGGGTCGGCCGACCGCCGCCGCGTGGCCGTTTGCGGGCCCGTCCGCGGTCGCTCCGACCGCAGCTGAAGTACGCGCATCGAGCGCCGCAACCACGCCCGGTGGCGCCGGTCTGGCCGCCATCGGCATCGCCCACCGGGTCTCTGAACGCCACATGGGTGGTCTGGATCCGGACGGCCGAGCCCCCGCATGGCGCCCGGCAGTGACCGACACCGTCGCGCCGCTGATCGGCATGGCGCCCGCGGCGCTCGCCGACGCGTTTGGCGAGGCCACCGCATTTGCGAGTCGGGCCGAAGCGCCCATGTTCGGATTGCAGCAGGAGTGGCTGGGTCGCTTCGACACCTCGGCGCCGGCAGAGCTCCGCGGCACGCTGGGTCATGAAGTTGGCGCCGGTGAATGGCTCCTGCCAGGTGACGACGGCTACGATCAATGGTTCCAGGAGGCCAGCAAGCGGCCGGTCGACGCGGCGCCATCGACGCCAAAGCGCACGACCACCGCCCAACGCGCCCCGCTGGCAACCCCCCACACGCTCGCCGAAGCTTCCCCAGCGGCCCTTCCGGCCCTGCGCGAGGCGATCAGCCCGGCGGCTTCCGCTGGGAGCGTGCCGACCTTGGGCCGCGCCGACGCAAGCTCATCGCCGACCCTGGCCCGCGCGGCTGCAGCGGCGATCGGTCACGTAGTCGAGCGTCACGAGCGCAGTCAACGGACCGCCACCCACATGCCCGCCCACGGGCGGCGCCTGGCTTCGCCGCTGGCGATGGCCGCGCTCGACCTTGGGGCCGATCCGGCCGACGTGCTCGGGCTGACCCCGGGCGGCACAGCGGACGCGATCACGCCATGGTTGCTGCGCGGTGCCCTGGCCCGCCTGCCTGCCGAGACCCGCAGAGCGCTGCGAATCGCGGGCGTCGAGAGCACCGAGTTCGTTGGACTCGAGGCCGATGCACCTCAGATCGACCCGGTCACCGGGGCGTCGATTGCTTCCACACCGGCAGCCTCGCGGCAGCCGACGAGCGAGACCGGCGCCGCCGCGGCGCCCGCCGTCGCTGGTGCACCGGCGGCGATCCAGTCGGTGACCACGATCCGCCAGACGATCGAGCGCCGAGCCGAACGGCAGCGGGCCACGATCGCCCAGGCCATCGCCCGCCCCGAGGTGCGCCGGCAGCTGCGCAAGCTCGGTTCCGGAGCGCTCGACGTTCGCCAGCCCGCCGGTTTGAAGGCTGCGCTGGCCCTGTTCGGCGAGACCGCAGAGGGACCCGTCGAGGCCGAGGTGACCCGCAGCTTCCTGGAGCGCTGGTTCGGCGGCGTCGAGGAGCCCACGCGCCGCGTCATGAAGAGCGCCGACGGCGCCGGAGATCTGGTCGCCTTGTCGGACGAAGCGGCGGTCGGCACCACGCTGCGCACGGCATCCGATCGGAGCATGACGACCATAGCTGGCGAAGCGCCCGATGCGGGCGACGCTGACAGCGGGCAGGAGCTGGTGCTCAGCGGCCTGGCCGGCCTGAGCGCTCTACGCGCCATGCGTGGCGCCGGAGAGGTGGACGCAGAATTGCTGGCCACCGGTGAGGTGCGCGAGTCGGATTCGGCGGCGACGCCGGCCGAGTCGACCGCCGCACAGGCCGCGCCTGCGGCGCCGGCAGATCGCCGCGCCGGAGCCGTTCGATTGCACGACTTCTCACCGGTCGCGCTCAGCCGCGGCAGGCGATTGCTTGGTCGCAGCCGTCGCGCCGGTCGCACCAGCCTGGTGCGCGGTTCGCGGGCTTCCCGCTTCGGCGGCCGGCGCGTGGGCTACGGCGGTGCCGGGCTTGGCGGCGGCGCGTTGCTGGGCCTGGTGGCCGGCGATGGCGCTGGCGATGGCTTCCACGGCGGCGGCTTTGGCGACACCCGAATGACGGCGCGCGCCGAGCGGCTCAGCGCCGCGGTATCCGCGCGTCGGGAATCGGCTGCCGGTCCGGTCGGGCGCGTCCTGCGACCTTCCGGGCGGCGAGTGGCAGCGGAGAGGCCGACACCGGTACAGCCGGCGGGCTTGCCGCGCGACTTCCAGTTTGGCGAACCGACGCCCGAGCTGGTCTCGCCGCACACCGCCATGGAACAGGCCGCCCGCGGTGCGAGCGCCAGTCGGGGCGGCACCGCCCAGGCGCGAGGCCAGCAGGCTGGCGCCATGGCGCGAGTCCTGTCGGTCACTGCGACGCCATCTTCCGGCGTACTGCCCCTGGTGGCACCAGCGGCCCGGGCTCTCGCCTCGGTGGCCGCGGCGAAACGTCTGGACGAATCGGTGGTCACGAGCGGTAGCGATCCGAGCGCCGGCGTGCCCATTGAGCGGGCATCAGGTGGCGGCGGGTCACCGGACGAAAGCGAAGCGACAACAGATGAACAGGGCAGCGAACTCAGCAAGGAGATCGATGCCCTCGCGATGAAGATCGCGCGCTCGGTGATGGTAAGGATCAAGCGCGAGCGAGAGCGAAGGGGGATCCATGGCTGACGGTTTCGAGTACGCCAAGATCGTCGTTCACGAGGACGACAAGGCCGGGTCATGCAAGGAAGTATCCTTCATGTTCAATCCGGAGGCGGTTCGTATCACCAAGACGCTGAAGCCGAAGAAGCAGAAGACTGCTGGTTCGGATTCACCGCCGCTGCAGTTTACTGCCGGCGACTCGGCGAAGATCGAATTCGGCGAGGTGCTCTTCGACACCTTCGAGGATCGTGAGAGCGTGTATGCGCGTCACGTCTCGAAGCTGGAGTCGCTGATTCGGGTCAACAGCAATGTGCACCGTCCCGTGCGCGTGCTGTTCATCTGGGGTCAGGGCTTCGTCAACAAGAGCTCCGGTGGCGGACCCAATCCGCAGATCTATACCGGCACGTGGTACGTGACGGCGTTGGACGTGAACTACATCATGTTCCTGCCCAACGGCACGCCGGTTCGGGCCAAGTGCAAGCTGACCCTGACCGAAGTGCCCGATCCGGCCAACAAGTCCAAGTCGGTCAAGAAGAGCCCGGATACGGCCCACGTTCACCTGGTCAGCCGGGGCGATACGCTGCAGGCGATCGCCCACAACGAGTATCGAGATCCGGGCCAGTGGCGGCGGATCGCCGAGGCGAATGGCATTGACGATCCGCTGGCGCTGGAGCCAGGCCGCCGCCTCTTGATCCCGCCGATTCTGAAGTAGGGCAGATTCGGCAACATGGGAGCGTTTACGCCAGAGGTACCAGATGGCTGAAGCAGACGGCAATCGACCGACACTCACCGTCAAGGTGGATGATTCGACGTCAATCTCGACTGACGACGGCGAGAGCATCGAGACCCGCGCCGGCGACGGTATCATCTCGATTCATGTCGACCTTCGCATGGACAGCCCGGACATGTTCAGCGTCGAGTACGACATGATGAGCCTCGAGAAGTTGAGCCTCATCGACACGTTCAGCCCGGGCCAGAAGGTCGAGATCGCCATGGGTCTCGAAGAGGATGAAGAGACCCTCTGCATCGGCGAGATCTGCTACATCGAGCCGATCTTCGACGCCGAGGACGGCTTGCGGACGACCATCTCCGGCTATCACAAGCTGCATCGATTGACTCGCGGTCAGCGCACCACGACGTGGGGCGATGGGCTCAAGCCCGAGACGACCGGAACCACCGTCGTCAAGGACCTGATCAACAAGTCAGCGGCCAGCGTGGGCAGCGGCAACGACGATGTCACCGCCGGCGAGATGGGCAGCGCCAAGGTCAAACACCTGTACGTGCCCCAGCTGAATGCGTCCGACTTCGATCTGCTGACCGCCCTGGGCGCCGACCTGGAATACAAGGCCGACCCCGAGAGTGAAGGCGAGGTCAAATTCAAGCAGCCAGAAGCTACGTCAGATGCCGTGGTCACCGTGGCGCGCGAGCGCGAAGGCGACGGCGCCCTGATGATGAATGCCAGTTTCCGCCTGTCGACGGTGCAGCAGTACGCTGCGGTCGAGGTGCGATCCTGGGATCCGGTCAAGAAGAAGAACATCGTTGGCGAGGCCAAGAGCAGTCTGTACAGCTTCCAGGGCACGACTGGTCACTCGCAGACGGGCTCCGCGCTGTACGACAGCGGCGGCGCAGGCCGCAAGTACGTGGTCGTCGACCACCCGGTCAACTCCAAGGAAGAGGCCGACAGGCTGGCACAGGCGCTCTTCGACCAGTTCTCCATGGACTTCCTGTCCGGCGAGGTCTGCATCTCGGGTAAACCCGCCGCAGTGCCTGGCGCCTGCATCGAGTTCACCGGATTTGGCAAAAACTTCGACGGCAAGTACCTGATCACGGCCGCGACGCATACCTATCGGCCGGAAGAAGGCTACCGAACCACGGTCGGATTCACGCGCAACTCGTGGAACGGTAAGTAACAACACGCCCTGAGCGACGATTCTCCGCCGCGGCGCACTGCCGCTGGCCCCCCCATTCCTTGACCAACTGGTCAACATTGGCGATCGCCGGGATGCTGTTCTGCAGCCTTCCCGTAATCATCCGTGATCATACCTGTTATCTATGATGCTGCGGACGCGCCTCGGGCAAACTCCGTCGATCGGCGTCTGGAAGGGGCGACAATCGGCCGCTGCCGGTTGACACTGGGGGTGCCGGCGATACCATCGCCTTCCAAACGGGATACCGCGGCCGGATCAGGTAGCGGAAAGAGCAACGGCAACGACGTCGGGGAAGGGGTCATGAGCGGTCCGCAGTTCACTGAGGAAGAGATCCTCATGGAATTGCAGGATGTGCTGACCATGGTGGCCGCCGGTCGCATCGACGGCCATAAATGCCCGTTTGGCCAGGATGTGACCCTGGACTGCGAAGACAAAGACGGCTGGGTGCGCGTCCGCTGCCCGACCTGCAACTGCGGGCGCGGCGGGCTGAAGTTCGAGGGTCTGGTCGGCTGACAAGCCGCGGCAGCTTCAGAGGAAGCGGGACCGCGAGCGCTGACGCCGACAACACGGAGACGACCGGGGCGCGATGGCATCGAAGAGCTTTCTCGGCAGCGGCATCAAGTTCCCCTTTCGGATCAATTCCGTGGGTGGGATCGCCATGTCCGATGGCGGCGACAATATCGAAGAGAGCGTGCGCTGCATCGTCGGTACAGCTGTAGGCGAGCGGGTGATGCGGCCAAATTTCGGCTGCCGCATCCATGACTTCGTCTTCCATCCCAACTCCGCTTCCACGGCCGGCCTGGTCAGCTTCTACGTACTCGAGGCCCTGCAGAAGTGGGAGCCGCGCATCGACGAGATCAGCGTCAACGCCGACCCCGATGGCGACCGTGAGAACGTGATGATGGTCTCGGTGAGCTACAAGGTCCGCTCGACCAACGTCGACTACAACCTCGTCTATCCCTTCTACCTGCGCCGGGAGCAAGATCTATGATCCCGAGTCCAAGCCTCGACGATCGCACCTTCGAAGAGATCGTGCAGGAGGCGATTCGCCTCATCCCGCAATACTGTCCGGAGTGGACCAACCACAACCGGGCGGACCCTGGCATCACGCTGATCGAGCTGTTTGCCTGGATGACGGAGATGACCCTCTACCGGCTCAACCGGGTGCCGGAGAAGAACTTCCTGGCCTTCCTCGAGCTGATGGGCATC